>NZ_HG942080.1:40907-96589 GCF_000612665.1 Neobacillus dielmonensis
TTTCTCCTGCTCGGGCATTTAGATCACTTCTTAGTGACCACTCACCCTCCTTTTTCTCCTGCTCGGGCATTAATGCTGTAACGATTTCTCTCCAATTCACCGGAAGCCAATTGTGTCCTAAAAAAAACAAACAGCCTGTGCTAAGTAGACAGACTGTTTTAGAAGTTATTTGTTGCTAACGGGTTTTGGTTTCATTTTGGCAGCCAGCCAGAAACCGGCTGTTAATGAAAAAGCATCAACTACAATTAGAGGAAATGCATTCGTGTATCCTTTATATACAGAAGCCGCAATCAGGGCAACCGTTAAGACGAGTCCAATCAAGCGGTTATAGGTTACGCGGGCAAACAGCATAACCAATATGCCTGGTAAAATCAACGCTGATAAATATTTGATTACCATATCCAAATGGTACACCTCATTTTTATAACTTTTCGTTAATTAATTCTAGAAAGATATACACAAAATTGCAACAAAAAAGTCTAATCGCTCCATTCAAATTTTGATAAACATAAAAAGACCGCAAGCCCAAGCTCACGGGATGAAGGATTATTTAACAGCGCCAGCCGTCAGCCCTTCCATAAATTGTTTGGAGGCGATAAAAAACAATACAATCATTGGCAGTGACGACAAGGTCAATCCGGCAAACAATGCGCCCCAATCAGCCGAATACTCACCGAACAATGACATCATGCCCACTGGAATCGTTTTTTTCAATTCATCGGTAATAAAGATTAATGGAAAGAAGAAATCATTCCAGGATTGAATAAAATTAATGATCATTACTGTTCCCAGAGCAGGACGCATTAATGGCAACACAACATTCCATAAAATTCGCAAATCACCGGCCCCATCCATCCGGGCGGCTTCTTCAAGTTCCCTAGGAATCGTTCGGAAAAATCCTGTTAAAATTAATATCGATAACGGAATCCCTGTTGCCGTGTACATCAAAATCAGCGACCACAACGAATTGGTTAACCCTAGATTTTTCATTAAAATAAAGAGAGGAACAATTCCGAGCTTAATAGGGATCATCATCCCCATTAAAAAGATAAAAAACATGATATGATTCCACCAAAAGGTATATCTGGCAATATAGAAAGCAGCCAAAGAAGTCGTGATTAAAGTTAGCAATACAGAAACTACACTGACAAACACGCTGTTAGAAAAATAGGTCATAAACGGAACTTGCTCTAACAGCTTCTTAAACGTTTCCATACTAAATTCCTTTGGAAGTGCGAGCGGGTGCATAAAAATTTCCATACTCGGTTTAAAAGAAGACAAAATCATTAAAACAATTGGATATAGACTAATAGAGGCAAATACGAAAGCAATAACATAATAGAATGGCTTCATCCAGATAGTCGTTTTCACTTTCATCCCCCCTACATGTCTACTTGTTTTTTCTGCATATATCTTAAATAAAATGCTGTAATGACCGAGATAAACAAGAATAGCAGGACCGCAAGCGCTGATCCAAGGCCAATTGCCGTTGAATCACCCGTACCTCCGCCAAACGCCAAGCGATAGAAGAACACAGCCAGTGTATCAGTCGCGTGATAAGGCTCACCTTGTGAACCTTGCATCGCATAGACCAGTTCAAAAGCCTCGAAAGACTGAATAAACGTCAGCACCGTCATAATCATAATTGAGGGCATCATGAGCGGCAGCATGATTCTTCTAAGCATCATCAAGCCCTTCGCTCCGTCTAATGTGGCTGCTTCCAGCAAATCTCTCGGAATCGCTTGAAACCCTGCCAAAAAGATTAACACGGCAAAACCTAACCCAAACCAGCAGTTTACTAGAATGATTGCCATCAACGCTGTATCTGGGTCTCCCAACCAGGCTTTTTTGAGGTTTTCCAAGCCAAATGCACCGAAGATTACATTTAAAGCCCCATAATTAGGGTTTAAAATCAGCTTCCATAAAAACCCCACCACGATAACTGACAAGAGTCTGGGTAGAAAATAAGCAATTTTAAAAAACTCAGCGCCGCGAATTTTTTGGTAAATGATAAAGGCCAACAGAAAGGCCAACCCATTTTGCACTATCATCTGCACGGCAAAATACAAAACATTATGGCCAAAGGAATTCCAAAAATAGCCGCTAAATGGCTCCTGGGTAAACAGGTTTTTATAGTTATCCAGACCGATAAAGACACCCCTCTTAATCCCCTTCCAATCATAGAAACTATAGGTGAGTGCTGCCAATTGCGGGTAAACAATGAATAGTCCATAGATGGCAAGGGCGGGAATCGGGAAGAGGTGAATTCCCCACCTCTTCCGTTTTTTTAACCTTTTCTGCTTGGTAGTATTAGGTTGTAGCATCGTCTGCATATTCTCCGCCACCTACTTCTTTTTAAAAATTTATTGTACAGGCTTAAACCAAGTATCTGCGCTTTCCTGTACTTTTTTGGCGACACCTTCAGGGGTTTGTTTTCCTAAGTACATTCCTTGAAGTTCTGTTTCTAATGTTACTTTGGTTGTCGGGTTTCCGCCGGCGAAGTAAACCACCATCATATAGGGAGTAGAGATTTTTTCCACCGCTTCACTTAAGCTTGTGACTAATTCGTCTTTTGACTTCACGCCAGGCATTGCACTGATCATTTTAAATTCGTTGGTAAACAGCTCGCCGAACTCTTTGGTGGTTAAAAACTCCATGAACTTTTTCGCTTCTTCTTTATGCTTGGATTTCGCATTCACCGCGAACGATCCGTCTACCCATGCCGTGATAGTTGGTTCTTTACCTATAGCGGAAGGCATTGGGAAGTAACCGATCTCAATATCCGGATTCAACCCGCGAACCACTTCAATTTCCCAGCTTCCCATCGGAAACATCGCTGCCTGGCCTGTGGCAAATAAAGTCCTGATATCATCCATGCCAAGCCCCTCGGAATTGTCTGGGAAGTATTTCTTTAATTGCTCCATAGCCTTAATGGAATTCACAAATTCTTCGCTGGTAAAATTGGTTTGCCCTTTGGTAATTTTATCGACAAAATCATTCGCTCCATAGTGGGCTGGCCCAATGATTCCATGAGCGGCGGATAATAACCAGCCTTCTTTCGTTCCTATAGCAATTGGAATAATGCCTTTCTTTTTGATAGTTTCATTTAATGCAATAAATTCATCCCATGTTTTTGGTTCCTTTAGGTTCAAATCTTTAAAAATTTTCTTGTTATAAAACATCTGGGTGGTGCTCATATTAACCGGCACGCCATATTGTTTGCCATCAGAGCCTTTTGAAGCCTGAAGGGCAGCATCCGGGAAGACATCTAGGCCTTTTACATCATCTAGTGGCTCAAGGTAACCGGCATCTGCCAGCGCAATTCCGGGTGCATATGGCCGTAAGTGGATAATATCTGGGCCTTCACCGCTTTGCAGGGCAGTGTTAAGAATGGTATTGTATTCTGTATTTTTCGATGGCTTAAATTCAACTTTGATATTTGGATACTTCTTATTAAAAGCAGCAGTAACCTTCTCATAATTCGCCGTATCCTCGGTTCTCCAACTTCCAATCGTTAAACTGACTGTTCCCTCCGTCTTATCGTTCCCCTTCGATCCACTATCTGACATGTCCGTCTTGTCCGTATCTTTAGAACAGGCCGCCGCAAACATTAAAATAAACACAAAAACCCCTACCAACCACGCCTTCCCCATTTTTCCCATAAAATCGTGGGCCTCCTTAAAAATTTTAGGGACTGTCCCCCAACACGTTAATACGTTACAACAGTGGGGGACTGTCCCTCAGCTTGTTAAAGCGTTAATAGGGTGAGGGACTGTCCCCTAATAGTCCTATTTCGAGTATATTTAGCAATGTTTCATCGTATAACCATTATTCTTGAAACATCGTTACAATTATTGTTTCGATCGAATTGTGCACATTTTCTGTTGAAAATACGAAGATTTCCAAGAATTTTGTTACTATTTTACTATTTTTGTTGAAAAGAATTTGTAATATTTACAATTTTCAAATATGGCTATATCATTAGATTAAACATTTAGGGATGCTAAATATTCTAGTCAACCTAGCATCCTCTCTATACTAATTTCCAAGGAGGCGAAAAAAAGCTTTTTTTCATACTGAGTTATTTAATTGACAAGGGGGAGCTTTATGAGGAAAAGGAAGATTCTTTCTGGTGCATTAACCTTATCGTTAGGGGTCGGATTGTTCAATGTGGCAGCAGCGGCACCTAACGTGAAAGCAGCTGCGCCTACAATCAAATATGGTGTGACTGCTGATTTAGGCATCGCTAATGATGAAAGATTAATAGACATGCTGAAGCGTGAAGGAAAACTAGCAAAAAATGCGAGCCCGGCAGAAGCTGAGAAGGCATTGAAAAATTATTTAAATGCGAAAGCAAAATCTACTAAAACAAAAGATCAAATCCCATCCTCGTTAAAAATTGATAGCAGTAATGGAAAAGCTATTTCTAACGGGCTTAAGAATGGCAGCGGTAATAAATTGGGACAAGCCAAGAAAGATACGGTTGATTCTGTAAGTAAAGAGACATATAAAGGTGATGTTCGTACCGATAAGGTCCTTGTTCTAGCAATTGATTTTCCTGACTATCCAAAAAGCTCAATCACTAAAGATGAAACCGACATGTGGTATGAGGATTACACTCATGATCATTTCCAGGATATGATTTTTGGAAAAAATGGATATAAAGGTCCAAACGGCGAAAATCTTGTCTCTATGAAACAATACTATGAGCAGCAATCCGGAGGCAGCTATACAGTTGAGGGAACAGTTGCTGGCTGGTACACAGCAGACCATGAAGCGGCTTATTATGGGGCAAATGATCCTGCACCAGATGGAAATGATATCGCACCCCGAGCGCTAGTATACGAAGCCCTCAAAAAGGCTGCACAAGATCCAAATGTAGATTTAAGCGAGTATGATGTTTGGGATCGCGATGACTACGATGGTGATGGTGTTTATGCCGAACCAGACGGCCTGATTGACCATTTAATGGTCCTCCATGCCGGTGTTGGTGAAGAAGCAGGCGGAGGTGCCCTTGGCGGCGATGCCATTTGGTCGCACCGTTCCAAGCTATCTACTGGACCTGTCGCAGTACCAGGTGCTACATCTAACAGCGACCGTTGGGGCGGCCTGTTAGGTGCATGGGATTACACCATTGAACCGGAAGACGGTGCAGCCGGCGTATTTGCCCATGAATATGGCCATGACTTGGGTCTGCCAGATGAATACGACACACAATATACCGGTGCCGGTGAAGCCATCGAGTACTGGTCCATCATGTCAAGCGGCAGCTGGGCTGGGGATGTCCCTGGAACCGAACCAACTGGGTTTAGCCCATATGCTAGACAAATGCTGCAAAGCTTACATGGCGGAAACTGGCTGACAGGCTCTTCATTAAATGCCAGTGACATCAACAAACAAGGTACTACGGTTCTACTTGATGAAGGTGCCACAAAGGGCACTAACAATGATGCAGTTCGAGTTGATTTACCAGATAAAGAAAATAACATCAATGTCCCTTCAAGCGGCACCTATGAATATTTTAGCGGCAAAGGCGATGAACTGAATAATTCAATGACCGCTACGGTAGACCTTACAAATGTCCATACTGCCGAATTTAAATTCAAAACCTGGTATGATATTGAACAAGATTGGGATTATGCATCAGTTCAAGTCAAAACAGAAGGTGAAGACTGGAAGTCCATTCCTGGGAATATCACTACCACAACTGATCCTAATAAGCAAAACCCTGGCAATGGTATTACTGGTAACTCCAAAGGCTGGGTCGATGCAGCTTTTGATTTATCAGCTTATGCAGGTCAAAAAATTGATTTAAGATTTAACTACTGGACAGACGTAGCTGCCTCTTATCCTGGTTTCTATGTAGATGATATAGCTTTAACTGCAGATGGTAAAACTGTACTAAGTGATGATGCAGAAGGTGCATCCGCCTTTACTTTTGACGGATTCAAGAAAGATACTGGAAAGTACTATTCTCAACGTTATTACTTATTAGAATGGAGATCCCACAACGGTGTCGATGCCGGATTGGCCCACATCCGCCGCGGCGCCAGTTTAATGAGCTATGACAAAGGCTTAGTCGTCTGGTATGTCGATGAATCCTACGATGATAACTGGACAGGCATCCACCCTGGTGAAGGATTTCTTGGAGTCGTTGATGCCGACCAGCATGCGCTGTCTTGGAGCGATAAAACGACTGGCTCATCACGATATCAATTGCATGATGCTGCCTTTGGTTTAAGCAAAACAGACAAGATGTTCCTTGATTATCCTGGACTATATACGATGAAGGATAATTTTACACAGCGCAACCCGCTGTTTGATGACAGTACTGACTACAGCAATCCGGGGTTGATTGATGCGGGACGCAACGTTCCGAAGTTCGGATTAAAATTCCGTGTTGTCGGTGAAAGCGCCGATGGAACGGTTGGGAAAGTACTAATTTTTAAATAGTAATTAAAAAGGGTGTCCCCACCATAGAAGGGACACCCTTTGTTGTGTTCAGTATTTAAACCGTTTGACCCGGACTCGCTTTTTGCTTAAACACCGTTTTGCGGATGAAAGGAATTACCCAGCGGTCTAAGCCGTATTTACCCGCATTAAAGCCGCTGAATACGATGAAGAAGCCTAAGAAAATGTCTTGCGGGTTAGATGAAACAGTTCCTGCCAAGAAGAAGGCAAAGTTCATCATTAGTCCGAAGAATGCTGCTGCAGTCGTTAAGCAGCCAAGAATTAATCCAAGTCCAATTAAAAACTCGCCAATAGGGACGATTGTATTAAATATATCAACATTCGGCAACGCAAAACCTTTTAAGAATGTCACATACCATCCGTATAAAACATCCCCTTCAGGGCCTTTTACCGGATTGGCGATTGCACCTTTTAAGAAGCCTGATGCATCAAAGCCGCCGCCTGTTAACTTTCCATAACCAGCTGAAATAAATGTGTAACCCAAGACTAAACGAAAAACTAATAAAATAACTGAAGAAACTTTACTTTCTCTTAACCATTTAACCATTGAAGGTCGCTCCCTTTCAAAAATAATTATTGAATGATTTCACATATAGAATATAACTCATTTTACGGTTGAAATGGTGATTATGTGAATATGTTCACATAATGTTAAAAATCATGTGGCAAAAATTTGAACATAGTGACAAAACAACAGGAGTGCACCGAGTTAAACCCGATGCACTCCTGTTAAAACTATTTAATTACACGTCCCATGCGGACTCGGACAGCCATTTTCCTCTTTTTCAACCTGAATGGTGCTGTGTTCAATGTCGAACTCATCATGAAGAATTCTTTGTGATTGTGCAAGGATTTCATCATGGACACCATTATCCAATATCGTGATATGACAGCTCAACACCGGATATCCAGATGTAATTGTCCAGATGTGCAGGTCATGCACTTCTTTCACAAAGGGAATCTTGGCCAGCGCCAATTTGACCTGGTGGCCATCAATCTGGGTCGGGGCGCCTTCCATTAAAATATGGAATGAGTCTTTCGTGACACGGAATCCGCTGAATAATATCAAGGCCGCCACAATAATACTGGCAAGCGGGTCCGCAATCCCCCAGCCGAAAAACATGATCAGTAACGCAGCGATAATCGCACCGACTGACCCTAACATATCGCCAAGCACATGCAAAAACGCACTTCTGACATTTAAATTTTCTTCTTTGTCACCCTGCATTAAAATCCAAGCGGCAACTATATTCACAATCAACCCGGTGATTGAAATCAACAGCATCCCTGTGCTTTGAATTTCCGGCGGAGCAAAAAACCGCTGAAAAGCTTCATAAAAAATATAAATTGAAATAATAATTAGTGTTAGACCATTTAGTGCCGCAGCAATAATTTCAAACCGCTTATAGCCGTACGTTTTATCCTGGGTGCCTTTTTTTTCGCCCAGCTTAATGGCAAAAAAGCTTAATCCAAGTGCAACGGCATCACTGAGCATATGGCCGGCATCCGAAAGCAAGGCCAAGCTGTTGGTTAACAGCCCCCCGATGACTTCCACTATCATAAACGCTGCGATTAATAAGAAGGCGCTGAATAATGCTTTTTTATTCCCCGTATGAGAATGACTATGCGAATGGCCATGAGAATGGCCATGATGGTGATGGTGTCCCAATTTTATCCCCCCAAGAGCCTGACAGTTTATTGAACTGCTATTTATCTTTTTATAAGAATATCCTTCCCCATAATCAGAAGTATTTCTAAGAGAACCCGTCAATGGTCCTTTTTCTAAGTTGCCGTTAACCTTCAGCCACGGCTGACCAATTCCTCTTGATGGGCAAAAGCAATGCGGATTAATTGTTTTACATGGTCATCATCAAGGGAATAATAAACAAGTTTACCTTCTTTTCTATATTTAGCGAGACCAAGGCTTTTTAAATGCCGCAGATGGTGCGAGGTCGTTGCTGTTGACGCCCCAACAATTTCAGCCACATCACATACACAGAGTTCTTTTTCAAGGGTAAGTGCATAGGCAACCTTCATTCTCGTTTCATCCGATAATGCCTTAAAAAGCTTGGTTACTTCCACTATATTCTTGCTTTGGTCAATCTGCTGCTTAAGAATGGCCGTTTTCTCTCTGCTGTCGCAAATTACCTCGCATACATCCCGTTCGCTCATATGGTCACCCATTTCATTCAAATGTTCGTTTGATTATATAATATTCAAACAGTGGTTTGACTGTCAATCATTTTGAAAGAAATTTACAAAAAACGGCAGTGAATTATGACACAAAACGTGGGAAGATTTATTTGTTTTGCTATTGGGAAGTTGACCTGAAAGGGTTAAGCCCTTGCTGCCGCGCTGTCTTAAATTGGATTTGTTTAATGGAAGAGCGTGGATCACTGTTCTGCCCTCTAGAGTACAGCCAGCATCAGCGTTTTCACTGTCTTCCAGAGATTCCTCAGCTAAATTCCTATTTGCAATTAAACGTTTGAACATATGTAAAGTATGGAGAAGTAAGCGGGGTGTATTTTTTTGAATTCGATGCAAACCATCTGCCTTCCGTATTGGGAGCGAAGGCAATATCGCTTCCGTACCGACTGGCAAAAATGGAGATGACACGGAGGCATGATGGGATTTCCTTTCATAGTAAGCAAGTGTAAGGAAGCGGCAAATTCTCTGGAACCGTTCAGCCTATCATGACTTTGCCAGTTAGCCTTAAGCCTGGAGAGTTGAATTACTGGCTGCTTGAACCATCACTAGTTTACGTCAATGGGGAATCTGCTGTTTCGTGGAGAAATCCGCCATAATCGGTGGGAGGTAAAGAATGCCCTGGCAACCATCCAAAAGCTAAATTTTGCTTACTTGGACTCACCTGATGAGTCGGCTCGCGTGCACTATGCCAGCGTCAAACAAGCCTATATTCTGATGCTAAAATTAGTCGGCAGGTCGTAATCTTGTTTAGTCTTTTTGCTGTATCCGTATCAACACTCCCCCATTTGCCGCTCATGACAGGTTCTAGATATCCTCCTCTAAAATGGAAAATTGAATATGGTCTTCCCATGTCCCATTGATTTTGACATTTTTTCTGGCAATGCCTTCTTTTTGAAAACCGGCTTTTTCCAAGACCCTTTGCGAGCCAATATTGGCCGGCATGACACCAGCCATGAGACGATGTAATTTTAACTGATTAAACCCATAATGAACTAACAATATAACAGCCTCGGTTGTATATCCCCTGCCATTATGCCTTTGGTCAAGGCTATAGCCGATATAGCCGCTCTGCAGGACATCTCTGCTTATCCCCGTAATATCTATATCCCCAATTAATTCATCTGTTTCCTTTAAAAAGATGCCAAACGCATACTCCTTATCCTCTTTTCTGCCTTCAATGGAAGACTGGATTGCTCTTAAACGGCGTTCTAAAGTATAATACTCTTCCTGCCTTTTTGGGGAATATTTTTGGAAAAAGTCCCGATTTCTTAAATACAAACCCCTAATAGCCTCTGCGTCCTTCTCTTCTAAATACCGTAAATATATGCCGGTACCTACCAATTTCATTAAACGACCTCCCCTGCTCACCTATACTAAAGAGTATTTCTTTGCCAAAAATAAAACTCCTTCTTTTTCTCTGAAGGAGTTTTCCGGCTTTTCATCTTAATCTGGCTGAATTTCTTCAGCAACTAGAATGGTTGAAGCATGCCTTCTGACCGTTAAGGCCAGATCAGCAAGAAAATATAGACCAACTGCAGACCAAACCCAAGTCCAAAAAGGGTGAACTGACAAATAAAAGGAGGCAACAGCCGGATGGATCCATTTTACAAACAGCAAGGAAAGCAATGTCCAACAAACAGAGTACGGCAAACAAATATGGCCATGCAGCTGCAGAGGCATATCTGAATAATCCCACCATTGTCGATTAAACAACTTCCCAAGCAGGGTGCCGCTGATATATTCAACTACAGTCGGGATGACAAGGCAGAGCAGCACAGCAAGCCCCCAGTGGAGCCCCGGCCGGATAAGCAGTACCAATAGTAATGGGGCAATCCCATACATCGGTTTAAACGGACCGTATAAAAAATTGTCTTTCAAAAACTTTCCCTTTGTTACCAAGTTAAAGCTGTTTTCCAGCATCCAGCCAAAGAACGAATAGACCATAAAATAAAACAGAATAGCCGCTACCCCTTCGATATGAAAAATATCAATAAATTGGATATTGTTCATAAAGGCTAAACACCTCTCATCGTTCAAAAATCAACGATAATATGATTGACGAAAAATATGATAAATATTCCAAATCAAACAGGGGAAAAAACAATACTCAACACAACGTTGATTATCCTCTGCCCTATCGAATATAATGGGGCATAAAGGAGGGGGAACATGACCAAAAAACTAAATGACAAACGAGTCATGCGCACTAAGCGGCTCATTCGCGATACACTGACGGAATTAATGGAACAAAAAGGCTTTGATGCCATTACTGTAAAAGATATAACTGATAAAGCGATGATCAATCGCGGAACGTTTTATCTGCACTATCAGGACAAATATGATTTATTGGAAAAAAGTGAAGCGGAATTTTTTTCAAGCCTGGAGCAGATCGTTCGAGACCTAAACCCGCAAGTAGCCATCTCCCTTACCAGTCAAAATGAGCCGTTTCCTGTGATTGTAAAACTTTTTGACTATTTCCAAGAAACCGCCCCTTTTCTAAAAGCTCTGCTAGGACCGAAGGGAGACCCCAAATTCCAAGTAAAACTGAAAGAAATGATTAAGACACTGATGCGGCAGGTCCTTTTATCCCAGGTAAATCAAGAGGATTTGCTTGTTCCTGAAGAGTTCCTTCTATCCTATATCAGCTCTGCCCATGTTGGCGTCGTCCAATATTGGCTAGAAACCGGCATGCAAAAATCTTCAGAAGAAATGACACTCATTTTAGCAAAAATGACTCTATTGGGACCTGGGCATGCAACAGGTCTATTAAAATAAGAGGAGGGACTGCTCCCGTATGGGCAATCCCTCTTGGCCTCTTAGTTAAAGGCGGCTGTAAATTTTGTTTGTTCCTGCAAGGAATGTGATGTACCAGGCTCATTTTCAAAAACAACTATATTGTTAAACTCGGCGTGTAGCAGGTCTCCTTTTGAAACGGCTCCTAATTCTTTGTATGTTTCTATGGTCAGTTCGGCCTCATACAAGTCGTCAGTATCCCTCCGTTTTAATTGCATTCTCACGGTTGACCCAACGGAGTGAATATGAACCACTTCAACCAACATCCCCAATCCTTCTGAAGTCTTCTTCAGGACAATCTCATGCGGCCTGATATAGCCTACCGTCCCCTTTTCCAAATCCGTTACCCTGAGAGTCGTTTCCGACAAAGCTTTTCCTGTTATTTCGTTCACTCTTCCTAGAAAGCTATAGACAAACGCATTGGCAGGATGGTGATAAACCTCTTCCGGAGATCCAATCTGCTCGACCATCCCTTTGTTCATGACGACAATCGTATCAGCCATTTCTAGTGCTTCTTCCTGGTCGTGGGTTACGAACACCGTCGTGATGTTCAATTTCTGGTGAATTTCCCGCAGCCAATGGCGCAGCTCCTGGCGCACCTTGGCATCGAGTGCGCCAAACGGTTCATCTAAAAGGAGTACTTCCGGTTCAACCGCCAGCGCCCGTGCCAGTGCAATCCGCTGGCGCTGTCCTCCAGAAAGCTGGGAAGGGTAGCGATCCACCAAGTGCTCCAGCTGGACCAGCCTCAATAATTCATGGACTTTTTCCTTTATTTCTCTTTTCGAGGGACGATTCCGGCGTGGCCTTACCTTCAAACCAAAAGCAACATTTTCAAAAATCGTCATATGGCGAAACAGCGCATAATGCTGGAAAACAAACCCGACTTTTCGTTCTTTTACTGTTTTATTTGTATAATCAAGGCCATTGAACAAGATTTTTCCTGAATCCAGACTTTCCAAACCGGCAATCATCCGTAACAATGTCGTTTTCCCGGATCCCGACGGCCCGAGTAGGGCAACAAAATCCCCTGTCGGTATTTCCAGCTCCACATTTTTAACGGCAGGAAAGCTGCTGAATGCCTTTGAAACATCACAAATGCTGATTCCCATTTCATCTATCCCCCATCTCATTTCCTGCGGCCCTAGTGTTTTTGTGTTTTCCACTCGACCATGCTTTTTATCACCAAGGTCGCCAAAGCAAGCAGTGCCAATAACGACGCCACTGCAAAGGCGGCGGTAAAGTTGTATTCGTTATACAAGATCTCGACATGAAGCGGAATCGTATTGGTCAGACCTCTGATATGCCCAGAAACAACCGAAACCGCACCAAATTCGCCCATCGCCCGGGCATTACAGAGAATCACCCCATACAATAATCCCCATTTGATATTGGGAAGAGTGACACGAAAAAACGTCTGCCAGCCGTTGGCACCAAGCGTAATCGCAGCCTGCTCCTCATCTGTCCCCTGATCCTGCATGATGGGAATTAACTCCCGCACGACAAAAGGAAACGTTACAAATATGGTCGCCAGCACAATGCCAGGTACAGCAAAGATAATTTTTATATTGTGTTCAGCCAAGAATGGTCCCAACATCCCTTGTGATCCGAACAGCAGGACAAACACAAGGCCGGCAATAACGGGTGAAACCGCAAAGGGAATATCAATTAGGGTAAGCATGAAATTTTTTCCCTCAAAGTTAAATTTAGCGATGGCCCATGCGGCAATCACCCCAAAAATCGTGTTAATTGGTACGGCAACCGCTGCGGTTACTAAAGTCAATTTTATGGCTGCCCAGGCATTTGGTTCTATCAGCGCCGCAAAGTAGAGCTGGACCCCTTTTTTTAACGCCTCCGAAAAAACAGCCAGTAAGGGGACAAGGATAAACAGGCCCAAAAACAGGAGGGCAACACCGATTAACAGCCACTTTCGAATCGAGTCAAATCGGCTTGCCACTTTTACCGCACTGGTATCAAAATGTAAAGTTACCTCTCTACTAACCATTTTCAAAACTCCTCTAGGTCACTTGATGTTTTTTCGCTGTTCTCCACTGCCAGAAATTAATCAAGAATAATAGAATGAAGGAAAATCCCAACATGACGACGGCAATGGCAGCGGCTCCGCCATAGTTGTATTGTTCCAATTTCGTAATGATCAGTAATGGGACAATCTCTGTCTTCATCGGCATATTGCCAGATATAAACACAACCGATCCGTATTCACCTAAAGCCCTCGCAAACGCAAGAGCGAAGCCTGTCAGGACAGCCGGGAAAATGGCTGGAAAGATGACTTTAAAAAAGATCTGTCCGGAACCGGCGCCCAGGGTGGAAGCCGCTTCCTCATACTGCTGATCCAAATCCTGCAGCACCGGCTGGACAGACCGGACAACGAACGGCAGTCCAATAAACGTCAGGGCAATTATGATGCCATATTGTGTGTAGGCTACCTTTACGCCCATTGCTTCAAAATATTGGCCAATCCAGCCATTTGGGGCATAGATGGTCGTTAGGGCAATCCCGGCAACCGCCGTTGGCAGGGCAAATGGCAAATCGACTAGAGCGTCAATTACCCGCTTGCCCCAAAACTGGTACCGGACCAAGACCCAGGCGATCAGCGTCCCGAACACCGCATTGACGATGGCAGCGACCAACGAAGTAAACAAAGTCAGTTTATAGGAAGCTACGACTCTCGGTTCCGTCACGGTATTCCAAGTTTGTCCAAAATTTAATGTTGTGGCCTTTAGCAGCAGGGCTGCCAGCGGAATCAAGATGATTAAACTAAGATAAACAACGGTATATCCCATGGACAGGCCGAACCCGGGCAGAACCCGGCGGCTCTTTTGCTTTGCTGCCAATTTGGTGCACTCCCTTATGGTTGATAGATTTGGTCAAAGATGCCCCCGTCATCAAAGTGGGTTTTTTGAGCCTGTTTCCAGCCGCCAAATTTCTCATCAATCGTAAATAGTTTGATATCTGGGAATTGATCAGCATATTTTTCGGCCACTTCTTGATTGCGCGGGCGGTAATAATTTTTCGCAGCGATTTCCTGTCCTTCCGAAGTATATAAATACTCAAGGTAAGCTTTGGCGACCTCTTCTGTCCCATGTTTCTTGGCTGTTTCATCCACTACGGTAACTGGAGGCTCAGCCAAAATGCTTACGGATGGGTTGACAATTTCAAACTTATCTTTACCAAGTTCATTTATTGCTAGATAGGCCTCATTTTCCCAAGCAATCAGCACATCCCCGATGCCCCTTTCTACAAATGTGGTCGTGGAACCGCGTGCGCCTGAGTCTAATACCGGCACGTTTTTGTACAATTTGGCGACAAAATCTTTTGCCTTATCTTGGTCCCCGTTATTGTGTTCCAGTGCATACCCCCATGCTGCTAAATAGTTCCATCTCGCTCCACCGGAAGTTTTCGGGTTAGGAGTGATGACGGAAACGCCTTTTTTAATGAGATCATCCCAATCCTTGATGCCCTTTGGATTTCCTTTCCGAACCAAGAAGACGATGGTCGAAGTATATGGTGAACTATTGTCATCCAATTTCTTCTGCCAGTCTTCTGCAATCTTGCCTGTTTGGGCGATGGCATCAATATCGTACGCAAGGGCGAGTGTCACGACATCTGCCTCAAGGCCATCAATAACAGCCCTAGATTGGCTGCCTGAACCACCATGTGATTGATTAATAGTAACCTTTTGCCCTGTCTTCTTTTCCCAGTAAGCGGTAAAGCTTTTGTTATATTCCTCATAAAGTTCTCTTGTCGGGTCATAGGAAACATTCAATAGTTCAACTGGCGGCTTTACTTCCTTTGCTGAGTCACTTGCCTTTTTTCCTGTGTTGCTTTCGGTACTAGCCGATTGATTGGAGCATCCCGCAGCCCATAATAGAAATGTTAATGAAAATAATGCAATCCAGACTTTCTTCATCATTTTGGTAGACTCCCTTTTCATTTAATAGGGCTAATTGCCCGGATAATGGGCTTTTTTTTGTACAAAAAAAGCCCAATAGTTTTTTGTACATGATCATGTACCTTAAACTAATGGGCCTTCGGCTGTCCGATCGGCATATTGTTCATATTTTAGTACCTGCTTTTTGGTGGTTTTGGCAACTTGGCCTTTGCTTGAAGTGGAAACCGGTATTTTTCCAGTCGGTCTATTTGTGTTACCTGGGAATCATGTACAGTAATTTGCACAGTCCCAAACTCCAAGCCTTCTAGTAAACTGGTAATTTTTTCAATGATTTGCGCATCAAGACGGCCTTTTAATGACAACAAAATCCTCCCCCTCTAACTTGTTAATGCGATTTTGCAGTAAATCTTCAAGCGTTGTACGTTCAAGAACGAAGGCAATCGTGTCTCTCACCAAGGACCATAACGGTTTTAACTGGCACCCAGCCTCCATAGGACATGGTTCATATTGGGTTATCGATGCACACCCCATTGGCGACAGCGGCCCTTCCAAGTCTCGGATGACCTCTCCAATATTTATTCCCTCAGGCCCCTTATGCAGCATGTAACCTCCCTTCGCTCCCCGTTTGCTAGTGACATAACCCAATTTTTTTAACTGAAGCAGCAGTTGTTCAAGATAATGGACGCTAACCATGGTTTTATCCGAAATCTCCTGAATCCCCAGCACTTTGCCTGGGTGATTGCCCAATAGCAGCAATGCCCTTAATGCATATTCCCCTTTACTTGATACTTTCATGGCTCATCCTCCTAATTTAATGTTGAGTAATTCAGTCAAGATTTGGTGGTAAATGTGCGCCGTCATCTCCTGGACAACTTTTTTATATGGCTGTAATCTGGTAAACAATATATGCTGTGAATAGGTAAAAGGGCACTTATCTTATAAACTAAGATAAGTGCCCTTCAGTATGTCTGATCAGCCACTGTTTTTAAATTCCTATTAAATTGATAGGATTACTTTTTATTTATAATAATATGGTTTATCTGAAAAATCAATCTCTTTTTTAAAAAATTTTAGGCTCTTTTTAGAAAGTTAATCAACACAATGTCTCTTTTTGATGATTGTTTATTTCCAATAAAGCAGTAAAATAAAAGCATAACAACCATGAAGAGGTGATTGGTGATGGATCCAGCCATTCGGGTCGAACAAGTCAGTAAAAGCTTTAACAAGAAGCCTGTATTAAGGGATATCGATTTAACGATTGAAACAGGCCAATTATATGGGCTGATTGGGCCATCCGGTGCAGGAAAAACGACGCTGGTCAAAATGATTGTTGGCATGGAGAAAACCGATGGCGGCACAGTAATGGTCTTGGATGAGAAAATGCCCAATTTAGCGATGCTGCAAAACATTGGCTACATGGCACAGTCCGATGCTTTATATACAGAATTAACAGGTGAGGAAAATCTTAAATTTTTCGCCTCCCTTTATAAGTTAAAAAAGGATGTACAAAAACAGCGAATTGCTTACGCGGCTAGCTTGGTCAATTTGACCGGAGATTTAAAAAAACGGGTGGCCGCTTACTCTGGGGGAATGAAGCGACGGCTATCATTGGCAATTGCCCTCATACAGGACCCCAAGATTTTAATATTAGATGAACCGACCGTAGGAATTGACCCAGAGTTAAAATTGTCGATCTGGAATGAACTGTTGCGATTGAAAAACGAGGACGGTAAGACCATCATTGTTACAACTCACGTGATGGACGAAGCGGAGAGATGCGACTTTGTCGCCATGGTGCGCGATGGACGAATCATTACCAGTGGCTCGCCTCAGGAGCTAAAGGCAATGTACGGGGTAGAGCGGTTCGATGAGGTATTTTTGCAGGCGGGAGGGAAACAATCATGAGAGTTTGGGCGCTGATTAAGAGAATCTTCCGGCAAATGCTGCGCGATAAACGGACATTGGCATTAATGTTTGTTGCTCCTCTATTGATTTTGACCCTGATGTATTTCTTATTTAATGGAAATACCATTGACCCCAAATTAGGTGTAGTGGGAATGGATAAAAGTCTGATTAAGGCACTTCAAAAAGCTGACATTGTGGTTAAACAATATGACACGGCATCAGTCGATACGATTACTGAGGATAATCTGGATGGACTGATGCGGGAGAATAATGGAGACTTGTCATTAATCCTCCAGAATGATGACCCGACTGTGGCTAGGGCGCTGCAATTGAAGGTAAACCAAACAGCAGCGGCTGTCTTCCAGGTTAAATTAATCAAGCAAAACCCTGCACTTGCAGGGAACATGACACAAAAAAGTATGGACACGACCTATGTTTACGGAAATAAAGATACTGTCTTTTTTGATGTGTTAAGTCCGATTTTGGTTGGGTTCTTCGTGTTTTTCTTCGTGTTTATCATATCTGGGATTGGGCTGTTGCGCGAACGGACAACAGGCACTCTGGAACGGCTGATGTCGACACCGATTCGTAGAACAGAAGTGGTTTTTGCTTATTTGGCTGGCTACGGAATCTTTGCAGTCATTCAAACGATTATTGTGGTACTGTATTCCATTCATGTTTTAGATATTGTGCTCGTAGGATCGATATTCCATGTCATTTTGATTAATTTGTTATTGGCTCTAGTGGCACTTTCTTTAGGTACCTTGTTATCATCGTTTGCGGCTTCGGAATTTCAAATGCTACAGTTTATTCCGATTGCCGTCGTTCCGCAAGTATTCTTTGCTGGAATTTTCCCGCTCGAAGGGATGGCAGATTGGCTTCAGGCGATTGCGAAAGTGTTTCCGATGTACTACGCAGGTGATGCACTAAAGGCTGTCATGTATAAGGGAGCCAGTTTAGGAGATATTACCGGAGATCTGCTTGCCCTTGTCGTTTTCGCAGCGTTGTTTATCACATTAAATATTTTTGCTCTGAAGAAGTATCGAACTTTATAGTGTCACAAAAGGTGAAACGTCTGGGGGGGAATAGTAGACAATTCCTCCCCAATCATGATGATTTCCATATGCTTGTTATTGGTTCAACTGATTCACTTTTCCCCGCATGGTTTAATCCATACAGTTCCTCAAGCGTCCTTAAAAGGTTAAAGTGGTTTAACTTTTCGTTATATTCGCCGGTATTCACCATAGGACCAACAAGGAAAGTTGGGATTTTGTTATTATGCTCATCATCATCCTCATCCCAAGTAACAATTAATAAACTGTTATTCTCTTTTGCCCATTGAACGTAGGGATCAAGATGTTGCTCTAGCCATTGATCCGCTTTTTTGATAGATCCATCATGCATGTCATTTTGTACGTTAGGGATAACAAAAGAAACGGTTGGCAGTTGGGAATAATCTGTCGGAAAGTTTTTTAGCGGCTGATTGGCGTCTTTGGGGACATTTGTAAAATTTGTCCAAGGAGCATGTTTACGTGCATAATTTTCATGATAAGGCCCGTCAAACCCAACTTTTGGAAGATCCTCAGAATACCCAGCAAAGGTTAGATTTTTTTCAATCAATTCACTAGCTAAATTTTCCTCTAAAAATTTTCCTTTTGGAACTTCATCATCCGTCACATTTTGGTTTGATCCCGAGAACAAGTCCAAATAATTCGGCTGGCTTGGATGTTCAATGGCATGGTAATTGGTTAAATTTGCACCCTGGGACATTAGGAAATTCATATAGGGAGCTGAGGAGTTTCCGATGATTTGTTCCTGACCATGATTTTCCTCTACGACAATGACAATGTGGTCAACTTTTGGTAACTTCCCTTCAAATGGCACCTTGGGATTAGAGGTATTTTCTATTTTTTTTGGGGGAGTCGGCTGCGACGGTGAACAAGCATTAAGAGCCACGAGTACAAAACAAGCGAGAGAAAGTCTCCTCCAATTCAGCAAAATGAACATCTCCTCATAATTTTTTTAAAATGGCTGTTAAAAGTCGATTTTGACTTTTGTAAACCAGTCGATTGGAGCGGAAGGCGCTCGACTCCTCGAAAACACTATCGCATTTCTTCGTGCGTGTGCGGATTCAAGGATGAATTTCTGTGTCCTGCGGGAGTAACGGGGCTGGGGAGCCTCCTCGCACGCCCGCGGGTTCGCTGAGCGGCTGGAGCGGAAATCAACAGCCTAATTGAACAGAGCCTTAAAATAAAGAATTTCACTTCAGGACAAAGCTTTACACATTACTTACTATTCAATTGAAGTTCCTTCTTTTTTATTATTAGTGGTAATTTTTGGTTTGTCCATCTTAAAACACTTCTTACCAGAAACTTTCTTAACTTCACAACTAAAAAACAGCGGCTTTCCCCATTGGAAGCCGCTTTTAACCTGTAATGTTATTTAGTTCAGCCTATGTTTTGCCGGCGCTTTTGTCTATTTCTTTGTAGTTCACTTTGTTTCCATATGTATTTTTGCATATATTGTCTAAGCACATCTTTCATGCATTTCCCATTTTTCTCCACAGCATCCCGAAACTCATCTCTTATATGTTCTGGAATTTCAATGCTTAAACGTACAGTTTTTAAATCTCCTTTCTTCTCTTTATTTTCCTTATTCCATCCTTGGTCCATCATTATACCCCCTGTTCAGTTCTTGAAATATACCCCTTATTCAAATTAGTCCTAACAGAGAAAATATTTATAATAGTTACAATAGAGTAATAATAACAGTAGAAAACGGATTCAGGCTTCTATTGTTTATCGTCAAATTTCGACAAATTGTGCATAAAGCCCGAACTTAATGATACAAAGTTTAAGTTTTAAATTAAACTATGCTAAAATCTGGAATCATAAAACTAAATCAACTCTTGTATTGGGGGACAGTATGGGAATTGTTACTGAAGCAAGATTCCACTTATATAAAGACAAGATATTTTCTCTACCATTGCCTTTAACTGATGAGGACCTTCTAAATTCAAACTTTTTATTGCAAAAGGATGAAAAGAAAAAACTCGAAGTTTATTACACTCCCTTTGATTACATAAATGAAAAAGCCATCGTGGTCATTTTAGGTATTACTCCCGGACTCAATCAGATGAAAAAGGCTTTTACAGCAGCCATTGAAAATAAACATTTAAGCGATGAGGAAGTCCTTCATCAGGTAAAAAAGAGCGCAAGCTTTGAGGGAACGATGAGGCAAAATCTGATCACAATGCTAGATGAACTTGAACTTCCGAGGTATTTGGGTATTGCGTCTACAAGTGAGCTTTTTGATGCAGCCAGTCACCTTGTGTATAATACCTCTCTCCTTCCATATGCTGTATTCTTTAATCATCAAAATTTCAACGGATCCCGGCCTAATATTTTAAAAACTGAAATGCTATATTCGTATGTAAAAACATACTTTTTGAATGATATCTCAAGACTTGAAAATCCTTTGATTATACCTTTGGGAGTCAATGTAAGCAAGGTTCTGGATTATTCTTATAAAAATAACCCCATACTGAAAGGATTCCCTCATCCTTCTGGGAGCAATGGTCATCGGCACAGACAATTTCGGGAAAATAAAAAGGAATTGAAGCGACAAATAGAGAACTATTTTTTACATAAACGATAGGAGTTTAGTAAATATGGAAAAAATCGCAGTTATTTCGGACATTCATGGTAATATCCCTGCACTGGAATCCGTGCTAAGGGATATAGAATCCAGAAACATTGAGAGGATTATTTGCCTAGGTGATTTAGTGGGAAAAGGCCCGCAATCAAGCATAGCCATACAAATGATTGAAAAGCATTGTGATAGGGTGGTTAAAGGCAACTGGGATGATTTTTTTCCTAAGCCACAAGAATCTTCCACCATAAAGTGGCACCAAAACCAAATTACGAAGGACCAAATGGATTATTTAAAAGATTTGCCATTCTCAATCGAGTTTATGTTGAGCGGAAAACTAGTCAGAATGTTTCATGCTTCACCAAGAAGTGTATATGAAAGAATACAGCCTTGGGATTCTATTGACCGGCGCTTAAGCATGTTTGAGAATACAAATTTCACAGAAAATATAGCTGGCGAACGTGAGCCTGATGTCGTTTGTTATGGAGATATTCATAATGCCTATCTGCAAAACATGAAAGGGAAAACCTTATGTAATGTAGGCAGCGTAGGAAATCCTCTCGATCTCACACAAGCTTCCTATGTCATTCTTGAAGGAGCATATAACCAACTTGAAAATGGGGTTATCTCGATACAACTTGTCCGCGTACCGTATGATATTGATTTATCCATTAAGCTGGCAAGAGATGTGAATATGCCTGAACTTGAGGAATATATACTAGAATTGACAAAGGCACAATATCGAGGGTTAAAAAAGTAATAGGATAGTGATTTTCTGGGTATTTACAAGGGCAATTTACACTAGCAAGCAAACATATTATCAGGCGATAATTGTTACAATTCCCTTTCCTCGTTACTTATACGTCTTTTTATGTTACTATCTTAAGGGTAGCTAAATTACTTATGAGAAAAATAGTAACAACGGAGGAAAGGAATAAATGTCCGAAAATATCATTGCTTTAATATTAGGAATCGTAGAAGGTTTAACAGAATTCTTGCCTGTATCGTCTACTGGCCACTTGATATTAGTGGGTAGCTTGTTAGGATTTCATGGTCAAAAGGCTAACACCTTCGAAGTTATCATCCAATTAGGGTCCATGCTGGCCATCTTAGTACTATTTTGGAAAAGATACCTTTCTCTTTTAAATTTTAGTACGATAGGTAAACCTGAAAAAAGACTAGATGTGATCCATATTATACTAGGGGTGTTACCTGCTGCTATAGTAGGGTTAGTGCTGCATGACTTTATTAAAACACAACTATTCTCACCAAAGGTAGTCGTAGTCAGTCTAGTAGCAGGAGCCATTTTAATGATTGTTGCGGAAAAACTACATCCAAAATTCTCTGCTGGAACCGTAGATGAATTAAGTTACAAGCAAGCACTAACAATCGGCCTATTTCAATGTTTGGCCGTTATTCCTGGGTTTTCTCGTGCGGGATCCACGATTTCTGGAGGGTTAATAGCTGGGGCAAATCATAAGACCGCGGCTGAGTTCTCCTTTTTGGTTGCACTTCCGATTATGGTCGGGGCAACTGGTTTAGACTTTATAAAGAGTCTGGATTTCTTACATTCAAGCGATATTCCAATGTTTTCCATCGGGTTCGTGACTGCATTTGTTGTCGCTATGTTAGTAGCAGTTGGCTTTCTTAAATTAATTGAAAAAATTGGCCTGAACCTTTTTGCTGGATACAGAATTGTACTAGCGATTTTATTTACAGTCTTTGTTATTCTATAAAAGGAAGCTCGACGATACGTCGAGCTTCCTTTTTTCTACTTATTTATCCTGTCTTCTTGTCATACTTTTGGCCTTCCTGTACAAAAAGGATGCCTAATTCATGATGATCTCCTTCGAATAGGGCACGTTGGACAAAGCGGATTTCTCCGTTAGTATCAAGAACTTCTAACTTGCAGTGAGCCCGATTTTTTTGTAAAGCTTCATAAAACAATGATTCATCACGGACCAAAACGCCATTGGCCTTTGTAATAATTTCCCCGACTTGAAGCCCCATCTTACTGGCCGGTGATTCGGGAATGACCCCTATAATCATCAAGCCTTGATTTTTTCTTGAAAAATAAACCGGTTTACCTTCGTCTTTAAGCAGCCCAAATAAAGAAATCAATTCACGGCCAATAACGGCAAGCGCAGCAACGATAATCGACAGCAGCGGATACCAATAACCAACACTAGCGAGTACAGTAATGAGCCCCCCTAGCCCGATAACCTGCCGGCCTAAAAGCTTAACGGCTACACTTGGAAGCATACCCTTTATTTGCTGATAGGAGCCAATCGCAAACGGAACAAAAATGAGGGAGTATTCTTTCGCTCCAAGATGAAATACCGGCCACCAGTCAAATGGTAGATGAAGTGCATTCCCGGGAACAAGCAAAAACAGCGGCACCATCCAAACTCGTTTGACTTCATGCATCCCAATGGTTTGACCCCGTTTACTTTTGGCCAGTTTAGGAGATGTCCCTTTAGGTCCATTTTTAGCAATTAAAATCCCTTCCGCTATTAAAAGCAAGCCCAGTACCACCACAATGGAGGGATAGACTTTGTCGCCAATCGATTGGAAGGCTTCTGAAAAAAGCGGAATCTTCCAGCCATTTTCAGCGATCACAATTATGGCAAAAAACGCTGCACTAACGGTATATGCTGGAGATACCCAGCGTACATTTGTGGTAAGTGACCATACAAAGGTAAACACCGCAATTAACACAAGCGCGGCGAAAGGAATCGCTATTCCCGCAGCGATTGTGATCACCGATAATACCAATCCGATCAATATCCCCTTTGGAAACAGCTGCCTTAACTCAAAATACGCATCTTCTGCACGGATATGGAAATTCTTCCTTTCGCGTTTGACCCTCCTAACGCCTAAAATGCCGGCCAGGAAAACGAGATAGTAAAAAACAGGTTGAAGAAATAACTTGCCTGTCCCTTTCAGAAACTCCACAAGCCATATTTGTACCACTTCCTGTCACCTGCCTCTATAAATATTTCTAAATCTTAATTAAAAAGTCTCTTAAAGTTTATTTTACCAAATAGTAGGTATAAAAAATATTGGTAGATTCGAGAAAAACTAAAATTATCACAAAAATCTCGAAAAAAAAGCAGTAAACCCTTTGTTCAGTGGGTTTACTGCTTAAATTTATTTCAAAACCAGTCTTAGTGCTGTCTGCAGTTGAAGGTCATTTTTCTCTTTTCTCATTTCTTGAATAGCAGCTTCTTCTAATTTAGAAGCAGTCTTGGCATCAATTTTCCCAGTAACGGGCAAGCCATTTTCCTGCTGAAAGCCTTTTACAGCAATTGTGGTTTGCTTATTAAAATACCCATCCTTCCGTCCTGGCGCATAGCCTAACCCGGAAAGAATTTCCTGAGCATTTTGCACCTGCTCATTGTTCATGTCCTCCACGAGCGGCTCTTCCACTTGTACTGGATGTGTCGCAAATATGGCTGGCTGCGCAACCGGCACATCAGGTTTGATCCCTTTTTTATGAATCCAATTGCCATCTGGCGTCAGCCACTTAAATAAGGTGAGCTTGATATTGCTGCCGTCGCCCATCGGCACTGCCTGCTGGACAGTCCCCTTACCAAATGTCTTTTCACCAATCAACTGATAATTTGCCCCTTCCTTTAAAGCACCTGCTAAAATTTCAGAGGCGGAGGCACTTCCTTTATTCACCAGCACCACAACTGGGTAGTCTTTCTTCTTGGTCATTGATGAAAAATAACGCTGTTTTTCTCCATTACGTTGTTGAATTTGTACATATGGCTTATCTTTCGGGACAAACTCTTTCACTATTTCCTCGACGCTCGATAACAGTCCTCCCGGATTACCGCGTACGTCGATTACAAGCCCTTTGATATCGTCCTTCTCTAACCCTTCTAATTGCTTTTTGAAATCTTGTGCAGTGTTCTCTGAAAAGGAGGTAATTTCAATGTAGCCCACTTTTTTCCCGTCCTGCTTTTTGACGTCGGAATGGACTGTCTCAAGTGGAATCTCATCGCGCTTCACTTTTATTGTGAGAGGTTTTTTCAATCCTTCGCGGGCAATTTCTAACGTAACAAATGTGCCCCTTTTGCCGCGAATT
The DNA here is from genome assembly GCF_000612665.1 of Neobacillus dielmonensis. Classification (GTDB taxonomy): domain Bacteria; phylum Bacillota; class Bacilli; order Bacillales; family Cytobacillaceae; genus Neobacillus; species Neobacillus dielmonensis. The sequence goes on from NZ_HG942080.1 coordinate 65,939, forward strand.
TGTAACGTCGCTTCCTGAAGGTTCAGGCCCTCAACACTTTTTCCATCTACTTTTATGATTTGGTCATTAGGCTTGATGCCTGCTTTTTCTGCAGGGGAATTTTTGAAAGGCGAGATAATCACGATTTTTCCATCAACGTTACCGACTTCAGCACCGATTCCTTCAAACGAAGATTCTAGGGTTTGGGTAAATTGCTGTGCCGTTTCTTTGTCCATATAGACAGAATAGGGATCCTCCAAAACGGAGAGCATCCCGGAAATCGCACCCTCCACCAGTTTGTTTCCGTCAACTTTTTCAACATAACGGCTTAAAATCAATTCATAGGCCTGCTCAACCTTTTCTAAATCAGTAGTTTGTCCATTAGTCGTAACCGATACATTCTTTGGAGTGACAGCCTGCTCCATTTGCGAGGTTTCATCCTGCTTATCTATTAGCTTCAACCCTGCAAAAGCGCCCCCTGCCCCTGTCAGCAGGGAACCTGTCATTAGTAAGGCAACCCATTTCCGATTCATCCAAAACCTCCTCCATAACAGCTAGTTAATATAAAAAAAGAAAATTGCCAATCAGCAGCAGCTTGAAACCTACACATGATTTCCCAGGGAAAATGAATCTGCTAAAGTCTGTAATTTTCTCTTTATAAGGGCAGCAAATCCGGCCCGATTATTAACATATATGTTAGGAGTGGACGAGTTATGAATATATCAAGATGCAAAAAAATGGATGAAGCTGTGCTTCATCCATTTCAATTTATAGAGGAACAATCCCCATAGGATTAATGGCTGTATGGAAAGCCCATTTTCCGCGGTATAGTTCAAAGTGTAGATGCTGTCCTCTGGAATCACCGGTATTTCCCATAATTCCAATTTGCTGACCTTTTTTAACAACTGTTCCCTCTGGAACTCCTGCTGACCGCATATGCGCGTAAACAGTTGTGTACATTTGCCCATTGATGTTATGCAGAATGTAAACTACGTTCCCATAGCTGGAAGAATAATGTGATACATAAACAACTCCATCTGCTGCCGCTACAACTGGAACTGTACCGGCTTGCGCGATGTCAACACCCCAGTGCATCGTTCCGCCGCGGACACCATATGTGGAAGTGATACTGCCCGCTGCCGGCCTTGTAAAGCTGCCGCTGGAAACAGCCGGAGCCGGTGCTGCACTCACACTGCTGCCGCCGCTAGATGCTGCTGCTGCTTTAGCTGCTGCTGCTGCCTCCGCTGCTGCTTTAGCTGCTGCCGCCTGGCGTTCCTGCTCTAATTGAATGGCCTTTTGAATGGCATTTTCCTGAGCCGCAAGAATTTGCTCCTGTTCCTGCAGGTCCATCATGTATTCCTTAACTTCTCCCTCCTGCTGGGCAAGCTGAGCTAAAAGCTTGTCCTTTTCCGCGCGTTGGGCACTTAACTGTTGATTCATTTTTTGTAAATCAGCTACCATTTTTTCAATATTAGCAAGGTCTTTTTCAACCTGATTTTCTTTGTCTTGCAATGCCTGTTTATCCGTTTCCTGTTGTTTTAATATCTCTTGGTCAGCCTGCATAATCGTGGCTACCGCATTGGCCCGGTCGACAAAATCACTGAAACTTGTTGCTCCCATAAGAACATCCAGGTAATTGACCACTCCGCCCGTCTCCTGGTAGCTGCGGATACGGTCTTTTAATAATAAATTGCGTTTTTCAATACGGTCGGCAATGACCTTTATTTCGTCCTGGAGCTTAGCAATTTCAGCTTTTGTTTCGTTTAATTTTGCAGTTTTCGCTTCAATTTCCTTGGTCGTGGTTGCTATCGCCAAATCAATCTGCTGCATCTCGCTCTTGGCATTTGCCTGCTGATTCTGCAACTCATTGATTTGTCCTTGAGCATCATTGATATTCGAATTGACACCCGAACGCTGCTCTTGGATGTTGCTTTGTTTTTCCTTCAAACTAGGAACCGATTCTGCATTTGTTTTTAAAGGATGTCCTCCCAAAATAGTCCCCATCCCAACAGCAGCGGCGATGGTGAGCATTTTTACTGATTGTCGCATTCGATTTCTCCCTTCCCATTTCTCTCTATCTGAACAGTAAGTCATGTTTATCTGTTGCAAATGCTTAAGACAGCGAAAACAGAAAGGCGAGTAAAACACCTTTCTGGCTTTTAATTACACTTTTAAAAATTTACGTACCGACATAACACTGCCCCATACCCCTATTAAGGCTCCCATTAGCAAGAGAATTCCAGATACCTGATACATAAATGGGTCAAATGGCAGTACTCTGATAAAGGTTCCCTGAAGTTTTGGACCAATATAGTCATACGCGCGGTAATAAGCGATAGAGAGCAGAATGATTGGCAGTAACGAACCCAGTACCCCCAGCCAGAGTCCTTCTAACAGGAATGGCCAGCGAATAAAGCCGTTGGTGGCCCCTACTAATCTCATAATCTTAATTTCTCGGCGTCTAGCAATAATTGTAATTTTAATGGTATTGGAGATTAAGAAAATAGCTGTAAAGAACAGGCCGACAATTAACACAATCCCCACATTTCTACTTGCTTTGATAAATTTAAATAGCTTTTCAACCTTGCCTTCACCATAGTTAACTTTGGAAACAAAATTAAGCTTTTTTATTTGGTCCGCAGCTTTCATGGTATCGGTCGGATTTTTGGTTTTCACAATAAAAACGTCATTTAACGGATTATCTTGTTCAAATAGTTTAAAGGCTTTACCTTCTTCACCCATACTTTTGACTAAATTATTTAATTCATCTTCTTTTGAAGAAAACTTGACTGAGCCAACCTCAGGCATTTTTTCAATCGTTGCTTTTAATGCATTTTGATCCTGTTCGGTTGCTGCCACATCGATGTGAACGCGGATTTGCACGTCTTCTTCTATGGTCTCTGCCACACGATTAAGGTTCATCATAATGACTACAAAAACACCCACCAAGATCAGGGTGATTGTAACAGCACTGACGGAGGCAAATGTCATCCAGCCATTTCTGCTGATGCTCTTAAAACTTTCGCGGGCGTGACGGCCAAGTGTTCTAACTTTCATAACCGTAGTCACCTCTTTGTTCATCACGGGCAATCTTTCCGCCTTCAATGGCGATGACGCGATGTTTTAATGTATTAACAATTTCTTTGTTGTGGGTTGCCATTACCACAGTGGTCCCACGATTATTAATCTCTTCAAAAATTTTCATAATTTCCCATGACGTGTCCGGGTCCAAGTTACCGGTAGGCTCGTCGGCGATGACAACTTTTGGAGAGTTGACAATCGAACGTGCAATGGAAACACGCTGCTGTTCGCCACCTGAAAGTTCTGTAGGCAGCATTCTTGCTTTGTGCTTTAAGTTAACTAAATCTAGCACTTCCATGACACGTTTTTTTATATATTTTGGTTGTGCTTCAATAACCTCTAAAGCAAAAGCAACATTTTCATAGACTGTAAGAGTCGGAAGCAGTTTAAAGTCTTGGAACACGACACCTAACTGACGCCGAAACTGCGGAACCTTGTTATTCTTAAGCTTTGCGACATTTACCCCATTTAAAGTAATCGTTCCAGTAGTCGGTACTTCCTCGCGGTACATCATTTTAATAAAAGTAGATTTACCGGCGCCACTTGGCCCGACAACATATACAAACTCGCCCTGGTTGATCCGGACCTCAATTCCATTAATGGCCGAAACACCATTAGGATACTTCTTATATACTTCATGCATTTCTATCATTCAGATCACCTATAGTTTCATTTTCGTATAGAAAAAATTCGACAATATTCTCTATCAATTCACATAAAGACCCAAAATACCAAAAAACTTCTCTTAAAAATTGCATATTTTTATTATAACATCATAATTCGCTAAAAAAAGTGGTAATTGTATTACAGTTTCTTTTCAAAGAATAATAATCCCGACGAAAATAACAGCAATACCAATATAAATGTAGATTTCGCGTTCTCTTTGTCGAATTTTATTACTTGTACAACCATATAACTTAGTGCTACACCTGTCAATATTTGTAGAAAGGGAAAATCCCCCACCAAAGTAACGCATTAACGTACCGGGGGCCTGTCCCCCAACTAATTACCGCGTTAGTGTAGGATATTTCATTTAAAATAATAAACGCTCTGTTGTTGGTTACAGAGCGTTTGTGTTGCAAATATTATTTTTTGGCAGCTAGCCATTTCGCTACTTCGTCTGCGTCATCGCCTTCTATGACATTTTTTGGCATGGCGCCTTTACCATTTTTAATGATGTTACGGATTTCATCTTGTGAGTAACGGGAGCCGACTTTGGTTAAGTTAGGTCCCATGCCTCCTTGAAGGTTTCCACCGTGACAGCTTGAGCAATTTTGGTCGAAAATTTCTGCTGCGTCTGAGGCAGTATCTCCGCCGCCTTTATCATCCCCGCCCCCGCAAGCAGCAAGTCCCATCACAAATGCTGAACCGATTAAAATTGTTAACAGTTTTTTCTTCAAGCAAATCCCCCCTTAAGTAATGATTCCCATCATTGTATAAGTATACCAGCATTATGCGCGTTTGAAACCTTCTCCCAGCACCTCAGCGGCATCCATAACTACAACAAAAGCTGATGGATCAATGGTTTTGACCAATTGTTTCAATTTCGTGAACTCCGATTGGTCGACGACACACATCAAGACCGGACGTTCGTGTTCAGTAAAACCACCATATGCAGATAGTTTTGTCACTCCACGGTCAATTTTATGCAATATTCCATAACGCACTTCTTCTTGCTTCTCGGTTATAATCATCGCCATTTTCGATCGTCCAAAGCCAATTTGGATCAAATCGATCGTTTTACTTGTAACATAAAGACCAATTAAAGCATACAAAGCTCTTTCAATATCAAACACAATGGCAGCCGCCAATACAATCAGTCCGTCAATCATGACGACGCATCTTCCTAAGGTAAATCCGGTATATTTGTTGATAATTTGAGCTGCTAAATCTGTGCCGCCAGTGGAAGCATTGCCACGAAAAACAATCCCCAGACCCAACCCGACACCAATCCCTCCAAACAACGAGCCAAGCAAAGCATCATTAGTCCAGGGCTCAACATCTTTAGTTAAAAAGACAACAAAAGGTAAAAAGATGGTCCCGACCAATGTTTTCGCCCCAAATTGCTTGCCTAAGAGAACAACTCCGGCGATAAATAAGGGGATGTTAAACGCCCACTGGACATAGGCTGGTTCCCAGCCTAACACTGATTTCAAAATGGTACTGATGCCGCTGACACCGCCAGAGGCAACCTGGTTTGGAAGCAAGAAAACGTTAAACGAAACGGCAATGATTGCCGCCCCAATAATGACAAATATATAATCCATAGCGACTTGCATTTTTGGATTCGATTCCCGCAAATTCCCCAAAAAATTCATATATGTTTTCTCCTCAATCATTATTAATGATTTTCCGAGAGTGAGTATAACACGGTCGATATTGACTGTAAATGAGACTCCACTGCCGTGGTAAAGGGGTAAAATATCTAGATAGTATTTGCAATGGTTGGGTTTCCATTAGGGTAATTTTGTGCTTTTAGTAACTTTTCTCGACTATGAGCGTCACCGTTATTATCACAAAAAAGCGCCTCAGCAATATATACTGTGGCGCCAAATAAATTATAAAATTCTCGAACGCAAATAGGCATCAATAAATTGATCAATGTCCCCGTCCATTACAGCTTGCACATTACCAGATTCCGAACCTGTTCGATGATCTTTAACCATAGAATAAGGATGGAATACATAGGAACGGATTTGGCTGCCCCAGCCGATTTCCTTTTGTTCCCCGCGAATTTCCGCCAGTGCCTTTTCCTTCTCTTCAATTTCCTTTTGGTAGAGCTTGGATTTCAGCATCTTCATTGCATGCTCACGGTTTTGAATCTGGGATCGTTCGGTTTGACAGGAAACCACAATGCCAGTAGGAATATGGGTAATCCGGACAGCCGACTCCGTTTTGTTGATATGCTGACCGCCGGCACCGCTTGCCCGGTAAGTATCTATCCTTAAGTCTTCAGTGCGGATTTCAATTTCAATCTCGTCGTTGAACTCCGGCATTACATCACAGGAAACGAACGAAGTATGACGTCGTCCTGATGCATCAAACGGGGAAATCCGCACCAAGCGATGAACCCCTTTTTCCGCCTTCAAATAGCCGTATGCGTTATGCCCTTTGATGGCGAGGGTGACGCTTTTGATTCCAGCCTCATCCCCTGGGAGATAATCCAGCGTCTCCACTTTGAAGCCTTTCTTTTCCGCCCAGCGGGTATACATCCGAAGCAGCATCGAACCCCAGTCCTGGGACTCGGTTCCGCCTGCACCTGGGTGAAGTTCCAAAATGGCATTATTTTTATCATACTCCTCACTTAAGAGAAGCTGAAGTTCATATTGATTTAAGCGTTCCGTCAGTTGCCCGAGCTCTTCCTCCATCTCTGCTTGCAGTTCGGCGTCGCTTTCTTCCTTCACTAGTTCATAGGATACTTCCAGGTTTTCATATAGTTCATTAAGTTGATAAAACTCATTTACCTGATCTTTTAATGCATTGGATTCGCTGATCACTTTTTGCGCCTTGTCTTGATCATTCCAAAAATCAGGGTGCAGCATTTCATCTTCTAGTTCGGCCATCCGAGCTTCCTTGTTTTCGAGGTCAAAGAGACCCCCTAAAGTCCGCTAATGTTTTAGCTGTTTTTTCAAGCTCGTTTCGAATCTCTGCTAATTCCATTCTTGTCACCTCTATAAAAAATAAATAACTACAGTGCAGTTTATTCCAAGACAGTCATATTGTACTTGTCCATTATATCGTGAGAACAGCAAAAAATACAAAAATCTATCTATAATATCCTTCGTTCATATTAAATAGAATCATCAACTTAATTATTAGAAATTGCTTTCTTCATTTATCTTTTTACTAATAGTCATGATGGTAAAAACACGAGAAGGAAAGTCCCCTTCTCGTTTTTTGGAATTATTAATTAAGTTTTATAGGTGCATGAACAGCTCTCATAGAGTTTTCTTTACTAAATGTTTGATATTCCTTCCCTTTATCAGTGTGACAGTTAGAACATCCTTTCGTTCCTTCATGTCCTGGAATTTTTTTATCAAGCTTCGCTTGTTTCCCATAAATTTCTGTTTTTTCATTATGACAATTTAGACAGAAATTAATTTCATCTTTTTCAGTCCATTTTCCGCCAATTGTTGTGTAGCGTTTATCAGCTGGAATGGATGGGGCATTCCCTAATACTTCTCTTAGATTATACAAATTATTTGATCCATGAGTGTCATGGCACTCCGCGCAAGGTATCGGTCCATTTAATTTACTGCCATCTCTTTGTGCTGGCTGCCCAGCAGGTAACTTAAAGTTGTGGCCGGAGTCTTCCACCAAGTAGCTTGTTTCTATATCAGTTATATTAGGATCCATTACCTTTTTTATTGGATTATGACAACTCAAGCATAATGAATATTCTTTAATCGGTTCTACTTTTTTATCATTGCCAACATTAAATGCTTTACTGTACTTCAATGGTTCAGATTTACCTTTTTCAGCACTGATTGACCGATAATCAATATAATCATGACATGTTTTGCACGGTGTATCGTAACTATCAACGGTTACTGTTTTTAACCCTTCATATAGATTATCATGTGTATAAACATAATGGTCTTTTAATAAATTGGGGTTTTTCTCCGACCAGTCCAAATGAGGATTATGACAGCTGGTACAAGCTTCCGGCTGTTTTGCCTGACCCACTTCATTGGCTGTATAACCATGATGGTAGGCAGCATTTTTGTTTTCTATAGCGGGTGCATTCATTGTTCCATCATGACATGCCATACAATAGTTTTGTGATGGATCACCACCAGATTGCCCTTCAGCTAACTCCTCCTTAAATATTGTTTTATAGGATACTCCTACTTGCGAAGGACTTTCCTTTTCATGAGTAGTATGACACGCAGCACACATATTCGTATTCGACATATAATGTCCATGCGGGTTCGATGACGTATGTGTGTTCGGATGATCCGCATCATTCCACACAGCATCTGCCTTAGTAGTAAATGTAAATATTTTTGTAAAAACAGGGTTATATAGATCATCAACAAATTCTGGATCAAAATAAACTAGATAAGTTTGATTATTTTGCAGCCCAGTTGGAGTAAACACAATATTATAAAAGTATGTACCATCAATGACAGTTGGCTCGGAGATTGTTACCTCTCCCTGCAGTAGAACCCTATCTGCAGGATTAGACTTTAAAAACTCTTTCTCGGAAGTGATTTTGATTGGATTATAATTTTCGGTTTTAATTTTGGTTTTAAGTTTTTGCATCAGCATATCATCAGCGACTGTTATCTTGATTTTTGCATTTAAAGGAACATTGGTTAAATCTTCTCCATTAAATTCTTTCCCATTCGTAAAGTCAATAATGGTATTGGTTACATACGGTCTTGATAAAGCCAAAGTAAAATTAGTTGAAGCCTCTGCTAAAATAGCTTCAGTAGAAACTTTTTTTACTTTGACGGTAACCGATTGGCTTCCTTCATCCAAACTTTGCGTTGAAAAAGACCATGTTTTTGGCGTACTGGTTTCATCTATTAACCAGTCCGCCGAATTTGCATCTGAATCTGAGATGACATTCCCACTACTATCAAAAGCTGTAAAGAGTAAATCTGTCTTTGATTCATCAACCTGAAATATCCCATTTAAATCTATTTTTTTAGAATTAAGAGTCTGACCTAGCGCAGGAGAATCAATTGAAATAGTAGGTTTAACAAGCGAGAAGGTAACTGATTCTTTTGCTGTATCTTCACCATTCTTTAATTCAATGTATACCGTTTGGGCACCCGATTTTAACGCAGAGGTAGAAAACTTCCATGTAGACTCATTGATAGACCAATTGTTGGTTGTGGATTCAGATATAACGTTGTCATTTTCATCGGTTGCTGTAAAATGTAACTGCGTTAATGGGGAATCAGAGGTATATGTACCCGAAAATTCAACATCATTTGTTGTAACAGTGTCACCAGGTAATGGTGTTTTAATTATTACAGACTCCCCTGCTGAGAATACGTTTACTGAGGGAAACGAAAATAAAGCAACTCCTATCAAAAGAAACACTATTATAAGAATAAGATAAGGCCGTTTATAGTGGGTGAATATTCTCATTGATCATCATCTCATTTTCGGTAAATTTATTTAGCTCTAACCTCTTGGGCAATTAATTAAAGGGTTTCTATATACATTATAACAGTGGCATTAAAGGAAAATTGGGGCAGAAATGAAGCTATTTTTTGTCAAAATTGTGAATCTGTGGGATAATAAAAACAAGGTAACAATATTACTATTGCTACCTTGCTTACTATCAGTATTAAATATTTTTCATTTTAGCTAACAAGTAGTGGTGCTATTTGTTGGCTTTTTTTATTGCTTAACCCCTGGTTGTAATGGACTGTAATTACTCCAAGTCGTTTCATCATTAGCAATTGAACCGTCATGACATCCAAAACATACAGCCATGCCAGTGTAACGTTTTAAGGCAGATGATGGGTTAGGATCTTTCAAGTAATCTAAAGCAGCATCTTTATCCCCAGCGAATTTTCCGCCAGCAGCAGTTAACGCAGTCAAGTCTTTATCCAAGGAGTCTTTCATAATAGTAGCATCAGTACCATGTGCATAGTGGCAGCGTACACAAGTCAATCTGTCAGTATTTGTCTGGTGACGATGAGCTACTGAGAATACTCCTGTTTCGTTTGTACGTGTAGCCGATAAATAGTCAGTGTGGCAGGAAGCACAGAACTTGCTCATTTGAACGCCACTGTCTACAACATAAGTAGTTGAATTGCTATCAAAGTAATCGTAAAGATTTGAAACCTCGTCAACAGATGCACCAATTAGGAATGTAGCCGTATCGATAGCTTTTGCAGTTGTATCACCTGGTTTGCTGTATGCAAAACCGTCTTTCCATACATAAACAAAGTTATCAGTTGCAGGCTTTTCAACACCTGCTGCCTTCAAAACAGTGTTCGTTGGGCCTGCATGGTTGCCATCACTGCGAATCCATAAGGAAGAGTCTTGGATATACTTAGCTTTCTCACCCTTATAATCCCATCTGTATGTGGAAATAACAGTGGAACCTGCAGGAACTCCATTTCTCTTGAAGAATGCATTTGCATTAACATCAGCAAGAGTAAATACTGTTTCTCTAACTAGGATATAATCACCAACATTTTTTGGAGGTAACGCAGTTTTTTCATAAACAGCTCTGTCTACAAACTTCATACCGCCATTAGTTTTGTCATCTGTAATTTTATTTTCTAAAGTAATCCAGCCGGCTGGGTCAGTTTTCAAATTAGCTGCGCTGTCAGAACCGTGTGGATTGTGGCAGCTTGCACAGCTGAATTCTTCTCCCCAGGCCCCAGTTTCACTATGGTTTCCACCTGGTGCTGCTTTAACATCTACGGTTCCATCTGTTAAGTGAATAGACATATTACCGTCATGAGTTCCGCCAAATGTACCTGCTACTGAATCCTTTTTAGGTGCATCAAATACATTATTGGCTCCCATTGTACCGTCATGGCAGGCAGCACAAGTGCTGTAAGCTCCATCTCTGAATAGCAGCATGTCATCTTCACCTGTGTGGGTTTGGTGACAGCTAGCGCAAGAGTTTGTATTGTTTTGATAGGACCCGTGCATATTTTGTCTTGCGTGCAAATCAGTTTTACCGATATTTTTTGATAAGCCTTCAAAACCAGTTTCGTTGCTGTTTTGATAATTGGTGGTATGGTCTACATAGGCTTTCGCACCTTCAATATTGCTATAATCTGCCACAACAACAGAAGAACTTGCAACAATATCGGTTTTGTCTTTATAAGTTAGTTCAATGTTGTATCTTGCATTAACAGTTAAAACTGGGGTTGTATAAGTGCCGGCTTTACTGCTATCAGTTGTTACATCCCGGGTGTCTACAACCGCATTGGCCGCATCCCTGACGGTAACGGTAAATACTGTACCCGCTGCATCTGTAGCTAGACCTTTAAATGTCACTTTAAACGTGTTGTCTGAATTTTGTGTTGCGGAGAAACCTAATGGACTTCTCGCAAATGCGGCAGTACTGAACATTCCCACTAATAATAAAGCTAAGAGTAGTGAGAAGCCGAGTTTCTTCTTGCTCATTCCAAAAACCTCCCTATTTCTCTCTTTTTCTCTCTAAATTAAAAAAGGATAAAAATTTATCATTTTCTCTATTCCACGCATCACCACCTTAAAGAGTTCTTTTAACATTAAAAGTAAACAGCCACTCTTTGGTTAAAGGTATCCGTTATATACAACTCACTCTTTTCATCGATATATAGGCCATTAGGGAGATAAAATTGGTCATTTCCTGCACCCAATCCGCCAAATTGATAAATTTGCTTACCTTTATTGTCAAATGCGTATACATAGTGAGTCATATTGTCAATCAAAAACAATGTTCCTTTTGAGTCTACGGCTATTCCTCTTGGATTAACAAATTTCGATTGACCCTTTGCATCTTTACTGCCATTAATGGTCCTTTTGAATTCTCCTTTTTTATCATAAACTACTACCCTTTGGTTACCTGAATCAGAAACATAAATATTCTTATTCTGATCAACAGTAACCGCGTTTGGGGAATTTAAAAAATCATCCTGTCCAGCTGCTGTTGTAATTTCCAAAAGTTTTTTTCCATCGAGGTTAAAGACCATTACTTTTTTACCCTGGATGTCCGTGACATAAAGCTTATTATCAAAAATTCTCAGGCCGCTTGGACTTGTAATAGCAGGGGTAGAAGTATCCTTTTCTTCAAAGTATTTTTTAAACTCCCCCTTTTCACTGAAAATGGAAATTTTCCCATTGTATAAATCAGCCACATAGACGTTTCCCTTACTGTCTCCAGCAATTCCATAAGGAAATTTAAATTCACCTTCTCCTGTACCCTCTTTTCCAAACTTAAAGATTGGGTTGCCAGAGGTGTCAAAAACCTGGACCTGTTTATGGTTTGTATCTGTTACATAGACATATTCCCCAATTTTGGACACATCCATTGGTTTATCAAGCGGTGCCTTGAATTCCCCTTGAATAAAATAACTGAATTGCGGCTGTCCGCCATTCACTTTATTGGCAAAATTGTCAACATTACTGCCTAATTTCAAGAAATAGATGGCCGAAAACAAAATAACGGATAATCCAACAATAGAACCCATCCATATATACACGGTTTTTCTTTTCAAAGGGTCCAACTCCTTTTATACCTAGATTTAATTCTTGGATGCCAATCTATCAAGGGCTTTTAATGCCGGTTTATAAAGAGGATCATAGGCTAGAGCATCCTTATAAATGGCTTCGGCTTCTTTTTTCTTTCCTTGATTTTCTGCAACTAATCCTATCTCGTAAATCGTATCCGTATTTCCTTGATTTAATTTGTCAGCCTCTGTTAATGCTTCTTCGGCTTCCTTATACATTTTTAAGTTGCGATAGGATCTTCCCTTTAAAAGATGTCCCTTGTAATCTTTGGGAGAAATTTCTGTTGCTTTAATAGCATTTTGCAAAGCATCATCATATTTCTTTTGTTTATCGTAAACAATACTTAAGTTTAAATAGGCATCAAAGTAATTTTTATCAAGAGATTTTGCTGTTTTATATTCCTTAATGGCCCCATCGTAATTTCCATCTAAAAAATAGGAATAGCCTAATTGCACCCGGTCTTTCGGATTGTTTGGATTTTTCTTTACTTCATCTTTATAAAATTTGATTTGCTCTGCAATTTGTTTAGAGTTGGTATCCATCCAAAGGTATTTATCACTTATAAAATATCCGGCAAGTAAACAAATTACTAAAGTACCCGCCAGCAATATAGTTGATTGCCACCAAGTAAATCGTTCCCTTTTGGCTTTTTTTACTCTCTCTTCAGGCTCTTTTGGCTGAAATGCTTCTTCTGCTTGCATACGAATCCTCCTACTATTCGAAATAACTAATCCTCTTTATGGCAGGAAGAACATTTTTTCTCATTGTGACATTGGTAACAAGTCTCCGATACCTTAACATCATTTGGCAGTCTAATAGGATGTGTTTCTCTCCATTCCTTGTCCTCATGACTGCTGGGATGGCAGCTATTGCAAGTCACATTTGATGTTTTGTTGTTCCCCGTCTTTTCATAATCATGGCAAGTTAAACAAGAATCCTCGTTCTTTTTCGCAAGGACGCCATGGCTGTTAATAAATTCTTTATTATGACTTGAAGGCCGTTGAAGGTGACATGCTTTACAGAATGTATTTTCCTTTGCATATTCCTGCTGGTTAATTTGTTTTGTTTCTACTTTTCCGCTGTTTAAAAATTGTGTATATGCGGGCTTGCCATTAAATAATGTAATCTCTTCTTTTGACATATACTGGTGGCAGTTATTACAATCCTTTACATTATCTTTTGCCTGTAAGCCATGGGACTTCAGCTTAAAGTCTTCGTTTTTATGGCTTTTTGGATACATGGCTGTTTTATGGCAGGCTTCACATTCAGTTGTTACGTTACGTGCCTCATGGCATTCCATACATGTTTCCATTTTTGTTCTAGTAAACTTGATATCACTCATCATTGTTTTTCCTAGCGATGTATCCCATTTTTCGTAGTCTGATTTAAATGTCACATTACGTTCAGCAATACTGCCGTGGGCAACACCACTATGACATTTTGTACACTGAATATCTTTTTCCAAATGCTTATCATGAGGAATGATAAGATCTCCGGAGGCGGTTACCTCCCTCGTTTTCATATCGTGACATTCTTCGCACGCTGAATTAGGTATCTCCTTCGGCATTTGTATCGGTGCCGTATAAGTGTTAGTAGTTTTCTTATAAAAGCCGACTGCCCCATCCGCTTTACTTTTCGCTACGTTCTTTGCCCCTGCTTCAACATGGCAGTTAACACAGTCAACCTCACTATGAGTTGAAGCCTTCCAAGTATAATACTCTGGTTTCATCTCATGACAGGATGAGCAAAACGTTGAGCTAGAGGTAGCTTTTAGCCCTAATCCTCCAATAGCAAAGAAGAGGGCTAAAAACAAAACTGTTAAAGTTCCAATTTTAAACAACTTATAGCGAATCCTCGGAGGGGCTGATCGTTTCTGATTTTCCTCTTCCATAAAAGCATCCCTCCAGTTTAATATGACTTGTTATTGCACATCGGATTTAAACCCTGTTCGATGGCAATATTGGCAATAAACATCGGTAGGTGCTTTTGTTTCAGTTGAACCTTCTACCGGTTTTTCACGGTCGTGACAAACAAAGCACTCAGCTTTTTTCTCAGCTGTTTGGGCGGTATAAGCATGTCCGGTCAGCCAATAGTTGCTCTGATCATGGCTTGCTGGCCGATTTGCGTGACAGGCGCTGCAGAAATTATTAATCCGAGCCTGTTCTTTTACGACAGTCAAGTTAGGAGTATATTTACTTCCAGGTGTTTCTTGCTGTTTCAGTTTAAGAATCGACATTAAGTCTTCTTTTGGAATCTCCCTGATCCATTTTGAATCCTGGTGGCAGTTCATACATTTATCCAACTCTGCAATTGCAGTTCCACCATGGCTCTGATTCCAATCTACAGCAGTATGTGATTTAGGAATGTCTGTCGACTTATGGCATGTTTTACACTCCATTGAAACCTTCGCATCTTTTGTCTGCTTGCCGATTGCCTGAATAATAATATCTTGGGTCTTTTCGTCGTGCGCTGCGCCTTCTGCTGATTCTTCGGATGTGGCTTCTTTTCCAGAATCTGCTGCACTTTCTTTATTATTTTCCTCAATCTTCTTCTCCATTTCCTCCGGATTCGGAGGCACTAAGTAGGCAACATCCTTCCACGGTTTCTCTCCACTATTGACCTTGTCATGACAGTCGATACAGGTACCCATGTTTGGCGCCATATATTTCTTTTCCATGATTTTTTGTGCAGTTGCCTCGTCATAGTTTCCGCGTACCTCTTCGGTATTGATTCCCCGTGCGGCTATCTTCGCATGAACAACCCCTGCATGGCAGGAGATACATGGAATTCCTTCGTCAATATGTCCCTTATGGTTTACCTTTAAATCACCTGATGCTGTTACCAAACGGTTTTTGGAGTGGCATTGTAAACAGTTTTGATTTGTAACAGCTTCCTCTTCGGTTTGAACAATTTGTTCCGGAACACCTGTTACGTGATAATAAACCTCTTTTAAAGATTTCATCTTGTGGGTAATCATGTTGACTGCGCCTGGTTTGATATGACACTGGACACAAGTAATATTATTGTGAGCACTGGCGGTATACGTGGAATATTCCGGTGCCATTTCATGACAGCTGGAACAGAATGTCGGAGAGTTGGTAAACGCTATGACGCCATAACCTCCACCACCGATTACAATGAGTCCTATTAGTGAAACAAACATCACTTTCCAGCGTGTGACCGGGTCTTTCCAGTCTATATTTTTGACCCAGTGCCAAAGTCTGCGAAAGAGTCCCTTCTTTTTCTCTTCTCTCGTTTCGGGATCGGTCTCTTTATTTTTCTTTTTCCCCCAAAAGGCCACTTTCCTCACCCTTCCCATATTTAATTGGATATCTATTTATTCTCCAGATTAACCTCTCTAAAGGTAGTATCTATCATTCTCAAAGTAGATTCCAATGTACAATTTGTGAATATTTTACCATGTTGCAGAATCATGTAATTCCACCCAAAAACAACATGAAAATGTTGATATATAAGGATTCTATTATCAACGTAACTACAGTGTAAACACAAAGACAAAACTCATAAATATACATATTTACTTCCATTTATTCATTCTTCACTAGACTTTCAATCTTCTATCTTTCGTAAGGATAGTGACAGATTACAGAAAGTCACAAAGCTGCCATTTTTGTCGAAAATCCGAACATTTTAGATGAGGGATTTTTAAAAAGATAAATTAAATTCCGTTTTCTCTGGATTTATGATTGAATATGGAGACTCAACAAAGAATGACAAAATCTGCATAGACGCTAACATGTTGTCACTCTATCACTGAAAATGGTAAGATGAAGGAAGGATTATCTTTATGTATCAATAGTATTTAGAGGCTTTTGAGTAAAGACAAAAAGGAGCGTTCATCATAATATGGGGATTTTAAATAAAGTCTTTGACTTGAACAAACGTGAGCTAAAACGATTAGACAAGCTCGCTAACCAAATAGAAGCACTAGCTTCCGAAACTGAGGGACTTACTGACGAACAGCTTCGCGAAAAAACAGAAGAATTTAAGGCCCGCTATCAAAAAGGAGAATCACTCGATGACCTGCTAGTTGAAGCGTTTGCCGTTGTCCGGGAAGGTGCCCGCCGCGTACTCGGCCTTTATCCGTA
Organism: Neobacillus dielmonensis; assembly: GCF_000612665.1. Taxonomy (GTDB): domain Bacteria; phylum Bacillota; class Bacilli; order Bacillales; family Cytobacillaceae; genus Neobacillus; species Neobacillus dielmonensis. The sequence goes on from NZ_HG942080.1 coordinate 82,306, forward strand.
CCATGTACAGCTCATGGGCGGTATTTCTCTCCATGAAGGTAACATATCGGAAATGAAAACCGGTGAAGGTAAAACTTTAACAGCTACCATGCCGGTATATCTGAATGCTCTATCGGGCAAAGGTGTACACGTGGTAACCGTCAACGAATATTTGGCAAGCCGTGACGCCACCGAAATGGGTGAACTGTATCAATTTTTAGGATTAACAGTCGGTCTGAACTTAAACAGCATGGATAAAGATGAAAAGCAAGCAGCCTATGCTGCTGATATCACATACGGAACCAACAACGAGTTCGGCTTTGACTACCTAAGAGATAACATGGTCCTTTATAAGGAACAAAAAGTTCAGCGTCCGCTTTTTTATGCGGTGATCGACGAGGTTGACTCCATCCTAATCGACGAAGCGCGTACTCCATTAATTATCTCAGGCCAGGCTCAAAAATCCACTACTCTTTACATGCAGGCAAACGCGTTTGTCCGAACTTTAACCAGAGACGTGGATTACACCTATGATGAAAAAATCAAAGCTGTTATGTTGACAGAAGAAGGAATCAGCAAAGCGGAAAAAGCCTTTGGAATTGAAAATCTATTTGATATTTCACATGTAACCCTAAACCATCACATCAACCAAGCTCTAAAAGCTAACGTAACTATGCACCTTGATGTTGATTATGTGGTACAGGATGGGGAAGTTGTCATCGTTGACCAATTCACCGGCCGTTTGATGAAGGGACGCCGCTACAGCGAAGGCTTGCATCAAGCGATTGAAGCAAAAGAAGGCGTCGAGATTCAAAATGAAAGCATGACCATGGCAACGATTACGTTCCAGAACTATTTCCGGATGTATGAAAAATTAGCGGGTATGACCGGTACTGCCAAAACGGAAGAAGAAGAATTCCGTAACATCTATAATATGAATGTTATCGTGATTCCAACCAACCGTCCGGTGGTCCGTGATGACCGTGCTGACTTAATATACGCCACCATGGAAGGCAAGTTCAAAGCAGTAGTAGAGGACATTGCCCAACGACATATGACAGGGCAGCCCGTACTAGTTGGTACAGTAGCCATTGAAACCTCTGAATTGATTTCGAAGATGTTACTGAAGAAAGGCGTCCGTCACAATGTCTTGAATGCCAAAAACCATGCCCGCGAAGCAGAAATCATCCTGGAAGCCGGCCAGAAAGGTGCTGTTACCATCGCCACCAACATGGCAGGCCGTGGTACAGACATCAAGCTTGGTGAAGGTGTAAAAGAATTAGGCGGTCTTGCCGTTATCGGTACTGAGCGCCACGAAAGCCGCCGGATTGACAACCAGTTGCGTGGACGTTCTGGACGCCAAGGGGACCCAGGTATTACCCAGTTCTACTTATCAATGGAAGACGAACTCATGCGCCGTTTTGGTTCCGACAATATGAAGAGCATGATGCAAAGACTTGGCATGGACGATTCCCAGGCCATCCAAAGCAAAATGGTGACACGTGCCGTGGAATCTGCTCAAAAACGGGTTGAAGGTAATAACTTTGATGCTCGTAAACAGCTCCTTCAATATGACGATGTTCTACGCCAACAGAGGGAAATTATTTACAAACAGCGTGATGAAGTCATTGAATCAGAAAATCTGAAAGAAATTGTCCAAGGCATGATTCTAAGGTCGATTGAGCGCAATGTTATAGCCCATACGCCGCGACATGAGGATGAGGAAGAATGGAATCTGCAAGGCCTTGTCGACTACGTGCATGCCAACCTGCTTCCAGAAGGCGAAATTACCTTGGAAGAATTAAAAGGTAAAGACCCAGATGAAATGGTTGAGCTGATTTTTGCAAAAGTCAAACAGCGTTACGACGAAAAAGAAGAATTACTTCAAGATCAAATGCGCGAGTTTGAAAAAGTTGTTACGCTTCGTGCAGTTGACTCAAAATGGATCGACCATATCGATGCAATGGATCAGCTTCGCCAAGGTATCCACCTCCGGGCTTATGGACAAATTGACCCGCTTCGTGAATACCAACAAGAAGGATTTGCGATGTTTGAAGCCATGATCCAATCGATTGAAGATGAAACCGCGATGTATATTATGAAAGCGGAGATCCGCAATAACCTGGAGCGCCAGGAAGTCGCGAAAGGACAGGCGGTCAATCCGAAGGAAGACAGCGAAACTGTTAAACGTAAGCCGAAAGTAAACAAGGAGCAAATCGGCCGTAACGATCCATGTCCTTGTGGAAGCGGCAAAAAATATAAAAACTGCCACGGGGCAGCGATGTAAGTTCATTTTCGGGAGAGCCAGTCGGCTCTCTTTTTTTGTTGTGGATGCTTGTAATTGTACGGTGACTTGCTCGTTATAGCAAACTTTCGTTTCCATTTATATCCACCTTATGTTGAATTCCCCTCGATCTTTGTTGAATAACTTTAAACTTTGTAGAATTCCTCCTGATTTTTGTAGAATACCCCACAACACATCATAGGTTATCCATGTATATCCAATTTGTGTTGAATTGTCCCCGGCTTTTGTAGAATAACTTTAAATTTTGTAGAATTCCCTCTGATTTTTGTAGAATACCCCAAAATGCATCATAAATTTTCCACATATATCCAATTTGTGTTGAATTATCCCCGGTCTTTGCAGAATAACTTTAAACTTAGTAGAATCCACTCTGAATTTTGCAGAATCCCACTCCCAACTTAGCAAAACATAAAAAGCCAGGCATCTGCCTGGCTTAAACAATTAAACTTGCTGTTTCATAAACTCCAATACCTCTAAATCAATCCAACCGGGTTTCTGCTCCCGCATCTCAAAGTTTTCGGTATGAAGGTACGTCGTCACCGCTCTGTACAAGGCCTCGTCGTCCCCAAAGTCCCCGGGCAAATAATCAAGCCGCACTAACTGTCGGATGACCTCTTCCTTGACCTCCCCTTCTACGGCCTTCACTTTTTCAGGATTCGATGGAGCAAAATAAAGCTGCTGGAGCTGATAAACTCGTATCAGCTCTTTAATAGGCTCCGGATGGTCGTCTACTCGAAGATCGATATAACGGTCATTGAATCCGCCGTAGCCACCATTTTCTTTGACCACCAATAAAGCAGCTGATTGTTTGCCGCGGCTGTCGCCGCCCGCTTCCTGGCCCGCGTCTAGTGCCGCCAACAAGCGTCCAGCAAGCGAGCCTTTAGCTTGCTGGAAAGTCTCAGCCATTGCAGCTACCGTTTTTTCGTCAACCAAAATATTCCCTTGCGCAGTAAAATGAGTACCCGTCACACCGCCGGCCCAATCATAGCAGGCAGAACCTGTGAACATCGCAGCATTTCCTTCAGCATCAATCAATCCGACCTGCCGCATTTCCTTGTCTGGGTCACCCACCAGAATCAAGTCCAGCGTTTCCTGAGCCGATTTTCCTTCCGCCATCATTTCTAAAGCTTTTGGACCGTATGCAGTGTTCGCGTACGACTGCGTTGCTACAGCCCCCACTCCCGCTTTGGCCCAAGGAACAACTGCTCCTACTCCCAAAAACTTCGACTGAACGGCAATTCCCCATTCTTTTTCGACCGGGTCATAACCCACAATTGAAAAAGTCATCGTTTCCCCTCCAAACTTAAGCTAAAAAGAATCCCCCGTATACTAATGCCCCGGCAATCACATAGGCAGGATGCACTTTTACTTTTTCCATTAATATAAAACTCACAACCCCGATAAACAGCATTTGCCAAATCCCAAAATCGTGATAAGCTTGAAAAATGAAATCATACGTCATCACTCCAAGCAACACCGCAATAACAGGTCTAACAACGGTTGTCATATTTTTAACCCTTGGTGATTCTTTATGTTTCATTAGCAAACTCAAAAGAGCAATCATTAAAATCAGCGACGGGGCTACCGTTGCAAATTCCGCGACAATTGCACCCAGCACTCCACCTTGGGAGTAACCGATATATCCTGCCATTTTCGTGGCAATTGGACCAGGAAGCGCGTTGCCCATGGCCAGCACCTCGGAAAATTCCTGTACCGTCATCCAATGATAGCGGTCGACCACCTCTGCTTCAATCAACGGAATCGAAGACGGCCCGCCGCCATACCCGAGAATTCCAGGGATAAACAACGCTAAAAAGATGTGCAAGTAAATCATGCTGATTCCTTCTCCTTTTTCTTTGCCGCCTTACCAGAACCGCCCTTTAAAAGGGCACCCAATAATAACGCAAAAATTAAGATGGCTGGATGGAGACCGAACCCCTGGAGGATGATCAGACTCACAATGACTAAAAGAATCGTCCATTTCCAGCCCAAGTTGGACTTTTTTGATTTTTTGACAAAATCCCATGTCAAGGTTCCCAGCATAACGGCCACCACCGGAACCACTCCTTTGACCGCCCCTTGGACCCACGGTTTGTCCTTAAACGCATTCAATGACGTCAATAGTATAACCATCAGAATAATCGTTGGGACAATGGTTGCAGCCACTGCACAAATCATCCCCAAATATCCGCCAACCCGGTAACCGATATATCCTGCCATCTTGGTGTTAATCGGTCCGGGCAGCGCGTTTCCGAGCGCCAATATATCGCCGAATTCATCCGAATCCATCCACTTATATCGTTCCACTACTTCCTTATGTACAAGCGGTATCGAAGACGGCCCGCCGCCATATCCAAGGATGCCAACTCGGAAGAAAGCTAAAAAGATGTGCCATTGCTTCAAAGTTGGTCCCCCCTTTCTCAAAATAAACTAAACAAACCTTTATCCATTCAACTTATTCGCCCCTTGTTGCATTCATGTCTTTCAGCGCCGAACTAGGTAAACTTTCTAAGCTAATGTTATTTTACCACGAAGCTATCGACCCATCCGTACGAGGTTCGGTGCCACCCATTAATACACCCGTTTCCGGGTCACGCCAAATAATCTGTCCGCGGCCAAAGCCGCCGGAATCAACAGCCACCTCAATCTGATGCCCTTTTCTTGCCAGCGCTTGAGCAATGTGGTTCGGGAAATGGGGCTCAACTTGAACTTTTTTCCCCTCAATCCATTGCCATCTTGGCGCGTCAAGTGCAGCTTGTGGGTTCAATCCGAAGTCAATCGTATTCATGATGACTTGCATATGGCCTTGCGGCTGCATGTAGCCACCCATTACCCCGAAAGGTCCAACCGCTTGACCCCCCTTTGTTAAGAATCCAGGAATAATCGTATGATACGTCTTCTTGCCCGGCCTTAATGCATTTGGATGCACTGGGTCCAATGAAAAATCATAACCGCGATTTTGCAGGGCAATACCTGTTCCCGGCACAACAATTCCAGACCCAAACCCCATATAATTGCTCTGAATAAAGGAAACCATATTACCTTCCCCGTCCGCAGCAGCAAGATACACCGTACCACCTTTAGGCGGTTGATAAGGATTCGGCGTGATCGCTTCCTCACCAATTTCACTTCGACGGGACGCGCCATACTCTTCTGATAACAAAGTCTCAACCGTCACTTTCATATCGGAAGGATCGGTAATAAATGCCTTGCCATCTGTATAAGCTAACTTCATCGCTTCAATTTGCTTATGATACGTGTCGACCGTCTCTTTTTCTGCAAAATCAAAGCCTTTTGCAATATTTAATCCCAAAAGTGCTACAAGTCCCTGCCCATTTGGCGGAATCTCCCATACATCATAGCCGCGGTAGTGAACCTTAATCGGCTTCACCCATTCTGCCTGGTAGCCTGCTAAATCTTCTTTGGAAATGAACCCATTGCAGCGCTCGGAAAAGTCCGCTATTTGTTCTGCAATTTTCCCACGGTAGAAGCTCTCCGCTCCCGTATCGGCGATTTCCTGTAACGTCTTCGCATGGTTCCTCGAACTCCAGATTTCTCCTGCCTTCGGCGCTCGTCCCTTAGGGGCAAATGTTTCAAACCAAGTATGGAACTCTTCCCCAGTTAGGTTCTGTTTAAAGTTTTTAAAAGCCCGGTCCCAAAATTTTGCCAGTGTCGGGGACAATGGATAGCCGTTTTCCGCATATTCAATCGCTGGTTTTAGCACTTCTGTCAACGGAAGCCGGCCAAACTTTCTCGATAATTCAGCCCATGCTGCTGGTGCACCTGGTACTGTGACAGGGATTAGTCCATGTGATGGGATTTTGTCATAGCCTCTTTCTTTTATCGCATCAATAGTCATTTTTTGCGGTGCCGGGCCACTTGAGTTAAGTCCATGAAGCTGTCCTTTGGTCCAAACAAGGGCAAACGCATCGCCGCCGATTCCATTGGAAGTCGGCTCGACCACCGTTAAAGCCGCAGCTGTTGCAATCGCCGCATCAATGGCATTACCGCCTCTTTTTAAAATATCAAGACCCGCCTGTGCAGCGAGCGGCTGGGAGGTGGCTACCATTCCGCGGCTGGCTAATACCGTTGTCCGCTGAGATGGATATGGTTGATATTGAAAATCAAACTGCACGACTAACACCTCTTTCTCTTATTCTTGTTTTCTATTATAATGAAGTCTCAAAATTTAGTATATCTAAATAATTTTACAATTAGAAATTTTTAGTTTCACAATCACGCAAAAAACGCTGCTCAGCACTAGCCAAGCAGCGTTTCGTTTTTAAGATATTATTGTGCTTCAATCAGACCATAACGTCCGTCTTTGCGGCGGTAAACGACATTGGTCCTGTTGGTATCGGCATTTGTGAACACGTAGAAGCTGTGACCTAACAGGTTCATTTGCAGGATGGCTTCCTCGCTGTCCATTGGTTTTAAATCAAACCGCTTGGTGCGGACTAATTCCAAATCATCGTCTTCATCAAGAACTTCCGAATTGCTGGTCGCAGCAAAAGCAGGCGGCACATTTCCTTTTTCACGGAACTTCCGGTTGATTTTCGTTTTATGCTTACGAATTTGCCGCTCTAGTTTGTCAGTAATTAAGTCAATTCCTGCGTACATATCAGCATTCATTTCTTCTGCACGAAGAGTTAAATTCGGCAGCGGTATCGTTACTTCGACTTTTGAAGTTTTATCTGGATTAAATCTAAGATTGACATTAACCTTAGCATTTGGTGCTTCTGTAAAATAACGCTCCAATTTAGAAATTTTCTTTTCCAAATAATCTCTGATTGCTGGAGTTACCTCAATGTTTTCACCACGTACGTTATAGTTCATGTGTGGAGTCCTCCTTTATTTAAGGCTATGTTATTACATTTCTATTTTACCCTATGAGAATCCTGCTAGTTCAAAATAAATAATTTGTCGATTTATTGACAAAAACAACGGGAAAATAGTGAGAACGTTGGTAATCACCTTTGCCTTTCATAAAAGATTTAGGTAAAATGATTGGTTATTCATCTTTATTTTAATATTGTTAGGGACAATTTTCCAGTAATAAGGCCATGGAATAAGGTAAATTGATGTGAAATCAAAGGAGGATGCTCGATGACCACAGAAGAGAGAAGAACTTTGGCCTGGCATGAGACCTTGGAATTGCACGAATTGGTCGCATTCCAATCAACGGGGCTAATGAAGCTGAAAATGTCTATCAACAAGGTGAACGACCCGGGATTAAAAGAACTGTATCGGAGATGTATCCGCGACCTTGAAGCCAACCTTCGTGAATTGCTGAAGTTTTATCCACAAGCCGCAGGTTATCAGGCTCGAGATGAGGAAGTCCGCGAAGATTTGGGCTTTTTCGCCGCTGACTTACTTGCCCTATCGAAAACACTGGTGCGAAATTTAGCGATTGCGATCACGGAAACAGCGACACCTGCCCTGAGAAGAACGTTTAGTAAACAGTTAACGGGTGCCATTCAGGGACATGAAAGAGTGTTTAATTATATGCATGAGCATGGCTACTATCCTGCCTATGACCTGGGAAGGCTGTTAGGAAACGATATGCAACTTGCACAGAAAGCACTTGAGATGAGGGAATGAGGAAAGCGTGTGGGCGGCAAAGTACTGCCGTCCTTTCCTCTATTACAAGTGGTCCTAATGTATCGTCTACCTCGCAATAGTTAAGGAATTCACACTAAAGGCGCCAGCTTCTTTTAATAGCTTAGCAGCGTGCCTTAAGGTTGATCCTGTTGTGTAGATATCATCCACGAGAATAACCTTTCTTCCTTGCAGCTGAGGGGCTGGTATGAGTTGAAATACCTGTGGAAGGTGGATACGCTCTGTCCGGGACTTTTTTGATTGTTTTTCCGAATGGACTCTAGTAAGCATTTTCACAGGGGCAAATCCCGCTTCAAGTAACAGGGCTTCCGCCTGATTAAATCCTCGCTCATAAAGTCGTTCCTCACTTAATGGAATCGGAATAAATAAATCGGCCTCCATGTTCCCTAGCCTGCTTTTAATCTCATCAGAAAATACTTTTGCCAAAATATAATCACCACGATATTTGAACTTTGCGATTACTTCTTTTAAAAAATCATTATAATGAAACAGGGAAAAATTCTTTTCAAGCAGTCCCTGCCATTGAAGGTCTTCTTCCCAGCGACAGCAGTCATTACAGATTTCTCCAATCCGAAATGTATTGGCTAATGCTTCAAATGAGCGCCCGCAGATTTTGCATGTTTCCCCTTCAATTCTTTCAAGCTTTCCCTCACAAGCTTCGCAAATGACATGTTCAGTTTCCATTGAAAAAATCCACCCCCAGCCGACAACGGCGGTAATGAATTGTCCACAAATCAAGCATCGCTCCTGTTGGAAATTATTCAAATCCTCCCCTCCTTTTTAAATGATTCCCGGTCAAGCAGTCCTACCTTAAAGCCCTCTCGATTCATCATGAGAATTTGTCTTCTAGCTTTCAACATTTCTTCTGTTTTACCATAATGAAAAAACGTTACTACTCCATCCGGATAGTCCTTACTTCGCCCTGCTCTTCCGGCAATTTGGACAAGGGCGCTCTCGGTAAAAATGATATCTTCTGCACCAATTACAGCAACATCAATGTTTGGAAAAGTAACCCCCCGTTCCAAAATGGTAGTCGTCAGCAACAGTTTAAGTTCTTTTGATCGCATTTTTTGGACCTTCTCTTTCCGCTCAGGGTCTTCGGCATGAACCGCTTCTATATTGGGAGTAAGAGGGCGAAGGATCGCAAGGGCTTTTTCCATCATTGGAATATGGGGAAAAAACAGCAGGGCCTGTTTACCGGAATCCAGCCTGCTTTTGACCCATTGAATAACATTAGGAGGAAGCTTATCTTTGTAAAGCAGCTTTTGCCAATTCCCACACCACTTGAACTGTGGTACGGGCAGCGAATGTCGGTGAAAGCGAGCTGGAATGGTAGTGAAATTCCTTTGTCCCGAACGGCATTCTCTTTGCCACTTTTGATTTGGAGTAGCAGTTAAATAAATCATTGCAGACACAGGCTTACGGGCCTGAATGGCAGCATACTGAAGAGATTCCTCTACCGTATATGGAAAAGCATCGACTTCATCGAGAATAATGGCATCAAAGGCATGATAAAAGCGGAGCAGTTGGTGGGTAGTGGCAATTGTAAGTGGAGCATATACATGGCGATCCTCACTTCCGCCGTATAAGGCAGCAATGTCTATGGCAGGAAAAGCTGCTTTCAGACGAGGAAATAGTTCAAGGACAACATCCGTCCTCGGCGTTGCAATGCAAATTCTCTTTTTGGCAGAAAGTGCGGCCTCTATTCCAGCAAAAAGAACTTCCGTCTTTCCTGCACCACAAACAGCCCATATAAGCCATTCTTTATTTTGGAGAATCGCTTCGACCACTAGGTCCGAAGCTTCTTGCTGACCTTTGGAAAGCGTTCCTGACCAGCCCATGATTTTGTCTGGGACCTCAGTAACTGGCTCTGACCCATTCCAGCCAATGAGCGGTGTGCATTCACTGATTCGCCCCATCATGATGCAGTGACGGCAGTAAAGGCACTGCTCCCCACACCTCGCGCACATAAATGAACCAAACTGCTGCGGGTCTTTGTTTCCACACCGGACACAGACTGGCAGTTTTCCTTGGTACTCAATGCCTTTTCGGTAAGTGATATACCCATTCTCATAGTGGGATTGAATTTCATCGAATGGGAAAGGAATGTCATCAAGGAGGATTTGTTTACCGGCGAGAAGCAACTGAAGTTTAGGATTAAAAGGAAATTTATAGTTTAGCAGCGGTTGAGGTATAATGGGGATTTGCGATATTCGGGAAGAATTACCTGAAAGACATCGTTCTGGGAGTAAGTGGTTACTATTTACTAAAAATCGCATAACATGATCTCCACCTCTTTTCTATTAAGTTACTTCATTAATTTCTCCCTTTCGTATATCATTTCCTTCTTTTTTTCATTTCAACTAAAAATGTTGTTTGGCAAAATATTAAAATAGGAAATGTAAGTTTTTATATATTTTTAACTATTACAATAGTATTATTGAATTTGTTAATAACCTAGCCGAAAGGATGAGAAATGAGAGTTTTAAAAAATTTTGGAGTAATTTTATTAGCAGGAATTGTTTTGGTATTGTTCGCAAGAGTTCCATCACAAGCTTCCGCACAAACAACGGGAGCACTAGGTAATATTGACTCTCCAGCAAATGGTAATACTGTTAAGGGAAAAACCACAGTGAATGGCTGGTACCTAGATGATACGGGTGTTTCAAAGGTTGAAGTGTTAGTGGACGGGACCGTAGTTGGTCAAGCTGAATACGGAGACCAAAGACCGGATGTCCAAAAGGCTTATCCACAATACAATAACGGGAACTCAGGTTTTCATTATACCCTCGACACCACTAATTTCACTGATGGGGTACATACTGTTACAATTCGCGGAACAGGTTTGAACGGCCGGAATATCACAATCCCCGGAAATACTGTTACAATTGCCAATGTGAAAGGGTATCTGGACAATCCATTTCCCGGAGCAACACTAATTGGGACTCATACCATTTCGGGCTGGGCTCTAGATGATAGCGGCGTTGCTAAAATTGAAATATTAGTAGATGGTATTGTGGCTGGAGAAGCAACCTATGGCGATGAAAGACCTGATGTTCAAAAAGCCAATCCGCAGTACAACAATGGAAAAGCTGGTTTTCATTATCCTCTTGATACTACCAAATATAGTGACGGACTCCATACCTTTACGATCAAAGAAACAGGATTGAATGGTCGGGTCACTACATTATCCAACAGTTCTATCATTATTTCAAATGTGAAAGGTTACCTGGATAATCCGGCATTAGGTACGAATCTAACGGGAACTGCTAACATTTCTGGATGGTTTTTAGACAAAAGTGGAGTTACCAAAATCGAAATATTGGTGGATGGAGCCGCAGCTGGAGACGCAACTTATGGGGACGCAAGATTAGATGTCTTAAATGCTTATCCTCTATATAAAAATGGATTTTCAGGATATCACTACAATCTTGATACTGCTAAATACAGTGATGGTAATCATACTATTACTATTAGAGAGACAGGTGCAAACGGACAAGTAACGACGTTATCACCAATTACAGTGTCATTTTCAAACACAAGGGGATACTTGGACCAGCCGATTTCTAGCGACTACCTAAAAGGAAAGACTAATGTTTCAGGCTGGTTTCTGGACTCAAGTGGGGTATCCAAACTTGATGTATTGGTGGATGGTATAATTGTTGGTCAAGCCATTTATGGAGACGAAAGAAAGGACGTCAAAAAGGCCTTTCCGGAGTTCAATAATGGGAATGCCGGTTTCCATTATTCCTTGGATTCAACCAAATTCAATAATGGCCCCCATACAATTGCCATTCAAGAAACCTCGACTAACGGCCGAACCACGTTATTACCGGAAGTGAAGGTGAACATCAGAAATGAAGCGATAGGATACCTGGATAATCCTGTTCATGGATCTAATGTAAAAGGTAAAACGACCGTTTCTGGTTGGTTCTTAGATCCTAGCTCCGTTTCCAAAATAGAGGTTATGGTGGACGGGCATATATCAGGTGAAGCTACATATGGTGATGAGCGGCTTGATGTCAAAAAAGCCTTTCCGGAATACAGTAATGGAAACGCTGGTTTTCATTATACACTAGATACGTCAGGCATAACGGATGGAAACCATACCTTAACTATTAAGGAAACTGGGACGAATGGCAGCATAAATACATTGGCTGTTTCGATTAACATTGCAAACTTTAAAGGATATCTGGACAATCCTGCTTCCAGCACAAAAATTAAAGGTACTTATAGCCTTTCAGGTTGGCTGCTTGATGAATTCGAAGTAGAAAAGATAGAAGTATTGGTAGATGGCGTCTTAGATGGCAAGGCCATATACGGAGATGCAAGGCGGGATGTCCAAAAGGCTTTTCCTGAGTATGGCAACGGCAAGGCTGGTTTCCACTATACTCTCGACACCGCCAAATATAGCGATGGAAAACATACCATTACCATTAGAGAAACAGGAAAGACAGGGCGTGTTAATACAATCCCCGCAACCACTGTCATCTTTAAGCAAAATCAATCAACAGTATTTCTGGATCCAGGTCATGGTGGATGGGATTCTGGTGCAGTCGGTGGCGGATACCGAGAAGCTGATTTGAATTTGGCTGTTGCCAAGAAAGTCCGAGCGTTGTTAGAGGCACGCGGCTACACGGTCTATATGTCCAGAAGTGATAATACGTTTGTCGAATTGCTTGATCGTTCTCAAATGGCCAATGATCTTGCTGCGGATATTTTTGTAAGTATCCACCATAACTCAACAGGGTCAGTGTCTACCTCTGCTTCTGGTATCGAATCTTACTTTTATAAATACGATCCGGATTATCAATCAAAAATTAACCAAGATATGCATAACAATCCAGAACGAATTGCCAAAAGTATGTCACTTGCAAATATCATCCAAAGTAATATGGTTGAGTATACAGGTGCATATAATCGAGGAACTGATGGACAGTCATTTGCAGTTATACGTGAAGCAGCTATGCCTGCAACTTTACTAGAGCTAGGATTTATTAACAATGCAAGTGAGCGCCAAAAATTAGCGACGGATTCCTATCAAAATAAATTGGCAAAAGCGATTGCTGATGGAATTGATGAGTACTTTAAAGTTTATTAATATTTATTTAGTAAACAAGTTTTTCAGTTATTAAAAAGGACTAGAGAGAAAATCTCTAGTCCTTTTTTGATGTGTTATTTTTTCATCCAGCCCATTCCCATTGATCCTTCACCTAAATGAGTGCCAATGACAGCACCAAAATAGCCAATAGAAAACTCAACATTAGGGTATAAAGTTTCCAATTCAGCTTTCCACTCGTTCGCTTCCCCTTCACGATTTGCATGAATGATAACGGCACGGTAGACTTCGCTGCCAGCCACATCCTCTCCCAGCAGGTCACTGATTCGTTTCAATGCCTTTTTCCGGGTACGGATTTTTTCGAATGGAACAATTACCTTATTTTCAAAATAAAGCAATGGCTTGACTTGAAGCAGGCTGCCAATAAATGCTTGTGCACCTGACAACCTTCCACCCCGCTGTAAATGAGAAAGGTCATCAACCATAAAATACGCACTGGCAGTCTTTTTTAGCTCGCTTAGCCTGTCTAAAATCGCTTGAGGACTTTTACCCTTTGAAGCCATTTCAGCCGCTTCAAGTGCGTAAAATCCTTGAACCATACAGCTGATTTCCGAATCAAAAGCATAGACTTCAATCTCGTCTACCATATTGCCTGCTGTTATAGCTCCCTGGCAGGTCCCGCTGATTCCGCTGGATAAATGAATGCAGATGACAGCATCATACTCCTCCGACAAGCTCTCAAATAATTCAACAAACTGACCGATTGGAGGCTGAGAGGTTGTTGGCAGCTCTTTCGTTTTTACCTCTTCGTAGAATTCACTTGCTGATATATCAATTTCTTCTCGGTAAACCTCTGTTCCAAATATAACTTGTAACGGGATCATATGAATATTCCATTTCTCCCTTATTTCCTTCGGTATGTACGCGGTACTGTCCGTGACAATTGCCGTTTTCATATTGATAACCATCCTTGTTAAGTTTTAAAACTAACGTAAGCATAATCATAATTGTATATGAAACAAACCAAAAAAGCATTATGAATTGGTTATAAATTTCCCAACACAAAAAGGGCATACATCAAGTATGCCCTCAGGCTGTCGAAAAACCCTTCGGCAGCCTCTTATTACATCTAATTACTTTAACAGTTCACCGCGTTAATATGATATAATATCATTAACAATAGATTATTAATGAGGTGAATGGCATTGTTTAAACCTAAAGAGTCCGCCCAAATTGAATATGAATTTGTGTCTATTGAAGAATTGGTACCTGAAAATCACTTCTTCGTAATTGATAATAGTGATATTGATCGTCTATCTGGA
>NZ_HG942081.1:0-63233 GCF_000612665.1 Neobacillus dielmonensis
TTTCTCGACAATCTGAGGCTTGGGCAACCAAGCCTTTTAGTATATTTAAGTAATAAACAATCCTGCAATGAGATAAAGTACAATGGCGATAAATCCACCAATCGCAGATATCTTCAACTTAAACCGCGCATAATCAACGAGAGGCAAATCTAGTATCGAGGCTGTTGTGATGGTGGTATCACCCAATGGAGATGCCAAAGCACCGAATGCGCCACCGGCAAAAACCGCCCCAACCGTTAGCGGAATCGACGCACCGGTTGAAACCGCTAAAGAAACTCCCAATGGCATAAACAGTCCCCATGTTCCCCAGGAGGACCCAATAAAATAGCCAACCACAGAGCCCAATAGGAAAATCGTGGCCGAGGTCAGAAATGCTGGCAAAAACTCCCCTAATGTGGAACTGATAAAGCTTGAAAAACCAAGATCTTCAGCAGAAAGCGTCAGTGCCCAGATAAGGACCAAAAGACTGATGGCCTCCATCATTTGGTTTCCGCCATCATAAAAATGGTACAAAATCTCGTTTAGTGGCTGGCGCCTGAAGATGTAAAAAATAAATGCGACAATGAGAGTCACAAAAACAGCTAACAGCATCACGAAGGTGGCGTCTGCGGTCGAAAACGCCTCAAATACTTTTTCAGCACCTCTGGTTTTCCCATCCTTCCATAACAAGTATAAGGATAAACCAAGAAGCAAAAACACAGGAACAATTAAATGCCAAGGCTGCGCTTTGACCAAAGACAATTCTCTCTTAATGCCTACCCGGTGAAATTCATGCTGTTCGTCTTCTAACTGCTTTTCATCGGTATTAGGGGTTATAAGCTTAGCTCGTTTCCAAAAGGTTTGAATGAGACCAATCAACAGCATAACAATCGCAAAGAAATCGAACAAAATACTGAGCAAAAATATCTGGTAGGGTGACTTCGCTAAATGCAGGCCTTGAGTGCTGGCATCGACCAGAGAGACCATGAACCCAACAAAGGCTGTGGCGACTGGCAGCAGCACGATCACGGACTCTGTGGAGATATCCATCGTCAACCCGACTTTTTGTTTTGGCAGATTCATTTTTTTTGCCAGGTTTTTGACGACAGGTCCAATCATCATGATTCTGAACATCGGCATCATAAACGTAAAGGGAAGTGTTAGCCAAATTAAACCCAAAAGCCCCCGTTCTGTCTTGACTTTTGTTCCCACCCATTCAGAAAACCCTTTAATGCCTCCTGAAATGTTCATCATCCCCACAAGGCCGCCAAATAAATACAAAAAAGCAATGATTTTCATATTCGACTCATTTGACAAGGTAGTAACCACATATGTGACCGACTGATAAATACCACCCAAAAGATTGGCTTTAAAAATCAATGCCCCTGCAAGGAGTCCGATAACCAGTCCTGGTAAAATCGTTTTTAACCATATCGACATTGAAATCACAATAACAAAGGGTAATAGGGAAAACCAAGTATGTTCCAAAACTTCTCCTCCAAAAAATAACTATACGATATCATTTAGCATACCCAGAGGCGGGAGTGGATTATTTGCATAAATGGAAGAAAAAGCTATTGTGGGAAATTTAAGAGCCAATCGTGGCAGTATTGAGTTTTTTATTATTGTGAATAAGAGTATAGTAGAATAAAAGAAATGTTAACGTCATCATGCTTAGAAAGGAAGAACAAAATTGACAAAGATATATTTTGACTACAATGCCAGTACTCCATTGGCGCCTGAAGTAATTGATGCGATGATGCCGCTTTTACATGATTTTTATGGCAATCCATCTGCCTTGCATTGGTCAGGGAAACCTGTGAAAGAATTATTGCAAACTGCAAGAGGGCAGGTTGCCAAGTTAATAGGCTGTTCCCCGCGTGAAGTAATTTTTACAAGCGGTGGCAGTGAAGCTAATAACTTGGCGTTAAAAGGCTTTTATTTTAAAAATCGTCATAAAGGCACCCATATTATTACCTCAAAAATTGAGCATCCTGCCATTTTAAATCCACTTAGGTTCCTTGAACAGTTGGGAGCAAAAGTTACATACGTTGGGGTGGACGATTATGGCCGTGTCTCTCCTGAGGAAATTGAACAGGCGATTACAAAGGAAACCATCCTAATTACCATTATGCACTCAAACAATGAGGTTGGGACGCTTCAGCCCATCCACGAAATTGGCAGAATAGCAAAACAGCGCGGGGTTGCGTTTCATACGGACGGATCGCAATCGGTGGGCAAAGTTCCGATTGATGTGAACGAGTTTGAGGTCGACATGCTGACGATTGCCGGCCACAAACTATATGCGCCAAAAGGGATTGGAGCGTTGTACCTGCGCAACGGAATGGAAGTGGAACCATTAATACATGGGGCAGGGCATGAATTCGGAATCCGTGCCGGAACGGAAAACACCCTGTTGGCAGTTGGTCTTGGTAAGGCCTGTGAAATCGCGGGAGTTCAATTGGAAAATCACAACATAAAAGAGTTACGGGATTATTTTTGGAAGAAACTAAAAGAACAATTTGATGAACAGGTTTTGTTAAATGGGCACCCTGAGGAACGGTTACCGAATACGTTAAATGTGAGTTTTGTTAATCGTATTGGACAGGATATTCTGGATAGGATGCCCAGTTTAGCTGCCTCAACTGGTTCTGCTTGCCATGCCGGAAATATTGAATTATCGCCAGTATTAAAGGAAATGGGAGTGCCGGAGACTGTTGGGATGGGAGCGATCCGGTTTAGCTTAGGAAGGAAAACGACAAAAGCAGAGATTGACCAAGTGCTGTCATGGTTACTGGAATTTATATAACTTCTATTTAAAAATGCCAAAAGCCAAGGGAACCCCTTGGCTTTTTGAACGCGGATTTTTTTAAAAAAGATGTAATATATATTTTAAAAATGTCAAATATATATTACAATGAAAGTATAGAGAAAGAAAAGTGGTGAAGCCTGTGAAAGAGGCTGCTGTAAGAAATAAAGTAAAAATTGCCCGGATTGAAAAAGGGAATCTGACGCAAGGCGATCTTGCCAAACTAGTTGGTGTGACCCGGCAGACAATGAATCTAATTGAAGCACAAAAATACAATCCCACTATCCGCGTTTGTTTACTAATTAGTAAACATTTGGACTGTCGGTTAGACGAACTGTTTTGGATAGAAGAGGAAGAACTTTGAAAGGAGATGACCAAATTATGCAAGTAAACTTTTTGACGATTATCATTAGTATGATCGTGAGTTTCGCCATTTTAAGCCTGTTGACAAGTCAAAATGAATGGGGAATATTAGCAGGACTTGCCGTTGGTGTCAGTGGTTTTAAATGGCTTCGAATAAAAAAGCAGGAAACTGACGACGAAATTGAATATGACGAAAGAGTCAATCTGAATATCAAACAATACTCGTTCCAAACTTTCTCCATCGCTAATTTACTTCTTTTAGTGTACCTGTTAATCTCACAACAAGTTTTCAAGATACATTCTATTAATGCAAACTACCTAATCATTTATCTTTCCATCACCTTTATTGCAGCATTTTATATCGTTCCTTTAATAGCAAAAAGAAGATAACCTAGAAAGGGAGGAATCAAACATGAGTCAGGCGCCATTCTTAGTATTCGGCATTATTTTTTTAGTGTTAGCCTACTTTGTAGGGGTGAAAAAACAAACTTGGTTATTATCAGGGTTTAACCAAAGAAGGGTAAAAGATCAGGATAAGCTATCAAAACTAGTAGGTTCCTATAACGCCATCATCGGTGTTGCGATGTTAATCGCTTCTTTTATCGACCATCCCGATATGCAAATATTGTTTCCGATTGTGATTGTTGGCTACGTCATTTTGCTTGGGTATGTAAATATTAAAATGGTCGATTAACGGTGGAATTACTGATTTCATTAAAAGGGGAAATGCTGATGGATGGTATGTTTGAGAATGCAGAATTTGTTTGGGCTAAAGAAACGGTACTAAAGAATTTCCCTAACTTACAAATTGAGCAGATCAGTAAACTTGGAGAAGGGTGGATGAGTCGGGCATACCTGATTAATAATAAGTTGGTGTTTCGATTTCCAAAGGGAAAAAGTGGAGCCGATGATACTGAAAAAGAGATAAAAGTGCTGCCGCTATTAAAAAAATATATTACCTTAAGCATACCGGAACTTATATATGTGGGAACACAAGATAACGGGTACCCTTTTGTCGGCTACAAAATATTGCCTGGCGAACCAATGGATGAACAACTTTTCGATTCATTAGCAGCAGAAACAAATAATATCTTAGCTATTCAAATTGCTGAGTTTATCAATCAAATCAGATCATTTCATGTTGATTTGCTAAAAGGGCTTAAAGTACGAGAAGATGACTTTTATCAGGAGTATCTCAATCTATTTAAAGAGGTGCAGCATAAGGCTTTTCCTATAGTGAATAAACAAATACAGAATTATTTAACCTTCCGATTTACTTCATATTTAGAAAATAAACATCATTTCTTCTATACACCAAAGCTTCTTCATTCGGATCTATCATTGGACCACCTATTATTTGACAAAAACAGGCAAGAGTTAACTGGTATTATCGATTTTGGTGATATGCGAATCGGTGACCCGGATTATGAATATGTTTATTTGCTGGAAGAGTGCGGCGAAGAATTTACTAAAAAAGTGATGGAAAACAGGCAGGAGGAAAACTGTCTAATAAAGATAGAAAAGGTATCGTTTTTTCTTACTGCTGATAATGTAAGACTGTTGCTAGAAGGTATTAAAAGGAACAGCAGCGAAATGGTAGATGAGTCAATGGAAGCTATACAGAACGAAATGAATAACCACCAGTTTTAAACATGATGATATATGCTAAGAGTTTCCCTTTGTTATCTTTTCCAAAGTATTACAGTCCGATTGAGATAGTTTGAAAAATGTACTATACTTCAAATGGTAATATTTTTGAGGGAGAACAGGTATGTTTCGAAAAGAAAAATTTTTTGATAGAAAGAAAAAAGAATTAGGGGTTTCCTTAAACGAAGTTCAGAAGAAGGCTGTTCTCCATACAGAAGGACCATTATTGCTGCTTGCCTCGCCTGGTTCAGGGAAAACGACGACCACAATCATGAGGATCGGTTACCTGATTGAAGAAAAGGGAGTACATCCCACCAGAATAAAGGCGGTTACCTTTAGTAAAGCGGCAGCTAACGATATGCGCCAGCGGTTTCAGCGGTTTTTTCCTGAATACACAGACCAGTCAGTAGACTTTTCGACAATCCACAGCCTAGCTTTTGAGGTGGTTCGTGAATATTTCTATAAAAATAGAGTTAGCTATCAAATAATTGAAGGCAATAAAGAAGCCCCAATCCAAAAAACAGCTTTAATTAAGCAGCTGTTTAATCGGTTTACAAATGAAATCATGTCGGAAGATCAACTTGAAGAACTGACTACTTTTATTAGTTTTATTAAAAACAAGATGGTCCCCCGCAAGGATTGGGAGACGGTGAACTGTGGTGTCCCGTCAGCGCTCCAGATTTTTCAGGAGTATGAGAACTATAAAAAGTCAGCCATGGGCAAGCTTTTGTTGGATTTCGATGATATGCTGACCATCGCCAATGATGTGTTTCATAAAGACGCTTCTCTGCTTCGGAAGTACCAGCAACGGTATGATTACGTTTTGACCGATGAAAGCCAGGACACCTCAATGGTGCAGCATTCCATTATTGAGAAATTGGTGAAGCCCCACCGTAATTTGTACGTGGTGGCGGATGATGACCAGTCAATCTATACCTGGAGGGCAGCGGAGCCCCAATATTTACTTGATTTTAAACAGGTTTATCCCGATGCCGCTATATTAATGATGGAACAAAATTACCGCTCTTCTAAAGAAATTGTGGATACGGCTAATCAATTTATCAAGCAAAATAAACATCGTTATATTAAAAATATGTTTACTGAAAATCCGTCGCATCAGCCGATTATGATTGCAAATTTGGATGACTTTGCTCAGCAGGCTTCCTATTTGGTGGGAAAAATAGCTGGGCTCGACCACTATAAAGATGCGGCGGTCTTGTTTCGGAATAATTCATCATCTATCTTGTTGGTGAATGAGTTTGAACGTGCAGGCATTCCTTTTTATATAAAAGACCACGATAATCGGTTTTTTTCCCACTGGGTGGTTAAGGATATCTTAAACTTTATGCGTCTCAGCTATAGTGACAAGCGAGTCGATATTTTCGAGCAAATCTACAAGAAGCTGCCGATTTTTATTACAAAAGAAAAGATGGCGGAACTGAAGCAATATCCTCACAATGTTTCGGTTTTTGATCATCTATTAAAAATCATGGATCCGAAACGCGCAGAGCAAATCACGGAGTGCAGATTGGCTTTCGTGATGATGAAAGGAAAGCGGCCATTTGAAGTGATGAAGATTATCCGCGGAGTGCTCGGTTATGAAAAGACACTCGAAAAGATTGCCAAGAATCTTAAGTTTAATAAAGATTACTTGCTGGGAATTCTTCATACATTGGAGCAAATAGCGGAACCTCTTAAAACGATGGAGGAATTTGCTGCCCGTTTGGAACATTTAAGAAAAGTAATCCATTCATCGAAGTTCAAGAAAAATGATAACGTAGTGACTCTTTCCACTTTTCATAGTTCAAAGGGTTTAGAGTTCAAAAATGTTTACATGATTGACCTCATTCAAGGGGTCATTCCGACCGATGATGATTTGGAAGATACAGATTTATTAGAGGAAGCCGTCCGGTTATTTTACGTAGGGATGACCCGGGCAAAATCAAACCTTGAGTTGATTACCTATAAAAAACAGTTTGGCAAGAGTGTCAGACCTTCCCAATTTGTCCTAGATGTGAAGAAAATAATTACCCCCTCAGTTAAAATTCATAGAAGGGAACCCTTGAAGCGGAACCAAGCGGGCAATCCAATTATCCCCGCAAATCCTCATGCGGTAAAAAGTCCTGAAGCCTTAAAAGAGGACATCACAGTAAAACACCGCGTGTTTGGAACAGGCACCATCGTTCAACTAGACCAAGAACACATCGAAATTCAGTTTCAAAGAGGCATCAAAAAACTCTCCATCAAAACATGCTTAGAAATGGGCTTGCTGGAAATAGTTTAACGCAGTAAAGCGCTGGGGGACAGTCCCCCAGTGCTTTACTGTTATAAAGGGATGTGTAATAATATGGTAAATTATGTTGAAAACTTCGGGGGCGAAGATGGGCAAGCATACAATCTATAAAAGTGAGGCAGGAAAGAAACAGATTCTACAACACTATGAAGATTACTTGAAAACCTTTCCTTTCGTAGTGGAAAGAGATTATGTGGATACCAGTTTTGGCAGGACACATATACTGGTTGCAGGTCCCAGACAGGGGAAGCCATTATTTGTCTTTCAAGGCGGGAACTGCATTAATCCAATGACATTATCATGGTTTGCTCCACTTGTTGAGAATTATCGGATTTACGCTCCGGATACCATTGGGCATCCTGGGTATAGTGATGAGAATCGGATGTCAGGCAAAGATTGCAGTTTTGCTCA
This sequence comes from Neobacillus dielmonensis, assembly GCF_000612665.1. GTDB lineage: Bacteria > Bacillota > Bacilli > Bacillales > Cytobacillaceae > Neobacillus > Neobacillus dielmonensis. Next base: position 7,503 of record NZ_HG942081.1, read on the forward strand.
ATGGATAAAGGAATTAATGGATTTCTACAATATAGAAAGGTGTGCTTTTATCGGCCCTTCCTTTGGTGGTGGCATTATTCTAAGGTTAGCAGACTTCATGCCAGATATAATAGACTGTGCTGTGTTGGTGTCCCCAGCCGGAATAAAATTGGGCTCCAAACTTGATATGATTAGGAAGATACTAATTCCAATGATTATCTATCAAACTACCTCATCGAAAGAATATCTTCATAGGGTCACTAATCATATGGCTGCGGGCAATATGAAGGAGAACGATGTACAGATTATTGGAGATATATTTAAAAATGTAAAGCTTGAATCAGAAATGCCGAAATTAACGGAAAAAAGTGAACTCGTAAATTATCGGTCACCAACCTTAATCATCGCAGGCAGTAAAGATATATTCTTTCCGGAAAAGAGATTAAAGAGTGCAGCACAGGCAATTATACCTAATTTAGTAGGTTTTAAATCTCTTGATATGGGACACTTTCCTTCCACAGACCACTTGATCAAAATTAGTAGTGATATAAGGAAATTCCTGTCAGTACACTATAAATAAACTGGGTATTTTTAATGTAGGTGGAAGGAGGTCGGGAAAAAGGGTGGATAAAAGCAAACAGGCAAAACTTTTCGATAAGCAAGCATCCTTATATGAAAGACGGAGAAAAGACCAAAGTGATAAGCAGTGGCGCCAGCGGCTATTGGGTGATGCAAAAGGAAATGTGTTAGAACTGGCTGTGGGCGCAGGAGCCAATTTTTCTTTCTACCGAACCGGGGTTAATGTGACAGCAGTGGACATAAGCGAAAAAATGATAGAAAAAGCCCGGTTTGCCGCTGTAAGCCAAGACATAGAAGCTCATTTTATTTGTGGAGATATTGAAGAACTGGACTTTCCGGAGAGTTTGTTTGATACCGTTGTTTCCACCTTATCCCTTTGCAGCTATGAAGACCCATTAATGGTGCTTCGAAAAATCAACCACTGGTGCAAACAAGATGGGCAAATCCTCCTCATGGAGCATGGAATCAGCAGCAATCCAATTGTCTCAAGCATACAAAAAACAATAGACCCGCTATTTTACCGCTATAGCGGCTGCCACCAAACTAGAAACATCATCAAACTCGTACAACAAGCCGGTTTAAACATAGAGCAACTAGAAAGCCATTGGATCAACATGGTCCATCTCATCTGGACCCGACCCAACAAATAATTCACCATATTAACGCGCTGGGGGACAGGCCCCCAGCGCGTTAATACTTTAAAGTTGTGGGGGACTGTCCCGATATATTAAGATTAGACTGTTAAATAATTTTGATGGAGGCCTTGTGATGTACAGCTTTAAGAATGACTACGCAGAGGGCGCGCATCCCAGGATTTTAAATGCGTTGATGGAGTCGAATTTTGAGCAGGAAGATGGTTACGGGGAAGACCGGTATTCCCGTAAGGCGGTTGAACTTTTGAAGGAAAAGCTCGGCCGGACGGATGTGGATATTCATCTGATTCCTGGTGGAACACAAACTAATTTGATCGCGATTTCTGCTTTTTTAAGACCACATGAAGCGGCTATTGCGGCGAACAGCGGCCATATTCAGACACATGAAACGGGGGCAATTGAAGCAACCGGGCATAAAGTATTATCCGTTGAAACGAAAGATGGAAAGCTGACTCCGAAGGGAATTCAGGAAGTACTGGATGCACATACAGATGAGCACATGGTAAAGCCAAAGTTGGTATACATATCGAATTCTACTGAAATTGGATCGATTTATAATAAAGCAGAACTTCAAGCATTAAGTAATTTCTGCCGAGAACACAATTTGATTTTTTATATGGATGGGGCACGGCTGGGTTCCGCTTTATGTTCGTCGGAAAATGACCTCAAGTTATCTGATTTCCCTGAATTAGTTGACGCATATTATATTGGCGGCACGAAAAACGGAGCTCTCATCGGGGAAGCATTAGTAATTTGCCGTGATTCTCTTAAGGAAGATTTCCGCTTCCATATGAAGCAAAAAGGGGCGCTCCTTGCAAAAGGCAGACTGCTTGGCATTCAGTTCCTTGAACTTTTTCGGGATAATTTGTTCTTTGAGTTGGCTCAGCATGCCAATAATATGGCCAAAAGGATTAGCGAAGAATTAAAACAAGCCAACATAAAGTTCTTAACTCATTCGCCATCCAATCAAATCTTCCCGATCCTTCCTAACGGTGTCATCAACGAATTACAAAAAAACTATGCTTTCATCCTTTGGGAAAAAGTGGACCAAGACCATTCCGCCATCCGTATCGTAACCTCTTGGGCCACAAAGGAAGAAGCCGTCGACACATTCCTCGGAGACATCAGAAAGTATCTATAATCGTTACCACTTTAAAGCGCCGGGGGACTGTCCCCCGGCGCTTTAAAGTGGTAAAGCCGTAGTTGTTTATAGAAGAGGTCTGTTCTCTAGGTATAGTTCCATGTCAGGGCTGTTTCCTTTGGTGATGTTTTCAGAGATTAGCTTTGCTAGGAGCTGACTGTAGACGGTTCCATTATCCCCGAAGGCGTATAGAAAGTAGCAGTTGGGGTATTCGTCGTATGTACCGATAATGGGAAGACCGTCTACGGTCCCTCCATAGAAAGCTGATAAATAAAATTCAGGTTTTACTTGTATATTTGGAAACATGTTATTAAATTCTTGTATTAACTTATCTTTTTTGTGCATCAGCTTACTATCTCGGTCCTCGGGATAAATCGTATTTTCGTCTAGCCCTCCAATAATAATCCGGTCATCAGCTGTTGTCCTCATGAATAAATAGGGGCGGGCTGTTTCCCATATAAGTGTACGATTATACCAAGAACTGAAATCTGCAACAGGATTCGTGGTAACTGTATAAGTGCTTACAAACGAGGCTTGCTTTTCCTTTTTTATATCAATTCCTTCATAACCTGCTGCAAAAATAACATAACGAGCTCGAATCGAACGTCCTGTCTTCGTGGTGACGACCATTTGCTGTTCCTGAGGGTCATAATGATGCCCGTTCATAGGTGTATTTTCGAAGACTTGCACCCCTTTTTTGACCGCATAATCCAATAATGCATGAGTAAACTTGAAGGGATTGATTTCAGCGTCATTATAAGAGTAAATGGCAGCTTCCCTGCTAAAAGGATAGTTTGATTCAATGTCAGACTTTGTCCAAAAATCGAGCTCAAACCCTTGCTGCTTTATAAAGTCATACTCGTTTTTCAAGCGTCCGACGTCTTCTTGGGAACTCGCAGAATATAGAGTGTCCCTGCGGATAAATTCACAATCAATCTCGGCAGATTTTGCTGCTTTTTCAATTTCATTAATCGCCTCTTTTAGCAGTTGTAAATGCCTCACAATGTATTCCTTGCCAAAAGTGTTAATCAAGTCGGTAAACATTTTTTCACCGGAATATTGTAACAGGGCTGTGTTAGTGCTCGTACTGCCGCTGCCGATTTTCCCTTTTTCTATTAAAACCACATGTAGGTCCGAATGGGCAAGATAATAGGCACACTGTGCGCCAGAGCTGCCTCCTCCAATAATCGCTACATCACATACAATTTCATTCTCTAAGGCTGGGTATGACGGTGGGTCAGGGAAAGTGGTTGGCCAATAATACTTACCAGTTTCTAAGTTCATATATTTCCTCCTGATGCAACATCTCATTGTTAATATTTCCAATAGAAAGTTTGAAATGCAGGATTGAAAAGAAATTTTATTATTTGCACCATGTTAAACATTATATGATAATAGGAATCAATACATAGGACAAATGTAATGAGGTTGTGTAAGGTCATATTTGCTATTTTTAATGATAAAATGATTAACGGATAGTTGGAGGGGTTACTAGTGGAGATAGGGGTTACAACATTTGTAGAAACCACACCAGATGTGAAAACGGGTGAAGTGATTAGCCATGCCCAGCGTTTGCGCGAGGTAGTGGAGGAAATTGTTCTTGCCGACCAAGTTGGCTTGGATGTGTTTGGAGTAGGAGAGCATCATCGCAAGGATTATGCAGCATCCTCTCCTGCTGTGCTCCTGGCCGCAGCAGCATCCCAAACAAAACGAATCAGGCTTACCAGTGCTGTGTCGGTTCTTTCTTCAGATGACCCGGTGCGAGTGTTCGAACAATTTGCTATGCTCGACGGAATTTCAAACGGGCGGGCTGAAATTATGGCGGGCCGTGGCTCGTTTATCGAATCATTCCCACTGTTTGGATACGATTTAAGAGAATACGACGAGCTATTCGATGAAAAGCTAGAATTACTGCTTAAATTACGTGAATCAGAGAAAGTAACATGGAACGGCGGTAAACATCGTCCGGCCATCCAAAATCTGGGTGTATATCCACGTCCGGTACAGGATCCATTGCCCGTGTGGATTGGCAGCGGAGGTACGCCAGAATCTGTCGTTCGCGCCGGCCTTCTTGGACTGCCGCTTGTATTAGCTATCATTGGAGGCAGTCCTGTCAGATTTGCTCCATTGGTTCAGCTTTATAAAAGAGCGGCAGCCCAAGCTGGACATGATGCCAGCAAGCTTGCGCTTGCATCCCACTCTCACGGTTTTGTCGCCGAGGATACGGACACAGCGGCGGACAAATTTTTCCCATCGACTCAAGCAGCGATGAACGTGCTAGGAAGGGAGCGGGGCTGGGGTAATTATGACCGCTCCGCTTTTGATGCAGCAAGAAGCTTTGACGGTGCTTTGTACGTCGGTGACCCGGAAACAGTGGCCCAGAAAATCATCCATCTTCGCAAAAAGGTTGGAGTGACACGATTTATGCTCCACGTGCCGGTTGGCAGTATGCCGCATGTAGACGTGATGAGGGCTATAGAATTGCTAGGCAGAGAGGTAGCGCCTCGGGTACGTGAGGAAGTAGCCCAATGGGAAGCTGCCCAATAAAATAAACAAATTTCTTTCTGTAAATAGGCTTCCGAAAAGGAGCCTTTTTTAATTTACTGGTCTCAATCAATATAATCGGGACCTTCAGCATGTAATATATAGGTACGAACCCCCATATATTTTTGAGTAAAAAGTAGAGGGGGAAAGGGATTGGAATTTCATCAAATTTATGATCCGATGGGAAATCCGTTTCTATCAACGTTTTTGGCGGCTGTACCGATTTTGACACTGTTGTATTTACTGGCTTTGCATCCCCATAGGGATAGGCTAGGAAAAAGGCATTATGGCATTACTGCACCCAAAGCTGCCTTGATAGCAGCGATCGTAACCGTTTTGATGGCCATTTGGCTAGTTGATATGCCCGTACCTTCTGCCATTGCAGCTTTTGGCTATGGTTCCTTCTTTGGTCTGATGCCTATTGGGTGGATTGTTGTGGCAGCCATGTTTTTGTATACAATTACATTAGTGAGCGGACAATTTGAGACGGTCAAATCTTCGGTTGTGCAATTATCCTCAGACAGACGAATCCAAACACTTCTAATCGCTTTTTCATTTGGCGCCTTTATTGAAGGTGCTGCGGGCTTTGGCACCCCCGTAGCCATTGCAGGGGCACTAATGGCAGGACTCGGTTTTCGTCCAATGGCAGCAGCTGTTTTATGCTTAATCGCGAACACAGCGCCTGTGGCCTATGGAGCAGTTGGTACCCCCATCATTACATTAGCCAATGTTACCGGTCTGCCGGAGAGTGCCTTGTCTGCCATGGCAGGAAGGCAGCTTCCATTTTTCTCGGTCCTCGTTCCGTTTTGGCTCATTGCAACCATGGTATTTATGCACAAAGGGAAGTGGAAGCAGGTTTGGGAAATATGGCCTGCCATTGTAGTAACAGGTTTCAGTTTCTCCATTACCCAGTTTGCCGTCTCTAACTTCGTAGGGCCCATGCTTGTCGACATTGTAGCAGGTCTTATTTCCCTCTTTGCCTTAGTTTTGCTTTTAAAGGTGTGGCAGCCGAAAAACAAGTTCTATCTTCCTGGGGAAGAGGAAGCGATGAAATCGATGGAAAAAAAGCAGTCTGCCTACACCCGTGGACAAGTCGCAAGAGCTTGGACTCCTTGGGCATTTCTTACTGTATTCGTGTTTATGTGGGGCCTTCCCCAATGGAAAACTCTCCTCAACTCATTAGATTTTTGGGGACTTAAATCTCTGTACAATATTCCAGTGCCATCTTTAGATCAACTTATTTTCCGTGGACCGCCCCTTGTGACAGAGACCGTTCCAGAAGCAGCTGTTTACAGCTTTAACTGGCTTTCTGCTGCGGGAACAGGGGTATTCTTTGCTGCCATTCTTAGCGGCTTATTTCTACGGTTAAGCAAGGAAGAATGGAAGCTTTCTATTGTCAGAACAGCCCAAAGAATGAAAACGCCCTTAATTACCATCGCTTTGGTGTTAGGCCTCGGTTACACAACGAGATATTCGGGGTTAGATGCCATTCTTGGTCTGGCGTTTACGAAAACAGGCGTCATGTATCCATTCTTCGCTGCGATGCTTGGCTGGCTTGGGGTATTTTTAACAGGCAGTGACACCTCCTCCAATGCTCTATTCGGAAGCATGCAGAGGATTACAGCGGATCAGCTTGGACTAGATCCTGTCCTGATTGCTGCCTCCAATTCAACGGGCGGCGTGATGGGAAAAATGATTGACGCCCAGAGCATCGTCGTTGCGACAGCGGCGTGTTACGAGGACCGCAATGAAGGAGCCAATGCTGTGGGTCCGATTTTCCGAGCAGTCTTTTTCCATAGTATCGCACTGGCAGTTTTAATGGGCATTCTCGTCATGCTCCAAGCGTACGTGTTCCCGTGGATGATTCCATCCTATACCTTATAAATAGCAGTTTGCAGAAGGACTTTTTCGGAAGATACTTACTTAATTTTCCAAAAAAGAAGCAGGAGGATTCATGTGGTAAGTAGAATTTATTTGAAAACGCTTCCATGAATTTGCGCTTAATTTTTTTAAAAGGAGGGTTTTATAAAATGACAGGTGGCCAGCTCGATGTTCAACACTTTGATGCTGTAGTTGTCGGAGCAGGTTTTGCGGGTATATATATGCTGCAAAAGCTTAGGGAATCTGGGTATTCAATCCGCGTTTATGAGTCGGCCGACAATGTGGGCGGCACATGGTACCATAACCGCTATCCAGGAGCGAGATGTGACATTGAAAGTATTTACTATAATTATACTTTCTCAGAAGAGATTCTGAATGAATGGACATGGTCTTCAAGATATGCCGAGCAGCCGGAAATATTAGACTATATCAACTTTGTGGCCGATAAGCTTGATTTGCGGCGAGACATACAATTCAATACCCGGATTACAACCGCACGTTTTAACGAAACTTATGATTTTTGGGAAATAGATACTGATGCCGGTTATTTGATTACGGCCAAGTATTTTATAACAGCTATAGGTTGTTTGTCGGCATCCAACATTCCGAACATGAAGGGATTGGATAGTTTCAAGGGCGAAATGTACCACACAGGAAAATGGCCGCATGAAGAAGTAGATTTCAAGGGAAAGCGGGTCGGGGTCATTGGAACAGGCTCCAGCGGCATCCAAGCAATTCCCTTCATTGCCAAGGAAGCAGGTCACCTCACCGTTTTTCAGCGTACACCACAGTATAGCACCCCAGCACAAAACCATGCCTATGACCCAGATTTTCTGCGGCAGATTCGGAGAAATTACAGTGAAATCAAACAACTTATGTGCTCCTCGATGCATGGTGTTCCATCATTCCCCCGGGAGGAATTAGCTATAGAGGTTTCTCCAGAAGTGCGCAATCAGAGGTATGAAAAAGCATGGCAGGAAGGCGGCTTGTTTACCATGCTGTATCAATTCGGCGACTTAGGTTTCGGGGAACAGGCCAACGAAACGGCACAGGAATTCATCCGGGCGAAAATCAGGCAGATTGTTCGGGACCAAAAGACAGCCGACAAGCTGATGCCAAAATACATTTACGGCACTAAACGGCCCATCATCGATACGGATTATTTTGAAACGTATAACCGGGATAATGTAACCCTTGTCGATATTAAGGCAGAACCAATTGAGGAGATTACACCCACCGGCCTAAGAACTGCAGAGGCAGACTACGAGTTGGACATGATTGTTTTTGCAACTGGCTTTGACGCAATGACAGGACCGTTTTTTAAAATGGACATTCGTGGCAGGGGAGGAGTCTCACTTAAGGAAAAGTGGGCAGGGGGCGCACAACTGAAAACTTATCTCGGCATAGCCACTGCAGGTTTCCCGAATATGTTTATGATTACAGGTCCACAAAGCCCATCTGTCTTAAGCAATATGCTGGTGTCGATTGAGCAGCACGTGGAATGGATTTCTGATTTTCTGGATTATCTTCGGAAAAATAATCAAGAAGTATTTGAGGCAGCTATACCTGCTGAGGAAGCATGGAGTCAGCAATGCAGGGAGGCGGCGGAAATGTCTCTGCTTCCAAAGTCAGATTCCTGGTATATGGGTGCCAATATTGAAGGAAAGCCAAGGGGGATTCTTCCCTTTATCGGTGGAGTCGGGCTTTACAGACAAATTTGTGATGAAGTCGCGGCCAAAGGATATGAGGGATTTTTGACTGGGCAGGCTTCAAGGGCATTGCATAATAAAAGCTATTAATCTAAAAAAACTTATTTTTGGAGGGAATGGAATGGCAAATCTTGATCCGCAAGCAAAATTCTTATTGGAACAACTCGAGGCAGCAGGAGGTCCTGCATTGGAAACTTTGGCTCCTGAACAAGCAAGGCAAGCAATCGACCTGGGGGCTTTGGCAGGTGTGGCAGAAGAGGTGGAAAAAATAGAAAACAGAACCATCCCAGGGCCAGGAGGCGAAATTCCGGTGCGAATTTACACCCCTGCCGCTGAAGGCCCTCTCCCGGTATTGGTTTTCTACCATGGAGGCGGCTGGGTGATTGGCAATTTGGATACGATGGATATACCTTGCCGGATGCTGGCCAAAACGGTCGGATGTGTCGTCGTTTCTGTAGATTACCGGTTGGCACCGGAGCATAAATTCCCTGCTGCTGCTGAAGATTCGTATGCAGCATTGAAGTGGGTGGCGGAAAATGCTTCGGAGCTGGGAGCAGACGCCAAACGGATTGCGGTAGGCGGCGATAGCGCCGGCGGAAACCTAACGGCTGTTACGGCATTGATGGCCAGGGATAAAGGCGGGCCGTCATTGGCCTATCAATTGCTGATTTACCCAGTGACCAACCACTCGTTTGACACAGAATCCTACCTAGAGAATGCTGAGGGCTACTTTTTGACAAAAAACATGATGGTCTGGTTCTGGGATCATTATCTAAATAGCAAAGAGGATGGATTGAACCCATATGCTTCACCACTGAGAGCAGGGGATTTAAGCGGCCTGCCACCTGCCTTGGTGATTACGGCTGGGTTTGACCCGTTGCGGGACGAAGGAGAGGCCTATGGGAATCTCTTAAGGGAAGCTGGAGTACCAGTAGAGGCCACAAGATACGACGGGATGATTCACGGATTCTTCGGGATGCCGGGCATCTTGGACGACAGCAAAAAAGCGATTGACCAAGCAGCGGATGCCCTGAAAAAAGCATTTTTTGCAGTAGAGTCAAAATAAAGAAATGAGGAAGACTTACATGAAAGGCCGATATAATCGGTCTTCGTGTCAGTCTTTTTTTGAGCACTATGGTGTAAACTATTATGAAATGAAACCTTTTTTAATATAAAACGTATGTTTTTTATATCGAAACATAGAGGGTGGACGTATGATAGAGACAAAAGAACAACTTTTACAAGAACTGGAAGTCGTAGAAAAGTGGGAAAAGGATCAAGGGAGTTTATGGATTTGGGAAAGGCTGGGACGCTTGCCTTTTAAACTTCTTGATAAGATTACCCCTCAATTCATTCATGACAAAGTAGGAGGCTTACTTGAAGAAATCGGCTCTTATATACAAACAGGCGGAAAATACTTGATAAAAAAAGAAAATATCTTTGCAACGATTGAAAAAGAGACAGGCAATCCTATTGCAGATATGTCTGACATCAAGGACATTCCCTTATCCACGATGAAAAAGTTAAGCAAGGAGCTGGCTGGGCAAAGGAAGAAGTTTGCCACCATCCAAGGAGCAAGCACAGGTATCGGAGGAATCTTTACCTTGGCAATAGATATCCCGGCCATAATGGCCATCTCATTGAAAACGTTGCAGGAAATTGCCATCCTACATGGCTATGACCCGAATGAAAAAAGTGAGCGCATTTTTATCATCAAGTGCTTGCAGTTTTCATCGTCGGACATTGTAGGCAAAAAGGCGATTTTGAATGAGCTTTCTCATTTTTATGAACAAGGAAGCCGCTCAAGTGAAATGGTATCGCAACTGCAAGGCTGGCGTGAGGTTGTATTTACATATCGAGATCAGTTTGGCTGGAAGAAGCTTCTGCAAATGGTTCCGATTGCCGGAATGATTTTCGGAGCCTTTACCAATAGGTCCACAATCAATGACCTGGCCGAAACCGGCATGATGCTATATCGAAAAAGGAGAGTGCTTGAAAGATTAGAACTGGTAAAATCATAGAGAGGGAAAAAAGTGAAGGACAAGTTTAAAGCGAATCTGGTCTTTCACTTTCTGGATCAATCGGATAAAAAGTGCGGATGCTTTTTCCATCAGGACTCATAAACAATTCAAGTTTAAAGGTTGCATCATTGATGACAATTTCTTCAGGCACATCTTTGTGCTTTAAGGCACGGACGGTTCCTAAAGCCAAAAGCCCCTCTGCACTGATTCCGACAAGAAAGGCACAGTGGTTTTTGCCAACTCTAAAAAAGCGCCTCTTTTGATAGTCGAACGCCTGCAACCGGTACCCGAAAGTCACTACAAACGGTGCTCCCTTTTGTTCCCCAAAATATTCACATTTTAATTCAATTTGGTCTGGATGATGATTATTTAAATCGGATTGATCCTCCAGCCAATATTTATACCAAAAGTGATGTCCTTCCAGCCTGCGCTTTCTTTGTTCCCCGACAAATACATGCTCAAAGCCGGATAAATCCTTTCCAGATTCGCAATCATACTGGCGGAACCACAGATCATGTAAATGGGTATACCACTGCATCTCGGTGAAGCATTTCTTGTTTTTCTCCTCAATATAGTTTTTCGCTAGTTTGACTGGAGGAGAATCAATCGCCATTTGTAAAAATTCTTTTACTTCTTTGGACTCATTGGAGGAGTTTTTTTCTCTGCTATAGTGACTTAAAGTATAGTTATCAAAGAGTCTTTCAACTAATTTGTAGCTGTGTCGTTTCCTATCAGGGATTTCAACTTCTTTAAAAACCTGATGATCGGGACTGCACGCTTCCAAGTCCACAACAACGTATCCTTGATTGGGATCCCCGATTTCCGCGGCAGTGATGGGCAAAAGTCCGCTCCCCTTCTGATCTGCCTCCCAGATGGCATGATAAATATCCACAAGTAACACCTCCAAAACAACGAAAAAACTCCAAGTATGTACAGTCTGTATGATTAAGCGCCATTATATACCTATCGAAGTCTTGGTCTGTACAAATTCGTTCAGTCACGGTGGGCTCTGCACACTATTCCGTCCTCAAAAATAAACTGATTTATATCGCTTTGAGGAAGGATGCATATGCCCATAAATTTACCGTTGAACATTAGGACAATAACGTTAAGTGGGGGGCCGAAGAAGACCGTTTCTTACCCGCAGGTTAGCGGCATGCCAAATCACAATTTGGAACATTTGATTAATCGGACCATTGTTCAACAGACGCAGGAACTCATAACCCAACAAACGGGGATGATGCCGACCACAGTGGAGGAAATGCTCGGTACATTTGAAATAAAAAACAACCAGCGCCAAGTTTTAAGTTTGTCCTTATCGAATTATACGTACCACTCTCATGCAGCACACGGCGTGACGTATATGAAACCATTAACATTTGATTTGCAAAAGGGGAAGCTATGTCAGTTGAAAGACTTATTTAAGAGGGACAGTCAATACGTGCAAACACTTTCAGCTATTATTAAGGAACAAATCAAGCATCGCAATATTTTTCTGCTACAGGATTTTACAAGCATAAAGCCCAACCAAGACTTTTATATTGCGGACAAAGCCCTAGTGGTCTTTTTTCAACTGTATGAAATCACTCCATATGCGTTTGGCTTTCCGATGTTTCCCATTTCCGTTTATGATTTGCAGGAGATACTAGATGAAAGTGGTCCGTTGGGGCGCATGGCAGTTAATAATTAATCCAATCTATTGAGTTAATTTTAGGATTATAACCATAAAAAGCTTGTAGAAAGTCAATTTGATTTCTACAAGCTTTTTGGGGTGTTAAGACACTTCGAAATAAGATCGCAATTCTCTTTATAGTAGTCCAAGCCGCTTCAGCCCAAAATATACCCCGTCTTCTTCTGCAGGGAGGGTCACCATATTGGCAGTCCGTTTCACTTCATCCTGGGCGGAACCCATAGCCACTCCCATACCGACCAATGACAACATTTCCATGTCATTTAAGCCATCGCCAAAGGCAACTGCCTCATCCGGTGCAATGCCAAGCGCCTCTAAAAGTTTGGTTACACCTACAGACTTATTGGACTTAGACAGGTTCACATCACAACTTTTCGCTTCGATGGATGTCCATCTTCTGAAATCCAATTCAGGGATATGAAGCTGATAGGGTTTTTCTTCATCTGTATCACAATGGAGAAACAATTGATAAATATCTTGGTCCAACCAATGACCTTGTGGAGCTAACTCCGGCCTCCATGTTTCATCCTGATAAGCTTGAACAACAAAGGGATGGCTTAAATCAGTAACTGAAAAACTGGTGCCACTTAAAAACGTCAATGGATGATTCTGGTCTTGAGAAAAGAGCCACATCTTTTCCAATAGATTCTTTCCAATAGCATTTTGGTAAATTACTTTACCCTCATGAACTGCATAGGACCCATTAAAAAAGACCATCGAGTCAACACCTGTCTCCTGAATAACCGATTCAGAAAAATAGGGTGCCCTCCCCGTAGCGACAACCACCTTAATATTTCTCTCTCTTAATCGCGAAATAGCCTGCTTAGTAGCAGCACTAATCACTTTCCCATGTGGAACAATCGTACCATCTATATCTAAGATGACAATCTTGTAGCCCATAATAACACACTCCTAAATGACAAAAACTAGCACTAAAACATTATAACACAAGTAGTAGGGGCAGTCCCCCAGCAAAGTAACGCATTAAAGCGGCGGGGGACAGGCCCCCGCTGCTTTAATGTGCTGAAGGTTTTGCTATATTTGTAAAATATTTATTTGTAAAAAATGGTCGAATGGTGAGAATTTTTTAGTAAAATAGAAGGGTAATGTGTTAAGAAGGGTAGGAGTTGATGACGATGGAGAAGGAAGTTTGGAAATGGGTGCTTGAGAATTTTTCGGATGAGGCGATTGCGAATATTGGCCACAATCTTGGAATTAAGGTGCCAGGCTTTAGGCAGATTAATCACCAGCAGAAAAAGTTTAAGCTTTTGAGGCCGAAGCTAATTCAAGAGGCGGTGCACCCGAAAAATTCAGCCATGCTTAAAGATTTCTTTAATAAGATCGCCGAAGGTGCAGACGGTTTAGCGGAGTGGCGAGATAAATCCACAGATGAATTGCTTGAGAGTATTGGAGTAGAAATTCCACCCTCGATGCTGTTTAGTGTCTTAATGTCGAGCGAAATTGAAGAAGATATTAAAAGAGGTCAGGAAATTTTTATAAAACTTAAAGAGGAAGAAAAATTAACCATTCTTGAACGTCAGGCAGAAGAAAAAAGGGAAGAGGCAGAAAAAAATTCTGAGCAGGAATACGAACAACTGAAACAACTTCAAGAGGAAGTACATCAGTTTCAGCAGAAGATTTCGAATCTTGAGAAGAAAGTGAAAAAGTCCGAACGAAAGAACGAAGATCTCAAGGAAAAAGCAACAGTAGCCCAAGTAGGTTTTGAGCAAGAAAAGAAGCAATGGAGAGAAGAAAAAAAGTCCTTATCGCAAGAAATGCAAGCGCTTAAGGAGGAATATGGGAAAGTAAAAAACAAGCTGGCTGATGTCGCTCCTGAACTGGAAACGTTAAAGAATAAAATGGATCACCAAGCTGTTTTGCTCAAACGTAAGGATGATGAAATTGCTAGATTAAATGCGCTACTGCTCAAACTAAAAACCGAACAAGATAGACCGATAAAAGAAAAAAACAACGATTATGAGCAGCAGCAACTAGCAACATCATCAGAACAAGAGGCCATCCCGGTCGCAGTAATAGGGGACCCGATGAACACTCGGGTGCAGAAATATAAAAGATATGATTTAACCATCATTGAAGCATCCGAAATCCATGATGAAAGAACAAACGAGACGCTCCAACAAGTGGAGCAAATTTGGTTATTAACCTATAAAACGCCAAGAGGCATTCAAAAGCGAGTAAAGTCTCTTGTAAAAGAAAAGCCAATCCAAGAGTTTGCCACGTTTATAGATTTAGAGAATTACATGATGAAGGGGTAGAAAAAATGAATAAGTCATGGAATATAGATTTAGTCGGGGAACTGGCTGATGAGGAATATGTACTGAATACGATAGATAAACAAGCGGTGTATATAAATAGCCAGAATGCCATTCAGTTTTATGTGAGAATTATTTCGAAGGTTCCAGACAGCTTCCCAAATATAAACCTAGTCATTTGTTACGCCACTGACCTCGAAAAATGGGGCTTTGAAGACAATTACCATGCCCACCCGATTGATCGAATCAGGGCGTTAAAGCATTTTCTTCGGGATAATTTGGTGGTATTTAAGCCCCAGCGAAAGGTTCTTTTTGACCATACAGAAGTGTATGTCGGACGGGAAATAACCTTGCTTCCAAAATCGGAAAGCTACAATGAAAAAATTAAATTAATCCCGATTCCGGTGTTTAGCAAGGAAGAGCATGGCCATTCTTATCCTGAGTTTGTGGAAAAACTTCGCAACCGGAAATATGTCGGTAGAATTGAGGCCATTTCCAACGAACCCAATGATACTCCGGAATATATCCTATGGCAAAACGATGAAGTTGAATTTGTGATTTTTGGGGAGTTCACCGGGCACAATTATGCCCATGGGGGGTTTACCTTCACCACTAAAAAGGCAATAAAATCAGCTCCTTTCCAATCAGATTGGTTAGATGATAGTTACGAAAACGAACATATCATGTTTGTCCCGGAAGAAATTTACATGTATATTTCCGGTAGCATTTCTGCAGCCAATGCTATGTACCCTCAAGCAGACCTGCCAAAGGATACAAAGGAAGCGCTAGGGCAAACTGCAGTGGGAGTTGCTGTTTCGGATACATCTTCGCCGGCAGTGAAAAAAAATCACCCAACGCCAAACTTAGAAATCGTTCCAGATCGGGAATATGAAGGGCAGCTTCAAAGCGAAAGTGAGGTAACGGAAGAAAAATTAATGGAGAGATTTGTTCAAGTTACCCGGGAACAAGGGTTACTTTATGAGCAAAAGGATTTATACAATTTCCATACTGCAATGAAGTCTTCCAATCTAGTGATTTTGGCTGGAATGAGCGGAACCGGCAAATCAAAATTGGTCCAGGCCTATGGAAAGGCCCTTGGATTGTATGATAATTACCAAATGACGTTTATTCCAGTTCGTCCCTCATGGACCGATGATGCTGATTTGATTGGCTATGCCGATACCTTGCATATGGTTTACCGTCCAGGTGATTCGGGTATCATCAATGCCTTGCTAAGCGCTAAAGATAACAAGAAGAAACTTCATATTATCTGCTTGGATGAAATGAACCTTGCTAAAATCGAACACTATTTTTCGCAGTTTCTTTCTGTGTTGGAAATGGAATCGGGACCACGAAGGGTATTAAGGCTTTATAATGAGGAACTTGAAAATAGACTATATAACTCTGCCCAGTACCCGCCTGTCATTCCAATCGGCGACAACGTCATTTTTGTCGGAACCGTGAATTTGGACGAATCCACTTATCATTTTTCAGATAAAGTTTTAGATCGTGCCAATGTCATTTCCTTATCTATTCTTCCATTCGGCACCCTAAGGACCTTAACAGAAGAGGCTCAAAACGCAGTGGAGGAAAAGCGAAACCCTGTCAAAAGAGAATCGATTACCTTTGATTTATACGACAGCTTTCGGAATAATAGCCAAGAAATTCAGATGAATGAACAGGAACTATCGGTTCTTTGGGAAATCCACGAGGAATTGCAGAAAATTAATAAAAATTTAGGAGTCGGCCCACGAGTTGTTCGGCAAATCGATATGTATTTGAAGAACCTGCCTAACACGCCTATTTTTACTAGACAAGATGCGTTTGACTTGCAGGTCGTCCAGCGAATTTTGACAAAAGTCAGAGGACCGGAAGAACAGTTGAAAAGTTTCCTTGGCACCTATGATAGAAGGACAGAAAACATTAACGACAGTACCCTGGTGGATATTCTCGACCGCTATGAAGAGGTATCAGATTTTTATGAAACAAGAAATGTGCTGACCCAGAAGACGAAAGAGTTGAAAATAAATGGCTATACCCTCTAGTGGATTTGAAGTCATTTTCTTGCAAAAACGCGGGGATCAGACAGTATCGATACCAGTTGAAAGATTTTTCACCAATGAGTTTGATTTTTATGAAAAACGCGAAGAAGTCTACACAGAAATTAAAGAAAATATCGGGGCAGGACTGATTTTCCAATCCGTGCAGGATGAGGCAAGATTGTTTTTGGATGGATTGGAGACACTTCCGGGACGGATGTTGAAAATCGACCCTGTCGCGGGGGAAGTGTATCTTTCACCCTCAGAGAAGCCGGTCACATTATTTGATCATACGCAAGAATTCTATCCCCTCATTCCCGGTTTCTATCGGCTTGAGATCCATATGGAGGGGCACCGCTATTATAGTTGGGTAAAAGTCGCTCCGAAGCAGCTGGATGAAACCCAATTGCAAACCATGAAGGAAGAGGTTGAAAAAGAGTGGAGTGGACTGGCCCGGGATATGATTTTTCATACAACCGGTTTGCATGCCGGGTTGGAAGGAATCCCCCAGGGACTCCTGAAGCAGTTTATGATTATAAACAATCACTTTTCCTCCACACTGGCAGCTCTTAGCGATTTATACAGGAAGGTAAACTATCAAATTAGGAAGGATTATCGATTATCATCAAGGGATAAATACTTGGCAATAGATGAGAAAACGATTCGGCATATCGTCAGTCACCCCGAGGATGAACATGTTTTGCTAACACCTGTCAGCGTCGTAAACTATGATTTGCCTGAGAACCGTCTTTTGAAAAAAATTATTGAATCGGTATCGCATACACTCAGAAATTTCAATGATGCGGTAGAAAAAGTCGAAAAACATAATAGTAACAGCAATCCGCCTCGAACTGCTGCAGAAAAAGAGAAGGCAGAACAGACAGTAAACATGCTCGGTGAGGAAGCTAGAAAAATCAGAGGGGCAATTCAATGGGTTCAAACAGCACCTTGGTATTCAGAGGTAGGCGAGTACCAAGCAACAGCCCATTTCCATGTGATGAACAGTGACCCCAGATACCGTGCACTAAATCAACTGTTTAGGGAAATGCAAAGTGAACAATCCCGGCAAAACGATCAAAACTACTCCTATCAATGGAAGCGGACGGACAAACTTTATGAAATCTGGGGATACATCCAATTCATCAAAACGCTAGCAAGGGATGAGTTAGGGTTTACTCCTGAGTCGGGGTGGATTTACAGTGTGAATCCAGCTGAAGACGGCGGGCTGGTCCCTGAACTACCTGCCAATACAGAAGTGGTGTTCCGGAAAGACAATATACGGATTTCATTAGTTTATGAAGCGCTGTTACCGACACAAAGCAAGTTAACCACTAGAGAAAGCCCATTATATACCCGTGGTACCCACACTTGTCCGGATGGCCGGCTTGATGTGTTTATGGATGAAATCTTTATCGGAACGATTATCTTTGATTTTAAGTATCGGCCTAGGAGTGCCATTTGGGATCAAACCAAAATCCAAAGCAACCAGCAGACCGGTGTAATGATGCAGTTGGTCAGCTATGGTGACAATCCCCATTCTCCTTATTTGTACGGAGCAAGAGGGGATCATTTGTTCAGTCATAATAGTCCCGTTCAGGAAGTATGGGCGATATACCCAAACCGTTACGGCACAGCCAATACACATGAATACCCGGATCACAAATTAAGTTTAATAGGACTTACTCCAGGAGGAGAGAATACTCATTTTGCTGAGAGGCTAAAGGCCTCGCTGGAGCGGATTTTTGAAAAAGGCAGCATGATTTTGGACTTGCTAGGGAAAATGGGAGTCTAGATCGAAGAATGTGAAAAAAGTACGAATAAACAGTGAGCGCTTCGGCCAGTAAAACGGCCAAAGCGTTTTTTTGTACCTTGCTTCCTTAAGATATCCCCTGCTGCAAAAACCTGCGGTACCTCCCCAAATTTCTGCGGTTGCTTTCCAAATCTGTGCGGTTAAGAAAAAAGCCGAAAGCCGTACAATGAAATCAGCAAATAAAACAGTGAAAACATCTCAATGAGAATCTTACCAATAAGCTCAAGAACATTTAAACAATACTCCGGGAGGTTGGAAAAATGAGTAAGCAAAAAAAGAAAGGCAAGAAAAAGGTCGTCATGTGGACGATGGCAGGCATAATCACAGTAATGGTAGGAACGGGTTTTATTTTTACCCCAAAAGGTGCGAATGATTACAATCGAGAAAAAGCAGAAATCGCTGATATTACCACCTACTATAGTTTCTCAGGCACCGTAGAAGCGAAAAACAGGAAGACTCTCATGACTGAAGAAGCAATGCAAATTAAGG
The DNA here is from genome assembly GCF_000612665.1 of Neobacillus dielmonensis. Classification (GTDB taxonomy): domain Bacteria; phylum Bacillota; class Bacilli; order Bacillales; family Cytobacillaceae; genus Neobacillus; species Neobacillus dielmonensis. Next base: position 26,311 of record NZ_HG942081.1, read on the forward strand.
AAGTAAAAATAAAGCCAGGTGATCAAGTAAAAGAAGGCGATGTACTAATCGTTACCAAAATGAATAAAAAAATAAAAGCCACAATGGACGGGGAAATAACGAAAGTCTATGCGGAGAAAAATGCCCAGTTAATAGCAGGGGCACAGCTAATCGATATCGTCAATTATTCCGCATTACAAACAACCGTTAAGGTCGACGAGTATGATCTACAGTATCTAAACGCAGGTCAAGAGGTGAATGTCGTTATTAACGCGCTTGAAAAAGATATAAAAGGCACAGTCGCCTCCATCTCTAAAGAAGCGGTAAACGAAAATGGGGTTTCTTATTTTACCGCCACGATCGACCTTGCTCAAGATGATGCTATTAAAGTGGGGATGAGTACAGAAGCAAAAATATTGAAACAAGACGCTAAAGGAATTACCACTCTGCCCATGAAGGCTATTCAATTTGATAGTAAAAATAAGCCTTATGTCCTCATTCCATCTGAAAAAGGAATGCCAGCCAAAAAGTATGTAGAAACAGGGATTAGTGATGGCACCATCGTCGAAATAAAGAACGGAATCGATGCAGGGGATGAAATTATGGTTTCAACAGAAGAGGACGACGGTTCTGAAGCAGCTATGATGCAGGGAGGGATGTAATAATGAGTGAACAAATTCTTAATATGACCGGCATAATCAAAACATACCAAATGGGTGATGACGACCAGGTTGTCTTAGATAATATCAGTTTGACGGTTTATAGGGGAGATTTTGTCGCCATACTTGGGCCCTCCGGTTCGGGAAAGTCAACGTTAATGAATATGATTGGCTGTCTCGACACACCTACTAGGGGCCAATACATCTTATCGCAACAAAAGGTCGATGAACTGGACGAATCGGAACTGGCATCGATTCGGAATAAGGAGGTTGGGTTTGTTTTTCAACAATTCCAACTCCTCCCCAGACTAAGTGCCATTCAGAATGTCGAACTTCCGCTAGTCTATGCGGGAGTACCGGAAAAAACCCGAAAAAATAGGGCATGGAAAATATTGGAAAGAGTGGGTCTTGGCGAAAAGATACACCATCGGCCTAACCAGCTTTCTGGCGGCCAGCAGCAGCGGGTCGCCATTGCTAGGGCAATGGTAACAGAGCCAACGATTTTATTAGCTGACGAACCCACCGGTGCACTCGATCAAAGGACCGGTCAGCAAATCATGCAACTGTTCCATGAGCTTCATGAAGAAGGAAAAACGATTATCATGATCACACATGACGTGGAAATTGCCAAAAACGCCAGCCGGATTGTTCATATTTTAGATGGCAAACTAAGAGAGGAGTTTGCACATGTTTAAGGAAAATCTAAAGATGTCTTGGAGGAACTTAATCCATAATAAAATGCGTTCTTTCTTAACTATGTTGGGGATTGTGATTGGCGTTTCCTCCATTATTGCGTTAATTACGATCGTCCAGGCGACGATGAATGGGATGACCAGCGAGTTTTCTTCCTTTGGGACAGATAAAATAACCGTTCAAGCCACGGGAACACCGCTGAAACAAGGATTGATCGATAGCGATATCCAAAAGTTATCGGAAATTGACGATGTTGCTGGCGTTTCCCCAACGCTCACTGGCAACACCACCGTGGTTTACAACGGGAGTGAAAAAAAGGGTGTATCAGTTCAAGGTAAAAATGATGTGTACTTTTCAAAAACAGAGGACCTCATTGAAACAGGAAGGGGGCTAAATAGATTGGATATTGAGAACGAAAACAAGGTGTGCCTCATTGGTTCCAATATTGCAGAGGAATTATTTTGGGGAGAAGACCCGATTGGCGAACACCTTCAAATTGCGGGGATTTCCTACACGGTGACCGGAACTTTAAAGGAGTCGAGCAGCTTTTCGGGTGCTTCCAATAACGATGCCGTCATTATTCCTTATACCACTGCAACGGCCATCCTAGGATCAGGTTATATGAATAGCGTAGACGTTTATATGAATGATTCCAATAAATCGGAGAAAATAACGAGCGATATCGAAACCGTATTAAACCAGTCCTTCAACTACAAAGAAGACAGTTTTACCATCATTAATATGGAAGATATGCTTTCTTCCATTAACAAGATTACGACTATGCTGTCGTATATGCTTGGAGGCATAGCTTCCATTTCCTTAGTGGTAGGCGGCATTGGAATCATGAATATGATGCTGGTTTCCGTCACAGAAAGAACGACGGAAATCGGATTAAGGAAGGCTCTTGGAGCAGAACCCAAAAGAATTCAGCAGCAGTTTTTGCTAGAGGCCGTATTCTTATCCCTATTTGGCGGTACCATTGGGTTATTGTTAGGAGCACTGATTGCTTTAGTTGTGTGTACGCTAATTGGTTCCACTTTTGCTTTGTCAGTTTCTACTGTCCTATTGGCCTTTGGATTTTCTGCAGGGATTGGCATCATCTTTGGAATTGCTCCGGCCAGAAAAGCTTCCAAACTGAATCCAATTGATGCGTTAAGAAGCGTATAATAGCCGAATACTATGGTAGGATAGACCAAGAATTAGCAGAGTTTTAGCCTTAAAAAGGGATTAATAAAAAACAGGAGCAGCCCTCTTCACTGAATGGGTGCTGTTTCTGTTTTGCTGTGTTTGCAATCAGAACAAATGGTATATTTTAAGAGAAGTAGGTTTTTATTTTTCCCATCATGCTGATTTTATTAACTCCGTTGATTGGAGCGGAAGGCACGCGGCTGCATCGGAAATCAACAGACAAATTTAACAGAGCCTTCTTTTTAAAATTTGGAGGAAAGATTATACTATAAAGGGAACCTAAGGAACATCATTAGCTGCCAGGTTAAGACAGTACACAAATTCGGCTATTAGTGAATCTGTCTTACATAGCAAATATTTTTTATGGAGGGAATTGTCCTATGTTTACATCAGTGGCTGAATTTATTGAAGAATGGAACCAAGAAGCTGTTTCAACTCAAAACGTATTAGATGCACTTACAAATGAATCTTTGCATCAACAGGTATCATCGGAGGATCGTACGTTAGGGAGAATTGCCTGGCATATCGTAACCTCTACACCAGGAATGCTGATGGAGTTTGGTGTCGAGGTTTCTCCTGTAGAAAACTCGGAAACGGTTCCGGCTGCAGCCAAAGAGATTGCAGGCACTTTTAGACGGGTGGCCTCCGATGCGGCCCATGCGGTGAAAGAACAGTGGACAGACGAAACACTAAATGAGATTGTCAATGCGTTTGGAATGTCTATGCCAAGGTCAGCCACTCTTTCCCTGCTGATCAAACACATCATCCACCATCGCGGCCAAATGACCGTCCTCATGCGCCAGGCGGGAATCAGAGTGCCAGGAGTATACGGACCGGCCAGAGAAGAATGGTCGCAAATCGGTATGAATGCACCATCCGTTTAAAATTAGTTCCAGCAAAAATTTGAAGCAACGTCATAACAAGATCCTCCCTTGAGCATCGAGGGGGGATTAAAAGTGAATTATTTTTTCTTAACAACCATTTTTAGAAGATTAGTTGCATATGAATCGGCAATCTCTTCATCTGTATTTGGTCCATTCTGATTGTACCATTGTTGAATATAATTAATGGCACCCAGAATTATCATCCTCACCATTTTAGGATCAACGTTTTCAAACACTTGTTTTTCCATACCCTCTTTTATGATCTTATCAAAATAATGGGCATAATTTCTTCTGGCATCAAGAACTTCCTTCAACTGTTCATCGGTAAATTTTTGATAGGGTCTATCCATAATCATAAACATCGATTTTTCACTAATGGATAGAAGAATGTGGGCCTTAATGGCACTCTCTAGCTTTTCAATGGGATTATCATCACTATTGACAACTTCCTCAATTTTTTCAAGACTCAATTCCATAATCATCTGGTGACAATGATATAGAATGTCATCTTTATTTTTAAAATAATAATACATGGATCCTTTAGTCATCAATAACTGGGCTGCAATTTCTTCCATTGTAGTGCCATGATACCCTTTTTCAGCAAGGACTGCTGCGGCTGAACGAAGGATTTCCTGCTTTTTCTTAGCAATTTTTTGTTCCCGAAACGAGGCCATATGAATCACTCCCATACCTTAAAGATGGTAGACAATGGAGATTAATCATTAAATAAAAGTTTATATTTTTACTATTAGTTTAAATAGTAGGGTAATAATTCTGAAAAATCAACCTATTTTAATATTATCCTTAACTCTAAGCAACAGAAGAATGATTCTACATGTCAAAACTAAACTTAGATTTAAAAAATAAATGAATTGTAAAATTTTCCAAAAATTGTTATTATTTTAATTAATGGAACCGCTTTCAAATAGAAACTAGATCATGCTTATGACCCTAAAAATGGAGGATGATGAAATGGACTTTGCGTACACAGAATCAGAGTTAGCGTTTCAACAAGAGCTAAGAGCTTGGTTGGAGGAAAACCTGCCTGAAGGATGGCTGGAGGGGAAACGGGTCGTTCCCGAGAACGAAGACCAAAAAGCGGTATTTTTGCGAGATTGGCAGAGGAAATTGGCAGAAGGAGGCTGGGCCGGAATCTCATGGCCTAAGGAGTATGGGGGCAGGGGTGCAACTCTGATGGAGGAAGTCATCTACGAGGAGGAAATGGCCAGGGTAAAAGCACCGCCAGTGTTAAATATTATTGGTACAGCCATGGTGGGCCCAACTATACTGCAAATTGGAACCGACTACCAAAAGGAACGATATATCCCGAAAATCTTAAATGGTGAAGAAATCTGGTGTCAAGGCTATTCGGAACCGAATGCCGGATCCGACCTCGCAGCTATTCAAACAAGAGCGGTTAAAAAAGGGGATAAATGGGTTATTAACGGGCAAAAGATTTGGACCAGCTATGCACATTTGGCGGACCGCTGTTTTTTACTAGCACGGACTGAAAATACTGGAAAGAAACATGAAGGAATTACCGCTTTTCTCGTTGATATGCATCAGGAAGGGGTGGAAACACGGACAATCCGTTCGATCAATGATCGCCGTGATTTTAATGAAATGTTCTTTAATGATGCCATCGCCTATGATGAGGATATTGTTGGCGAGGTCAACCAAGGCTGGAAAACTTCTTTAACCTTACTCAGCCATGAACGAGTGGGTGTGGCCAGACAAACATTCAGGCTGCAAAAGCAATTTGAAGAGTTAGTCGAATTGGCCCAATTATTGAAAAAGAATGGGCGCCCGCTCGCTGCTGACCCGCTTGTTCGGCAAAATCTGGCCATTTTCCGGGCAAAAACAAAAGCCCTCTTGTTCAATTATTATCGCCACTTGACGAATACTATCCGTGCTGGACGTCCGGGTCCAGAAGGTTCGATGGATAAACTGGCTTCAAGTGAACTCGGGCAGGAAATGCTGGCATATGCGATGTCTCTTCAAGGTGCTGCAGGTACTTTATGGAAGGAAGATGCCTTCGTCGACCAAAATTGGCAGCAAGAATATCTTCGTTCTTTTGCTTACACCATTGAGGGTGGAACATCTGAAATCCAAAAGAATATCGTGGCAGAACGGATTTTGGGTTTACCAAAGGATATCAAATATTAATAGTTTAAGAGAATAAAAAACAATGATTGAGGTGGTTTTATGGATTTCGCATTAAATGAAGAACAATTAATGTTTCAGGAAACGACCCGGCAATTTTTAGAATCGAAAGGGGATTTGACACTACCTCGAGATTATATGAATGGAAATAAGCAGGTGCTTGAGGATCTATGGAATGGTTTAGGCAGCCTTGGTTTTATGGGGATTAATATTTCGGAAACCTATGGGGGATTAGGTCTAGGCGCTTTATCCCTTGTTCCAATTTTGGAAGAAATGGGCCGTTCGGTTGTGCCAGGTCCTTATCCTGAAACAGTGGCTTTTACTGCACCCCTATTGGAAGCTTACGGTTCAGTGGAACAAAAGCAGAAGTATTTGCCTGAAATTGCCGCAGGACATCGCAAGTTTTCACTGGCACTACTAGAAGAAAACGGCGAGCTTTCTCCTGCTGATATCCAGCTAAAGGCTGAACAACGCGGGAATGACTATATACTACAAGGCAAGAAATTACTCGTTCCGTATGCGGACATCGTGGATACACTGATTGTTCCTGTGCGAACAGGCGGGACCTCCCAGGGGGAATATGGAATCTCCTTGATTCTGGTAGATTGCAAGCAACCAAACATATCCAAACAGGAACTGCGGAGCATGGATGAAACTCGAAAACTGTTCAATGTCGAATTTCATGATGTTGCGGTTCCGAGTACACAGCTGTTAGGAGCTGAAAATGAAGGCTGGGCCATTTTGGATCAGGGGTTGAATTATGTAAATGCTGCGTTTGCTTCCACGATGGTGGGAGGAATCGAGCGTGTTGTGGAAATGTCAACCGAGTATGCCAAGACCCGACAACAATTCGGGCAGCCAATCGGGCGCTTTCAAGCAGTCAAACACCGCATTGTCGATATGAAGCTGGCGCTGGAAAGCTCCCGCTCACTGTCCTATTACGCCTCGTGGGCAGCGGAAAACAATGCTGAAGAGTTAGCGGAGGCTGTGTCAATGGCCCGCTCTTTTATCTCTGAAGCCTATATTAAAGCTGCTGGGGCCAATATTCAGAATCATGGTGGAATGGGGTTTACCTGGGAATTTGATTGCCACCTGTTCCTAAAGCGGGCGCGTTCACTAGGAAATCATCTTGGATCACCTGAATATCATCGTGAAAAAGTCGCTAAGGAATTGGGATGGTCCGATGTTGTTCCTGAAATGATGATGTTATAAAAAAGTTGGAAAAAAAGTAATTGCAAGAAAGGTGAGCCTACCAGATGGTTGCTTGCCTTTTTTTCGAATCTCTTCCCAATTTAATTGAATTAAATAATAGGGGGAAAAACAAATGTATGGAAAAACGGTCATTATTACGGGTGGAGGCAGCGGTATTGGGAAAGCAATGGCTCAGAAGTTTGCCAGTAAGGGGGCGAATGTCGTCATCACTGGCAGGAATGCTGAACGTCTAAAGAGTGCAAAACAAGAAATTGAAACATTTGACGGACAGGTTTTGGACTTTCAAATGGATGTAAGAATACCAGAAAATGTTCAAGCGATGGTAGATGCTGCAAAAGAAGGTTTCGGAAAAATAGATGCACTAGTTAATAATGCTGCCGGCAATTTTATCTGTGCTGCTGAAGACCTCTCTCATAATGGCTGGAATGCTGTCATTAATATTGACTTAAATGGCACTTGGTATTGTACACAGGCAGTAGGAAAAGAATGGATTGCTAATAAACAAAGAGGCAGCATTCTTAACATTGTTGCTACTTTTGCTTGGGGAGCTGCGCCCGGCAATGTTCATGCTGCAAGTGCAAAAGCAGGGATTTTGGCCATGACAAGGACCCTCGCTGTGGAATGGGGGAGCAAATATGGGATCAGAGCAAATGCAATAGCACCGGGTCCCATTGAAAATACTGAAGGAGTCGCTAGACTGATTGACTCTGGAGATGGTTATCAAAAGGCCATTAATCAAGTACCTCTTAAACGTTTTGGTAAGGTAGAAGAGATTGCGAATCTTGCCTACTTTTTAATATCACCTGAAGCCGAGTATATCAATGGTGAATGTGTCACAATGGATGGTGCAAGATGGTTGAATAATTCTGGTTTAAAAGAAGTATAAAATTTCAATTAACATTCAAATTTTGACTTCCAAGTAGACACCAATAATAAAAGAATATATAATTATGTAATAATATGGTTTTTATGTAAAAAAATTACTTCGTTGCTGAGCATCCGAAAATATGAAACAGTAATTTTCGCATTTACTTCAACGATTCCCTACATACCTATTACCTACAAGCTTTTCCACGCTTACTTCGAGTCTATCAAATCAATAACAATCTCTATCCATTATTTTTTTAGTACTTTTACGATTCTTTTATTGTTTTTTAAGGGGATGTGTCTAATCCGTTCAAATTAGAATGAAAAGGCTTTCAATTTATAGTGTTAACGATAAGGAGTGGAGGACATTGACAACTACAAGCTTACAGATGTCGCGTCAGTTGCTAGTAAGTGAATTAATAAGACGGGCAGCCCACAAAACACCTAATCAAGTGGCATTCATTTACGGTAATAGAAGAATTACATATCTTGAACTGGAAAACAGGATACTACAGCTAGCTGGCTGGCTACAGCAGCAGAATATGCAAATCGGTGATAAAGTCGGGATTATCTTTAAAAATAACCTGGCCTTTGTTGAAGTTATGTTTGGGACCGCAGCTGCCGGATGTGTCAATGTTCCTATCAACTTCAGACTGTCACCGCAGCAAACATAGCTGCGTTTACCACTGTTTTTTGTGTGACAGAACCTGAGGAACCCAACCGCCATAAAAGAGCGTCGATGATTATTGTCCCGACCAATACACCTGGTTGCGAGATTGTTAGAGTTGTTCCAACAATGGACTGTGAAATCCGTTTAACAAATGTCAGGGTCCCAAAAGAAAACTTATTAGGCTCAAGGGGAGAAGGCTTTGTGATCGCCCAAAAAAAGCTGGGGCCCGGAAGAATCTATCATTGCATGAGGTGGCTGGGCCAAGCTCAGAGAGCATTCGATCTAATGTGTAATCGGACCTTGACCCGATATGCCCATGGCTCCCTTTTATCTGATAAGCAAATGATTCAGAAGTTTATCGCCGATTCCGCAACTGAGATCCAATCTGCGCGACTGATGACCCTTGAGGCAGCAAGAAAAATTGACAGGGGAGAAGACGCCCGAATTGATATCGCGATGATAAAAGTTTATGGGGCAAAGGTTCTTCATGATGTGATTGACCGAGCGATTCAGGTACATGGTGCATTAGGGGTTACCGCTGATACACCGTTAGAAAAAATGTATCGGGAAGCAAGATACGCCAGAATTTATGCAGGACCAGATGAAGTTCATACTGCTACCATCGCCCGCCGTATCTTACGAAAATATCAACAAGGGGATAGCTGGGATCCCGCCAATTTTTAAATCAAAAATCGGGAAAAGTAAGGATTATTTTAGTGGGAATTCTGAGGTGATCAAAAGTGCAAACGGTTCATTATGAAACGTTAAAAACGATAGTCAAAGATAGAATCCTGACCATTACCCTGTGCCGGGAAAATTTAAATGCTTTTAATCAACAAATGCTAAACGAACTCCTTCAAGTGTTGGATGAGGCAGATAATAATGATGATGTTAGGACCATTATTATCACAGGGGAAGGTAAGGCATTTTGCGCAGGAGCCGATTTAGGAAGTGGCACCAGCACATTTACAGATAAAGAAACGCCAATCGAGGAATATCGGGATGGTGGCGGAATTTTAAGTCTGCGAATCTATGAATTAAAGAAACCGATCATTGCAGCCATAAATGGGCCTGCCGTTGGAATCGGGGCAACGATGACTCTGCCGATGGATATCCGTATTGCCTCATCTGCAGCTAAAATCGGATTTGTTTTTAGCAGGCGCGGGATTACTCCGGAAGCATGCAGCGGCTGGTTTTTGCCTAGAGTGGTGGGTATCGGCAAAGCAACTGAGCTTGTGTTGACAGGAAAGATCATTTCTGCTGACGAGGCATTAACAATGGGTTTGGTCAACCAGGTGGTGGCTCCTGAAGAACTACTGGGAGCAGCGGAGACAATTGCAAAGGAAATTGCCGAAAATACATCTGCTATTTCTGTCACTTTATCGCGGCAATTAATGTGGCGAATGCTGGGTGCCGATCATCCATATGAATCTCATAAAATCGAATCGAAAATGATCCATTGGACCGGCCAGCAAGCGGATGTAAAAGAGGGTATTACGGCATTCTTTGAAAAAAGAAAACCAAACTTCCCCATGAACGTCAGCACTGACCTTCCGAGCTTTTATCCATGGTGGAAAACCAATAAAGAAGGAGAATCATAATGGACTATCAAGCTATTTTAGTTGAAAAAATTGGACGGATTGCTGTGATAACCTTTAATCGGCCGGAGGCGATGAATGCTGTTAACAGCCGTCTTTGGCTAGAAACCGGTACGGCGTTAAAGGAGTTTAATGAGGACCCTGACCTTTGGGTGGCAATCTTAACCGGTGCCGGCGACCGAGCCTTTTCAGCCGGTGCTGACTTAAAGGAAATAGGTTCTGGGGGTTTTTCGACAACAGACGAAATGAAAGAATGGGGCTTTGCGGGTATTGTGAGTCATCATATTTCAAAGCCTGTCATCGCCGCTGTAAACGGATTCGCTCTTGGCGGCGGTACAGAGATTGCCTTGGCATGCGATTTAATTGTTGCCTCCGAGAGAGCATCGTTCGGACTGCCTGAAGTGAAACGCGGACTAATTGCCGGGGCAGGCGGGCTCTTGCGGTTACCAAGACAAATTCCTCTTAAAGTAGCTATGCATGCCATTCTTACGGGGAATCCGATTTCCGCGGAAGAGTCAAAGCAATGGGGACTGGTGAATGAAGTTGTCCCACATGATCAAGTCCTTAATACAGCGATTCAGCTTGCCGAGGAAATTATCTGCAACGCCCCATTAGCAATCAGAGCAAGTAAGGAAATTGTATATCGGGGCTTGGATACTTCGATTGCCTTTCCACCTGAGGCCTGGTCCATTAATCAAGATTATACCAGCCAGGTTTTTGCAAGTAATGATGCCAAAGAAGGCCCGCGGGCATTTGCTGAAAAACGGAAGCCGAACTGGACGGGACAATAATAGAATTTAAAATGAGGAGATTTTACTAATGGCTAAACCATACCTTTCAGAAGAGCATGAAATTTTTAGAAGGTCGTTCAGAAAATTCTTAGAAAAGGAAGCTTATCCTTATTTTGAAGAATGGGAAGAATCCAAGCAGGTACCTAAGTCATTTTGGAAAAAAGCAGGTGAACAAGGCTTCCTTTGCCCGTGGGTAGAGGAAAAATACGGCGGATCGGGTGCAGATTTTGGCTATTCTGTGGTCATTACCGAAGAACTGGATAAAGTTGGAGCTGGGGCTGGCGGAATTGGTCTTCATAATGACATCGTCATTCCTTATATTGGCGAATTTGCTACTGAGGAACAAAAGCAAAGATGGCTGCCCAAGGCGGTCAGTGGGGATATGATTTCGGCAATTGCGATGACCGAACCAGGAACAGGCTCCGATTTGGCTGCGGTAAAAACGACGGCTAGGAAGGACGGAAATCATTATATTATCAATGGGGAGAAAACTTTTATTACTAATGGGTACTCCGCCAACTTCGTTATTGTTGTTTGCGTGACAGACCCCAATGCAACACCCAGGCACAAAGGAATCAGCCTAATCGTGGTAGAAGAAGGAACGCCTGGTTTTAGAAAGGGGAAAAAGCTTCGCAAAATGGGGCAGCATTCCAATGATACCTCTGAACTAATTTTTGAGGATGCTGTGGTTCCTAAAGATAATTTAATTGGCGAGGAAGGAAAGGGTTTTTATTACCTGATGCAAAAATTACAGCAGGAGCGTTTGATGCTGGCGATTGGCAGCATTACTGGATGTAAACATATGCTGGAGTTGACCATTGATTATGTGAAGCAGCGGACGGCTTTTGGCAAGCCAATCAGCAAATTTCAAAACACCCAGTTTAAGATTGCGGAAATGGCCACCAAGATCAAAATTGGTGAAACTTTTGTCGACCAGTTAATCGCTGATCATATGGCCAAGAGAAATGTCGTCAACGAAGTGTCGATGGCGAAATGGTGGTTGACCGATTTGGCAAAGAGTGTGGCAAGTGACTGTATGCAGCTCCACGGAGGTTACGGTTATATGGAAGAATACGAGATTGCCAGAAGATACCGGGATGTGGCAGTGGGTTCCATTTATGCCGGCACCAATGAGATTATGAAGACGATTATTGCTAAAAACTTGGGGCTATAAAACATTGTCGGGTGAAAAAAGGGATTGGGTTGCTTAGTCCTTCAACTACTTTTATTCTAGCAATTAATTAGAAGAATGCCTTTATAGTAACGACCGAACACCCAGAAAAAAAGCCGGACTAGTTGTTAACAGCCCTAATGGTCCACCGAAATTAGGAATTACTCTTCTGCATTAAAAAAATTGTAAAGGGGGAAGTGAAGTGAATCTTTTTGAACCACTAGAACGGAATGCAAGATACCATCCAAACAAACCAGCGATCATTTTTAATGATAGGGCACACACCTATAAGGAATATAACGAACAGGTGAACCGAATTGCCAATGCCCTCATTCAATCCGGAGTTCAAAGAGGTGATAAGGTTGCCTTGATGATGAAAAATTCAGATCTATTCTGTTTTATTTATTATGGGATATTAAAAGCGGGTGGGGTAGCAGTACCTGTCAATTTCCGGCTAACCGCCAAGGAAGCCAGTTATATTTTGGACGATTCAGATTCAATAATCGTATTTGCCGACGAGGACTTGGCAGAGGTCGTTCAAAAAGCCTCTGATGGAAACGACAAAATCCAACTACAAGTTATTGTGGGTTCGAATAAAAAAGAGAATCAAATTCTCTTGTCTGAGTATCAGAGTTCCGTTACCAATAACCCTGAACGGGTGGTTTTGGAATCGGATGATGCCGAAATTCTTTACACCTCTGGAACAACCGGACAGCCTAAAGGCGTGGTTTTGGACCATCACCGCGTCCTTCATGTAGCTCTTGGAACCATTATTACCTTTAAAATGGGGCCAGAAGACCAACTGCTGCATATCGCCCCGCTATTCCATTGTGCACAGCTGAATTTATTCCTGGTCACCGGGACCTTTCTTGGATGTACCCAAATTGTTCGGCAGGACTTTCATCCGGTACAGACCTTAAAGGATATTGATCAATACAAAATCAGCCTATTTTTTGGCGTACCGACCATGTATAACTTTTTGCTGCAGGTGCCTAATCGGGAACAGTTCGATGTATCGAGCGTGAAACGGTGCGGATATGGTGCGGCACCGATGCCGACAGCCCTTTTGCAGCAATCAATGGAGTTGTTTCAAACGGACCAATTTTATAATATGTGCGGCCAAACGGAAGGCGGTCCTGGCGGGGTCTTTCTGCTCCCAGAAGAACACAAAACAAAGTTTGGTGCCTCTGGAAGAGCCTCTTATGGGACAGACGCAAGAGTGGTTGACGAAAATGGTGAGGACGTCAAACCGGGTGAGGTTGGGGAGTTTATTATCAAGTGTGAAAACATCATGAAGGGCTATTATAAAAAGCCCGAAGAGACGGCAAAAGTGCTGAGAAATGGCTGGCTCTATACCGGCGACCTCGCACAAATCGATGATGTCGGCTATATTACCTTGGTAGACAGGAAGAAAGACATGATTATCTCTGGCGGAGAAAATGTTTATTCAACCGAGGTTGAACATGTTCTTTACAAACATCCAGATATCCTGGAAGCGGCTGTCATTGGGGTTCCCCATGAAGTGTGGGGGGAAACGGTAGCGGCTGTGATTGTACCTAAGCAAGGCAAACAGATTCAACAAGAAGACTTGCAACAATTCTGCCGACAGGAGCTAGCAGGCTATAAAATTCCAAGAATCATCTATCAAACCAGCCAACTGCCACGGAATGCCTCAGGGAAAATTTTAAAATATCAATTACGAGAAAACTACAAAACTACTACAACAGTAAAATAGGTAGGATTTTTTGTTTGGAAGGGAATGAGTTAGAATGACAATGCCTTTAGAGGGGATACGCGTCTTGGATTTAACGCGGCTTTTGCCGGGGCCGTATTGTACGTTAATGTTAGCTGATTTTGGGGCTGATGTAATTAAAATTGAAGACCCCAAACTTGGTGATTACACACGCTGGGGAGAACCAAAAATTGGTGATGCTAGTGCCATGTTTCATTCCTTAAATCGCAATAAACGGAGCGTAACCCTTGATTTAAAACAAGAGGATAATAAACAGATATTTATTGAATTGGCCAAAACTGCCGATGTTCTGGTTGAGTCCTTCCGACCTGGCGTAATGGACCGCCTCGGACTTGGGTATGAGGAATTGAAAAAATATAATCCAAAGTTAATTTATTGTGCCATTACTAGCTACGGCCAATCCGGGCCTTATAAGGATATTCCGGGTCATGATATTAACTTTCTTAGTTATTCCGGATTGCTAGACTTACAGGGCGAACAAAATCGAAAACCCGTCAGTTCTTCCGTACAAATAGGAGATATTGGCGGTGGGTCCTTAATGGGTGTGATCGGAATTCTCGTTTCAATCATAGAGGCGAAAAAATCAGGTAAAGGTCAGTTTATAGACATTTCCATGTTAGATGGAGCCGTTTCCTGGATGCAAACGTTTCTGCCGGCCTATTTGGCTACAGGTGAGCTCCCAAAACGCGGGGATCTCGTATTAAACGGCCGCCTGGCCTGTTATGAGACATATGAAACGAAAGATAACCGGTTTATTTCGGTGGGGGCTCTAGAATTTAAGTTCTGGAAAAACTTTTGTCATGTGATTGGGAGAGAAGACCTCATTTCGAAACTAGAAGCACCTCCCGATCAGCAGGCATTACTTAAAAAAGAGATTCAAGCCGTGATTGCTACGGAAACATTAAATGTATGGATGGAACGATTTAATGGGATCGATGCCTGTGTAGCGCCTATCTTAACGGTAGAAGAAATGATAAATGACCCGCAAATAAGACATCGGGGAATGATAGAGGAAATTCATGACCCTGATATTGGAAGCATGAGACAAGTAGCAAACCCCATTAAACTATCAAGAACACAGGCCAAAACAGCTCGTCCGGCACCCGGACTTGGTGAACATAATGAAGAGATTTTAAGAGAATTAGGGGTACTAATTAACCCTGTGAAAGAATAAACGTTTAGAAAGCTATTAAATTTTAGGAGGAATGGAATTTGAGAGAGGTTGTCATTGTAGAAGCAGTTCGTACCCCGGTTGGAAAAAGAAAGGGAGTATTCAGTTCAATCCGGCCAGATGAAATGGCTGCAAAAGTTCTTAGGGAATTAGTCAACCGCGCGGGTATCTCGCCAGGCATTGTCGAAGACGTCATTTTAGGCTGTGTCATGCAAGTGGAAGAGCAAGGACTGAATATAGCCCGGAACGCTGCTTTAATGGCCGATTTTCCTATTCACGTACCAGGAACGACCATTGACCGTCAGTGCGGTTCCAGCCAACAGGCCATTCATTTTGCAGCACAAGCTATTTTGAGCGGGGATATGGATGTGGTCATTGCCGGAGGAGTGGAAAGCATGACGAGAATCCCGATGGGGGCAACCCGTAGGGAATCGAGATGGAGTGAAGAATTGACTTCAAGATATGAAATGATTCATCAAGGGTTATCAGCTGAGCGGATTGCAGAAAAATGGGGATACAGTCGTAGTCAACTTGACGAGTTTTCGCTTCACAGTCACCTTAAGGCAATTAAAGCACAGGAAGAAGGCCGATTTGATCGTGAAATTATGCCAATTGAAGTAAAACTCGAGGATGGCTCGACAGTAGTGGTAACAAAGGATGAAGGACCAAGAAAGGATACATCTTTGGAGAAACTGGCCTCCCTGAAACCTGCATTTACACAGGATGGGAAAATTCACGCCGGAAATTCCAGCCAAATGAGTGATGGCGCCGCAGCCCTCCTATTAATGTCACGGGAAAAAGCAGAGGAGCTTGGTCTAAAGCCACGTTTCCGCATCGTTGCCCGTTCCGTTGTTGGTTCTGACCCGACACTCATGCTAACAGGTCCTTCCATCGCTTCGAAAAAAGTTCTTGAAAAAGCCGGCCTAACCATTGAAGAGATGGATACTTATGAAGTAAACGAGGCATTTGCCCCAGTTCCATTGCTCTGGCTGGACGAACTAAATGCAGATGCTGATAAACTAAATCCAAATGGCGGGGCGATTGCCTTAGGCCATCCATTAGGTGGTTCCGGTGCCCGTCTCATGATTACCATGCTGCATGAACTTGAAAGAACCGGCGGACGATACGGTCTTCAAGCAATCTGCGAAGGCGGAGGAATGGCCAACGCCACTATTATTGAAAGAATTAGTTAATCTATTTTTCTAACACAGTAGAGGTTAAAATATTGGATCGTCCACAAGGAATCTTAAAAACTTTTAAATGGAGGAGGCTTTTATTATGAAAGTAAATGGCAGTGTTGCTGTTGTTACAGGAGGTGCTTCAGGTCTAGGAGAAGCAACTGTTGAAACGATTGTTGAAAACGGGGGTTATGCCGCTATCTTTGATTTGCAAGAAGACAGAGGCGCGGCATTAGTCGAAAGATTAGGTTCTGAGCGGGTTTTATATGTAAAAACAAATGTTACTAGCGAAGCGGATGTCGTGAGTGCTCTTAACCAAACAATAGAAAAGTTTGGCAGCATCCATGTGGCGGTAAACTGTGCCGGTATTGGCGCAGCAGAAAAAACAGTTGGCAAAGATAAGCCACATGATCTCGGCACTTTCACTAGGGTTATTCAGATAAATTTAATTGGTACCTTTAACGTAATCCGCTTGGCTGCGGAAAAAATGACACAAAATGAACCAAATGAGGAAGGAGAAAGAGGTGTCATCATCAACACAGCTTCTGTTGCTGCCTTCGATGGACAAATGGGCCAAGGTGCCTATAGCGCGTCTAAGGGCGGTATCGTGGGTATGACATTACCTATTGCTCGCGATCTGTCCAGACATGGAATCAGGGTGGTGACCATTGCCCCAGGACTCATGGATACGCCATTGTTTGCCGGTGCTCCGGAAAAAGTCCGCTTGGCATTGGGGGCAATGGTTCCATTCCCACCTCGATTAGGACGTTCCACTGAATATGCCCACATGGCAAAAAGCATCATTGAAAATCCATATTTAAATGGTGAAACCATCCGCCTCGATGGTGGAATTCGGATGCAGCCGAAGTAAAGCAAAAAGAACCTCCAATGGTCAACAATGGAGGTTCTTTTCAAATGTTATTACGAGGTGACAAATTTGAACTATGGAGAACTAATGGGCGATTTCTCTTGGGAAGCAGTCGTGAAAACCTATGATTGGAATGTTCATGAGAGGTTTAATATCGCACATGAGTGCTGTGATAAATGGGCGGATGACCCTAATCGGGTAGCCATTTATTGGGAGGATGAAAACGGAAATAAGGATGTATGGACCTACTTACGGCTGAAAGAGCAATCTAATAGGATGGCGAATGCACTCCGGTCACTTGGCGTGAAAAGAGGTGATCGTGTAGCTGGTCTATTGGGAAAGGATATGGAACTTATTCTAACAGTTTTAGCCACATGGAAAATTGGAGCAATTTATGTGCCGATGTTCACGGCTTTCGGACCGGAAGCACTCGTTTATCGATTACAAGATGCCGATTGCAAAATCTTAGTGACGAATAAGGAGCAGGCAAAGAAATTAGATGGCCAACATATCTCATGCGAACTGCTATTAACTGATGGGTTAACAGGAAACGGAAAAACCTTCCTGGAGTTTATTCAAATGTTTTCCTGTGAGCATGAAACAGAGTCTACATCGATTATGGATCCCAGCGTAATTCAGTATACCTCAGGATCAACCGGGATGCCGAAAGGAGCCGTTTGGGCGCACAAAATCATTATAAGCACCTACCCGTACCTTCGTTATTCAATGGGGTTAGAGGATCATGATACGTTCATCGGTGGCGCCGATATGGGGTGGGCGTATGGCTTGATGAACTGTACATTTTGCCCTTTAACTCTAGGAATATCGATAGTGGTCTATAAAGGGCCTTTCCAAGTGGAAAAATACTATCAATTACTTCAAAAATATAAAGTGACCAACTTTGCCTATGCCCCAACGGCTTACAGAATGATGATGGTGGCAGGTTCCGACATAGTTAAGAAATACGCACTCAATGTAAAAAAGTTCTCAAGTGCAGGGGAACCACTCAATGCTGAAGTGGTCCGCTTTTTCAAAGAAAACTTTGGACGGGAAATCTATGATCATTATGGCTCAACTGAAACAGGAATGATTGTAAATAACTATAATGCCACGGATATGAAATAAAACCGGGATCGATGGGTCTTCCGACTCCGGGTTACAAAATAAATCTATTGAATGAGCAGGGGGATTCGGTTGAAGTTGGCGATGTTGGCCAAATAGTTGTGGATACAACAGCATTCCCCTACTTCTTTCTTGGTTATTGGAATGACCCTAAGAAAGCAGAAGAAAAATTAATGGGAATATGGTTTTTGACAGGGGACCTGGCTAGTAAAGATAGTGAAGGATATTATTGGTTCCAAGGAAGAGCGGATGACATCATCTCTAGCGCTGGTTATCGAATTGGTCCTTTCGAAGTAGAAAGTAGCCTTTTGGAACATCCTGCTGTTGCTGAAGCTGCTGTGGTAGGCAAACCTGATCCATTGAAAGGAGAAATTGTAAAAGCATATGTAGTATTAAAACCAAGTTTTGAACCATCCACCGAGTTAGCTGAAAAGTTACGTTCTTTTGTAAAAAGTAAGCTATCAAAACATCAATATCCACGAGAAGTGGAATTTGTTGAAAACCTTCCTAAGACACCAAGTGGAAAAATCCAGCGGTACATTTTGAAACAGAGCCTTCAATCTATTAGAAACTAACCAAAAAGTGAGCCAACCATCCAATCATGGTTTAACAAAGATGAAAAGAGGAGAAACGAATGCAGACATCGACAATAATTAAGGTAGCGCCGGATGACATCGACCAGCTTGGCCATGTTAATTACCTGAAATATATTCTTTTTCTTGAAAGAGCGGTGGGTGATTGGTATCGACAGACAGGGGTAGATTTTAAAGAGCTAAGAAAACAAGATCTTGGCACGGTCGTCCTAAAGTTCGATATTACTTACCTTAAGGAAGCCAGATTAGGTGATACACTGACGGTGACGACCACACTAATGAATGTGGGCAACAAAAGTTTCACAGTAAAACAAGAGATTTATAATCAGGACAACATCCTAATTACGGAAGCAACGAAATCATTTGTCATGTTTAATACAGCTACAAGAAAAGGTGTTCCTGTCATCGAAGAAATTGCCCGTCACTACAAATGTGCCAGGAAATAACGAAAAATTGTCTTATACAAGTGCTGGAGAAAATGGGAGAATCAGTTTTTTAAGGCGGTGGGACAAATGAAGGGAAAAATAATGCCGGAGTGTCTCCTGCCACTAAGTGGAGCAGTGAATTTCCGTGATATGGGCGGACTAGCGACGATAGATGGCAGAAAAGTTAAAAAGGGAATCCTGTTTCGGGCAGCAGAATTAACCGCATTAACTGCCGAAGATATAAGCTTTATAGAAACCCTCCAATTAAAACGGGTATTTGATTATCGCAGACAAAAGGAGGCGGAACGGAAGCCCGATCCGCCTTTAGGTTCTGTCGTATTAGAAAGGATTGCCGCCATAAGCGAAGAAAATATTGCCTCGAATATGGCTGGTAATAACGATGGCTTTCATACGGACTATTACCGCCAATTTACCGTAGAAAGATTCCTGAAGATTTATACTGAGATGCCGATACGGAATCCATCCTATAAAAGAGTAATGGCACTATTAAAAAGCCCGGAAGAAAACCTGCCTTTAGTCCACCATTGTACGGCCGGCCGTGACCGAACGGGAGTAGGTGCCATGTTAATATTGCTGACAATGGGTGTACCCTACGAAACTGTATTGGATGATTACTTGCTGTCCAACCTGACACTAGCAGAACGTTATGAAACTACTTTTGAAAAAGTCCAGAAATTTTTTACTCCAGAAGAATATAAACAATTTACCGATGCTTTTCCACTACGAGAAGATTATCTTCATGCTGCCTATAACGCAATTATTAGCAACTATGGTGATTTTGACTCGTATATTGCAGAAGAATTCGGAATAGCCGAAAAGGATAGGGAAAACATAAAAAACTATTGTTTAGAATAGGAGTGAATAGTTTGAATAAACCTTGGCTTTTTTCTTACCCAGAACAAGTTCCGTATGAAATTTCCCCTCCTGCTGATTCCATCTATGACCTGCTCTCTGATACAACAAAACTTTATCCAGAGAACGTTGCCGTCATTGATAATCAAAAAGAAATGACCTACTCCGAACTCAAAAACGCTGTTGATCGTTTTGCTTCAGCCCTGGCTGGAACCGGATTTCAAAAAGGAGACAGGTTTGCCATTATGCTGCCAAACTGTTTGGAATATATTGTCTCCTTTTTTGCCGTGCAGCGTTTAGGAGGTACGGTTGTTCAAGTGAATCCACTATATACACCGAGAGAATTGCAGTATATCTTGGAAGATTCCGAGACAAATTGGTTGGTTTGTAATCGCTTCCAAATTCAAAAGATTGAACAAATTGGATATAAAGATAAATTGACTTCTATCATTGCCGAGGGGAAACTAGTCGAAAGTGATAGCCTTCAGGCATGGATCGAAAAAGGGAAGAATCCACCGCCAGCAATCGATATGGATGTGAAAGAGGATATTGCCATTTTGCAATATACAGGAGGCACCACTGGAAGGCCTAAAGGGGTAATGATTACCCATTATAATGTCATTAGTAATCTTTATCAAAACAAAGAATCAAGTGTAGGGGTAGCAAGTGAAGGTTCATGGCACCGAAACATTGGAATCGCGCCAATGTTCCATGCGATGGGTTTAACAGGAATGATGACCAATATTTTTAGGGGTGGCACTTTTTATACGATTAGCAAATTTGATTTGAATGTGGTCGTGGAAGCGATCAGAAACTTTCAACCAACCTCTTTTAGCGGATCACCCACCATGTTTATTGCACTGCTAAACCATCCAAACCTTTCGCAGGATGATTTAAAATCGATTAAAGCATGCAGCAGCGGCTCTGCGCCATTGTCGGTTGAAGTCATGAAGAGTTTTGAGGATAAGACGGGCGCACCTATTATCGAAGCTTATGGATTAACAGAAGCGACGACGATGGTGACGAAAAATCCAAGCCAAGGTGTACGAAAGCCAGGCTCAATTGGGATACCAGTTCCAAGCACAGATTGCCGGATTGTGGATTGCTACTGGTACAATAGAATTGCCTGTTGGGGAAACCGGTGAACTTATTGTAAAAGGTCCACAAGTTACTAAGGGATATTGGAAAAATGAAGAAGAAACCATGAATACTTTCAGGGACGGTTGGCTTTTTACGGGTGATTTGGCAAGAATGGATGAGGATGGATATTTTTATATTGTTGGAAGAAAAAAGGATATGATTATTGCAAGTGGTTTCAATATTTACCCGTTAGAAATTGAGGAGGTTTTATATCAACTTCCGGCTGTCAGGGAAGTATGTGTGTACGGCGTTCCCGACCCTTATCGCGGGGAGACAGTCAAAGCGGCGATTGTTCTAAAGGAAAATGCTACACTAACAGCACAAGAAGTCGAAGATTGGTGCAACCTACATCTGGCGAGATATAAGGTTCCTAGATTGATTGATTTTAGAGATGAACTTCCAAAAACAGCAGTAGGAAAGATTTTGCGAACAAAATTAATTCAACAAGAAAAAGAAGGTGCTGTCATTAGTGAACTAACGGTGGAAAACCATATTGATTCTAACGGGTAAAAAAATATGGGATAAACAGCAGGGGTGTCTCCAATGGGGACACCCTGCTGAGTTTTTAACGGAATTATATTTTCCTAGTTTAGGAAAATCACATAATATTGTAAGCTCGGGCAGGTCACCAAATGGAAATAAATCATCAACACTTAAAACTTACTTCTGCTGAATTGGCATATTTATGGACTACTATTTGGCAGATAGCATGTCCATTTGTGCGAATAAGTATTTCCTTCAAAACATTGAAGATGAAGAAATTAAAAAACTGGTAATCCATGAATTGGATTTAGCGCAGCAGCACACTGTAATCATCCGAGATATTTTCACCAAAGAGAAAATCGCAATACACAAGCATTCTCGGATCAAGATGTTAATTTAAACGCTAAGCGGTTATTCACTGACATTTTCTACGTAAAATACATACACAATATGTCGAAGGGTGGATTAGTCACTTATGGCAGGGTGCTTCAAAATGTCTACCGGCAGGAAATCCATTCTTTTTATTAGAAATGTTTAACATCTAACTTAGAATTAAAAACTGAGGCTACTGATTTATTAGTAAAAAAAGGATTAGCCCTTATTCCCCCTGAAATCCCATATCCGCAAAAGGTCGTTTTCCACCTAAAATGATATAATTTTACAAGGAATAAGTAGAGTTAAAGATTCAATATGAAGTAAAAAATCAACGTGTGCTGCAACCAGTCACCATTATCAAAAAGAAAAACAATATCTTGGCATGGTGTGCTGAGTAACATGTGACATCAGCTATTTTTTTGGTTAAAATAACAAAAGTATAAAAAATAGAAACTTTTTTGATAAAGTATTAAGGAAATGGCCGGAATGGAGGGGGCACTACTGGATGGATACGAAAACGACAATTATCAACATTGCAACAGCACTATTCCAAGAAAAGGGATATATGGGTGTGGGGATCACCGAAATATTACAAACATGCAACATCTCTAAAGGATCATTTTATCACCACTTTCCGAATGGAAAAGAAGAATTACTGATTGCATGCCTAAAGTCAATAGAAAAGGTCATTACGGAGGACATTGAGTATATCTTTAACCAATATCGAACCGCCCATGAAGCGACATACGCACTGATTGAAAAATTAATCTACTTGTTTGACAAAGAAGATACGTTGACAGGGTATACGTTTGCCAGTATTATCAGCGAATTAGGTTCACTAAATGAACCAGTGCGTATCGCAGTCAATTCCTTATACATAGAAATGCAGCGGATTTATGCCGCAAAGCTGGAAGCAGATGGATTTTCAAAAGCAGATGCGGATTCCCTTGCTCTGATGATGACGGCGTCGGTTGAAGGGGGAATCATGCTTTGCTTAACCCAAAAAACAAGCGATCCCTTGAAAACAGTCCTCAATCTATTACCAAATATGTTGAAAAAGTGAGGTTGTATGGGTATTTTACGGTTTGTCTCAGCGTTATTCAAACTTCCCATTAAGGGATTTTTGCTATTATTTAGTGTCTGCTGCATTACATGTCTGGAAACATTGGTTTATTTTAGGAAATGTTGCAATTAATCCCTGTTTTTATAAGCCGTTTTCATATACTTTATATGGAGCAAACTATTTCTACCATCATATTATTCATTTACCTGGGAGTCTTCAAAGTCTTTATCGAGGGAAGCATCAAGGGCGGAGTTCAAAGAGATGAGGAAGCGTCCATCTCGGTTACTGGGAAGGGAGTGACATGATTGGGCAGAACATATTTGACATGGTTCATTACCCCTGGTTACTACTTTACCCAACGATTGCTGTGGTTGGTTTAAAATATTGTTATTAAACATTATGATGAAACAATTTGAATCAATGAACGAACGATAAGGAAGTAAGTCCTATTATGAGATAAAGCAAAAATACAACAAGGAACTTTTCGGAGAAATAGAAACAGCCCAATCTTGTTTAGGATTGGGCTGTTTTTCTCACAATTTAGCGGGTTTCGGAAACCTTTTGGAGCAATATTTCTTTTTCTTCATCCGTCAACATCCGTTCCGCCATTGGATAGAGGACCTGTTCTTCTTTCATAAAATGGTCTAACAGGGTATAGTAGGCATTTTTAATCAAATTCGAATTTTGAATTTTCTCGTCTGTTGTTAGAACTGTTTGGCTCTCAGCGTTTTTGAGGAATTCATTGATGAAACTTCTTGCCTGCTCGTGTTCATATTCCATTACAGAAATAGGCCCGCCATTTTTTCCAAGGTAGACTTCCATCATCCGGAATAAAAAGTCTTCCTCACGTTCCGAGTGGAATTCAAGATTTGTGAAAAACTCTCTCACTTCCGTGAACAATTTTTCAAAGTCTGTTCCTGCTGGTTCTTGCTCCACTTGATTACATAGAGAGAATAAAGCTTCTAAACAACTCCTTAATGAAGTATGCTCGCTAACTAATTGATTTAATCCTTCTGAAAGTGTGATCGGTCCGTTTCCAATTAATCCACTATGACATCCTTGCATGATTCAAATCCCCTTTCAACTATTTATACTATTACTATATAAAAATCGAAATTGTTTTATAGTGACTTAAATCACTAAAAACACATGTTTATGGATCCGGCTAAAAAAGATATTTATTTTCTTATTTTTATAGTAAAATAATACTATAAATAGGTATCAAGAGTGGCGGAGAGAACTGGCTCGATGATGTCACAGCAACCTACAGCAGTGCAAGGTGCTCCAACCAGCAAAGCTTAATGCTTTGAATTATAAAACGGCGGCAGCCCCTTTTGCATTCAAGGCAAGGGGGGTTGTTTTATTTGTTCGCGGACGGAGAAAAAGGAGGAATAGCAATGAACATTAGCGGATTTGCCCGAGGCTTGATGTCCAAGAATTACAGTACGGAACGATTTTTGCTTCATGTGGCCAATTGTGTGGAGGGCCAGCTGAAAGAATGGGATGAAAAATATGAAGTCCTCGTTTTGAAGTTGAAAAACTATGAATTTATCGTCAAAATGGGTGACCAGGATTACTATCTTCCGCTTCCTGAAGAGGAAATTGCTGCTTTACAACAAATGGGGGCATTTGCCCTGGACCGGAGGGTTTGGAGAGAACTGGAGAATCAAGGTCTCCCGATTCAAAGAGGCCATGGAAATTACATAAATTATGTACTATGAAGAAAAATGCAGGCCATATCAGACCTGCATTTTTTTTGATTTTATATAACACTATTCTTAATCGTATTACTATCTGTGCCATCGGGATCAATGACAAGGGAGACAGGGACGTTAATCGGGGATAGGTCGCCGTTTTGCTCCCCGACGGCCTGATTTCGTTTATAGGATACAAACTGGTCAATCATCTGCATCGGTCCCAAATTAGTAATCGCCCCATTATCCATTGTATTAATTTTAAACCCCAGGAGATTAATTGCCATCGGTGTAACAAATATCATAAAATCCAACACTCCCTCTCATTTATGAAAAAACATCATAAGACGCTATTTTTAACGGTAGGACTGTCGATTACATCCATGTCCGACACCCAGGATACCGTAAGCAGGGTAGGCGAAAGGTCACCGTTTTGTTCGCCAATTCCCTGGCTTCGTTTATAAGAAACAAACAAATCATTTTGCTGGCTAGGGCCTAAATTGACAACTGCCCCGTGGTCAAGGGCATTTATCTTAAATCCCAGCATATTCAGTGAAATCGGTGCAAAAACCATTATGCCACCCCTTATGGAATCGGAATCGGCGAGGATGCGAAAGAGGAAGCGGAATCAATTTGGTCTCGGTCATCAACACAGCTTCGAGTCCCGAGAAAGTGACTTCCATCGCCCATATTCTGGCCAAACCCCTGATTTTTTTTATCTGAATTATGCCATTCTGCCAAAAGGTTTTGACCAACATTAATTGCAGATGCATTCTCAAAGGAGTTTACTTTAATGATGTTGATATTAATATTAATATAGGGAACTGGCCCGTTCATGAAACCCCTCCTCATTCTGTCCGGTCTTCAAGTTATCGATTGTTTTTCTCAGAATAAACATCATATAAATCATTGTCATTGGTAGAATGGATCGTATGGGACCTAAGTGTTAGGTCTGCCAATTGCTGCCCAAACCCCTGACTTTTCTTGGCGCAAACATTGCGGTTGGTTTTGATCGTAGAAGAAAAAGACACCGAGCTTAAATGGTCGACATTATTCAACTTGATTCCCTTAATCGTTATATTAGTAGGTAAAAAGTTCATCCTCATTCATTTCCTTCCAAGCCTGTTTTTACAGAGTATGCGCCATTAAAATAAATTATGTTAGCGTATGGAGTGAAGTCCGGACGCATCATATGAATTTTTTTGACAGAAGTCAAATATGATTTAATGATACACATAAAAGTACGAGCTATGGCTGGCATCGAAAGGGGGAATCCAACATGGACATGAAGCACCTTATGGAATGGCTGGAGTTGGCTAAAAAATATCAGTCTGGTGACTTTTGGAACAGTATTTTTGAGCAGGCCTCCGTGAATGATTTCATGAAGGAGGTGCAAGATTTCCCGCCACCACCTGGTACCGAGCGTTCAACGGGCCAAAAGCAAAGCTTTCCCCCAACCGACATTTACCTGACGGATGATGAGGTTCTAATTGTTTCAAACCTGGCAGGATACCGAAAGGAAAATCTCCAGTTATCTTTGGCAGGAACGAAATTAATGATCAAAGGCACAGGCGGCCAAATGAACCCCGGAACGCCGGTACTAAAAGAAAGACACCAAGGAGACTTTCAGCGTGTCATTGAGCTTCCTGAACCAGTCTCTTCAAATGAATTGACGGCAAAATTTCATAGTGGACTCCTCTTCATTTCCTATAAGCGTCAATTCAAAAACGAGGAATATGTAGAAATAGAATAGATTTTAAAAAAAATATACAGTAAGCTTGGTGAAGGGGAATGGATATAAAAAATTTATTCAACCAAAACAAAGACCAAGGAAAATCTGAAAACAAAATGGACGAGCGGCATGTTACCAGAATGAATGCACTGGAGGTTCAGGTCAAGCAATTGCTGCAGTTTGAAAAACAGGCCCGTCCGCTACTGCTTAGAATGAATCAGGGGGAGAGGGAGGTGGAGCGGCGTATGGACCCATTTCCTTCGGAATCGCTGGTGGATAAAAAGGAGTATGACCAATTGCTGCGAAAGGTAATGGGTCTGGAACAGAAATTGAATCATATCCAAACGGCGGTTTCGTCCTTTCAAGATAGCTCCCCCAATCAGAATGAATCCAGGGAAGAGCATGGTATGTCCGCTATCCAAGAGAAGATGAAAGCACTTGAAACAAATTTTTTATTGTTAAATGAAGTACAAGCTGTGATTTTGAAACAAATGACTGATTTATCACATAAACTTGCGGAACTAAGCAATCAGACTAGTAAAGCTGAAACCCAAGAGTCTAACCAGGAACCCCTGTTTAAAACGCTCTATATTGATAAACTATTTTTAGATAAATATGAACAAAACAACAATTTTGCCCAATTGGGAATTAAGGAATTGAGCGGGGCTCTCAACATAGGTGCGACTTATGGCAAAGATGTAGTACCCAAGGCGGTAACCGAACAAATTCAGGAAGACGTCGCGCAAATGAAGGCGATGAAAGAACAGATGTACCAAAAGCAACCCAGCGGGCAAGAACCAGAATTCGAAGACCAAGAGGATTCTACTGAAGAAACGGATATAGAATTTACCAATATCCAAATAGTTGATGATTCTTCTTTTGAAGACATGGAATGAAGGGCCTACAGATTGGTGTAAGTCCTTTTTGTTTGGATTTTTTAGCTATGGTAAAATGACTTTAGATTTAGCTTTAAAAGTTATAGCGAAAGGATTTATACCGTATGACATTTTTAGAAACAATCAAACCTCACTTAACGAGTGAAGATATTTTAGTTCAACAAACCGTTCTGCACGCCCTTCATGATTTTCCAAGTGTTCCAGAAGAGTGGACCGTTCAATTGCTTAAAGAAGCATTTCAGAACAAAGACAAGCTGACCTCGATTCTCATTTATGTGGACCATCAGATCATCAATGAGGAAGCGATTAAAATTCTGCTTGAAAACATCCCTAAAATGGAAAAGGCAATGACTCACTTAGCGATAAATCTGTTCAATCAGGTAGATGTGGAACTCGCACTAAAATATAAGGAGCAGTTACAACCATATCTGCCAAAGGATACCTGGACATTATACGAACTTATCACATCCGGTACGAAGGAAAATGTAATGAGAGCCTATCAAAATATCATCGATAAGCTCGAGCATGCGCCTTCCTACGAACATGAACAATTTGTGAAAGCAAAAAAATTGGCAAAATGTCTGGTTGATAATGGCTGGATGACAGCGGAGGAAATTGACAGAGTAATTCAAGAAGATTTAAAGGAATCATGGTTTTCTTTTAAGGGAATTTTGTCTGTGTACATGATTGGTTTAATGAACTTAGATCAATATATCCCTGTGCTGGCAGGTTTGCTGACCCGTGATGAGGATGTTCTATTAGAAGAAGTGGCTGATGTGTTAATTCGTTTCCAATCAGATGAGGTGGTAAAAGAAGTAGCGCCATATTTAAGACGATCAGAATCGCTCATTTTTGCCAGTTCAATTGTCGAAAATATCAAATCAGATTTTGCTGTTGGGACATTAAGGGAGGCCTACCGGACCACAGATGAGGAAGAAGATCAAGATTTGCTGATTGAAGCACTCTGCCATCAACTGTCAAAAGAAGCATTGCCGGAAATCTCCGAGCATATGAACAAGGAATACTTCTCCAGCCTTGTGGATATTGAACAGGTGGTCTATGGTTACTATTCTATCATTGGGGAGCAGCATCCAGACATGGAATATTGGAGACAAGGAGCGCTGGAGCGGGAAATGGACTTTAGGGAGGAACCGAAACAAGGAGACCTGCTGCATAGCGTTCCTGTGAGAAATGACAACAAAGTTGGCCGCAATGACCCTTGCCCATGCGGAAGCGGTAAAAAATATAAAAAGTGCTGCGGAAAATAAAAACGTTTAAAAAGGCGTATCTGATCGTTAATTAAGGTACGCCTTTTCGCTATGTTCATTTTGTTAGTTGGATGCTTAACTTGCTGGTTGCCTTTTGAATGATATCATCAAAAGTGGTGTTCAATGCGATGGCCATTTCTTTGAATAAGACGCCTTGGATGGATGACATGAGTCTGCGGTCATGTTCACTCTGTTTTTTACCGGTCAATTCAGTTTCATGTTTTTTTCGCATTAATGTATTAAGTACTCTTGCAATTTCCATGCGGTTTCTAGTGTTAACAATGTTGGTAAAGGTTTGTTCCCGCAGATTGGCATTGTCAATCCAGTCCACTCCTGGTAATTCGAAGGAATCTAAAATTTGCTCTGCTTCACTTATGCTGATAATATCTTGCATAGCAATCGTTTTATTGTCGACAGGAGTACTAATCGTTAAGCCATTATCTTTGAGTGGATGCAATACATAGTAGGTTCTGGTTACACCGTTAATGGTCTTGTCACAAATGTCTTCGATCTGGCAAACACCATGCATTGAATAGATGACTATATCCCCAATATTGAACATGTCTCATACTCCTATACTCTAAGTTGTCAACTGGGTTGACGTTTACTAGAGTATAGTGTTTATTTGATGTTTTGTCAACTAAGTTGACGTCGCAAGGGCGATTTTGTATAGTAGGCCTATAAAGATAGAGGTGAAATTAATGAATCCTGAAATCCAGCACTTAGACGTAATCGACCTAATCAGTGAACGTCATGGCAAATTGCGAAAACTAGCAGAGGATTTATGGAATGACAACAGCAACATATACATTTCAAACTCAGAATGGTATATCATGTCGAGAATATATAAAAAACAGCCAACTATAGCATACGTTTCAAAAAATGTAGATATATCACGCCAAGCAACCCATAAGTTTATCAAAAGCTTAGAAGCAAAAGGACTAGTCGAAATAAGCAACGTAGAAAATAACAAAAAAGATAAACGCCTTCAACTTACACCATTTGGAGAAGAATGCTATGAAAAAAACGAATCCCTAAAAGCCACCATTATCAATAAAATCGTTAATCAAATCGGAGCAGAAAAATTAGTCCAGCTAAAAGAAATCCTAAGATTAGATTGGGGAGTGTGAAGCAGGGGGAGGTTCTCCTGCTTCACCATTTAGGAGAAGAGAAGTTCACAATGGTTTCATTTTTATCACCATGGATTAGTGTTTTTCTATGCTATCTTAAATATACAAACTTCTAAAATCCTTGGAGGTTACTATTATGAGTTGTGGATGTTCATCAAGACTTAAAGATGGAAAAGCAGTCGTTGACCATGTGAAAAGCAAAGGAAAACAAGGTAAAGCACCATTAGTTCCTCACAAGATTCATTGCGACTGTGGCGAAACATTTACCTTGGAAACAGTGATTATGGACTGTCCAAAATGCGGCATGACCTATGCTGTAACACCTTGCGGATCAGATGATATCAACAATATTAAACAAGCAGGGATACATTACGTATAGATTGGCACGGTGCTAAAAAGCAGAAAATAGAAAGGCATAAACCAATGGTGCAAAGCTAAAGTTTATGCCTTTTCCATTAAATATGATTCTGTTTAGGCGTCCGTTTTCTATAGATTACATAGCTGCGCGACAAATAACGGACAGGGACGCTAAATACATGGACAAGGCGGGTAAACGGCCAAGCCGCAAAGATTCCTAATACAGCCAAAATATGAATCCTAAACCATACTGGAACCGCACTCAAATAGTCAGCATTGGCACGAAACGTAAGCACACTGCGTAACCAAGGGCCGATCGTGGTTCGATAATCGAATCCATTGGGATCGATGTTTAAAAACGTTGCGGATAGACCAGATAGAATGACAATCACTAGAAATACAAGTGTAAGCCAATCTCCCGTTGTGCTGGTGACAATCAAACGGCGAACTGTCATCCGGCGATACAGCAGAATGAGAATCCCGATGGCCGCAGCAAGCCCTGCAGGGATACCGCCGATGAGGGCAATTGTATGGTATTGATGCTCTGTAACTCCCAGTGCTTCGTACACGTCAATTGGTATCAGCAGACCCATGACGTGGCCGCCAAAGACGAACAAAATTCCGAAATGAAAAAGATTACTTCCGAGACGAAGCAGCTTTTTTTCCAAAAGTTCACTGGATTTGGATGTCCAGCCAAATTGGTCATGTTGGTAGCGGTATATATGTCCGCCGATAAAAATCGTCAGGACAATGTAAGGGAGCACGCCCCATAAAAATTGTTCGAACATATTTCCTCACTCCTCCGTACAAGCTTGATAATGCCGGCACTCTTCATCGCAAGCAAAATTGCTTTAAATATATGTCCATATAAGTTATGCGTTGGATCCAAGTGATCGGCAATTTCTTTAATTTGATCATAGTATCGCTCCAAAATAGGTTTAGAGGTCGCAAGGTCTACTAGGCCGGCGAATTCTAGCATCACCGGAAGATAATCAGGAAGCTCTTTGTGGGTAACTAGGAATCCATGGATTTTATAATAGTTTTTTAGGAACAGCAGGTCCATGCCTCTTTCGCGTTGTTCTCCATTGGTCAAATACGTAACATACAGATTTGTTTTTTTGCCAAAGTCGAATGTATTGACATAGATGGAAACCAAGTCGACAGGGGACAAGGCCCTTGCTTTTTCTAGAAATTGCTGAAGTTCATTGGTGGCTTCAAAGAATGATAGGTTACCAGCTTCTTCAGCTGCTTCTGCAAGAATATCTTGAAAATCTTGATCTGGATAATTTAATAAAATGGAACAATATTGAAAAACCGGATTTATATCCTCGTGATTCATGGTTCCTCACCTGCTTTCAGTTGAGTTATAAAAAGGGGGCAGAACCCGTTAAAGGGTTCCGCAGGCACCCGGTCCGCCGGCAAAAGCCAGTCCGCAGCTGCCTTGCTCACTATAAAGATCCGCCACTTCCTCACGGTGGGAAGCAGGTATAACAAACCGGTCTTCATACTTGGCAATCGCCAGCAAGCGATACATATCTTGAATATCCTGTTCGGTTAAGCCTAAATCTTCAATAACTGCGAAATTAGGTGTTTTGTTGGTTTGGACGCTTCTCATATAGGTTCTCATTACGGCCATCTTTTTCAGGGTGGTTCGGATATGGGTTTCATCACCAGCGGTAAGCAGGTTTGCCAAGTACTCAATTGGAATCCGCATCTGATCGATCGCAGGGAAGATGTCCTCGGTGCTAGAAGTGCTGCCAACCCCTTCAAACATGTTCATAATCGGGCTTAACGGCGGAATGTACCATACCATTGGCAGGGTGCGATATTCCGGATGAAGCGGCAGGGCAATCTTCCAGTCCATAATCATTTTATAGATTGGGGATTTTTGCGCCGCTTCAATAAATTCCATGGGAATGCCTTCTTCTTTGGCCTTGGCAGCCACTTTAGGATCATGCGGGTCCAAAAATACTTCCAACTGCTTATGGTAAAGGTCTTTTTCTTCCGCCATGGCGGCTTCCTGAACCTTGTCGGCATCATACAACATGACGCCCAGGTAACGAATTCGGCCCACACAGGTTTCCGAGCAAATCGTCGGCAGACCGGCTTCAATTCTAGGAAAACAAAGTGTACATTTTTCTGCTTTATTGGTCTGCCAGTTAAAATAAACTTTTTTATAAGGGCAGGAAGACACACAATGTCTCCAGGCACGGCAAGCATTTTGGTCCACTAGAACAATGCCATCCTCATCCCGTTTGTACATCGCTCCTGACGGACAGGCGCTGACACAGGATGGATTGATGCAATGTTCACAGATTCTTGGAAGATACATCATAAACACGTCTTCAAACTCGGTGCGAATTTGGTTTTCCATTTTTTCTACATTTGGGTCTTTTAACCCGGTGATATGTCCTCCGGCCAAGTCATCTTCCCAGTTTGGCCCCCAAAGAACCTCCATGAATTCGCCAGTTAGAGATGACTTAGGGCGGGCGACTGGCTGGGTTTTGCGCATCGGGCTGTTGGTCAGTGTTTCATAATCATAATTCCAAGGCTCGTAATAATCGTCGATCTCCGGAAGGTTAGGATTGTAAAACAGATTGAGCAAGCGATTTGTTTTGGAACCAGACTTTAATTGGAGTTTGCCGTTTTTGATTTTCCAGCCCCCCTTGTACTTTTCTTGGTCTTCCCAGCGTTTTGGATAGCCGATGCCAGGCTTGGTTTCGACGTTGTTAAAGTACATATATTCTGCACCTGGACGATTCGTCCAGGTATTTTTGCAGGTGACACTGCAGGTATGGCAGCCGATACATTTATCTAAATTCATGACCATTCCAATTTGCGCTTTAATCTTCAAGCCAATCTACCTCCTTCAGTTTTCGGATCACTACATTTAAATCACGCTGATTTCCGGTCGGGCCGTAATAGTTAAATCCATAGCTTAGCTGTGCATAGCCGCCAATCATATGGGTGGGCTTTACATGGATACGGGTTGGGCTGTTATGGGTGCCCCCGCGATTATTAGTTAATTTCGTGCCAGGCACGTTAATGTGCCGATCTTGCGCATGGTGCATAAACGCCATCCCTCTTGGAATCCGGTGCGAGACAACCGCTCTAGCGACAACGACACCATTTCGGTTGAAGCATTCGATCCAATCATTATCGTTAATGTCTGCTTCAGCGGCATCATCTTTATTCATCCAAACCGTAGGGCCGCCGCGGAATAGGGTGAGCATTGGCTGAGAATCGAAGTACATGCTGTGAACTGACCATTTATTATGCGGTGTTAAATAGTTTAAAATGATTTCTTTGCCTTCTACGGCCGGGCGATTTTTTCTAAATGGTTTTGGCTGGAGAATCGGCTTAAAGGTGGCCATCGCTTCACCAAATTCTTGCATCATTTCATGGTCAACGTAAAAAGATTGTCTGCCGGTAATCGTCCGCCACGGAATCAACCGTTCCACATTGGTGGTAAACGGCGAATAACGCCGGCCGCCTTTTTCCGAGCCACTGAAGGCAGGGGAGGTAATCACCGTTTTCGGCTGGGCGGTAATTTGCGCAAACGTAAAGCATTCTTCTTCGCGTTCTTCAGCCAAATCCGCAAGTTCTAGGTCCGTTTGCTTCTCCAACGCTTTCCAGGCCTTTACCGCCATTTTTCCATTGGAAGTGGAGGAGAGGGTCAGGACCGCTTCCGCTGCACTCTTGGCTGACTCGATGTTTGGGCAGCCGTCAGCCACACCGCCTCGAACCGTACCAAGAACTTTCTTTAGCTTTTCGTATTCTTCCGCTGCCGACCAGTTGATGCCTTTAATTCCGTAAGGGGCCTTGTGAATGCCAGGTCCGAGCGACGTCATTTTGTCGTATATCAGTTTGTAATCCCGTTCCACCACATGGATTTGCGGCATTGTTTTTCCAGGAATCGGTTCACATTCCCCTTTGCTCCAATCCTTAATTATGCCAAGCGGCTGGGCAAGTTCTTGCGGCGTATCATGCTGCAACGGTGTCGCCACCACTTCTTTAACGGGTCCCATCTCCAGTTCTGCTGCCATGTCGGAAACAGCTTTGGCAATTGATTTAAAGATATCCCAGTCGGATCGAGCTTCCCATGGTGTCGAGATGGCCGGATTAAATGGATGGATGAATGGATGCATATCCGTACTGTTTAAATCATGTTTCTCATACCAGGTGGCAGCTGGGAGAACCACATCAGAGTAGAGGGCTGTACCCGCCATTCTAAAGTCTAAATTGATGAGCAAATCCAGCTTTCCTACAGGTGCCTCGTCACGCCAGGTGATTTCTTCGGGTCTTAAGCTATCTTCGTCGTCATTGAGCAGGCCGTGGGTTGCGCCTAATAAATGTTTCAGGAAGTATTCATGTCCTTTGCCGGAGCTGGAAATTAAGTTGGCCCGCCAGACAAACAAGTTTCTCGGGAAATTGACGGGACTGTCGGGATCTTCAATCGAGAATTGTAATTGTGTATTTTTTAAGCTGGCTGCCACATAATTACCGATTTCTTCCGAAGTGTTCGCACCGGAATCTGTTGCTTCTTTATATAAATCAATGCCATTTTTATTAAAGGTTGGATAGGAAGGGAGCCATCCGAGCCGCGCTGCCATTACATTGTAATCGGCATAGCTGTCATAACGCGCCTTTTTAAATAAAGGCGAAATATGCTCACTGACGGGTTGCTCCTCGTACCGATATTGATCGGTTGCAAAATAGAAGAAGGAGGTACCGTTTTGTAATTTCGGCAATGATGACCAGTCTTTTGCATTCGCGATGGTTTGCCAGCCTTCTGCCGGACGAAGTTTTTCCTGGCCGACATAATGGGCCCAGCCGCCGCCATTGACACCTTGTGCCCCGACAAAAAGCACGAGGTTTAGCACTGCTCTGTAAATCGTGTCTGAGTTAAACCAGTGGTTGATTCCTGCTCCCACAATAATCATCGAACGGCCATTGGTATCAATGGCATTTTGGGCAAATTCACGGGCAATCTGGATGACGAGTTCTTTCTTAACGCCGGTTATTTTTTCTTGCCAGCCCGGCGTGAATGGTGTCGATTCATCATAATCCTTCGCTGCCATTCCTCCGAAACCGCGGTCCACACCGTAGTTTGCGAGTGTTAAATCGTATACCGTGGTCGTATAAAAGACTTCGCCGTTGACTTCCACTTTTCTCATTGGAACTTTACGGTATAAAATCTCATTTCCTTCATGTGAAAAATAAGGGAGTTTCACGGTTGTGATTTCTTCTTCAATCCCTTGGAAAGATAATCTAGGATGAATGCTCTCACCGGTTTCTTCATCCTGCATTTTTAGATTCCATTTCGCTTTATCTTCCCATCTAGCCCCCATTGTTCCATTTGGGATTGATAATCGGCCATTTATGTCATTGAACAAGACTGGTTTAAACTTACCATTTCCTAGGTTTTTACCAAGGTCGGCGGCATTTAAAAACCGGTCAGGGACAAATGTGCTGCCATCTTTTTTCAATGTGACGACAAACGGGAAGTCGGTATATTGCTTTGCATAGTTAATGAAATAATCGTGTTGATGGTCGACGTAGAATTCTTTTAAAATCACATGACCCATGGCCATGGCAAGTGCTCCGTCTGCGCCTTGCTTGACTTTCATCCAGTCATCCGCAAATTTCGTCGATTCGGCATAATCCGGACTTACAGAAACGACTTTGGTGCCCTTGTAGCGGACTTCCGCTAAAAAGTGAGCGTCCGGTGTCCGTGTTTGCGGCACGTTAGAGCCCCAAGTTAAAATATAGCCGGAATTGTACCAATCACTGCTTTCAGGCACATCGGTCTGATCACCCCAAATTTGCGGGGAGGCAGGGGGAAGGTCCGCATACCAATCGTAGAAGCTCAACATCGGGCCGCCAATCAGCGACATGAATCGGGAGCCGGCTGCATGGCTGAGCATGGACATGGCGGGAATCGGCGAAAATCCGACATTTCGGTCTGGTCCATATTTAAGGACTGTATATAAAAGAGAAGCCGAGATGAGTTTCAGGACTTCAGACCAGTCTGCGCGCACAAGTCCGCCCTTTCCGCGGGCCTGTTTGTAGCTTTTTGCCTTTTCAGGATTCTCGACAATACTTTTCCAAGCGTCTAATGGATTGGAATAGTTCTTAAGGGCTTCCCTCCACATTTCTAATAA
Source organism: Neobacillus dielmonensis (assembly GCF_000612665.1). Taxonomy (GTDB): domain Bacteria; phylum Bacillota; class Bacilli; order Bacillales; family Cytobacillaceae; genus Neobacillus; species Neobacillus dielmonensis. Next base: position 62,471 of record NZ_HG942081.1, read on the forward strand.
GATTGCGCGTACATACGGATATTTGACACGTAGCGGACTGTAAATATACCAGGAAAAACTGGCTCCTCGCGGACAGCCGCGCGGCTCAAAGTCTGGCATATCCGGTCCTGTTGACGGGTAGTCAAGCTGCTGACCTTCCCAAGTCACAATGCCATCCTTTACATAAATGTTCCAGCTGCATGAACCGGTACAGTTGACACCATGAGTGGAACGAACGATTTTATCATGCTGCCATCTTTGCCGATATGCCCGTTCCCAATCCCGGTTTTCATACGTGGTTTGGCTATGGTTGTTGGATTGTTTTTCAATAGGAGTTAAGTACTTTAAACGATTTTGTAAGGGTGATCGTTTTTTCTTCATCAAAATCTCTCCTTTGCTATGGTTCTCTCATTGATTCAACTCGGGTCAATTACAGGAGTGAATGTTTATCTGGTTTAACTGTATCAATGAGAATAAATACCAAACTGTTAAGTACTTCACATTTTGAACATTAGACACAAAATCGACATATTTTGAGGAGCCTGTGAAGAGGGCGGGGGTGTGGCTATTAATTAGTGGAGAAAATGAAAAAGCTGACTAATTAGTCAGCTCAGATTGTCGAGAAAGGTTATTTTTCTCGGCAATTTTTCATTTTACTTGAATTAAAATATGATTTTTAGAATTGATTATCGCCTGCAATGGGGCCTATTGATTTCCGCTCCAGGTGCTTCGCTTTCCGCGGGCGTGCCGGGGAGCCTCCTCGGCGCTTTAGCGCCTGCGGGGT
>NZ_HG942081.1:63837-77626 GCF_000612665.1 Neobacillus dielmonensis
TATTAACGCGGTGAACTGTTAAAGTAATTAGATGTAATAAGAGGCTGCCGAAGGGTTTTTCGACAGCCTGAGCTGACTAATTAGTCAGCTTTTATTCAATACTACAGAAAACAACCGGGCAATTTTCACAGCCGATTTGCTGTCTCAGATATTGAAGATTATGAACGGTAATTTTCTTTTTATAAATTGAGATTAATCCATCATGTTTTAAGTCCTTAAGCAAGTGGTTAATGCTTTCTCTTGTTGTTCCACAAAAATTTGCTAGTTCTTGGTTGGTCAAAGAAAGATTGATTAGGATGCCATCTGTCTTTTCAATCCCGTAACTGTTTGTCATTCGAATTAAAGTAGAATATAGAGCTCCTTTTTTGCCGTATAAAATTAAATCGCGAAACTTCATTTGCGTCTTTCTTAGATGGTCACTCAACCATTTAATGAATTCAAAGGCTAATGCACTATCCTCGAACAGTTTCTGTTCAATTGTTTCTTTACGAACGACCGCTATTTCCCCATCCTCAAGCATTAAGGCACTCAGCAGGTATTTAGGTGATTGGGTAAACAAGGTTAATTCACCGCAAATTTCATTCTCGCTGCAAATCCGTAAGGAAAGTTCACGCCCTTCAGGACTAAGCTTACTGATCTGAATCTTTCCCGAGACGATTAAAAATAATTCTCCGGCATCTTGTCCTTCTTGAAAAAGATATTGTCCTTTTTCCACCTTCATGGTTCGATCGGCTATATGTAATAATTCTCTGATTTCAATCGACTTGGTCGGTTTTAGTGTGCCAGGCATAAAACTCCTCCTTGACATTCGGTCATGGATTAAAGTTTATCACACTGATAAAGTGTTTTTTGTTTATTTCAAGGGTAATTATGAACAGTTTGTGAACTATATCTTTGGTGTGAAGTACTTCACATCCTAGAAGACAGTCCATTTTTTACGATGTTACTAAAGCAAATAGATAGCTTGAGAAACTTACTTGAACCTTGAAAAAAGAGGAGTTGGTTTATATGAAAAACAAAGCCTTACAATTGCCATTGCAAACATTTAGTTTGATTGCCGGATTTATGGTCTGGGTCATTCTATCCTCATTAATGCCATTCATTAAAGAAGAAATTTATTTAACCAGTAACCAATTAACCTTAGTAACTGCAATACCAGTCATTTTGGGTTCTGTGCTTAGAATTCCGATCGGCTATTGGACCAACCGGTTTGGTGCCCGTAAACTGTTTTCAATCAGTTTCATGCTGTTGCTATTTCCTATTTTCTATATCAGCCAGGCAAATTCCCTAACCGATTTAGTTATTGGCGGCCTGTTTTTAGGGATAAGCGGCGCTGTATTTTCTGTAGGAGTAACCTCGTTGCCTAAGTACTACCCAAAAGAGCGTCATGGTTTTATCAATGGAATCTATGGTGCAGGTAATGTTGGTACGGCTATTACAACATTTGCTGCACCAGTTATTGCCACGCAGTTGGGTTGGAAGACAACGGTGCAGTTTTATCTCATTCTTGTATTGGCCGTTTCTTTATTAAACTTTTTATTAGGCGATAGAAATGAACCGAAAGTGGTAACGCCTTTGTCCCAACAAATTAGAAGCGTGTATAAGAATCAAAAACTTTGGTTTTTAAGTTTATTTTATTTCTTAACCTTTGGGTCGTTTGTGGCGTTTACTGTTTACTTGCCAAACTTTCTTGTCGCGCAGTTTGGTTTGACTAAAATCGATGCTGGAATGAGAACGGCCGGGTTTATTGTTCTAGCCACCGTATTTCGTCCCATTGGCGGCTGGCTAGGGGACAAATATAACACTTTTAAAATTCTGATGGTGGTGTTTACAGGACTTACATTATCAGGTATATTGCTTGCGTTTAATCCAACGCTATCGTTGTATTCGGTAGGGTGTTTAACTGTTGCGATATTTGCGGGCGTTGGAAATGGTGCAATTTTCAAATTGCTGCCGTTGTATTTTTCCAAACAGGCCGGTATTGCTAATGGAATCGTGTCTGCCATGGGAGGGTTAGGCGGATTTTTCCCGCCACTCATGCTTACCTTCTTATATAATTTAACTGGGCATTATGCAATTGGATTTATGGCACTTTCACAAGTGGCCAGCGCCTGTTTAATTCTTGTCATTTGGATGTATTTTCAGGAACGACTGACCGTTTCAAATCGTGGTGTGAAAAATACAGATAAAACCATCATGCTTGTAGAGTAAAGGAACGAAAAACTAGAACGGCGTACGGGATGCGTACGCCGTTCTTTATACTTCCGAAGCCGACAGAGTGGTTGCGAGAAAATACCCCATATGATATTCTATTTCTCTATTAAACAAGTTTTTTAACGTTAGATTGTAGACAAGGGGAAACACCGTGAAAAGAAAACTCATAATAATAGGGATTGTGGTTGTTTTGTTCATAACAATTGGGCTAGGGATTGGCGGTAATTATTTTTATAATGTCGCCATCAAGCGAAGTGCAGATGCACCAGCATTGCATGGCGGCGGGAGCAGTAAGGCAGTAGCAAGTTTAAAACAAACTCCGGAACGGCAAACAAAAATTGCTGAACTTTTAAAATGGACCAACCAGCAGAAGTTTGAAATTGTCCAAATAAAATCTTTTGATGGATTGACTTTAAAAGCACGTTTTCTAAAAAATCCAAACTCAAATGGCAGGGCGGTTATATTAGCCCATGGTTATAGGGGCAGCGGTGAACAAATGCAAGGCATTACTAAGTATTATTACGACTTGGGATATGATGTTTTAAAACCAGATGCCCGAGGCCATGGTATGAGTGAGGGAGACTATATTGGATACGGCTGGCATGAACGAAAGGATTATGTTGACTGGGTTGATTTTTTAAAAAAAGAAAAGCAAGAAGATAGAATCTTCCTTCACGGATTTTCGATGGGAGCGGCTACCGTTCTGATGACATCTGGGGAGAAGCTTCCTGATGAAGTAAAAGGAATTATTGAGGACAGCGGCTATACGACGGTAATGGCCGAATTGTCGCACCAATTAAAATATTTGTACCATCTTCCGGTCTTTCCTATTATGGATGTGACAAGTATCATCACCAAAATTCGAGCTGGATATTCGTTTAAAGAAGCTTCGGCACTCGACAGCGTGAAGAAGAATAAATTGCCATTATTTATCATCCATGGTGATCAAGATGATTTGGTTCCAACCGAAATGGCCCAAGAAATCTACAAGGCGGCTGTGTCCGATGATAAAGAAATCTGGTTTGTTCCAGGTGCTGGGCACACAGAGGCATATACCATTGCAGAAGAGGAATATCAGAAACGGCTAAAAGCGTTTCTAAACGGCTCTCTTGGGTCACAATAATGAACAAACATAAGGTGTACAGTTTTTGTACATCTTTTTTCTTTTCTTATGATTTAATTATCTTAAGACATTCCGAAAATAATATAAATGAACGATACACTAAGATTAGATTCACCTAATCTATATAAGGAGAGGCATAAACATGGATTCTAAGTTTGAAGATGGCTATAAAAAATACGAGTCAAAAGCCAGTGAGTACATGAATGATAAAGAAAAAGCAAATGGCTTGTTAAAACAAGCGATTCATAAAGCGAATGATAAAAAAAGTAAATTAAGTGAGGTATGGGACAAACTGCAGCTGCTGTTTGAAGTATTTCGCGCATGGATTAAAGGGGAATACAAGGAAATACCAACCCGTTCCATTATTATGATTATAGCTGGGATTCTTTACTTTGTATCTCCTGTCGATTTGGTCCCTGATTTTATTGCGGGATTAGGTCTAGTCGATGATGCTGCAGTCATTGGTTTTGTACTCAAGTCCATTTCGAAGGACCTTGAAAAATTTAAAAGCTGGAAAGAACAAGAGGAATCTACTTAAGCGCGTACAGCGCTTTTTTCTTTGCTCAAATAACAAATTCAAAACCAAATTTGCCATTCTTGACTTTTATGAGACTTTTGTAACATAGAAAATCGTTTATAGGCAAAAAATAGCTACGATACGGTCATTAATCAAATGAGGTGACAGCATGAATCCCTACATAGAAGTAAAAGGTGTCTCTAAGATATTTGGCAATAATCCAAGAGCTGCCGTTGAATTATTAAAACAGGGTAAAACCAAAAAGGAAATTTTAAAAGAAACCGGACAAACAGTCGGGGTGAAGAATGTATCCTTTGCTATCTATCCTGGTGAAATCTTTGTGATAATGGGGCTTTCAGGAAGCGGAAAGTCCACCCTAATCCGCATGTTTAACAGACTAATAAAGCCCTCAATCGGAGAAATCTTAATTGAAAATGAAGATATCGTCAAAATGAGTGACGCACGCTTAAGGGAGGTAAGACAGAAAAAAATCAGCATGGTGTTTCAGAACTTTGCACTGTTTCCTCACCGAACCATCCTGGAAAATACAGAATATGGGCTCGAAATTCAAAAAGTCCCGCCCGAAGAACGGAAGGAAAGAGCATTAAGAGCATTGGAGGTCGTCGGATTAAAAGGCTATGAGAACCAACTGCCCAAGCAGTTGAGCGGCGGCATGCAGCAGCGGGTCGGTCTTGCCCGGGCACTGGCCAGTAATACTGCCGTTATTTTAATGGATGAAGCTTTTAGTGCCCTCGATCCCTTAATCCGAAAGGACATGCAGGACGAATTACTGGAGATTCAAGAAAAATACAAGAAAACAATCATTTTTATCACTCACGACCTGGATGAAGCGTTGCGCATTGGAGATCGGATAGCCTTAATGAGGGATGGAAGTTTAATTCAGCTTGGGACTCCAGAGGAAATCCTCATGAACCCAGCCAATGAATTCGTGGAGAAATTTGTTGAGGATGTCGACTTATCAAAGGTGCTAACGGCCTCCCATGTAATGAAACCAGCAGAAAGGGTTGGGGTGGACAGAGGTCCGCGGGTAGCATTGGAAATCATGCGGAAGCAAGGATACTCCAGTATCTTTGTCGTCGATCGCCAACGGAAATTATTGGGCGCGATTACCGCTGAACAGGCTCGGCAGGCTATAGCTATGAATCAATCGGTTGCGGAAGTCATGACAACTGATATTCCAACGGTTACCGGAGATACTTTACTGGCCGACCTGATGGATCCAATTGCCACATCAAGCTTGCCCATCTCTGTTATAGATGAAGAACACAGATTAAGAGGGGTTGTCATTCGCGGCGCCGTTATTGGGGCCTTGGCCGGAAATAAAGATTCCTTGAACGATTTGGAGAGTGATTAATATGAACGTGCCAAAAATCCCTTTAGGACATTGGGTAGATGAGCTGGTCAAATGGGTCACCGTCGCCTTTGCCGGACTTTTTAGCGTATTAACCACTGCAATTGAAGGTTTGTTAGACATCCTCGTTGATGTACTAAGTGCGGGGCCCCCGATTGTATTAATCATCATCTTAACTTTATTGGTCATTTATACAAGCAGGTGGCCATTAGGAATATTTGCTTTAGTAAGCTTACTCTTGATCGACAATCTTGGCTACTGGGATTCGAGTATCCAAACAATAGCAATCGTTTTATTATCGGGACTTTTGACGATTGTCGTTGGGATACCTGTAGGAATCTGGTGTGCCCAAAGAAAAACGGTGCATCGGATTGTGACACCGATATTAGACTTTATGCAAACCATGCCGGCCTTTGTGTATTTAATTCCATCCATCTTATTTTTTGGCATTGGGGTGGTTCCGGGCATTATCGCTTCGTTTATTTTTGCAATCGCACCAACGATCCGGATGACAAATCTGGGGATACAGGAGGTTCCGAAGGATTTAATTGAGGCGGCGGATGCCTTTGGTTCGAGCAACAGCCAAAAATTATTCAAGGTTCAATTGCCGATTGCGACACCAACCATTATGGCTGGGGTTAACCAAAGTATTATGCTGGCTTTATCTATGGTTGTTACCGCTTCATTAGTGGGGGCGCCAGGGCTGGGCGCAGACGTATACCGGGCTGTCAGCCAAATTGATGTCGGCCGGGGATTTGAAGCGGGGTTGTCGATTGTATTCATAGCCGTCATCCTGGATAGAATTAGCCAAAACTTGCGGAACCCGGCATATGGAAAGGTCATTAACAAAAAAATTGTCTTTATCATTTTAGCCGCCTTGGTCGTTGTGACAGCAGTGGTGACAGCCATGACGAAGGAGACAGCAAAGGATAAAGGCGGAAATGGTGTTGGAGCTGAAACCGATTATCAGATTATCGGAATTGAGCCTGGAGCAGGCATCATGGCCCAGACACGTCAGGCGATAAAGGATTACAAACTGGATGATTGGGAGCTGCAAGAAGGATCTTCGGCTGCGATGGCGGCCGAATTAAGCAAGGCTTATAATCAAAAAAAGCCAATTATCGTAACCGGGTGGGCACCGCACTGGATGTTTGCCAGTTACGACTTGAAATTTCTGAAGGACCCGAACCAAACTTATGGTAAGGAAGAAGCCATTCATACCATTGTCAGAAAGGGATTGGAACAAGATGCTCCGGGTGCCTACACCATACTCGATCAGTTCTCCTGGAATACGGAGGACATTGAGAAGGTTATGTCAGACATTAAAGACGGTACCGAACCTGAGGATGCGGCGGATAAGTGGATTAAGTCCAATAGCGATAAAGTGGCAGGATGGACCAAGGGAGCGGCACCGGGCAGCGGACAAACCATCAACCTGGTCTATGTGGCCTGGGATACAGAAATCGCCAGCAGCAATGTGATTGCAAGGGTAATGGAACAGAATGGGTATAAGGTGAAATTGAGCCAAGTAGAGGTTGGTCCGATGTTTGCTGGTATTGCCAACGGTAGCGCTGATGCTATGGTAGCGGGTTGGCTGCCAAGTACACATAAAGAATATTACGACCAATATAAAGCAGACCTTGTCGATTTAGGTCCTAACCTTCAGGGAACAAGGAATGGATTGGTTGTACCAAAATATATGCACATCAATTCCATTGACGATTTGAAGTAATCATGAAAGGCCATTCCTTCGGGGGATGGTCTTTCTTTTTATGATAAAACTGCATTCCTATGTATAATTATAAACGCTTAATCTAAGGATTCTTTAGTAAATTCTTTCTTTAAAAATGAAAACGCTTACCAAGTGAAATAGTAAATATTCAAAAAATATTCAAAAAAAGGATTGTCAAACTATTAAATATTAAATATAATCTATCTATCATAGATGTAATAAAATATAACATGAGATGGGAAGGAAATGTGACATGGGCGAAACGCTAACTTCAAACACAGCTTTAACAGCAGCTGCATTGGAACAAATTAAAGCAACCATAAAAGAAAAGAGTGTCGAATTATTACACCTACAATTTGTTGATATTGAAGGAATCTTAAAGCACGTCACCGTTACGAGCGAACAGTTGGAAGATGTAGTAGAAGGAAAAATCATGTTCGATGGCTCCTCTATTAAAGGATTTTCGCCAATCAATAACTCTGACCTTTACCTTCAGCCGGATTTAACTACTTTCGCTGTGCTTCCTTGGACAGTTGAACAGGGATATTCAGAAGGACGGTTCTTATGCTCTGTCACAAACCCAGACGGATCGCTTTTTGAAGGAGATACAAGAAATGTTTTAAAGAAAACAGTAAAACGTGCTGCAGATAATGGATATACCATTTCGGTTGGGCCCGAGTTGGAATTTTTCTTGTTTAAAACAGATGACAACGGCTACGCAACACAGGAAATTAGTGATAAAGCTGGTTATTTCGAGCCATCACCGCACGATCTTGGTGAGCGTGTTCGTCTAGAAATCTATCGTGCCTTAAAATCAATGGGCTTTACGATTGAAGCGTCTCACCACGAAGTAGCCGAGGGCCAGCACGAAATCAACTTTAAATATGCTGATGTCCTAACCGCAGCAGACTTAGCTACAACTTATAAATGGGTCGTAAAAACAGTGGCAAAGAAGTTTGGTTTGCATGCCACCTTCATGCCTAAGCCGGTATTCGGTATAAACGGTTCGGGAATGCACGTAAACATGTCTCTGTTTAACGAAAGCGAAAATGCATTCTTTGATCCAGAAGATACACTACAGCTTTCAGAAAAAGCATACCAATTTATTGCCGGTGTACTAGTGAACGTCAAGAGCTTTGCAGCAGTAACGAACCCGCTAGTAAACTCTTACAAGCGTCTTGTTCCGGGCTATGAAGCACCAGTTTATATTGCATGGTCTGCTTCAAACCGTTCTGCGCTAATCCGTATTCCTGCCAAAAAAGGACTGGCAACACGTGTGGAATTACGCTGTCCAGATCCATCCTCTAACCCTTACTTAACATTTGCGGTAATTGCTTCTGCTGGTTTGGATGGAATAGAAAAAGGTTTGGAAGCACCAGCACCAATCAATGATGATATCTTCCATATGTCTGACGAAGAAAGAGCGTTCAGAGGCATTGAAAACCTGCCTGGAAGTTTAGCTGAAGCGGTAAATGAATTGGAAGCAGGAGAAATTGCTTTTAATACACTTGGCGAGCATGTATACAATGAATATGTGTCCATGAAAAAAGCTGAATGGGACAGCTACCGTACAGCAGTTCATGCATGGGAAATCGAAAACTATCAATCTAAGTTTTAAGCATCCAGCAGGGATGGGTTGTCTTCCGGCAATTCCTATCCCTGTTTTTTTATTTCTAAATAGAAATTAATAAGTTTGAAGGAAATAAATGGTTCTTCCCGAATATTATTGAGTGGGAATTTATTACTAATTAGGGTGAATTCCTGCTTATAAATAAAGGGGGAGAAACGGATGAAGAAGTTTTGGCAAGTGGGGTGGATTTTCCTTGTTTTATTCGTTTTTTTAGCTGGGTGCAGTGAAAACGAGCAAACAAAAGGGACACCTAAAAAGAAAGAGAGCAATGAGCAGACGGTAAAAAAGGGTACACCAGAATGGACGATGCAGGAAATTAAGAAGGCAGTGGCGTTAAATGACAAAGAATTATTTATGAGTTATCAAAATAAGGAAAATGAGCTCTTTTACAAAGAACAGCAAAGATGGATAGAAGAAGCGAGCTATAGGAAAAAAGAAGGATTCGACTTTTCAACGGAACTATACAGCTTTCATCCAGAAAACGATACAACCGGAACAGTCAGCTTTGGTGTGATGATGAGTGACACAAAGCATGGAGGAAGCACGAATGTAGTGAACTATCAGATGATTAAGGTGAAAGATAAGTGGGTTTTGAACGATCTGCCGTTTGATTCCATTACTGACGATGCGAAGAATCTGACTGTCTATTACATGAAAGGCCAAGAAGAGGCCGCGCAACAGACCTTAAAGGATGCTGTTGATTTGGTTGCCTTTTACTCAAAGCAATTTAACTGGAAACCGAGTAAGATTTCAATCAAAATGTACCCATCAGTAAAAGAGATTTCAGCTACGGTTCCTTGGATAAGCGTAGCAGCATGGAATGAAAAGGGCGAGTCACTTAAAATGACGACAGAGCAGCCAAATAATAATATGTTTAGTAGCTTGGCGAATGGCCTTGCACACAAAATGGTTGCAGACATGACCAATGATAATGCCGCTCCATACATCCTAGAAGGTTTTGGGATGTATATTGAAAGCAGTATCGTTCGGGATGAAACGGGCAATATTACATTTGATTCCAAATTGGCAGAAGACCAGGCTGTGATGGCGACTCAAAATTCAAAAACAGTTAAAACCATTGATAAATTGGCGTCTCTTGGTACGACCGATCAAGATATGTCGTTGTATCGGGATGGGTTCTTAATCTCCCATTATTTCATTAGTTCAAAGGGAATGCCGGAATATATGAATATGTTAAACTACTTATCAAAGTTTAAGTATAGCGATCAACGCCTCGAACACAAGATGGAAACCAATCAAAAGCGGACTTTGGAAGCCGTAGAAAAGATATATGGCTCGGCGGAGAAAATTTCGGAGGAAGTTAAAAAATTCTATACAAAATAATCCAGAGGAACTATGGAACACGGCGATGAAATTGCCGTGTTTTTCTTTGTTTAAACTCCGAATTCCAGGAAGAAGTGGTAAAATTTAAAGAAGGAATAACAACCTAGGGGTGAAAAGAATATGAAAATGATTGATGCTCATATTCATTTAGATCAATACAAGGACGAAGAAGTCAGGTTAATACTAGATAATTCAATCTTGATTGATTCTTTGGTCACGGTGTCTAATAACATAGAATCGTGCAAGCGTAATTTGCAGCTGTCAAAGCAATATTCCAAGATAAAGCCTGCATTTGGGTTTCATCCAGAACAGAACCTGCCATCGGAACAAGAGATGACTGATTTGCTTGATTGGATGAACCGACACCAAACGGATATGATAGCGGTAGGAGAAGTCGGTTTGCCATACTACTTAAGTCGAGACCAAAAAGTGTCTATTTCACAGAAAGGCCGATATCTCGAAATCCTCGAGACGTTTATTTCATTAGCAAAGGAATGGGATAAGCCGATTGTTTTGCACGCCGTCTATGATGACGCACCGCTTGTCTGTCGATTATTAGAAAAGCATTCTGTGACAAAGGCACATTTCCACTGGTTTAAAGGGGATGAACCTACGATTTCCAGAATGTTGGAGAATGGCTACTATATTTCCGTTACACCAGAAATCGTCTATAAGGACAAAATCCAGAAAATAGTGCATCAATACCCCTTAGATTTATTAATGATTGAAACAGACGGTCCTTGGCCGTTTGAAGGTCCGTTTATTGGAAAAAGGACTCAACCGATCATGATGAGGGAGTCCATTGCAACTATTGCAAAAATAAAAAGTCTTTCAGAAACAGAAGTTTCAAAAAGGCTTTTACATAACACCAAGGGCTTTTATATGATTTAAAGGTTTTAAATCATGAAGAAATATGTGAAAAGGACCAATAGTTATTTTGAATATGACAATGAATTTATTTCAACTGTTAAAAAATTCAAAGGTCAACAACAAAACTAGGAACGATTAATTTTATGTAAAAAGGCGATATTCTCATTCTTGTCACATTATGTTCTGCATATTGTTTAACGAACTGTTATTCTTTAAATATAGAATTCCGTTACAATTTATCGGAGTACGAAATGGAATGAGGTGTTTGCTGTGGGGACAGCAACAAAAGTTTCTTTGAGAAAATTAGGAAATTCAGATATAGAAATCTCTCCGTTAGGTTTGGGTACTTGGCAATTCAGCAGCGGCAACGGAATGGTTGGACGGTACTGGCCGAGTTTAAAGGAAGAAGAGATGACTGAGATTGTTAGACTTAGTCTTGAAGGTGGAATCAATTGGTTTGATACAGCAGAAGTCTACGGGAAAGGCAAATCGGAGGAAGCCTTGGCGAATGCCTTGAATGCGCTGGGTGAAAAGTCAAAAGATGCCCTAATTGCAACTAAATGGTGGCCTGCTATGCGGACTTCATCTTCCATCACCAAGACCATCGATAACCGGCTTCAGTTTTTAAAAGGAAGGAAAATTGATTTATACCAAATTCATCAGCCTTTTTCTTTTTCTAGTGTTAAGTCGGAAATGGATGCGATGGCAGTCCTGTTGACAGAAAAGAAAATCCGGTCCGCTGGTGTTAGCAATTTTAATGAATCAAAAATGAGAGAAGCTTATGAAATCCTGAAAAGGCACGGCTATCCAATGGTCTCCAATCAGGTGAAATACAGCCTGCTTGACCGACGAATTGAAACAAATGGGGTAATGAAGGCAGCTAAAGAGCTAGGAATCACGATTATAGCCTACTCTCCACTAGAACAGGGCATTTTATCGGGCAAATTCCACGAAAATCCTGATTTGCTGAAAAACCTTTCGGGTCCTAGAAAGTATATGTCTCAATTCAAACCAGCCGGCTTAGCGAAAACGAAACCGTTGATTGATGTTTTGGAAAGATTGGCCGCTGAGTATGAGGTTTCCGCAAGCCAAATTGCTTTAAACTGGCTGATTCATTTCCACGGGGAAACGGTTGTAGCGATTCCAGGTGCTTCTAAACGGCACCATGCTGAAGAGAATATTGGCGCACTAACCTTTGAATTAACAAAAAAACAAATGAATGAAATTGATCAAATCTCAAAACAAATTTAAGCACCCGGCCCAGATTCAGATGAATCTGGGCTTTATTATATCCTGGGAGTGCCAAGGTTTAGATTTCTTGACAAGCGGAAATCTCCCCGCTTACTATTACTTGCATGGTTCTTCAATTAATATTTAGGAAAGGAAAAGGAGATAACAAAAATAGGAGGACTCAAAAAAGAATAAGCAATCATTACTATTTTTTAAGGAGAAGAAACATGTCACAGAAAACAACAAACCGTAAAATGGTAACTGTTGCTATGCTTGTCGCCATACTTTTAGTGGCGATTGATGTTACGGTTGTCAGTACGGCCACACCGAAAATCGTCAGTGACCTTAGTGGGCTAAACTTAATCAGTTGGGTCTTTGCCATTTATACGCTTACCACGTCCGTAACCACCCCGATTTATGGGAAATTGGCTGATCTTTTCGGGCGTAAGAAAGTTTTTATTACCGGTGTCATTTTGTTTGTGCTCGGATCCATGCTATCAGGCGCTGCACAAACGATGCACCAATTAATTTGGTTCCGTGCGATCCAAGGAATTGGTGCTGGTGCAGTGATGCCGCTGACCTTTACCATCATTGGTGACCTTTTTCCGGGCGAACAGCGGGCAAAAATGCAAGGAGTATTTAGTTCCGTATGGGGAATAGCGGGACTACTTGGTCCATTAATGGGCGGCTTTTTTGTTGACCAAGTAAGCTGGCGCTGGATTTTCTTTATTAACCTGCCGATTGGAATTGTCTCACTCATTTTAATCACCGTCTTTTTCCATGAAACACTTCATCAGAAGCAGAAGCCTAAAATTGATTATCTTGGGGCCGCGGCCTTTACTATTGGGATTTCTTCCCTGCTATATGCATTGTTAAATGCGGGGGAAGGGCAGAAGTATGATTGGAATTCTGCTCCTATCTATATGCTAATAGCAATTGCCATAATCTTTATTGTGTTATTTGGATACATAGAATCAAAAGCAGAGGAGCCAATGCTTCCGCCTTCATTGTTCCGGATCCCAGTGATTTTGGTTTCCAATATCGTAAGTTTTCTATCGAGTGCTGTCGTGATTGCGGTTAACGTCTATTTGCCGATGTGGATTCAATCCATTCTCGGCCACAGTGCCACAAGTTCAGGATTTACGTTAATGCCCATGTCAATTGCATGGCCGCTGGGTGCAACATTTGCCGGACGTTATATGTACAAAATTGGTTCTAAACTGACTGCCGTGCTAGGAGTGATTTTCATTGCTCTCGGAGCCACTTGGTTATTGGCCTTGGAACTGAATTCGCCGTATTTGTATTTTGTCGGGATTATGATTGTAATCGGTCTTGGTATGGGGTATGCCACAACTCCGACTACTGTTCTTGTCCAATCGGCAGTTGGCTGGCAAATGAGAGGGGCAGCAACGGCTTCCAACACGTTTACCCGGTCAATTGGCCAAACGGTTGGAATTGCGGTTTTTGGAACCATTTTTAACAATACAATTATCACATATGGAAAAGAACATGCTGGTGGCGTTAGTCCTTTAGTACTATCTCAAGGGATGCATCTTGTATTTATTTTGGTATTTTTCATCGGAATAGCCAATCTCATTGCGATCCTCTTCTTACCATCACATAAGAAGGTATTAGAACAGCAAAAGCAGGTTCAACAATAGAAAATATGCCGCCAGCATGGCGGCTCAGGCTGTCGAAAAACCCTTCGGCAGCCTCTTATTACATCTAATTACTTTAACAGTTAACCGCGTTAATAT
>NZ_HG942081.1:77693-90703 GCF_000612665.1 Neobacillus dielmonensis
CAGGCGCTAAAGGCCGAGGAGGCTCCCCGGCACGCCCGCGGAAAGCGAAGCACCTGGAGCGGAAATCAATAGGCCCCATTGCAGGCGAAAATCAATTCTAAAAATCATATTTTAATTCAAGTAAAATGAAAAATTGCCGAGAAAAATAACCTTTCTCGACAATCTGTGCCGCCAGCATGGCGGCTTTTGCTCTTGCCGTCTTCGCAGACTGTTCGGTTCAGATAATTGATGATCGTTGAAGTTTCACATGTCAACTTAGTAAACATTTCGGATATTGGCTAAACGGATCGTTGAGGATATTTTTTTTTCATCAACTAAAGAGAGCTTCTGTTCGGAAAGATTGAGGCGGGATACCCGTCCTTTAAAAGTTTTTAAAACTCCGTTTGATATATATTCAACAGTGACTTGCTCATTTTGAGTTAGTTTTTTTAAATACATGGACAAATCTCCTTTTAAGGGCATTGGATTACAATTTCTATTGTAAAGGCACCTTATTAAGAGATTGTAAAGAAGGAGTAAATATTAGATTAATATTTCGGGTTTCTACCATTTAATCCATTGCAGATGGATTCTCCGAATACATCCTAAATAAGAGAAAATATAAAATGATGCTTATTAGTGACAAGATTAGTATTATACTGAAAATACCTATAGGGGGGACCCATTTTGAAAAAAATACCGTCAATGGTGCCAAAAATTTACCTACCGTGTTCTGCAAACTATCAGCTGCCATGTATTGCCCTCGTGCATGTTCTGGAGCATAACGGCTAATAAAACTTTGAGTGACGGGGGAGCGTACAATTTCACCAAAGGTAAAGATTACCGTAACAATAAACAGAGCCCATATATTGGTGTTAAGGCCAACCATGAATGTTCCTATACCTGAAAGCAGAGATGACAAAATGAATACGTTACGCTCTTTCCAGTGCTGAAACCATTTTGTTACGGGAAGAATAAACAGAACAAACAGAAGACCATTGAATCCCACTAACCAGCCATAAATTTCTGTGCTCGACAGCGTGAGGGAAGCACCATTCCAGGCGAATAATGACTGTGCAGGGACTTGATGGATAATATAGACAGGCAAATAGATATCCAGCTGCATAATGGAGATTAAGGAAAAGATGCCTGCAAAAATATAAACCAGGAAAACTTTATCTCGAAAAATGACTCCATAGCCCTTCCACTGTTCCTTGAATACGTTGGCAATGGTACTCGTCGTTTTGTCTACTATCGCCGTAACAGGTAATGTTTCATTTACGACGAAACAAATGGCGAAAAGATATACCAGCATAACCAACGTACAGGTCCATAGTAAGGGTTGTCGGTATTGAAAAAAGAAAATAGCTCCAAGCGCAGGTCCGAGGACCGCCCCAATGTTATTAGCCGTCATAAAGGTGGCAAATACTTGGCGGAGCTGATCTGGGGGAACCGAATCTGCCACCATAGCTGAACTTGCAGGCCTATACAAAGCACCCCCTAATCCAATACCAATAAATGCCACAAAATCCACCCAAGGAGAGGTTGATCCTGCAAACAGTGCAAACATCAGCATCTGAACCAAGGTGCCTATCAACATGAGCGGTCGACGTCCGAAACGGTCAGTTAATGCCCCGCCGAGCAGACTGCTGGCCATACTGAAAACAGGGGGGAGCATCATGAGGATCCCTGCTATTTCATTTCCTAACTTCTGGCTAAAATAAACTGTTATAAACGGAAAGTACATCCAAAATAGCATGTTAAACAACGCTTCACCCATTAGTCGAACTTTTAAATTGGTACTCCAAGAAAAGATTCGCACTACATCGCCTCTTTCGTATATCTAATCCTCCGGCCGGAACAATAAAACTATAGCACATAATTTTCTAAAGATATAGACTTATAATTCAAAATTGGTTATAATAATATTATGAAAAACAAATATAGACCAGTTTAATTTAATTGTACGAACATACGTTCTTTGTGTGAAAAGACTCTTTTAGGTGGAAGAGTCTTTTTTGTAGTGTTTTTAAAGCTTGGATGGCTCCTTTATAATGGGTAGCAATCATTTTTTTTTACTAATATAATAAAAGGAATTATAGTAAAAGATGACTTCAAGACCAACGTATTAAGTTATAAAACGAGGAAAGAGAACATGAAAGTAGAAGGAGTTATCCGCGTTCATCAGGTAAAAGGGACAGAGGTATTGTTGCTCGATCAGGAGCCCATTTGTAAACTTTATACCGACTTTAATAACAAGGAAGTTGTTCTAAAAATCAATGGTGGTCCAGAGCTTTCTTATAGATTTGAAGGAGTCGCAGAGGTATTTTATTTTGAAGGAATTCAAAAGTCCCACTCAGGAATAAAGTACGTAAACGACTTTTATATCGATGATAGGGATATCATTGAACTTTTAATAAAACATTCAGGAAAGAAAATCGAACTATCAGTGTTAGAGAGGGATTACAGTGGAAATCATTGAGGTAACGTCAAAACCCCCTTATGATTCTACTCCATTAACTTTAGTGATTGGAAAATTTGATGGAGTGCATTTGGGGCATCAAGCTGTTTTACAAACAGCAAAGGAAATGAAAGGCGAAGGGGAAGCGCTTGCCGTATTAGGTTTTTCGGACCATCCCCTTTGGATCCTAAAGAAGGATCCAGAGTACCAGTCAAAGCTGACACCTGATCAAGAAAAAATGCGAATCCTCACTAGGTTTGGTGTCGACCGATATTATCGGGTTGAATTTACAGAAGAGTATGCTAGAATTACCGCCAACGAATTCGTACTGGAGCATCTCTCGAGATTAAATGTTAAACGAATTGTAGTCGGTGAGGGCTTTCATTTTGGAAAAGGCGGCGACGGCTCTGTAACTGAACTGGTTAACCTTTGCTCCAAAATAAAATCATCTGTTACCGTGGTTCCTGAAATAAAGGAGCATGGCCGAAAGATCAGCAGCACTCGGATTCGCTCACTGGTAAAAAACGGAAAAATGGAGGCGGTACAGGGCCTTCTAGGAAGGCCTTATACCATTACCGGTGAGGTTATCCATGGTGAGGCTCTTGGGAGAACTCTTGGTTTTCCGACCATCAATTTAGGCGGAACGGAGTCTTACATTGAACCTAAACCCGGTGTTTATTTAGGGACCGCGGAAATCCATCATGAAAAAGAAGGAAATGAAATCTGGAATGTCCTCATTAGTGCTGGCTACCGGCCAACTGTAAATGGGCAAGGATATCTTGTGGAAGCTTATTTAATCGACTACTCTGGTGATTTATATGGAAAAACAGCTTCCGTTTCATTTTTGCGGTATATGCGTGGGGAAATCAAATTTACTGGACTCGATGCTCTAATTGCACAGATGGAATTGGATAAGAAGGAAGCAAAAGAGCTATTGGAAATCATTAATTAGGACATATAATCAAAATCCGTGTAAAAACCTAGGGTGAACCACTATACTATACAAGAATTGCATTTAGGAGGGATAAGAATGATCCATATTGAGATGTGGACTGATTTTGCATGACCATTTTGCTATATTGGCAAAAGGCATCTGGAGGATGCCATTAAACAGGTTGATTATCCAGTAGAAGTGACATATCGCTGCTACGAATTAGATCCAACAAGCGGAACAGATATAAAAGAAACGATTTACGAATCCTTAGCGAAAAAATATGGAATGAGCATTGCCCAAGCAAAAGCGAATACCCAGCATATGGTGCAAATGGCAAAGGATGCAGGATTGGACTACCAAATGGATTCCCTTATCTTAACGAACACCTTCGATGCCCACCGATTGACGATGTTTGCGAAAAAACAAGGTTTAATGATAGAGATGACGGAACGCATACTACGTGCCCATTTCACTGAATCCAAACATATTGGAAATCGTGAAACATTGGCGGATTTAGCCGCAGAAGTCGGTTTGGAACGGGGGGCAGTTGAAAAAATGCTTGCAAGTGATGAGATGGCCGACGAGGTCCGTGCTGATGAGCTAACTGCTCAGCAATACCGAATTACCGGTGTTCCATTCTTCCTGATAAATAAAAAGTATGGGTTGACTGGAGCCCAGCCAACGGAAGTGTTTGTTCAAGCATTAAGAAAAGTCATTGCAGAAGATGAAATTGTGGTATTAAACAACGACAATGGAATGATCTGTGATGAAAATGGGTGTGAAATTCCTAAAAAGTAAATATAAAAATGGCTCAGTTCACCATACTGAGCCATTTTTACTTTAAAATTTTCTAACGACCCTTTTTAGTTTTTAATACGGGTTGAACAGGGTATTAAGCTCTTATATTATTTAGGGAGATTGAGTTGCCACGAAACTCCAAAACGGTCATTTAGCCAGCCAAACTTCTTACTGAAACCATAATCTCCTAGTGGCATAAGTGCTTGTCCACCTTCGTTCAGTTTCTGATAAAGATTGTCAAGTTCTTCTTCAGTATTACACGTAACATATAATGAGAACGAAGGTGTGAAGGAAAACTGATGCTTTACATTACTGTCAATGCACATAAATTCTTGACCTTTTAAGGTGAAAGTAGCCTGCATGACAGTCCCTTCATCCCCACTTTCATTTGCGCCATATCGAACAATATTTGTAATGGCTGAATCCTCAATTAAAGATGTGTAGAAATTCATGGCTTCTTCTGCTTTGCCATCCTGAAACATTAAAAATGGTGTGACTTTATCCATTATTAATCTACTCCTTTTAGTATCTATTTTCTAAATTATAATTCAACTAGTATTATATGATCCATTCTTTCAGTAACCTTCCACGCTATCATAAGTGTTTTTAATTTCGTTGGGAAAATATGTTAAAATGTACGAAAAGGGGGGTTCATTATGTTCTTTTCATTAATTTTAATTTTATCTTTGATTTTATTCATTTTATCCATATCTTTCGCTTTAAAAGGCAAGAAGCGTTATTATTATTTGGCAGCAATCGCCATATACATTTTCAGTCTAATTGCTTCCTGGAGCATAGGACAGATCACCGTTGGATTAACATCTATATTTTTGGCATTGGCTATAGGATATTCACTCAATTTGATAAAAACAAGGTTACAAATCACAATCTGTTCAGGAATTGGCATGCTCATCGGGCTATTCGTGGTATTTTTTATCGATGATGCATACCTGTTTTTTCCTTTACAATTATTAAGTTAAAGACAAGAACAAATTAGTCCTAGCTTTGAGAAAGAACAATCTAACCCATGAGTTGTGGTACTTGTCTCAAGTTATTAATTGCCCATTTGAAGGGCGATTTTTTTTTGGTTTTTTTGTTGTAATCCCTTTTTTAATGCCTTTTAGCCACAAACCTTCGCTAATAACGAACATTAAATTAGTTTGACATAATATTGTTCGTGTATTATACTCGTATATGTTGTCAGGTAGTTATGTAAATGCTGAAAAATAAGATTATTAACATTTTATATTAAAGGAAAAACTACTTTTGAAAAAGTTGTAAAGGGGTATATGGGAATGGAAAACGTTTTTGATTATGAGGATATTCAACTAATTCCAGCAAAATCGATTGTAAATAGTCGTACTGAGTGTGACACATCGGTTACTTTTGGCGGCCGTACTTTTAGAATGCCAGTAGTGCCTGCAAATATGCAGACCATTATAGATGAGAAGATTGCGGTTTTCTTGGCGGAAAATAATTATTTCTATATCATGCACCGTTTCCAGCCAGAAAAGCGTTTGAATTTTGTAAAAGACATGAACGCCCGTGGTTTATACAGTTCAATTAGTGTTGGAGTAAAAGAAGAAGAGTATCGGTTTATTTTACAATTAGCGGAGGAAAAGTTATCGCCTGAATATATCACCATTGATATTGCACATGGTCATTCCAATGCTGTTATAAATATGATTCAACATATCAAGAAACATCTTCCTTCTAGCTTTGTTATTGCCGGAAACGTAGGGACTCCTGAGGCTGTTAGGGAATTAGAAAATGCCGGTGCCGATGCTACCAAGGTAGGAATTGGGCCAGGAAAGGTTTGTATTACAAAAATTAAAACCGGATTTGGAACAGGCGGATGGCAATTGGCTGCGCTTAGATGGTGTGCAAAAGCAGCTAGCAAACCGATTATTGCGGATGGAGGCATTCGCACACATGGTGATATCGCCAAATCCGTTAGATTTGGAGCATCGATGGTGATGATTGGTTCGTTGTTTGCTGGGCATGAAGAATCACCTGGGGAAACTGTAGAGAAGGATGGAAAGCTATATAAAGAATATTTTGGTTCTGCATCTGAATTCCAAAAAGGGGAAAAACGGAATGTAGAAGGCAAAAAAATGTATGTGGAGTATAAAGGTTCTCTAAAAGATACCCTCACTGAAATGGAACAAGATCTTCAATCTTCTATTTCGTATGCGGGCGGAAACAAGCTGTCAGCAATACGAAACGTTGACTATGTAGTTGTAAAAAATTCGATATTTAATGGCGATAAAATCTATTAAAACCCTGATAGATAAAACGATTGTTTTGAATCATTTATAATGAGAAAGAGCTTTGGAAACCCCCAAAGCTCTTTCTCGCTCACTTATATTAAATTAGGGTAAGTTGACTACTGTTTATTATTATTACGCTGTTTTTGCTGCCCATTTTTTTGATTGTCTCCGGTAATAGTATCGACAACATTTTCGAATACTTCACCAATTTTATCCATCATTCCACCATCATGGTTATGTTCGCGATTGTTATTTCCTTGTCTATTATTTTCCATTTTGTCACCTCCGATATATAGAGTGTGTTATATTAGAAATTTAATACGGAAAAAAGCGGCACAGGGATATGCGGCTTGGTTAGAACAAAAATGCACCAACTGTATATAAACACTAAACAAATATAGGATTTATCTTTTTCGAAGAATTTTAAATCCATTATCAATCGTTTCAAATCCTATTTTTGGATAATACTCCATGGCAGTAGGAGAAGCCAGCAAGAGAAGCGTTACTTCGTCCCCAAGTTGTTCCTGTAAAAGCCGGACCAGCTTCCTCCCAATCCCACTTTTTTGATAGTCTTTATCAACCGCCAAATCCGACAAATAACAGCAATAGCTATAATCGGTAATGGCTCTGGCGACTCCAATCAGTTTCTCATCCTCCCAAGCCGTTAGGGTTAAATCCGCATGGTCAATCATGCGTTGAAGCCGAGGCAAATCCTCAGTCGGGCGCCTAATACCCGAAGCGTTAAAAACTGCTGCAAGTTGTTCAGCACTAGTGGCTGCATTCAGTTTGTATGTAATGTCAGTAGTTTTTTTCATATTTTTTTCCTCCCATTACTATGTTGTTATTGATTGTAATTTAACAAATACTCTTTCAAAAGGACCAGATTGCAATGTTTTGAGGGTACCAGAAATATTTTTTACTTTTATAATGGAATTAGGGTTTTTCTTTTAGAAAGGCTCTGTTAAATTTGGCTGTTGATTTCCACTCCAGTCGCTCAGCGAACCGCGGGCGTGCCGGGGAGCCTCTTCGGCGCTTAGCGCCTGCGGGGTCTCCCCAGCCCCGTACTCCCGCAGGAGTCGAGCGCCTTCCGCTTCAATCAACAGAGTTAAAAAATCACCGTTATCGTTTAACAGAGCCTTTAGAAAAGGTATAGGAGGAAGGAAGATGGCAAAAAAAATATCTTTGATACGTTCAGCCAATTTAGCGCAAGTAGATTATGCTTACGCAAGCCATGTACCAGCTGGAATGGATCTATTATTTTTGGCAGGAGCGTGTCCGCTCGACCAAGAAGGAAATGTACCGAGTATTGGGGATTTTGGGCATCAGGCAAAAATATGTGTAGAAAATCTAAAACAAGCTTTAAAAGAATCTGGAGCCACATTGGAAGATGTGGTGTATACAAGAGTTCTGGTAGCAACCCAGAATCAAGAGGACTTGGTTACGGCATGGGATGCCATTCGGGAAGAGTTTGGCGATCACGATGTACCAAGCACCTTATCTGGAGTAACAGTTCTTGGCTATAAACATCAATTAGTCGAACTAGAAGCAGTTGCAGCAGTGGAAAGTCAGGGCAAATAACTCTGTTCAAAACTATCTTTCAAAATAATATGGTATTTTTAAAAAATCCATTCACATAATGATCCTTCCTGCATATAGTAGCTCTTGGGTGAAAAAAATTTGGAAGGAAGTATGGAACATGACTGATAACAAACAAATTACGATAGCTAGAAAAGTTGAATCCAAAGATGGAGGGAATGGATTTAAGATTATTCAAATGAATATCTCGGATCCATCAGAGAATCTATTTGCAGTAGTGACCCCTATAAAAAAACAATAAGAAAACAGTAGAAAGACCTCTTTTTGTCCTGATACATAGACAAAATGTTTGAGAAAAAGAGGTAATCCATTTCGTAAAGGAAAGAAGGAACCGTGGCGATTACCGTCTCACGGTTTTTTTTATGCCATAAAAAGTGACTTTTACCTAAGACAATTTGTGACACAAAACCAACTTTGATAAAATTAAACATTAGAAGTAACGGTTTTTACAAGCAGGAGTGAATATAAAATGATAGATATCAGCAAAATTATCCAAGGAAAGAATTTAACTGAACTAGATATCCAACTTGTCCAATATATCATAGATAACATTGATGACGTCATCCATAAAGGAGTCCGGACAATTGCCAAAGAAAATTTCACATCACCGGCAACGGTCATTCGCCTTTCAAAGAAATTAGGGTATAGCGGCTTCGTCGATATGTACTATCAACTGCTACCTCTGGTCAAAAAACCGGAACTTCCGCAAAACGGTGTGGCAAAAGATTTTTTAGAAATCAGCCAAAAGGATCTTTTGACCCATAATTCCACCGCTGATATTGAAACGTTTATACAAAAAGTTTTGAACCTTAATCAAAGCTATATTTTTATATATGCCACCGGTTTTTCAGCGATTGCAGCGGAGTACCTTTATAAAAAGTTATTGGTGTTAGGCAGAAAAACGATTTTTGCCAGTGGGACAGATTCAATTGGTGTATTTGAAAACAATCTAGAGGATATCGGTGCCTTAGTAGTCATATCAAAATCAGGTGAAACACAGGTGGTCATTGATAAATTACTTGCGGCAAAAGAGCATCAGATCTTTACGGTGTCGTTTACAAAAGAAACAAATAATCGAATTGCTGAGATGGCCGATTTAACATTTAAAATCGTCGATCATAATAAACTTGACGACCGCAACATGCTGCCGAACAGCTTTTTTCCGAGTTTGCTTTTGATGTTTGAATTTCTCTTCAAGCATTATGTTGAATCATTGAGTTCTCAAAAAGATGATAACCAGTGAAACGTGTTTCAATGTGTGAAACACGTTTTTTATCCTTTTGAATCTATCGACTTAAAAGCGGTTACATTGTAAGCTAATCATGTCGACAAAAACGAATGCATGAGGGGGGAGAGGCAAAATGAAGACAAAGATCATGGAGGGCATGCAACGGTTTTCAAAAGCAATGTTCATTCCGGTTCTTATTTTGCCGATTGCGGGTATTTTAATTGCCCTGGGAAATTTATTTACGAATGCAAAATTATTAGAAGTAGTTCCATTTTTAAATAATCCTATCACCACTGGTTTCGGTACGATATTAACGGGATCTTTGGTTTCGATTCTCGGTAATTTAGGACTTATATTCTGTGTTGGGATAACAGTTGGTTTGGCCAATAAGGAAAAAGCGGTTGCAGGTTTTACAGCATTGTTGGGTTATCTTGTATTTGTCAATGCCATGAACAAATTTATGTCATTGAATGGGCTTCTTTTTGAAGGTGAATCCCTGCAGGGCACTGGACAAACTTTAGTTTTAGGTGTGCAAATCCTTGATATGGGTGTGTTCCTGGGACTAATACTTGGTATCATCACCGCTATGGTTCATAACAAATTTATTGATAAAGAATTCAAAGGTGCCTTTCAAATATACGGCGGGTCACGCTTCGTCTTTATCGTGCTGATTCCAGTTGTTGTGCTATTATCGGTCGCCTTAACATTCATTTGGCCATTTTTCCAAGCGGGAATTAACAAGTTAGGCACACTGATTAACCACAGTGGTAGTTTTGGAATCTTCTTATACGGAGCATTGGAACGTCTGCTGATTCCAACGGGACTGCACCACTTGATTTATACCCCGTTCTTATACACAGAACTGGGCGGTGTGGCAGAAGTTGGCGGAAAAGTGTACGAAGGCGCAAGAAATATTTACTATGCGGAAATTGCCGATCCATCGGTAAAAGTACTTTCACCAAGTGTAATATGGGATGCTCGTGGTATTTCCAAAATGTTCGGACTGCTCGGAGCATGTTTAGCAATGTACCATACGGCTAAGCCAGAAAACAAAGGGAAGGCAAAAGCCATTTTGATCCCAGCTGCGGTGACATCATTGATCGCGGGTGTTACAGAACCAATTGAATTCTCGTTCATGTTTGTTGCACCGTTATTGTTTGTGGTTCATGCTGCATTAAGTGGTTTAAGTATGGTAACGCTTCACCTTTTAGATGTTAGAGCCATTGGTCCAAACGGTATGATTGACTTCCTATTGTTTAATCTTCCGCTTGGAATTCAGAAAACACACTGGCCAATGTACATTTTAGTAGGTTTAATCTTCTTTGGTATCTATTATCTGGTGTTCCGCTTCTTGATTGTAAAATTCAATTTCAAAACAATCGGAAGAGAAGACGAAGGGCAGGAAACAAAGTTATATTCGAAGAAAGATTACAAAGAAAAGCATGGCAAAGGAAAAGCAGGTGCTGGTCAACAGGGTGAACCAGGAATTGCTGGTGTCATTGTTGATGCCCTAGGTGGAGCAAGCAATATTAATACCGTCACGAACTGTTACACAAGACTTCGACTAACTTTGGATAATCCGAACATGGTCGATGAAGATGTGTTGAAAAAACAAACAGGCGCAAGCGGTGTCGTTATAAAGGATAAAAATGTGCAAGTTATTTACGGCTTACAGGTAACAAACATTCGCAAAGCGGTGGACAGTTATTTGGGATTAAGTACAAACGAATAGGCAGAACAAGCGCCAGAAAAAACATCTTAGAAAAGACAGATTACTAGAAGGGAATGGAGAAAATGAAAAAGTTTTCAGTAGTGATTGCAGGCGGAGGAAGTACTTATACACCGGGGATTGTCATGATGTTATTGGATAATTTAGACCGTTTCCCGCTTCGAAAATTAAAATTATATGATAATGACGGCCCAAGACAAGCAGTATTAGGGGAAGCTTTAGAAATCGTGATGAAAGAAAATGCACCGGACATTGAGTATTCCTTTACGACCGACCCGGAAGAAGCTTTCACGGATGTAGACTTCTGTTTTGCGCATATCCGCAGCGGCGGCTATCCTATGCGGGAACAAGACGAAAAGATTCCATTAAAGCATGGTGTGGTCGGTCAAGAAACCTGCGGACCTGGCGGAATCGCGTATGGTATGAGAAGTATCGGCGACATGATTGAATTGATTGACATCATGGAAAAATATTCACCAAACTGCTGGATGTTAAACTATTCCAATCCTGCTGCCATTGTGGCGGAAGCTTGCCGTGTTCTTCGTCCCAATTCGAAAGTATTGAATATTTGTGACATGCCGGTAGGCACATTGCGCAGAATGTCACATATCATCGGCAAACAACCAAAGGATTTAGAGGTACGCTACTTCGGGTTAAACCACTTTGGCTGGTGGACAAGTGTCAAAGATAAAGAAGGTCATGAATATTTACCGCAAATACGTGATTATGTAGCGGAGCATGGCTATCTAACACAAAAAGAGGTAGATACCCAGCATACGGATGCAAGCTGGCAGGAGACACATAAAAAAGCGAAAGATTTGTTAGCGGTTGACCCAAGATTTCTACCAAACACGTATTTGAAATATTATTTCTATCCTGATTATGTGGTGGAGCATTCCAATCCGGATTACACACGTGCCAATGAGGTGATCGACGGAAGAGAAAAGACAGTATTTTCAACAGCAAGAACCATTATAGAAAGAGGAACCTCTGAAGGCTGTGAATTCGAAATGGGTGCCCATGCTACCTTTATCGTCGACCTGGCAACTGCCATTGCCTTTAACACGCACGAAAGAATGCTATTGATTGTTGAAAACAATGGAGCCATTGCTAACTTCGATAATGAAGCCATGGTGGAAGTGCCTTGTATTGTCGGAAGTGACGGCCCAGAGCCATTAAGCCAAGGAAAGATTCCTGAATTCCAAAGAGCGTTAATGTACCAACAAGTCACAGTCGAGAAATTAGTCGTTCAAGCCTATATTGAAGGCAGTTACCAAAAATTATGGCAGGCTTTAACGCTTTCCAAGACCGTTCCAAGTGCTAAAGTAGCAAAAGATATACTGGATGATCTCATTGAAGCTAATAAAGCTTACTGGCCTGTGTTAAAATAAAGAATGGATAGCAAGGAAAGGCGAAAACGATAAGTTACTTTTCGCCTTTTCTATTTTAGTTGGGGGGATTATCGTGTTTAAGAATTTGTTTGGAAAAAAAGAAATAACGGAGACCATTGTTTCTCCAATTACGGGAACGATTGTCAAAATTGAAGATGTTCCAGATCAGGTATTTAGCGAGAAAATGATTGGAGACGGGCTTGCCATTCAACCTTCGGAGGGAGTAGTAGTGGCTCCAATCGACGGGGAGGTTGTACAGATTTTTCCAACCAATCATGCCGTCGGAATCCGCAGCAAAAATGGTTTAGAAGTTTTAATCCATATCGGCATGGATACGGTGGCCATGAATGGGGAAGGCTTCGAAGGGCACGTCGCCCAAGGCGATAAAGTAAAAGCAGGCGATAAGCTTGTTACCTTTAACTTGGATCTAGTCAAGGAAAAAGCGGAAAGCACCATATCGCCGGTGGTAATTACCAATTTTGATATGGTAGATTCCTTAACAAAAAGTGACGACGGCTCTGTCATTCGTGGAGAGTCTGTTTTACTCCAAGCAAAAATAAAATAGGGTTTTGTTTATAAAAAATGCTCAGACATATTCGTCTGAGCATTCAGATTGTAGACAAA
>NZ_HG942082.1:0-16348 GCF_000612665.1 Neobacillus dielmonensis
TTTATCCGTTTCGGTCGCGTAGAACCTCTCTACGTGACCCGTGTCACTGGACTTTATCCATTTCGGTCGCGTAGAACCTCTCTACGTGACCCGTGTCACTGGTTTTTATCCATTTCGGTCGCGTAGAACCTCTCTACGTGACCCGTGTCACTGGTTTTTATCCATTTCGGTCACGTAGAACCTCTCTACGTGACCCGGTTCTCTGATTTTTGTCAATTTCGGTCGCGTAGGACCTCTCTACGTGACCCGTGTCACTGGTTTTTATCCATTTCGGTCACGTAGAACCTCTCTACGTGACCTGGTTCTCTGATTTTTGTCAATTTTGGTCGCGTAGGACCCTTCTACGTGACCCGTATCCCTGATTTTTATCCGTTTCGGTCACGTAGAACCTCTCTACGTGACCCGCTGAGCTACTTTCCCCCTGTTACGGGAACATAGAGAAAGTTTGTTTTTTATAGAAAAAATCTTATTGTTATTTTTGTAGGGGCTATGACCCCGATAAAAGGAGCACGCAACACCATGCTGAGATCCAGGTTTATGAAATTGCTGACAATCAAAATAGAGGATAATCGGTTTCTCCTTGCTGCCCAGGATGAGTCAGGGGAGTATCTTCCCCCTTCGGATTGGAAGAATATCGTGTTTAGCAGCCATGAAGAGAGCTTCTTCGGAACGCTGCTCGAGACCGTGACCGTGGGTGGCATCGAGGGCGTCGCCGTGAACGGCTGGCAGCTCGTTTCCCTGTTTGCCAAAGAATCCTTTAATCGGTTTATTGACTGGGACTGGAATGAGCAGTCGGAAATCTGCCTAGCCGCTTCGCAGTCGATGTTTGAAGGCATCGTTGAAAAAGATTGGCTGCCTGACTTTAGGGTTTGGGAGAATGGCGACTTTCGCTGGAGGATGCCGGAACGGGTAAAAGACGAATTCTTGCCATCGTTCTGGGAACAAGAAGTCGCCGGTGAGATAGCCGAAAATGAACCAGGAGAACCGTCCCCCCGGTCCCCCTCTGCCAAGGACTATCTATCCGATTTGTACAATAGTGCGCTTGATGCTTATTTGACGCGGAATTCGGCGATGAAGGAGTTGTTTGGTCCGAAGTTGGATTTGCTGCGGAAGCAGAATATTTCGGGGCGAGACTTGGCTCGTTATTTTGATGAGGAGAGTTGGGCTGAGTGGGTCGGAATTACCGAGAGCGATACGCCGTTTACGATTGGGCTGCGGTTGGATGAGCCGATTGAAGGCGAAGGCGATTGGACGCTCGATGTGTTTTTGCGCGGCAAAAAGGATCCGGACCAAGTGGTTGATGTCGAGGATGTTAAGCGGATTCCGGCTAGGTGGCGGCCTTATTTGGATAGAGTCGACCGCGAGCAAGGCCGCTGGGTGCGATTAATTCCTTGGCTTGGCGAGCAGGATACGGATGCCGCCGTTGCTCCTCTGAAACGAGAGCTTACCGAGGAAGAAGCATGGCTGTTTTTAACCGAGGTCAGTGAAACACTGCTGGCGCTCGACGTCGAGATCCTCCTCCCTTCCTGGTGGCAAGCGATGAAAAATGCAAACTTAAAGGTGAAGGCAGCCGTGCGGGGAACCTCGAGCCATCGGCCATCGTTTGTCGGGCTTGATGCCATGCTTGATTTTAACTGGCGATTCTCGATGAACGGCGTGGACCTATCTGAAGACGAGTTCAGCCAGCTGGTCGAAGAAAAGCGCCGGCTTGTCTATGTACGCGGCCGCTGGGTGAAGTTGGACCCGCAGTTTATCCGTCAAATCCAGGATTTGATGAAGCGGGCTGAAAAAGAAGGGTTGCATGTTCGTGACCTGCTGGAGCAGGAATTGGTGGATTCCGAAGCGCATGAGGAAGAACTCGAGAATCCAAAGGCGTTTGCCAAAATTCAAATTGAGTTGAACCGCCAGTGGAAACAGATGGTCAAGCAGCTTTCCGAGACAAATGAGATTCCGCTTGAGGAAGTTCCCGCTGGGCTGAACGGTGAGCTCCGGCCTTACCAGCAGCTTGGCATGAGCTGGCTGTGGTTTCTTCGGAAGAATGGCTTTGGGGCGATTTTAGCCGATGACATGGGTCTTGGGAAAACGATCCAGCTAATTTCTTATTTGTTATTGGTGAAAGACCACGAGTCCGATCTTCAGGTTGTCAAGGAACCGGTACTGGCAGATGAAGTGGACCCTGACAGCGTGATTGACCTCAATGACGATATCGCTCCCAAACCGCGCCGTACGAAAAAAGCGGAGGAGCTGGCAAAGAAAACACCAACCCATGCTTCCCTCATCATTTGCCCAACATCGGTGCTGGGAAACTGGCAGAAAGAACTCGAGCGGTTTGCGCCGGAGCTGAACGTGTATCTGCATTACGGCTCAAACCGGCCGAAGCAGGCTGATTTTGCGCAAAAGGTGCAGGCTGCTGATGTTGTGCTTACTTCCTACGGCTTGAGCCATCTTGATTTCGAGGAGTTCGAGTCGATGCAGTGGAGCACGATTGCCATTGATGAGGCGCAGAACATCAAGAACGCCCAGACGAAACAATCGAAGGCGGTACGCCGACTGCGCGGCCGACATCATATCGCTTTGACGGGGACACCGATGGAGAACCGGTTGTCCGAGTTGTGGTCAATTTTTGATTTTACCAATCATGGCTATCTTGGCAGCTTAGGTCAGTTCCAGAAACGGTTTATCGTCCCGATTGAGAAGAATGAAAAGAAAGAAAAAATTCAGCAGCTGCAATCGTTGATTCGGCCGTTTCTGCTGCGCCGGACCAAGAAGGACGAAGAGGTGGCGCTCAACTTGCCGGATAAGCTCGAGCAGAAAGAGTACATCCCGTTGACCGCAGAGCAGGCCTCACTGTATGAGCAGCTGATTCATGATACGTTTGACCAGATTGAAAAGTTGACTGGTTTTGAGCGCAAGGGGTTAATTTTACAGATGCTTAGCCGCTTGAAGCAGCTTTGCAACCACCCGGCATTATATTTGAAGGAACACGCGACCGGGCGGCAGCTGTTGGAACGGTCGAACAAGCTGGAGAAGCTGGTTGAACTGGTGGATGCGGTGTTGGATTCGGGTGAGAGCTGTTTGATTTTTACCCAATATATCGAGATGGGCGAAATGATTCGCGCCACGGTGAAGAAGAAGTTTGGCGTCGAGGTGCCGTTTTTGAATGGCAGTGTGCCGAAAACACAGCGTGACTTGATGATTGAGCGGTTCCAGAATGGCGAGTTCCCTGTGTTCCTGCTGTCGCTGAAGGCGGGCGGTACCGGGTTGAACTTAACTGCGGCGAACCACGTTATCCATTATGACCGCTGGTGGAATCCGGCCGTCGAAAACCAGGCCACTGACCGGGCGTATCGCATCGGCCAAGAGCGCTTTGTTCATGTCCATAAGCTGATTTGCACGGGGACATTAGAAGAAAAGATTGATGCCATGCTGGAGAAAAAGCAGTTCCTCAATGACCAAATCATCACAAGCGAAAACTGGCTCACTGAGCTATCCACTGATGAACTAAAAGATTTGGTGTACTTAGGGTGATAATCAAAACGGGGCTAATGATTTAGTAACGGGCCCTGTTTTCTATCACAAAACCATAATTTATAGCTAAAAATGTTATATGTTAAAAAAAACACTGCAACCTGCGGTGTTTTTTTAAAACAAAAGAATAGCCCAGTTCCGATATGATACCAACTGGGCTATTATCGGTATTTATTATTACTTCCTATTCCACTAAAGCCCCGTTAGTTCAACAAGAAATCTGCTATCTTTCCCATTCTTCTGGTACAAGAAGCCATAATGCAGGGACTAAGCATTCCATATAATTATCGCTTTTTCGAAATTCTTTTATCGAGTTAACTATTTTATCATTTATGAATTCAATCTTCTCGTACGTGCTAATTTTATTTATTTCTGATAAGTCATTTGAGGAAATCTCAAACATTGGAATATCCGTTTCACTGAACCAACCTTCAAAAAATTCACTTTTTGGACCTCCTAATCCGTGTGGACAGCCTAGTTTTCCTTGTGAATCCTGTGTACAGTGACACCACCAAGACACTCCTTCTACAACAAAACCATTTTTGGTTAGTTCCTCTATAAAATCATCGACAAACTCATTTTCAATTATCATATCGATGTATCCATTACCAACAGGTTGCACTTTAAATTTAGTACAAAGCAACTCAATAACATTTTGTATAGTTTTACACCTGGATTTTACCCCCTCTATATACCCCATTCTCTTCTCCTATCTAAATCCTATATCGTCATTAATTTCTCCACTCCAAAAGGATAATCCTTCTGTAAGCAACCTGCCACGTTAGCTGAATAAGGAAAAATTCTAACTTTCCATGTTCTGTCCCTCTCCTCTTGATTGGCACGTGTATTCATTGAATATCCATGGGATTTTTGACTGTATATGTCTAATGGCTCACGGTGGATATCTTGGGCATAATACAGTTTAAATACATTAGAGGTGGGATATTATGAGGCTAAGAAATGGAGATTTTTATACAAATGTTTTTACAAATAAGTTATATAGGCTAAATGAAGATGGCGATAGCAACTGGTACTTGAGTTTGCGTGATGAAGATGGTTATCATGAAACAGAAAAGATCTCAGGGCGTGATATGATTAGATTTGTAGAGGGTGGGTATAAAAAAAGCAAATAAAAAAAGCTACCCATTTCTGTCAGGATACCTGTAATCAGATGCTTTTAGTGGAAAGTCGGTAATACTCTACCAAAGCACTTTAAAATTTTTATTCAAAGAGAATTAGGAGAATGTTTGATTATGTGATACACTTTGTTTACCATTTGATTTACTTGTTTACATGTGCCCTACTCATTCGTGAGTGGGGCTCCTTGTTTTAAAAGAACAAATAAAAAACAGACTCTATGAAGAGCCTGCTTTATTTGTTCTTATTAAGCTTTACGCACGTTAGCTGCTTGAGCTCCACGTTGACCTTGCTCAACGTCAAAAGTAACTGTTTGACCTTCGTCTAAAGATTTGAAACCTTCGCCTTGGATCGCTGAGAAATGAACGAATACGTCTTCTCCGCCTTCACGCTCGATGAATCCGAAACCTTTTTCTGCGTTAAACCATTTTACTTTACCTTGTTCCATTTTGTTTCCTCCTGCTGTGTGCTTTGCACACAATGTGTTACTATCCTTGCACTCAGTGATCATCAAGACGAAAAGTTAATCCTATACTATCCTTTACACCGAACAAAAATAATTCTTCTAAAGTTTAACATTTTTTTAAAGTATTTGCAAGAAGACCTAAACACAACCATTTTTGCAGCCCTGAATTTTACAATTAGTTTGGATTCTAAAGTTGTACTTATTCAAGAATAGCTACCCGTTAATTTAAGTACGTTTCTTCACAATTTTTATTTCACCATACTACTCATTACATTATATAACTCATTGTTCCGAAAAAAGCATTCAAAAAAGTCCCGTCATTTCTTATGACGAAACTCTAATTTAGTATCTGTTTTTAAGTTATTTACTATCAGGAATATAGTCTATTTCAAGCGTTGTTTTTAGTGCTAATTATAATTTTGTAATTCACTACAATACTGCATACTTTCCTCACAATACTGTTTTTTACTGATTAATCTAATTTGGGTGTATGTTAACCATCAGGTAAAATCACCTTATGATTTCCATTGATGACGAAGGGATTCTCGACACCGTCATTCCTCCATATCTTATTTACTTTATCTGCAAATGATGTTGTTCATTAAATCAGATGATAACTTCACTTCATTAATATTTTTGTATTCACATAATTCTGTTTGAAAATGACTCGAGATTTCTTTTGATATAAAATCGGAATTACCATATTTGTGTTCTTTAAGGTAAGTATCTAGGTCATCAAATGCACTAGTAAATATCAAGGTTATTCCAACTTCCTTTTTTTTGAGTATATAAATTCCCTATTCTTCTTCAATTATCCTGCCCGTTACTCCAATAAAAATGTCCACGGCAGCGATCATCGAGTTCCAATTCCACCGGAACCTCCTTCTTTAGCATTAGCACCCAACTAGTGAAATAAGGGGTTTCCATTAAACTTGCACTTAGCTTCCCCTTTAGTTCAACAAAAAAAGGGATGCCACAACGCCTCGTTGAATAATTATAGCCCCCGATGGTTTAAGTATGAGATGATTCCCCTTAAAAATGGTTCCTCCTATTATAGAGAATCCCCGGCTAGTTACAAACATTCATAATCTCAATTTGATTGGGATTCTTTGGAGATAACTCGTTCAACAAACTACCGTGAGTTTTTTGAATATGGCCTTTCAAAAAACATCTGATATCCAAATAGGATTAAGGATTCAATAGTTGTAACGACAAAATGATGAATTCTAGTGAACTTGACAAAACTTACATAATTCGCTTTCTCAATTAATAGGATTCCTTTCCCACTATATAAAAGATTGCTGTTCAAGTTGGTTAAAAAATAAAAGCTAAATTTTGGCAGGTTAGATGGAAGTTCATATGTTCCCTACTAAAATTCATATGTACTAAATAAATCACCTTTTGCACGATAATCTCCTTATTGGAATGCATCAGTAATATTTTGGTGACTTTTCTATCTTCCCAATCTAAAATGCATATTTTCCATATTAATTTTTCACAAAAATGGCACTATACCAATGTAAAAAGAGTGTTCATTTTACATGCAAATTGACACTCTTTTTGACTTACATTTTTAATGTTTGTGATAGGGGACGGAACCCGTTAATGATTTAGACTCCTTTTTTGCTGACCTGTCATTTTACAAAAGGAAATCTATTGTAAGAAATCATTTTTTCTATCATAATGGTTATCAGAATATTGAGTTGAAATCTCATTTCAATTCCGTTTTTATATACGGTTTCCGTCATTGGCACAGGCATCCTTTTTGGGGTTGCCTTGGGCTTAGCAAAATCAATCAAATCATTGTAAGAAAACTGCTGTATCTGTTTCACCGCAACAAAAAAACCTTTTTATTACGAGAATCATTCTTTTCTCTTTGTAGTCACCCCCTTTATCTTCGTCGCAGCTTTTATCGAAGGTTATATTTCTAGATTTTTATTCTATTAGAGCGCTTTGTTCTATTTACTTAATTTGGCAAAAAATACGAGAAGGATTTAGTCGAATGTTAGCGAAGTGTTTAGGGATGCTAAATTTTAACTGGGTGATGAGGTACCTGCCATGATGATTCAATATGACCATATGCTGCTGCAGATGCTGATGGTGCTGTTTCCGATCATTCTGTATCAAGCGCTGATGAGCGATAAACGGATGGACAAGAATATCGAAACAGCCTATTGGTTTGCCGTTTGTGCGATTGCGATCTGTCTTTGTGTTATTTTTTCTATCAAAATTGAAAATGGAATTTATCTTGATTTGCGGATGATTCCTTGGTTTTTGGCATTTATTTATGGCGGCCCTGCTGTGGGAATCCTGGTATCCGCGCTTTTTATCGTGATTCGTTTTTTGACAGGCGGAGCTGGAATGATTCCTGCCTTTATCATCATGTTTGTCTGCTGCTTGATCATTTTTCAATTTCGTTCTTTATTTAAGAATTGGAACCGTTCAAAAAAAATTAGGATGTCTGTGTTTTTCTTGTTGATTATTTCCTATTCTATTCCCTATATTGGATCGTTAATGCTTGATGTACCCGTTACCAAGACTCGGCTCGTGATTTATGGCGTCTATATTGTCTCCAACGCCATTACCGTTTGGTTGGCCGTTTATTTGTTAGAGTCGCATCGTGAAAAAATGGAGCTGTTAAATGAAATTCGGAAGAATGAGAAGCTCCACGTGGTCGGGCAGATGGCTGCCAGTGTGGCCCATGAAATCCGCAATCCGATGACGAGTGTCCGCGGTTTTGTCCAGCTCTTGTCTACCTCGCCTACGATCACGGACTCAGAAAAGACCTATCTTTCGGTTTGTTTGATGGAACTGGATCGCGCCAATAAAATTATTTCGGACTATTTGTCGTTGGGCAAGAGCTTTGACCAAGAAAAACTTCGTTCGGTGAATCTGACTTGGATCGCCTCGCAATCGGTGAAATCTCTTTCTTCCTATGCATTAATGGAGAGTGTTGAGGTGGTCGATGATTTTGATGACCATGTGGTGGTTTTAGGCATTCCAGGGCGGGTC
Organism: Neobacillus dielmonensis; assembly: GCF_000612665.1. Classification (GTDB taxonomy): domain Bacteria; phylum Bacillota; class Bacilli; order Bacillales; family Cytobacillaceae; genus Neobacillus; species Neobacillus dielmonensis. The sequence continues at coordinate 8,144 of NZ_HG942082.1, forward strand.
CAGCAAATGTTCGTTAACCTCATTAAGAATGCCATTGAGGCGGCCAGCCCGTCAGGACAAGTCCAGGTGTTCCTTCGCAAACGGGAAGACTATGCCGAGGTCATGATCAGCGACAACGGAATAGGCATGACCTCCCAGCAAATCGAAAACCTCGGCCTCCCTTACTACTCAACCAAAGAAAAAGGCACCGGCCTCGGCATCATGGTCACCCTCCAAATCATCAAAGAAATGAACGGAACCTGGACCGTCCAAAGCCAACTCAACCAAGGCACCCAATTCACCCTAACCTTTCCACTGGTGGAGCAGATAGGCCACGGGGTCCACGGGGACCAGGGGCGGGACCAGGGGGACGGTTCTTATGGTTCCGTGGAGCAGGTGGAAGGTCCTCGTGCATCAGTTAAGGATAAAGAACATGATCTTGTTTCTACCCAATAAGTCTATTAAATACATGAATGGCGTGTGGATGCTTCACACGTCTTTTTGTTTTTAGCAAGAAGTGGGTTCTCCTGACCGCTTCACGTCATTCTTGGCCCGATATCAATCCGTCCCTCTATGCCCTATTCCCTCTTTTTTTTAATAAGAAGACAAGTGAAGCCAAAAATAGACAGAGCGTAAGAAACCAAGTTATAAAAAATGCTAAACCTAAACCAATATTGGCATCCTCATAGTGCACCATTTTGTGGTTAATTACTACGTAAACAACAGGACTAGCAATAGCTAAATAAACAAAGCATGCGATGACAGACTTTATTCTCCCTTTCCTATTGGTACTTTTGAAGTAAATGACAAAAGGGATTATTAAAATCATTAAAGTCATTAGCAATATAATATTCAAGGACATGTAAATGCCACCCTCAATCTAGTTAGTTATTAAAGTTTTGTGTAAGTTACCTATTAACTGTTATCGGATTTCAACTTATCAATATAGTTTTTTCCTTCTAACAATGAAAGCCCTAAAGTTTCTCTTGCTTTTTTTATTGCTTTTACGTCTTCCCCCGCTTTTATTAGCTTACGTAGTTCATCATTTATGGGATTTTCAGGTAGTCCCGATTGTTGGGTTAGTTGATCTAAGGTATATTGCATTCCTTTGATGCGGCCTTCTAATTTACCCACCTTAGTCGATAAATTTATTATTATAAGAAAAGATATGATTATGAGGATATATTCCACTAACTATTAAACCTCCAAACATTATTAGTTCCCTCTATTTTAACAACGATTGAATAAAATAAAAGTTTCACCATTAAACTTTTAGGACTGATAGTTGCATGCACGGCATCCCTACTATTCCAATATTAATCGTTGGGCAGTTGAATGCATTGCCAGCTGCTTACATCGCATTGGCCATATGTATTATCACCCACAGCTACCACTGTTCCATCTGATTTAAGACCGACAGTATGATTACACCCCGCCGCAATCGCCACTATATCGTGCCACTCACTTACATTACACTGTCCAAACTTATTCCAACCCACAGCTACCACTGTTCCGTCGGATTTAAGACCGATGGTATGATTACTCCCCGCTGCGACCGCCACAATATCGCGCCAGCCGCTTACATTACATTGGTCATTTTTATTTAAACCTACCGCTTCCACCGTGCCGTCCGATTTTAAACCGATGGTATGAAGATACCCCGCTGCGACTGCCACTATATCGTTCCAGCTGTTTACATTGCATTGGCGGTACCGATTATTTCCCACTGCCGTCACCGTGCCGTCCGATTTAAGACCAACGGTATGCCAGTCACCTGCCGCGACCGCCACTATATCCTGCCAGCCGGATACCTTGCATTCTTCTTCCTTATTTCGGCCCACCGCTACCACTGTTCCATCCGCTTTAAGCCCAATGGTACGACGCCACCCCGCCGCGACTGCCACCACATCACGCCAGTGGGATACATTGCATTGATCATGCTGATTCCAACCGACACCGACCGCAGTTCTGTCCGACTGAAGACCAATGGTATGGGCATTCCCCGTGTTCGTTGCCATATGAACATTACCCGCTGCGACCGCCACCATATCACGCCAGCCACTAACCTCACATTGGCCATATTTATTATCGCCCACCGCTACCACTGTTCCGTCCGATTTGAGCCCAACAGTATGACGAGGACCAGCCGCTATGGTGTCTTTAGGCCATCGTTTCACCTTTACCGCCGCCTGTTTCGGTGAAATGTCATCCATGTTTTGCCTCCTTGTAAATAAGACCTGTTTCATTATTGTATCATTTATGCTTGTTATACTAACACACTCGTAAGTCCACTAAAAAAAGGCCGCCATAATGGCCGCCAGGTCCTGCTTTTTGATGCAAGAGAACCGTTATTTTGAGTAAAATTCTTTCTTCTTTTTGAGGTAGTCTTTTTCACATGGTAGCAGTTCGTATGGAATTTGGCTGCCGGTCTTCTTTTTCTTTCCTACTACACTCCACTTTTCACCTCTGAGTTTTAAATGAATCATGACGTTGGTATTATCCGGTTCTTTATAAAACAGATAGGCTTCCTGCGGCCGTACAAATAATCTTGGGTTCCCACGTGTGGCGACAAAGAAATGTTTTTTCAATGACTGATAGTACTCATCTTTTTCTTTTCCACCATAAATCATATGGGCCGCATCCAAATCCTTTAACGAGACTTCTATGTAAGAATGCTCATCCAAATCCACATTGAAAGTCGCGATGACATCTTTAATGACCTGATTGGTAAATTGCTCATCCCGACTCTCCCGTGCATCCAAGCATTCTTCCGACAAGCTCGGCGGTTCGGCGGCGTGCATACGTAGGAAGAATAGGCTGGAAACCAAGAGTAAACCAATCATAAGGGCCCCTATTTTTTTCAAAAGAATCACCTCCACTTTGTTTTGGATGCCACGGGGACGGTTCTCGCGGCTCCAGCTTTATATGATTTTTCATGAATATTAGAAGAAAAATTTAAATATTTATAGGATAGGATGTCCAATAAATTCCCTACTAAGATGGGAGTGTTTCTTTGTACCGGAATAAGAACGTCAACATCATCATCATATTGCTCTGCTGTTTAGGGATCTTCCTTCTTGTTCATATCCTTACCCATCTTCGAATATATGTCGTATATAGCACAGGTCTCGGCCCGCTCATGGTCATCGGACTAATCATCGGCCTCATTTTTTTACTCTATTTCAAAGGTTGACCTTGGGTGCCACGGTGCGCCAGGGGGACGGTTCTCATGGCTCCGCTTTGAAAGTGCCGGTAAACAAGGCAGAACGGTTGATCAGTGCAAGAGAAACGCCGGTATTCCCCCAAATTGTGCCGGTAAACTTGTGAACTTGGCCGGTAAACCTGTGAAAAGTGCCGGTAACCCAATCATTTTGTCTTACAGAACAAGTTAAACCATAAAATTTCTCTTTACAAAGCAAAAAGCCAGGCGAATCACCCGGCTTTTTGCTCATAATGCATAGCTTATCGGTAATAATAGAATGACACGTTGTGAAAAGATGTCAGAATAGAGGCCGGTAAGATGCAGCGGAATTATGCAATTGATTTTTTCAAGTTTTTCGCCATTGTGGCGGTTGTCTTGATTCATACATTTCCGAGTGACCATAAGCTCGGGTTCTTTTATATCGACAATTTCACCCGGTTTGCCGTCCCCTACTTTTTCGCCGCTTCCGGGTACCTGTTCGGCATCAAAGTGAAGGATAACCCAAATTCTTGGACTTATTTTAAACGGTATATCTTTAAGATTTTAAAAATATATGTCTGCTGGCTATTGTTCTATCTCGCTTATGATATGGTACGGATGTATCTAGAACACGGCGATCAGTTTCGCGAGGAATGGGACAAGTATCGTGAGAACTTGACCTTTGAGAATTTGGCTTATTACGGGGAAGGGACAAGCGGCTATCAACTGTGGTTTGTGATTGCACTAGTGTGGAGTGTCGTCATCCTGTATGTATTTTTCCGACTGAGATTAATCGGGCTGCTGCTGGCCCTAAGTCTGTGTTTGAATCTCGCGGGTTTGTTCGGGCAATCGTATGCTCACTTTTACGAACTGCCAGCAGAAAGTACGCGTGACGCTTTATATGTCGGTCTCTTTTATACGACGTTGGGATTCTCGTTTGCCTATTGGCAGAAGTCATGGAACTTTAGCAGGTGGACTTATTTCGTTTGGTTTGCTGTGTTTGCCGTGTTGCAAGGAGCGGAAGGGTATTGGCTGGAAAAGACGTTGTCGGCAGAGCATGGTGAGTACTTTCTATCAACGGTATTCTTAACGGTATTCTTATTTATTTTTACCATCAAGAGCCCCCATTTAGGAAAAGGTCTATGGATTTCGAAAATTGGGGCCCGGTCACTCGGCATTTATACGATTCACGTGTTTTTCATCGATATCGTCGACCTCTGGTTTGACGACCTTGGTGAAGGCGGCGTCACCCATAGCGTGTTTTGGAACTTGATTGATGCCTTCCTGGTGTTTACAGTATCGTACCTAGTCTATGGGTTGCTGCAACGGATGAAAAAGTATGTATGGCGGGAGATGGGGTCCCACTAGTGGGCCACGGGGACCACAGGGACGGTTCTCCCGGTTCTTTTTATAGATGTTCATAATTTGTTAAGATTTATGAGTTAAAATACAAACATGAAAGAGCAAGCCTTTTTCATACCCACCCACCCTTATATATATATCTTGCGGTCCTCGTAGAGCGAGGGCCCTTCTTTTTTGGAATCCACCAGAACCGTCCCCATGGATCCCATGGATCCCATGGATCCCATGGACCCCTTAAAGGTTATAATAAACGTGGTTCCCTGGTTCAGTTGGCTGTTGACTTGGATGGAGCCTTTATGGTTTTGTATGATTTTATAGCTCACCATCAGGCCTAAACCGTTGCCGTCGTGCTTGGTGGTGAAAAATGGCTCGCCTAATTTTTTTACCTGCTCCGTGTCCATTCCGATCCCATTATCCTTTATGGTAACCACTATATTTTGAGAGGTCCTTTCCACCAGTATAGAGATGTTCCCTCCGACAGGCATCGCTTCTATCGAGTTTTTAAGCAAGTTTAAAAATACTTGTTTTAACTGGTTTTTTTCACCGGCCATTATGACTTCCCCTGATGGAAGTTGGCAATCGATTTTGACATTTTTTAAAATGGCTTCCGGCTCAAGAAATTTAACTACACTGGTTATGATGCTAGTAAGATGACAGTCGCTATATTGAATCTGATGCGGCTTTGAAAAAACCATTAGTTCACTCACAATAAAATTAATCCGGTCAATCTCTTCCAGAATGGTGTTCGTATAGTAGGGCGCCCTTCCATTTTGACTCATCAGCTGCACAAATCCTCTAATGGTTGTTAACGGATTGCGGATTTCGTGGGCAATGCCCGCTGCCAGCTCCCCGATGGCGGAAAGCTTCTCGGCTTTCCGTAACGTTTCTTCAGAATTCCTTTTTTCGGTAATATCATATTGAATCGAGATATGTTTATACCGCTCCCCGTTGGAATCTACAAACGGAATAATCGTGGTGTCCAGCCAATACTGTGTCCCATCCTTCGCTTGATTCAAAATTTCCCCTTTCCACACGTCTCCCCTTTGAATCGTTTCCCATAATTCATTGAAGAAGGACGCAGGATGAAAATTAGAAGAGTAGAGTTCATGCTTTTTTCCTAGTAATTCTTCCTTGGTATATTGATATAAATCGCAAAATTTGTCATTCGCGTATAAGATTTTATCTTCGTGGTCGGATATCGCAAAAATCGTGGCCTCATTCATCGACCTCTCTATATCTGCCAGTTCTCTAAGAGTCATTTGCAAATCTTCTTTTGATTCGTCCAACGCATGTTTAATAAATAACATTTCCTCATTGTATATAGTCAAAAGTGTTTTGGAAATAAGCTGGTATAGGTATTCAATGACTTTCAACACTTCAAAGTAACTATAGATGGAGATTTTTTGTTGAAGGACTTCTTGTTCCAGCAACGCAAATATGGAACAACGGGTTAAGTATACAAGATGGATGGTTTCATCCAAGGCGGCTTTTGTATGGATTAATTTTCGGCCAAAGTCTTTCACGAAGCATAATAGGTTATTTCGATGTTCTTCCGTCTGGCTGGTTAAAAATTCCCCTATAAGAATAAATAATTGATCATTGAATCCCCATGGGAAAGCTGAATTAGGGCTTTGAAAAAGTTCCCCATTGATGTCTTTTATTTTTGCGCCAATATATGTCATATCCTTGTTCATCTTATCCCTCATTAAAGTATTTTTACCTATTATTTTGACAAAGTTTTGCAAAATTCCTTTTTGACTGATGGCTATTTTAAAAAAAAAGCTTTGTTAAAGTCATTGTGGGGTATTAGTGTTATCTCACTCCTTATTAAAAAATAGCAGCCCTGTTTGGCTGCTATCAGCTATTATTTTTTTGGCATTCTTGATAGTTTAATAAAAACCCCCAAACCAGCAAAGAAAAACCCTAGACAAAACAAACTAGCTGGACTGCCCCAAACGATATCCGCCATCATATAACCCCCTAAAATTTATAAACATAGTACAATTTTACCATATAAAGAGGAAAAAAATCTGTCAATTCGAGGTATGTTTTTTATTTTTCTATAACCTTAAGTTATCGCAGCAATAAATATCTATTATTAGAAGTTATTTGACAAGAGGACTATCATTAAAAGGGGAGGAGTTTTCATGAAGAATCGTATTACGTGGGGGATGCTGATTGGCAGTCTTGTCACGTTCGCCAATCTCTATGGTCCCCAAACCTTTATTCAATCATTTACACATGAATTTCAGCTATCGGCATCACAAGCGAGCCTTGTTTTATCGATCTCTACCTTTACACTCGCGTTTGGGATGCTGATCATGGCAGCTGTTTCTAATAAATGGGGCCGCAAAAACGTTATGGCCTTTTCTTTGATTAGTTCATCTGTGTTATATATTTTAGAGGGCTTTGCGCCTAACTTTGAAACCCTATTGTTCATTCGCGCTCTACTAGGCCTGGCGGTTTCCGGCTTTCCTGCTATCGCCATCACCTATTTGGCAGAAGAACTGCCGCGTGCCGAGTTTCCCAAAGTGCTGGCCGTCTATATTACCGGCACCGGGGTCGGCGGCTTTATCGGACGGATTGTTTCCAGCTCGATGTTAGATTTGACCAACTGGAGAATCGCCGTTTGGACGCTTGGCGTCTTGACGTTATTATTATCGATTGTGTTTATGTTTTTAGTGGAGCCTTCCAAAAACTTTAAGGCTCAGCCTTTTTCTATGAAAAGCTGGCTGACTGGTATTTTGAATGCTTGCAAGCAAAAAAAGCTGTGGTACTTCTACGGCCTTGGTTTTCTTGCGCTGGGTATTTATGTGGCGGTTTTTAACTATATTTCGTTTCCGCTCATGTCCCGGTTTGGTTTGAGCCAGACGCTGGTCGGATTTGTGTTTGTTTTTCAACTGATGGGGTCAATTGGGTCGATGACGGTTGGCCGCTTAAACGGTCGCTATAGCCGCACGCAGCTGCTCGTTTTCGCCCTTGGTTTTTCCTTCATCGGTATTGCTTTAACTGCGGTTCATCAGCTTGTTGTCGTTCTGGTTGGTTTGTTTGTGATTTCTTGCAGCTTTTTTGCTTGGCATAGCTTGATCAGCGGCTGGGTTTCGAGTTCTGCTATTCCGAGTGCTAAGGCTTATGCGTCGTCGCTTTATTTGCTGTTTTATTATATTGGTTCCAGTGTGATTGGGACAGTCAGCGGCCATTCTTATGATCGCTATGGCTGGAATGGCATCACTGTGACCTTAATCGGTTGCGTAATCGTCTCTTTTATCTTGCTGGCGTTTATCCAGTTTGAGCTCAAGCATTCTGTAAAGAAAGCGGATTTGCCATTAAAGCACGTTAGTTAACTGTATCGATTACTATCCCTATATATATTGAAGCCCTCGAAAGCGCATATCTTTCGAGGGCTATTTTTTCATACTTGGAATCAGCCGAAGCCATTGAAAAACACTACAGTCACCCAGATACGTTACCCATATCCAGCTCTTTCAATGTTTTCGGTCACGTAGAGGCTGTCTACGTTACCCATATCCAGCTCTTTCAATGTTTTCGGTCACGTAGAGGCTGTCTACGTTACCCATATCCAGCTCTTTCAATGTTTTCGGTCACGTAGAGGCTGTCTACGTTACCCATATCCAGCTCTTTCAATGTTTTCGGTCACGTAGAGGCTGTCTACGTTACCCATA
>NZ_HG942082.1:16952-178418 GCF_000612665.1 Neobacillus dielmonensis
TAGAGGCTGTCTACGTTACCCATATCCAGCTCTTTCAATGTTCTCGGTCACGTAGAGGCTGTCTACGTTACCCTCATCCCATTCTTTCCATGTTCTCGGTCACCTATAAGGGGCTGTCGTCAGGTATTTTCAATCTGCAGTTTTCAGTGTTACGGGAACCGCCCCCATGTTTCAGTTGAGCAAGTAACCACTAGAACCGTCCCCCTGGTACCCTATAGATCCTCAAAGTCATCTTCATCCAGTATATAGGGATGAGGGTTATCTTGTATGAACCGCACGGCGTTTAATCCGATCATACGAGCTGCTACCGATGTGTTGCCATCTGGTAGGATGGGGGCAATCGATAGGTCTGCCACTTTCAGGTTCCTGGTGCCAAAGACATCGAGTTGCCCATTTACCACACCGTCTTCCACGCTTTCTGCCATTTTGCATTGGCCGCCGTAATGGTAGAAATTCGAATAAGAGGATCTAACAAATTGACGGAGCTCGCTTCTTCTTTGTTCGTCCGGCATCATAAAAATGGCTTCATCGGGAAAGACCACTCTATGAATGCCGTTATTCTGTTTCCTAGCTTCTACAATGATATTGTACATATTAATATATTGGTCGACCAAAAACTCTAAATCGTTGGTAGTTGGCTGCAATGGATTGAAGGAGAACGATGGAAGGGCTACAGGGTCATTATGGGATGCCAGGATGGTCCCCTTGCTATCTGGATTAAGGTCAATCAGGCCAAAACTGACAATATTAGTTGCTCTCGTTACATCCAACTCCCACCCTCTTTCAATCACAACAGGATTAGGAAGAAACAGCGGGGCGGGCGCTCCTGAAATTTGCAGACGGCGTCCCTCCTGGCTATTCCGGTGTTCTGCCACAAAAGCACCGTAGAGAAGCGGCTGATTAGGGTCGGCTTCCACTAAGGGGATTAACTGATTTGTATCTACTTCTACCCCAAGTCCGGCATAAGCATGGGTTTGCAGCTGGTGACCGACATTCGGGTTTTCAACCAATGGTTTAATCCCAGCGTTTTGCAAATCCATTGGATGGCCAATCCCCGAGCGTTGAAGGATCACAGCAGAATGAAATCCTGCGGATACAATCACACCTTTACGGGCAAATCTTTTGTGTGTCACACCTTCTTTGACATATTCCACTCCGGCAGCAATCAAGTGACCTTTCTTTTTCTTAAAAATCACCTTGTTCACCGTGGTATTAGCGAAAAGGACTAGCCTTCTTCGTCCGACTCCCACTTCATCGGCATCAAACTCATCTCCCTGAGTGACAATAGTATCGTTTAAATATCCTGTCGCGGTCGACGAGCGGGTCATCGTCCCATCCGCCGCTTCTTTTTGGATCAGTTGCCCTTTGGCAAAAGCACAGTCCCGAACCCCTGTGTTATAGTCCTCCACAACCGGGATGCCTAATACGGTTTGCGTGGCTGCTGCCAGCAATTCGGGAAGTCCACCACCCTGTGGAGTATGTTGCTGCCTAATAAAGACAGGTCCGCTTCTCCCTCTTTCGTTGGGACTTTGGGTTTGCCCTGTATACGTTTCATCTTCCATAAACAGCTGGCGAATCTCGTTATAGCTCCATCGGGGTTCGCCAGTAAGGGCATCCCATTGGTCATAAAGCTCTTTGCTCCCGCGGACGGCCAACATATAATTTACTTCCGAACCTCCCCCAATGACCCGTCCATTCACCGTAGCCAGCTGCCGTTGAAGCGAAGGCTCTAAGCTGGATTGATAGTTAAAGGCAAACTTATTATCACTGGCTGATGCTACCGCATCAAAGATGTACGGACTGCTCTGATGGGCCGTGCTATTGATTCCAGCCTCCAGTACCAGTACGGATGTGCGCGGGTCATCCGTTAATTTCTTGGCAATTACCCCACCTGCCGTACCAGCACCAATCACAATATAATCGAAAACTTTGTTTTTCCACTTTTTCTTTGGTTTTCTTACTCCCATAGACCTTCCTGCCTTTCTTTAAGCATTGTCTTCATAGATAATAAAATATGTAGACAAGCTTATTTTTGTGTAGGCAGGATGGCATCTACTAGAGAATCCCTTTCAAAAAAATAGGGTATCAGGTTTGATCCTGATACCCTTTCCCTATAAACTCTTAAACTTTTCAATCATCACTTTTCCAAGCAAGCCACTTGGCTGCAAGGCTCTAAATTGAGATAAGAAGTCCTGCTGCTGGGTCCCTAATGTATTCGTTACCTCTACCTTAAGCACATTTTCCCCTGCTTTCACAAAGTTGGTCACATCAAATCGATAAGGTTTAGCCATTTTCGTTCCAACGGACGCTCCATTGATAAAGACCTCTGCTACCTCATAAACGTCACCTAAATCTAGTACATAGTGGTGAGATGCTGCCTCATCCAAGTCGAACCCAATTTCATATTGAATCGTCCCGGAAAAATCAGGATGTAGTTTTGGCTTTGCGATATTCTGCAATTTTTCTAGAGTAAAATGGTTCGAAAAAACAGGATACTCTTGTGCCGCAGCTAAAGAAACATTCCAGACTCCCGCTACTTCCTTCTCTTCTACTTTTTCCAAAGCCGGCTTTTCCTCGGCATCTATCATTTGCTTAGAAACAATATAAATCGTTGCTTCTTGTGGGGCTAACTTCAACGAAATCCTATTCTGTTCTTCCTCACCAATCCGATATAACGTGTTCTCCATTGCATCGTATTGATAAATCCATCCTGCTTGTTTCATCGTCACGGTGTTATCAATCTCCACATCCGGCGATTCATTAAAGAACATATAAACTTCATCACCACCATGTCGATATTGGTAATAACGCAAGGAAGGAGATGCCTGTTCGAGTGAGATTTCATAAGCTCCTGCCGAACGCAAGTGTTCCGCCAATTCATTCAAGGCTAAAACTTGCACATGGTTGCTCTCTTCAAACGCCGTGATCGAGGCTTCAATCGTTCCGTTTTCACTGTCACCCATTGGATATCCATCCACAAAGACGATATCCGCCCCCTGTGCGGCCAGTTCCTCTGCCCTTTTAAAAAATACTTTTGGCAGGCGCTCCGCATAAGGAATAATCAGATTTTCAAACACTTCCTGATTGATATAAATCTTGCCTTCCTTGACCAGTGCTTGATCCAACATCTCAATCGGCACAATATCAAAATCGATTTGATGACGAATCAGTTCTTTTGCTGGTTTTTGGAACAGCATCGCCTCTCCTGACCATTCCGCCTCGGCATGATAAAGAATCAAGGAAGATGCCACATGAAGGCCATCACTCAGCAACTCTGAAACCCGGTTCGTATAGTTCATCAAATGATGCAGGTACCGATGCTGCGGGTTATTGCCATGTGCGTAAAAATGCGGCGGGCAATCGGTATTCGGATACGGCGCCATATCAAAGGCATGCGGCACAAAATGGTTGACACCTCTGACCAGCATATGGTCGGTCATCCATTTCATCAGGTTCAAGCCTTCCGACCAGCCGAACGCTCCATAAATTTCACACATCGTGCGGCCCTTCTTTTTTTCATCCAAATGACCAAAAGAAGCACCCAATTTAGCCAAACCATAATGGAAGAATTCCCCGTCCCAGCCGGTTGAGGTAAAGGTTTTAAAATAACCCTCATCCATTCCAGGCAAAAGCTGATGCAATACCACATCGATCCCAGCCATGGATTGGCCGTCAATCGCCCGATGAAAATGGCCTGCCCCATATCCTAATCTCGCGTGAGCATTATTGTCTTCTATTAAGTGACCAATATATTCGACCCCATGCTGCCCGCACCAGTCTGCAAGTTTCCCGGAGAAGTTTTCGGAATAAAGTTGTGATACGATGTCCATATACACATAACGGATCAGACCCTGTTTGTCCGTACCATTGGTCATCAGCAACGGCAATAGTGTTTTCCCTTGCTCCCCCACTCTCTCTTCAATTAAAGAAAGCAAATCGGATCGCCAAGGAAGCACCATCTCCATCTTGCCAATCGCGGCATCCGGCCCTTTTACATTTCCAAACCTTGGTTCATCTGTAAAAAAACCCGCGATGGTTGTTCCGAAATACTCGGAAAATTGGTCAAAGTGCGGTTGGTATACCGCATCGATTAACACCTGCGTAGCCGCTGGATCAATGGGATTCAGGTATCCTTCTGTCGATGCTTCTCCGCCATTAAACGTTTCGACCAATGTAAACACGCGCCAATTTCCTTTAGGGATATCCCAATAAACAACGCCATTGTCCATATACTCCGTGATATCGACTAGCGTTTCCGTATCAATGGTTTCATAGTTTAGGACCTTTGCAGCGATCACGGCAATAATTTTCTCTCCGGATTCCGCTAATGCTTTTTGAATCTGGGCCGGATCGGTTCCTACTGACATAATCGTCCGTCTGTCGCCACCCGCATGCCATTTCACAATGATCCCGGCGTCTCTTTGCGGGCCATGATAATCCACCTGATTAATTTTTAAAAACTTCTTCCTTAGCTCAGGATAATGATTGACAATGGCTCCATTGGCATAACCGGTTGGGAAATGGGCGTCATCAAACAGCCAAACCTTCATATCCTTTTCTTTAGCGGCTTCCAGGACCACCCTTAAGTCCTTCCACCATCTTTCCCCGACAAAATCCGGGTGAGGCCGGGGCTCTACGCACAGAGCCCTTATGCCGCTTTCATAGATGGTATGGACATATTCTTTAATGACTTCCTCGGATTCACCATGCATCCAAAGGAACGGGAATATATAATTATCTTCTTGCTGACTTAATAACTTTGTGATTTTTTCCATCATGATTGCCTACCCTACTTTTCTAAAATTCTTACTCTCCGTGGCTGTTTTTTTTTGCTTGCTTGTTAGGAATGTAATCACCAGAGAGACGGCAAACGCCACAATGGAAGCAATGATATAAGCCATAAAGCTTGAATCAATACCTTTTGATTGATAAACATTGGAGCGGCAAATAAGGCATTTCCTCCAAAACCGAACATTTTTGCCCCCATTGCCGCTGTAATTCCGCCAGCTAGACCGCCACCGATAAAAGCAGCTACAAATGGTTTTTTATGCGGAAGTGCAATCCCATAGATAATCGGTTCGGTAATTCCCATTAGTCCAGTTACTCCTGTGGAAAAACCTAATGAACGTTTTTCCTTATCCTTCTGCCGCAAACCGAAGCCAATCGCTGAACCGGCTAAAGCAAATACCGTTACGTTTAAAATCGCATTGATCGGGTCGGCGCCCATTGTCGTGATATTATTGATAAGAATCGGAATAAACGCATAATGTAAGCCGAAAATAACGACTACCTGCCAGAACGCTCCAAGAATAATACCTGTTAATATTGGGCTAAACTCGTAAATGGCTTGTGAACCAGAGGCTAAAATACTGCTAATATATGTCATAATCGGTCCGATGACTAAAAAGGTTAGCGGAACGGTAATCACTAATACAACTAACGGTGCTCCAAATAGTTTCAATGAGGCTGGTACTCTATCTTGAACTTTCTTTTCTAACCAAGCAGCAAAGGCAACGGCTGCAATGATCGGGAATACCGAGTTTGCATAGCTTGTTAGGACCACTGGAATTTTTAAAAACGAAAGTTCTGCTCCCTTACTATAGACAGTCACAATATTAGGATAAACCAGCGCTGCCCCGATGGTTGCCGCGATATAGGGGTTTGATTTAAATTTATTGGCTGCTGAGATTCCTAGTATAATCGGCATAAAGTAAAAGAAGCCATCAGCAAAGGAGTACAGAATTTGATAGGTGCCGCTCTCTGTGGAGAGAAGGTGAAAGGACGTTAACGCCGCCAAGAGCCCTTTGACAATACCGACTGCGGCCATAACCCCCATGACTGGGAAGATGATTCCCGAAATCAGCTTGAAGAACCGATTAAATACCCCCACCTTGCCTTCTGCTTCAGTGGCTTCATCCGGAACTTCGCCATCTCCTTGAATACCGAGTACATCGGTTACTTTTTCATAGGCCTTTCCCACATTTGGGCCAATGATTACTTGATATTGACCGCCCGAAATCGCTGTGCCTAACACACCCTGTATCTGTTTCATCTTGTTTGTATTCGCTAACTTTTCATCTTTTAAAACAAAACGCAGACGAGTCATGCAATGCGTAACACTTTTGACATTGTCTTTCCCGCCTATTTCCGAAACAACCTGTTTTGCTAAGGTTGTAAAATCCATCACTCTCACTCCTCACCTGTCGTTACTTAACCTTGCTAAAATAAAACCTTGTGTAAAATACTAGGCCATAGTATAGTTGAAATCGCTTATACTTTGTATTGTAAACGTTTTTTTACCATAATGACATTACGAATGATAACTAAAAATTGTACCAAACTTAACCTTACATGAGGTGCAACATGTTAAAAAGTGAGTTAACCAATCTATTGTTTACGATGACGGAAAGTGAAATTAAACATAAAAATCATCCTGAATTACAGAGAGCTTTTTACAAACAGTTTGACACCGCCAAACAGGGTAACCAAGATGTGCTTGTGTTTAAATTTTTGGAACAAAAAAAGGAGAATGATCTTCCGTATTCCTTCAATCCTAACCTGGCCATCGTGAAGCACTCTAGATATTCCGAAATCCCCACCCATATCCATGATTACATTGAAATGAATTACGTTTACTCTGGGTCTTGTACAGCAGTCGTAAGGGACAGGGAAATCGCCTTAAAAAGCGGCGATGTTTGTATTATGGATACCAATGTCCCCCACACGATCAAAGACGCAGAGGAAAAGGATATCGTGATTAATTTTTTGATGAAAAAAAGTTACTTTACTGCCTCCACCTTAAGTCAATTATCAAGCAACAGTATTATTTCTGACTTTATTCGAGAAGCGATGTCGCAGGACCGCGAGCATAATCGTTTTATTCTCTTCCACTGTCAAGAGAGTGATAAACTTGCTTATTTAGTAGAAAACTTGCTTTGTGAATACTATGATCCCAGCTTTTCGGCAAAAGATATTATCCAAGCTTATATGATTATTATTTTTTCAGAGCTGCTCCGCTATTACCAAACCGATCACGGGACAAAGTCAGGCCAGTCGAAAAAAACCTATATTTTAGAAATTCTCCAGCACATTGAAGAAAATCATCAGACCTGTACATTAGAGTCGGTAGCGAAAAGGTTTGCATTCCACCCTAATTACTTGAGCCGGATGATTAAAAATAATACGGGTAAAAGCTTTAAACAACTTCTGCAGGAACAAAAATTGAATCAGGCCAGTTTTTTGCTAGTGAACACGGATAAGAATCTGGAAGAAATCATGAATGAAGTGGGTTATCATAATCACGGGTTCTTTAATCGAATTTTTCAGGAGCGGTTTGGGCATTCACCCAAAGAATATCGGAGGGTGAATCAAGTAGATAAAGAATAGTAGCTAAAAAAGTTAAGCATTTGTTAAGCTTCATGAGTTACGATACAAACATGAAAAAGGCTAACTTTTTCAACCACCCCCCTTTATCTATTTTTTTGGGTCCTCGAAGAACGAGGGCTCTTTTTTTATAAAAAATTAGCACAGAAACCTCCCTCTTAACCCCTGAAACAAGGATTTTGATTGCTTATGTAGAATTAGGATACAGGTTCACGTTGGAGTTTTTTAGGTTAGAGGTGGTGGGACACGGGTTGAAAAGAATTATGGTGGTCGGGGTTTCATCAGGCGTGGGGAAATCAACTTTTGCGAAGAGTTTGGGAAAGGCCCTAAACATCCATGTCTATCATTTAGATGCTCTTTATTGGAAGCCAGGATGGGTAGAGAGCTCATTGGAAGATTTCTCGAAGGCACAGCGCGAAATGGTTATGCAGCCACAATGGATTATTGAAGGAAATTATACTAATACGTTTGACATTCGTGCTGACCACGCCGATACGATTATTTATTTGGAACTTCCCTTATATGTTTGTTTGTATCGTGTGGTTAAAAGATGGTTCATGCATATGGGAAGAACACGGCCAGATATGGGAGAAGGCTGTAAGGAAAAAATCGACTGGAAGTTCATTCAGTTTATTTTCACAACTTACTATCCGCGAAAAAGAAAAATGAATGAACGGTTCCATTCTTTTCAATCGGCGGGTTCTACAAAAGAAATTATTGTTTTACCGAGTAAACGACAGATTCAATTTTTTCTAGAGAACTTAATAAAAAGTTAAGGTTACTCTGTTATTATGACAACATGAAAGTTTTTCTTCTTGACCTCCTAATTTGCCCTTGAACAGCATGCTGCTTCGGGGGTCTTTTTTTGCAAAAATTTGACCCGATGCCCTTGAATAGCGGGTCTTTTTTTCACAAGAACCCGCCTGTGACAAAAGCATCATTTACGGAAAATTTACAAAGGACATAGAATGGACATGATAAAATATAGGTATATAAGTGGGAAAAGAGGAGGTTTCTTAGATGGGGTTCGTAGATACTCTTTTCATTGGTTTTGCCTATGCTTTATTGTTGGCCGGCGTGGTCTTCCTTATTATTGGATTACTCAATATAAAAAAACGAAAAAAGTGGCTGGAACAATGTAATATCGTCAAAGGTAAGATTGTGAATCTGAAAAAAGCTCAATTTGAAATTCTGACGGAAAATGGCTGGGGGATGGAAACCAGAGATATTCCGGTTGTCGAGTTTAGCCCATCAGAAAGCCCCAATGACATGATTACCTTTGAAGGGCAGGACAGAATGGAACGTTATTTGTTAATCGGACAAACTGTCAATGTCAGATACAAAAAAGGCAACGCGCATGAAGCGGATATAGCAGACTTTTCCTCTAATTGGGGTCATGCTGCATGGCATTTTGTATTTAGCTTTCTCGGTCTAGGGTTCGGGGTTTATTCCCTGTTGATGATTATCAATGGATGATAATTGTGATTGCTATCGTTATGTATGGAGACGGCCAGGGTCAACCCTTGGATTTTGACTTGGTTAGGAATAATTGGAATCCATAAATAACAAGGGCAAAACTTGATGCCGTATAAAAGATGTGTTTCGGCTTAAAATTTACTAATTTATATACCTTCAGTTTTTGCATGAGCCCATTAACTGGGTAAGCAAGAAACAAATCCATCAATACATTTGTAATAAGGTAGATCCAAAATTTCCCGAACGTTAACCGAAAAATCCAAATCGTTCCGATAAAAAATGGCCCTAAAATAAAACTTAGATCATTTGTTACTTTGTTTAGGAGTCCGCCTTTTACGGTCCACCATTTAAATGGAATAGATAGCATGCTTTGGATTAACACAAGTAATGTAGCAAATGTTGCAACGGGGATATACTTTTTTAACATATTCTTCGGAATAAAGAAAACAGTGGACCACGAACCGATAACGAGACCCGCTCTAATGAAAGTTGCCAGCATTGTTCAAACTCCTAGATGTTTTTCTTTATTTTGCTTAAAAAGGAAAAGAATATACACTATTTGTGTGATGCTTAGGTTTGGAAAGTCATATCGTTTACTGCGAACGATATTTAGTTGAATCTAGAATTCTTTGATATTGACAATGTAAGCGTTTTCTATTATTATAGTTATAGGCGGATGGCAACCGTGGCCATCATGGTACACAGCGTAGGCGGGGCTGGTACAAAACTCTTTTTCTACAAAACTTAAAATCCTACAAATTAGAAACGGCTGAGGTAACTCCTCAGCCATTTTTTTCATTTAATAAAATCTTAAGGTTCATGAGTTCCTTTCTATATTTTGAAGCCTCGAAAAATGATCAACTTTCGGGGGCTGTTTTTTTGTCCTTGGACTACATTGAAACAGGAGAACCGTCCCCCTGTTTCATAAACCGCCTATCAGAATGCCCAAGAAGGCGAGCAGTATTCCACATGTGTAACTGATGGCTAGGTAGAGACTGGCTGCTTTCGATTTTCGTTTTTTGAATAGCTGGATGTTTTCTAGTTTAAAGGTGGAGAAGGTGGTGAATGCCCCCATGAAGCCTGTGCCCAGGAGCAGTTTCCATGTTGTTTCTAGGTTTGCACCGAAGATGAGGCCCAACAAAAATGATCCAAGCAGATTGACAAATAAAGTGGCAAACGGGAACGTTGACGGATATTTTGCCTTTATCCAATTGCTGATTCCAAACCGGGATATCGCCCCGAAAAATCCCCCCATTGCTACCCATGCAATATTGATCAGCATTCGTTTACACCTCTGCTTTCTTTTAATCCTGCACGATAGCCTATCCAAGAGAACAACAGGCCTCCCCACAGGCTGAGGAGTACATAAAGTAGTGCGGTTCCCCATTTATCGGTACTTATGAGCTGAACAGTTTCGACACTGAAAGTAGAAAAGGTTGTAAACGATCCGATGAGTCCGGTAGTCAAGGCCGTGATGACGTGAGGATGTAGGCGGAATCTTGGCAAAAGGTTGGTGAACCATCCTAACAGAAAGCTCCCCACCATATTGATGATAAAGGTCGCAAGCGGGAAATCATGAAACCACCAGTGGCCAAAATAAATGCCTACTAAATACCGCAACAAAGCCCCGATGATTCCAGCAATTCCTACTAATAAATAGTTCAATCTTACTCACCTCTAATTTAAAGTTCCCAAAAATGAACAAACTCCTACCAGAACAATCCTGGTAGGAGTCATTAGCCTCTCAGCGGTTATGGCGAACTCCATCGCCTGTGTCATTATAATCGTATTGTAACAAACCGTTTTCTGGCTGCCAATACTAAATTTGCGGGGCCTGTCCCCCACCGCTTTAACGTAAGAAAGCAATAGTACTATTGAGGCCGGTCCTTGCCGCCAATGTTGAAACGCAAGAACCGTCCCCTAATTCACTAGGATGGAGGCGGTGATGCCTTCGTCTTCGTCGTAGCCCAGTTCTATCATTAGGCGGTCGGGTTGGAATTGGTGGTAGTCGCGGAGGTAGGTGGCGATGCTATCGATGATGTCCTGCTCATTGCAGCCCCATTCTCCACTGAAGGTGACGACTTTGGCTGCAATGCCGAAATTGACGTTATATTCCAATTGGACCTGGACGGATTGCGGTGCCACGTGATCTCTTTCTGCTGCATACACACTGATGCTGTCGATGATGTCTTGTTCATTGAATAGAATTTCCAATTCGTTACGCCTGCCTTAGTATCTTCTTCTAAATATTCTTTTTATGATTGAAACAATGACAACAATTAACAGGATATCAAGGAGTAATCCCATAAAGGAAAAGCCGCTGTACCCGCCCCCATAATAGCCGCCGAATGGATGGAACATGCTGCCGAACAGACTGCCGGCACCAAACAGGGCTGCTCCACGCCAAAATCCGCCTCCAGACCGAGTCGTGGTATTAGGACTTTGGGGTGTTGTCGGTGTTCTTCTTACGTTTCCCGATGGAGCCCGATATCCAGAACGGTACGATGAACCGGACCTCCTGACCCCTGCTCTGTTGATATGAGTAGAGTTTTCATCAATAGAATTTTCATCTGTGGTTTCCGTTTGTTCTACTGTACTTGGCCCGTTACTGATTCTCTCAGCTTCCGCCGTCACTGGCATCATGATTGAAACAAGTAACATTAGAGACATCATCGATTTAATGGCTTTATTCATCGATTCTTTTTCTCCATTCTATTTTGGATTGGTTATATTACAGAATAGTCTCTAACATGACCCAGCTGTTTATACCAATCGAATGCCAGACCAGACTCCTGCTGGATCATTATGATTAAATCCACAAATCTTTTAAAGTTTATTCATACTTTGTTAAAATTCATGGGTTATGATAAAAACGTGAAGAGGAAGCAAGCCTTTTTCATAACCCCCCTTAATATATAGATTTAGCCCTCGAATTGATCGAGGGCTGTTTTTTTGAAACAGGGGGACGGTTCTCCTGCTTCATTTGACCAAACAAAAAGACGTGCAGCCATTTCCACACGTCTACGATATCTAACTAAGGCCAGGCTTGCCTTTATGTTTCCACTTATATATTAGCGTTGCAAACATGTTAGCCAAGAAGAAGAAGAGACCTTGCGCATTGAAATGCAGCAGCTGTTCTTCAAAGCTCATATCCTCATACATTTCATTCTGAGTTTTTCCCTGTCGCTGCCGCTTTTTATCCATTTCTTTCAGTGATCTAATATAGGAATATTGGAAGGGTGTTAAAATCAACGACAGTAAAATATAGCCACCCAGGACCCATAACGTGACCGATAAACCCATCATCCATTCCCCCATATCTTATAAAGTTCTGGTGAAAAATGAATCATCTTATATGTATATTATACCATATTTTGGCTTTTCAGGATGTGTGCTTGAGTCCATTTCGTGGATACAATCAAAAACGCCCCTTTAACCGCTAATCCTTGGGTCTTGAAAGGCTTTGCGGAATTGCGAAGGTGTTATTCTTTTGATTCTTTTAAATGAGTTACTAAAGTAGGATAAGTCCATATAACCGAGACGGTAGGCGATTTCGGTTATCGAGAGGGTTGTGTGAGTGAGGAGACGTTCCGCTTCGTCCATACGGGATTGCAGCACATAATCCAAAAAGGTTTGATTCATTCGCTGCTTAAACAGTTGGCTTAAGTAACTCGGATTGAGATGCACCACTTCAGCAGCCTCTGTCAAAGTCACTTCCCCTGGCAGCTTGGACTTGATGAACTCTAGCACTTGTTCGACAGGAGACTTTTCCAGAGGATCTGCTATTGGTTTTGGCTTGTCCTGTTTAACGAGACCTGCACATTGATTGAGCCACTTTTCAAGCGTGCCCTTCATTTCCTCCACTTCAACTGGTTTTAACAAATAATCGAAAACGCCTGCTCGCAGCGATGCCTGGATATAGGAAAAGTCATCGTAACCGCTGATCATAATAACGGATGTTTCCTGGCCAGTTGACCGCAATTTTTCCAGAAAGGTTAAGCCATCCAACACAGGCATCTGGATGTCCGCGATTATGAGGTCGGCCTGATTGTTTTTTAGCCAGTTCAGTGCTTCTAAGCCATTGCTGCATTCGTGGCAGACCACTAGCGGCAGTCCTGTCCGTCCAATCGTCTGCCTGATGGCTGCGCGAACCCACCTTTCATCGTCCACCAGTACTATTTTTTTCATAAATCACTCCTCCTTACTGGGACAGGTTACTGCAGTTTGCTATCAAAATTTGTTACACCCTGCAAAGTTCAGCATGCCTTTTTGGATGCGTCTCCATTTTTTCCTTGCTACCGTTTGGTATGCTTGTCTTCCTGTCAGCAAAGCTCAAAAAATCAGTATTGAAATCTACCCTGATCGTATTAAAATTCCGTACTTTCCGTCAATGTGCCGTTCTATCTATTCTAAAATGTTATCCTTCTGTATCCATCGCCCCATCCCACTTT
Organism: Neobacillus dielmonensis; assembly: GCF_000612665.1. Classification (GTDB taxonomy): domain Bacteria; phylum Bacillota; class Bacilli; order Bacillales; family Cytobacillaceae; genus Neobacillus; species Neobacillus dielmonensis. Next base: position 30,263 of record NZ_HG942082.1, read on the forward strand.
CTGGGAATGACAGAAAAAAAGGCCCCCCTCCGATCCAGATGTCCGGAAAGGGCCTCCTTTAGGTGTTAGGATTGGGACCAATATTCTATCAGTTGCTCGACTTTCGTGCTTATTTCCTGTTTCGCGTCACTCGAGATTTGATCCTTTAACCCTTTATTGTCGCTATGCTTAAGGAAGTCTTGCAAACTCTTAACAGCTTGTGTCAGGTGCTGTTTGTCAAACTGGTCCTGTGCCTGGTTTAGATTGGCTGTTAACTGCACCAGCATGGCTCCTTGAACGTCACCAGACTTCGCATAATCATCCACAAGTTTTTGAATGGACTCGACATTTAACAAGGCCAGTTTCACTTTAAATGTTTTTCCTTGCGCACCGTTCACGTCGATGGACAATTTAATGGCTGGATAGGTTTGGGTGACTGTCACACCGCTATCAGCCGATATCACATACGCGGCAGGGTTATTCACTTCTAGATTGATAGTGCCCTTGTTTGCCTGCGTTGGATCCGATACCGCAATTTCCAACTCGTTTCCGGTTTGCATCACCATCACAGAAGCTTTTTTATCGCTGGTGATAAAATCTTTACCATTGACTTGGACGGATTTGGTCTTGTCATTCCAGAAATTCGCCGCCACGATGTTCAGATTTTTTTCCTGAACAGCCTGTACATCCGCAGAGTTTTCCAAAACAGTAATATCTGGATTAGTGGCATAATCCGTGACCGCGCTGCTTGTTTTGTTAGGAAGCAGGACATATTCATAGGTTCCGTTGACCGGATTCTTTCCATGATCTTCCCATAAAGTGACGTAGTTCTTCGTTATCTCAGTTGAATCGGTGAATTTTGGATATTTATTGCTGGTGCTCCAATTGTCGGTTCTCGCTTCACGTAAGCCATGAACCTCAGCAGCCTGCGGGAAGTAATAACCAATATCCGAACCTGGTGTGCTGCCTTGAAGGTGGATGGTTTTAACATCCTGCATCGTTTCATTCCAGCCTAGAGCAGATGATTTTGCTGCGCCATTAACGGTTAGCGTATTGTCGCCAGCATCGCTGATTTTGCGATTTTCGATGGTGGTTTCAATCGTACGGTTGTCCGTGCTGGTAATGCCAGATCCTAGTGCCACCACTTCATCATCAAACATAAACCAGGATTTCTTAGCCGTTAATGTGCTGTTCCAGGCATCCAATTCCATGCCAGAAACACCGTACAGGCCAGCAATGTTGGTGCCGCCTACCCAATTTTTCGAGCTCATATAGCTTTGTCCGGAGGCATCTGCCCGTTTCTGGGTGTCCACGGTGGTACCAGGCAGCCGGTACATATTGACGGTACCCCAATAATCCTCGCTGTAATGGGATAAATCGCTGTTATATAAATAGGTTGCTCCGTCCCCCATATACCAGCCCTTTAAGTTTTCGTCATTGATCGCTTCATAGTTAAAGATGCGGCTCGAAGACATGCCGATGGCAAAACCAAAGTCTGGACGCAAATGGACGGTACGGTCCATGTTAGGGAATTGGCGGTTCGTGACCAGCTCTCCCCTTGGTTTGATGGTTGGGTCTTGAACGATTTGTTTAGCTAACACCACATGATAGATTGGTTGGGTTTCGTAAAAATTTAAGTAGGTATCCGTTTGGATCCATTCCTTCACCAAACTTTTCAGTCTTGCGGCATATTCCGGAGGCGCAAATTGGGTCAGATGGACAATCGGACGAATCGTTTCATGCCCCATCTTATGGTCCTGTTGATTGAATCTTGACATTTCCCGGCCGCGGATGATGTCCATTAGTCCGCCTTTGTAAATAACGGGTTCGAACGAGTCAAAAATCCACTTATACATGTTATCCAGATTCGGATCGGTTACTTTCCAAGCCGAGCCATCCAATAAGTAGACGAATGAAACTAAATTATCGAGCAGCGCTTTCCCATACCCGCCCGTATACGGATGGGAACCATGCTGCAGGAAGGAGCCATCTGTGTAAAAACCGTCACCCGTGGTCACATACTCAAAAATCGGGGAGATGGCATCGCGTGAAGCCGCTACCTTATTGCCATCCTCGACGATAATCCCCCGAATGCCCACAACAGTGGCCACATACATGAGGTTGGCTCCCGTCGCCTTCTTGCCATTGGCTATGGTTGGATCGGACGTAAACTTTTCAATCGTGTTCATATAGTTGGTGATATCTTCTTTTGATAACTTATCGTATAAAAGTACGATGGTATTATTGAGTGTCAGAGGTGTGCCAATACACCAGTCAAACCAGTTGGTTTTGCCGATTGATCTTTTGGGGTTATATTTTTTTGCATACAGCCAGTTCAACGCATTTTTGATATCGGTTAATAATTGCTCGTTCTGGTACAATGTCACCGTCTCACCGTCACTGTTTTTCACGGCGGCACCTTTTGTCGAGTAGGCAAGCGCCATATCTTCAAGGCGCTGGTATGCTAGTGTCATCGGACTTGATTTGCTCTTTTCCACTGTGATGGTGCTGTCATCTAAGTCTTCCCAAATGTAATTATCCGGGTTGACTTTAACCATAGTTTCCCAATAGTCATTCGCCGTTTGGGCAATTAACTCAATCTTGTTGGCCACATCCGGGTCATTGGGTGAGAAGTCACCGCCGACTAAATAGTCCTTCCATTTTTGTCTCAGCACTTCAAAGTCCGCGGAAGTCCCCGTCTCGGCCGCACTATGATTTACAGCAACAGGTAAAAGGGTTGCAAAAACAACAACTAACGTTAAAAATGTCTTAGCCGTTAACGAAATGATATGCCTCAATTTTCTCCATCCCCTCTTTTAAAAATTGATTTATCTTTGCCATCCTATTAGACCCTTATCACCCCTTATAAAAAATAGTAACCGTTTACAAAATGGTCAAAACGATTCTAACACTAATAAAAAAATGATAGTAGGTAAAATTTTTACAATATTTTGTAAATATTTTAGGGTGAAGCAGGGGTAGGGTTCATTTTTATTACCAGAACAAAAAAATGACGTGCAATAACGCACGTCATTTTTTTGATTGTGGAATGGATGCCAGGAGAACCGTCCCTCCGGCTACTAATTTAGGATGACAACTTTTACGGTTTTTCTGCCCCAAACTCGCGCGGTTGCACTGTTTGGCATTAAGACATCGATTCTGTGGCCTTTGATGGCGCCGCCGGTGTCTCCGGCAATGGCTTCACCGTAGCCTTCTACCCATACTCTTTTTCCAAGTGGAATAACGGCTGGGTCGACTGCGATTAGTTTCATGTTCGGATTCGCTTTAATATTGTAGCCCAATCTTGTAATCGAGCCGGAATCCTCATGGCTATAAGCGGTAGCGCTTACATACAGTTCTGTACCACTAACGTTTGCACTCGCGGCTACGGGGGCTGTTGCTTTTGGCGCTGCTTGCTGCTGCGCAATTTTCGCTTGAATTTCTGCTATTTGTGACTGAATGCCGGACTTTTCTTGCTCGGCTACTTGCATTTGTTGTTCGATCTGAGTGTATTTTTCCTGCATGGCAGTTAAGTTTTGCTGTCTTGCTTGCAGGTTGTTATCTAGTTCTGCCTGCTGCTGCGCTAAAACGGTTTGTTGTTCTTCTAAAACCTGTTCTTGTTTGTCGATCTCTTTTTTATCATTTTCGATTTTCTGAAGATCTTCTTTTTGCGCTATCAAAATGTCTTTATCCGCATCCATCAGCTGCGACGCTGCACTGGCTCTCTGAATAAATTCAGAAATGCTATCGGATTCGAAAAAGAGATTAATCATCATGCTGACATTGTCATCTTCCTGAAGCGCTCGGGCCCGTTTTTCCATAATACCTTTGCGGCCGAGAATTTTGTCCTCAAGGACGACGATTTCTTGTTTTTTGGCTTCAATCCGCTGATTGACCTCGTCAATCTTGCTTTGCGTCTTTGCCATTTCCGCTTGATTAGAATTTATATCATTATATATGGACTGTAGTTCTTGCTGAATGTTTTGAATCTCTTGATTAACAGCTTGCTTTTCTACTTGTTTTTGCTCAACAATTTTCTGTTGCTGCTCTAGCTGTTGTTGTAAGGCGTCGCTATTCGTTTGCGCGTATGTAACAGTACCTGATCCACACAAGATAAGAGTTAATACTGTGAGAGTAATACGTTTTATGTTTTGCAAACTATTCTCCCTCCTTATTACTCTATTTATAACAAATCAATATGCCAGTTATGTTACAAGAATATTAAAAACCGACAACAATGTGTATTAAAACAGCAGAAATCGGCCAATAAATGGCATATCTGTGACATTTACAGGGTTTACTGGCGCAATTTTGGAAAATTCGTTGGCGAATTAAAGGCTATTTTTTACAAAAAATGATTCTATGAAAGTTGGTTTCATAGAGGAAGTCTTAATAGAGGGCTTTCTCTTCAGATACAGTCCTTGTCAGCTTTTGTTTTTGCCGCCTGTTTTTACATTTAGGAAACATTCTCAGGACGGCAATTCGGTTGCCATCTTTGAGGGCAATGCTGGTCAGTAAATCGATGACTTGTTGTTCATCAGGTTCACGGTCCTCGACAAAAACCTGAAGAGACTGATTATCACAGGTCATGTGGATGTTGGTATCGTAAAAATGAATACATGAATTCTCATTATTAAGGGGAATAACTTGATAAGTAGTGTTTCTCTGGGGTGACTGAAATAATAGTAAGGCTAAATCATTCGGGTTGGGCCGCCTGATTATTCGCCATTCTCCGCCTTTCATCTGTTCTCCAATAAAAATCAGCGAGTTCCACTCCATAACATCCCTCCAAAAAACGACACGATTTTTCAATCCCTATTATTATTCGACAATAGCATTTTCTTTCCTGCTAATCGTGTGGGGTCTATCTGGTTGTGCATCATTTTCACAAGACGGTTTGTGCATATCGCGCACATTTAGCCAATGAAGCATTTTTTGCCGCTAAGGTAAAAGCAGAATGTTTGATTGGCGGTGATTGGGATGTCATTATCGGAAAAATTAAGAGAACTCCGCGACCTTCAAAACTGGTCTCAGGAGACGCTGGCCAAATTGATGAATTTGCATCGTTCGACGATTAGTCGCTATGAAACGGGCAGAAGTGTCCCCAATTACCAAACGGTGATTCAATTTGCGGAAATATATAAGGTAGAAAAAGAGTATCTGGTCAATGAGCTCGATAAGCTGCTGCCCAATGTCGAGGCGCCAGGCTTTGTCCTGAAGGAGAATGGGGATGATCCTGATATCGGGATGGTTCTGGATTTGCTAAGGGCAGAGCCGGATTTGAAAAAGGCTTTGGTCGATCTGCATTTGATGTCTCCAAAACGCAAAGCCTTTTACGTGGATTTGATTGCTAGCCAAATCAAAGTGAGTAACCGGCATAAGGACAAGCTCTAACGCTAAAGAAGCCGCTGAAACAAGTTCAGCGGCTTCTTTTTTAAAAAAACAGGGGGGTTTTTACTATTATTGTGCCCTTTACACTGGGGATTATACCTTAATTTGAAAATAATTTTAGGCAGCCAAGGTGATGTGCCGGTAATAGGGTTATGTCGGTTGATAAGAGGCTGGTTCGCGCTGGTATTAACCTGTTTCCTGCCGGTAAATATGTGAACTTTGCCGGTAATCTTCGTCAAAAAGCCGGTAAAATAAAAAACAGCTCGATTTACAGAACACTACGCCCTTCTGATCAAAACAAGATTAATATGACCCTGCCAGGCCACGGCCTGGCATTTTTATTGGCTGCAAAGGGAGATGTGCCGGTAATTGGGCGAAATCGGTTGATAAAAGGTGGAACCGCGCCAGTACTAATCGATTTTGTGCCGGTAAATTTTGAACTTTGCCGGTAAACCTCGTCATTTCGCCGGTAAAATAAAAACAGCTCGATTTACAGAACACTACGCCCTTCTGATATCAAAACAAAATTAATATGACCCTGCCAGGCCACGGCCTGGCATTTTTATTGGCTGCAAAGGGAGATGTGCCGGTAATAGGGCGTAATCGGTTGATAAAAGGTGGATTCTCGCCGGTACTAGTCGCTTTCCTGCTGGTAAATTTGTGAACTTTGCCGGTAAACCTCGTCAAAGAGCTGGTAAAAATAAACCAGCTCAATTGACACTATTCAAAGCATCACGAACAAAAAAAAACTCCGGACCAAGGGGCCGGAATTTTTCAAAATGAGGTCATAAACGGAGACATATTTGATTCTCTTTACAGGACTGGCAGATTTTGCGGGGATTTCAACAAGTTTGGGTTAAATTTTCGTCAGAAGATTGCGGTTTGTGGTCATAATTAGGAGTAGAATCGCATGGGGTTATGGTGTCGTTCCTCTAGATGCTGCTCCTTGATGAGCCATTCCAGCTGACTGACGCGTTTTTGCAGGCTGTCGACGTTTTTGTTGGCATTGCCAACCATTTTGATTAAGCTTTCCAAAAGCATTTCCAAATTAGCGGCATCGTGGTCGTTAAAAGGCAAGTGAGGTTTCCTCCTTCTTCGGCTCCTGCTGCTGCTCGTGGACCACTTCATGCGGCTTGCCGCTGAGGAAACGGACCGTTTCGGCTACAACCTCTGTTACATAGGTTCGTTTTCCTTCTCTGTCGTAATGTCTCGATTGCAGACGGCCGGTGATACCCACAACGGAACCCTTGCGGCAGTACTGGGCCGTGTTTTCAGCCGCCCTTCGCCAGAGTGTGCACTGAACAAAGTCGGTATCAATTTCTCCATTGTGATTGCGGAAGTTCCGGTTTACCGCCAAGGTGATCAACGTGAAACTTGTCCCTTCTGACGTTCGTTTCAGTTCCGGATCCTTCGTTAATCGGCCTACCAACGTCACTTGATTAATCACGATATCCTCTCCTTTTCTGTTTGATGACTCCATCTTAGTCTCGGAAGCCCCCTTTGTAAAACTACGTTATTCGGAAATTCAGGGCTGCTTTTTTGGCGAAAAATAAATTTTTAAGGGGTTTTTTGTCAAATCAGGCGCTTATTTTTTCCAAAAAGACATGTATCTTAGCATCAGCCAATACTTTTCGACATTGCCTTTTTCCAACATATGTTATAATTGAGAAAATGCTTAGAGGAGGTCCGGGTTGATGAAGACGTTTAAGCTGTATTCTTTGGAAGTATTGGAAGGCGACACTTCGGTTGAAGTTCCCTTGGAAGATGGGTTGATCCTCAACAAGGAAGATGAACACTCCACCTGGCTAATTGAGGCATATACAGACTCGTCCTTGTATGACTTCTTTAAACAAATGCAAGCTGAAAACCGCGAAGTGATTGCAGAAGTGGTGATTACCAAAAAAGAAAACGTACCGGCCTATTTCCAAACCCGCATTGTGTCACTACTGAAATTCGACCAGCACATCAGCATCCTGCTCGAAGGCCAAATGCGACGCAACAAAAGCGACTACTCCGAGCTCCTGCTCGAAGATCTCCTCCAGAAAGGACTCCAAGGCCAACCACTGCTCCTGGAATTCAAAGAAAAAATGCAAAGCAAACCCAAACTAAAAGTAACCAAACCATAATGGGGGCCTGTCCCCCAGCAAAGCACCGCATTAAAGCAGTGGGGGACAGGCCCCCACTGCTTTAATGTACTAGAGAATTTTTGCCTCCGCCTCTTTTGCTAATTTCATACAGTTTTTGCAATTTTTATTGATTTTTCGACTTTTTGTCGACATACTTAGGTTATGTAGTAGGGGGAGGTTGTTAGAGATTAGATATTTAGTCAATATTATTATTGCGGTATTTTTGGCGATTGATGCGCCGAAGCATAATAAGCGGCCGTGGTTGTGGGCGATTCTTGGAGTGTTTTTTGGAGCCATCGTTCTGGGTATTTATTTCATTCAAACTGGCAAAAAGGTTCTTGGCTGGGTGATTACGATTTTAGCCCTTATAGTTTATATCTTTATTTTTTTGGGAATGATTTTGGTCACTACATTGGGCGTTTAGCCATAGGAAAAGGGACAAGCAATTTGTCCCTTTTTTTATCGGTCTTTGTTGTCACGGTCGTTTGCGTCTAAGTCATCCTCGATGATTTCTTCACGCGGTGTGTTGTGGTCCTTAGCGGGGTCCTTATCGGTATCTGTATTCATGTCATTATTTTCGTTATTGTTGTCGATTAAACCATCATCGTTCACGTTGTCATTGTTATCCAAGTCCATATGACCATTATTGTTGTTTCTATCTAAGTCATTGTTATTGATCCGATTATTATTAGGTGTATCAACTGTTGGCTGCGGCGGTGTGCGAAGGTTGTTATTTGTATCATTATCGCCATTGTTACAGCCCACAAGCATTATTCCAGATAGAAGAGTCCCCGTCAGCAAGGCAAGCAACTTTTTCTTCATGCTTAAAAACTCCTTTCAAATCTAATTTTCCTAGCAATTATAACTTTCCCTTACTAAAAAAATTATTTCGTGGAAGTTTTTGCAAACATAAAGGTTTTGATTTTGCGCAAAATAAAAGACATCAGGCGCTTAGACCTGATGTCTTTTTTGAAATCTTATTTATGGATCCAAACGGCTCCTGCAGTGTTGTCTTTTGCTTCGCCGATGACTTGGACCTTAATTGGATACTGAGATGGAACTTTAACGCCGGCATCCGGAATCACATTGTTAATGTAAGATTTTGTGGAATCAAATTCGGTTACGCCTGGAAGGCCTTTGTAATCGTAAATTCCACGAGTTGGTGAGTTCACATACCATGCTGGTGTCTTGTCTAACGAGAATGCAGCATCTGCTACTTGGTAGCGAGTGGTTTGAAGTATTGAATCTTTACCATTTAGGTTAAAGACTAATGCATCTGGATGAGAGTCAACGACGCTCAAGAATCCTTCTCCTGGGTGTACACCGCCCCAGTTATCGGTAAATGTATCGTCACCATACCAAACTACTAAACCAGTATTATATACGGCTTCACGAGAATATTTCAGGGCAATATCGGAACCAGCATAGTTTCTCCACTCTAGGTAGTAGTAGTGAGGCTTTTTAATCCAGCCATCAGATACTTCGAATCCATCTAGTGTTACTTGTGGTGTACCTTCTGCATCGTCAGAGAATTTGACTTGTCCATCCACGGTTAATTGAAGGTTGTCTAATGCGAAACCGTATGGAGCAAGGCCTCCGTCGGTTACATAATTAAATACTAGTTTTACTTTTTTGCCTAGAACTGGCGTTAAATCAAGAGATTTGTCTTCCCATTTGCCTAGGGAAGTTTCAAAGCCGCCTGCCGTGTTTTCATCGCCAATTGTATCAAGGGTAACACTCTTGCCATCTTCCGTTACAGCCTTTACATATAGGTAATCGTAATCAGTCTCAACTTCATAGAATTGCTTATAATCGAATTTTGCTGATGTTGCATTTGTTAAATCAAATACTGGAGTTTCCAGTACCGTGTCAAGGTCATCGCCTTTTGTACTGTAATAGTATTTTGCGCCAAACTCTGGTGCAATCCCAGGAACTTTTTTCTCAGGAAGGTTTACTTTTACAATACCAGGGTTTTTAGATTTCGTAACACTCTGATCGATAACTGTTGCTAGACCATTTTTATCGATATCTTCATAGTTTACTTCGGTAATATTAGCCCAGTTTCCGCCAATTGTATTTTGATAGAATTCTTTTACCTGTGGCGAGAAGCTTGGTGGCTGTGTTCCAGCAATATGACCGCTCCAGCTGCCGCCGCTCATGATCGACCATTGAGCAACGGAATCGCCATTGCCAGTGTATTGTGTGTCATACTCATCAGGAGCCCCTAAGTCATGGCCATATTCGTGGGCAAACACGCCAACTGCGCCGTCTTCAGGCTCGATGGTATAGTCAAATGCAGCCATTTTTCCGCCCCAGTAATCGACAGACGCCTCTGTGTTGGCAACTGGGTAAACCCCATTTAGTGTCCAACGGTGTGACCAGATTGCATCATCACCTAGTGCTCCGCCGCCAGCTTCCTGTCCGACACCAGCATGAAGCACCATCAAGTGGTCAACCAATCCGTCCGGCTCATAAATATTTCCATCACCATCAAGGTCATAGATATCTAAATCATCAAAATCGGCCAAGTTAATGCCAGATGCAACTGCTGCATTTAAGGCATCTTTAACAAGACCACGTGGACCTTTGGTTCCAGGTTTGTTGTCATTGCCGCCTGTTGGATTATCGCTGCCGTAATCCACAGCATTTCCTGGCACAGATAACCAATCCGTAACAGTTCCGTCGACGGTATAGCTTCCACCAGACTGTTCTTCATAGTATTGTTTAAAAGTTTTTACTTTATCTCCATTAAATAAGGTGAAATCTTCATCGCCAAACAGCATTTTCTCATAATGCTCTTTGCTGAAATCATCTGACCACATATATCCTGGGTCTTGCTCAATTTGGTTATGCTTGAAGTCAGCATATTCTACTAATAGAACGAGTACTTTGTCCTCGCGAACATCGCCATCATAGCCAGCCTGCTTGGCAGAATCTACTTTCACTGCACCAGTCGGCTTGCCTTTTTTGAAGTTTGTGTGGCCCTTTTCTAGTTGTTTAGCAAGCTTGTCCTTCTGTTTGGTAAGGAAATCTGTTGCTTTTTTATCCATTTCCTTCTGTTCTTTTGTCAAAGTTGGTTTGCCTGCTTGTCCGCCCTGTTTTTTCTTAATATAGTCTTTTGCTGCCTTGGTTACTTCTGCTGCAGTGGCGTTCTTAGAAACAAGACCCCTTTGTTGTAGTGCCTTTCCTAAGCGATCAATATCGACCACGTTTAAATCAATTGGTGCTGATTCTACTGTTGGTGTTGCTGCGGATACAGATTTGGGTGCAGCAGTCGTTCCGGCAACCGTACCTGCAAATAGTGCCGAAGCAACCATTGTGCTAGCCGCAACGCTGGATAAAACTTTTAATGATTTTCTCTTTTTCATTAAGTTTAAACCCCCTCTTACATTTTGTTCTACTAAAAGAACGTAGCATAATGTAGTTTAGAGAAGATTCGAAAAATTGTAAATAATACTTTAGAATTACCATACAACACCGAAAATAGGTCTTTTATCACAAAAATCTAAACAGGTCATTATAAACCTAGTTCTTTTAACCTATTATTCTATGAAATTTAACGATATTTTATACCTTTTCCGATACTTTCAATTTATTTCCCAACAAACACATAGAAATCGCCCCGTTAAATTGAATTTTATAACGACCAAACACCTGCATCCGACAAACTGCAGCATTTTCCTTAAATAGAACAGCAAAAACTTTCCCAACATACAAATAAAAAAGACAGGCCTTCACCACTTTAAAGCGGTGGGGGCCTGTCCCTCACAATTATTTCTTGTCGGTTAGGGCGAAGGTGATTTCGGCTTCGCAGGCGATTTCGCCGTCGACGGTGGCGATGGCTTTGCCTTTGCCGATTGGACCGCGGAGGCGGGTCATTTCAACTTCGAGTCGGAGTTGATCTCCGGGTTTTACTTGGCGTTTAAACCGGCAGCCGTCGATTCCAGCAAATAAACCGATCTTGCCGCGATTTTCCTCTTTCATTAACATTGCGAATGCGCCAACCTGTGCTAGCGCTTCAACGATTAGCACACCGGGCATGACAGGGTACTCTGGAAAATGCCCATTAAAAAATTCCTCGTTGGCCGAGACATTTTTAATCCCTACTGCTCGTTTCCCTTCTTCTACTTCTAAAATGCGATCAACCAGCAAAAATGGGTAGCGGTGGGGAATAATTTCTTTAATCTGTTCAATATCATACATCAGGATTAGTACCTCCTACTAATATCAAGTATTATTCCTAATTGTACTATTTTTCATACACAAAAGGGAAGGGCCAATCCGCCCTTCCCGCTATTTATGTTCCACTAAATCTCGAATATGCGACCACGCTGAACCAGAAAACACATCTGCCGCGTTTCCATCACCCAGTACACTATAGCCGACGATTGCACCAGCGATTAAACTGACCACCGTAAACACCACTAACAGAACTAACCGCAGCCAAATCGGTATCATGCGAATTCGGACCCGTTCTTTTGGCCGCTTTTTTGCAGCAGCCTCGGTTTGCTGCCCTTCTCCTCTTTCCTTCGCAGCCGGTACCTCGGATTCTTTGATTCGTTTATATTCTTCCCGCGTGGCAATCCGCTCTTGATTTATATTATCTATAGACATATTAATTCCCCTTTAACCTGGACTCCGAAGAGATAAGTCGAGGTGAGTTATCCATATTATAACCAATACTCCATAAATTTTTGTCGAGCATTTATTCTATTATAAGAAATTATTCACCATTACACATTATTTTTTTATAGGAAATAGTAAAACAATGTAAAAAATCAGCGCAAAAGGGGGAAATTCCACATAAAAAAGTCCAACGAACAAGGCTTGTCCATGCCTTTATTCATTGGACTTAATACCCAACTCAGTAGTATGACGTCATACCACCTTCAAGGGCGCACGCATGCCACATTATTTTTTTTTTAAAAAATCATCCTAATTTCCGACCCGGAATCCGATCGATATTATCCAGCATAACGCCTGTACCGATGGCAACGCAATCCATTGGGTTTTCAGCAACCAGTACGGGTACTTTCAACTCTTCAGCAAGAAGCATATCAATGCCGTGCAGTAAAGCTCCGCCGCCTGTTAGAATGACGCCACGGTCAATGATGTCGGCAGAAAGTTCTGGTGGTGTGCGCTCAAGAACGCTTTTTGCTGCTTGAACAATCACAGAAACTGATTCGCGCAAGGCTGCCTCTATTTCTTCCGAACGAACCGTAATCGTACGTGGAAGACCGCTCACCATGTCGCGTCCGCGAATTTCCATTTCTTCTGAACGGGACCCAGGGAATACAGTTGCGATGTTGATTTTAATATTTTCCGCAGTACGTTCCCCAATCAACAGCTTGTATTCGCGCTTAATGTGGTTCAGAATTTCCATATCAAACTTGTCGCCGGCCATTTTAATGGAGGAAGAAGTCACGATATCGCCCATAGACAATACGGCCACATCTGTCGTTCCTCCCCCGATGTCTACTACCATATTTCCGCTTGGCTGGAAGATGTCCATCCCAGCGCCGATTGCTGCTACTTTTGGCTCTTCTTCTAGGTAAACTTTTTTCCCGCCGCTTTTCTCAGCAGCTTCCCTGATTGCTTTTTGCTCGACACTTGTGATGTTCGTTGGGCAGCAAATCAAGATGCGCGGCTTGGATAAAAAGCCTTTTACGTTCAGTTTATTAATAAAATGTTTTAACATGGCTTCTGTTACGTCGAAATCAGCAATGACGCCATCCTTCAATGGACGAATTGCCACAATGTTTCCAGGAGTACGTCCCACCATCCGGCGAGCTTCTTCGCCGACGGCCAGTACTCGATTGGTATTTTTATCAATGGCAACCACAGACGGCTCATTCAATACAATGCCACGGCCTTTTACATGGATCAGTACGTTGGCCGTTCCTAAATCAATCCCTATATCCCTTGCAAACATTCTCTATCCTTTCCTCCTCAAGACGGATTCCTATCATTTCCTAATTTTCTATTCTACCATACTCCATCCAATATCCATAACAATATGATGGAATTTTTTGTGGAAATCCGTCGAAAAAAAGGGATTTAGAGAACTAACTTGTTTATTTCGGTTCCAATTGGTTGTGAGCTTACTTCACAGCCTCCCCTTCTTTTTCTTCTTTTTGATATTTCATCTTTGTCGCCTCGCCGCCCCGTAAATGACGAATCGATTTATGGTAGTCTAATATTTCTTTTACCTCGTTTGCAAGCTCAGGATTAATCTCAGGTAGTCTCTCGGTCAAATCCTTATGGACTGTACTTTTGGATACGCCAAACTCTTTCGCAATGACGCGAACTGTTTTCCTCGTCTCCACGATATACTTTCCAATCTTGATAGTCCTCTCTTTGATGTAATCGTGCACACTCTCGCCCTCCCTAAATTGGATGTGAGTAGTGTGAAATGAGACCCGCTTATCACTTCGACGAAATGCTGCTTCCGCAAGGCTGGTTGCTGCAACGCCTCACGGCAGAAAGTGTATCTTTCTGATCATACGATGAATAATCATGTCCCCGGCTGGATCCCCGTTAACTTCAAACGATACCTCACCTCAAACACTCTCTTTGTATAAAGGTTTGGTACATTGTATTAGCTTGGATAAGGGAATATGCACAAATTTCGCAATCGGGACAAGTTATTCTGTTATTTTTTTGAAAAATCAGACACCATTTGATTTTTCGACATTTTCTTGTTTCGCCTTAAGATCGTTGCTGGGATAGGGTTTGGCTTGGAAATAGCTTGGCCGCTTGAGTTATTTCCCGAGAAATTTGTCGGATAAAAAGTCCTATGACCGTTTCTCAATCCAGGACATTTATCATAATTTTCACCGCTTCCAGCAGGTCACGGCTCGACCAGGAAGGGATCCTTTTTTTCTGGTTAACCGCCAATTCATGGGAAGCCGGGATATGGACGAATCCTGCTGGCACGTTTTTGTCCTTTAATGCATGCAAGACCGTATACATCACGTTGTTGCATAGGTAGGTTCCGGCAGTGTTCGAAATTTCAGCAGGATAACCATGTTCCTTCAGGGTTTCGACGAATTTTCTAATTGGCAGTTTGGAAAAATAACCTGCTGGGCCGTCTTCGTAAATGGGAGCATCATTTAGGATGACACCTTTGTTGTCTGGTGCACCGTCACGGCAGTTGATGGCAATGCGTTCCGGTGTAATGTTTTCTCTGCCGCCAGCGAGACCGAGTGAGATGACGGCGTCCGGGTTGATTTGGTTGACTGCGTCTAACACGCGCTGACCAGCTTCATCGTATGTAACCGGTAAGAGCAAGCCTTTGATTTGGTAGTCCCCGATGGTCTGCCCGTCCAGTTCTTTGACGATTTTTTCTGTTGGGTTGATGGGAAAGTCAAGAAATGGTTCAAATCCAGTTAATAGAAGTGTTTTCATAGTTGTTTCTCCTCTGATTTTTTAAAATTATTATATAATTTTGTTATTATGAATGGAAAGAAATTAGTTTTAGAAGGGATTTTGAGCTGTGACACCTTTTACGGAGAAAGTAGTAAAGATTATTCAACATATTCCCGAGGGCAAAGTGATGACCTATGGCCAGATTGCTAAGCTGGCGGGAAGTCCGCGTGCAGCGCGTCAGGTGGTGCGAGTGCTGCATTCGATGAGCTGGAAATACCATCTGCCTTGGCATCGCGTCATTAACGCCAAAGGGCAAATTGCGCTCCAGGAGGATGATTCGTATCAAGAGCAGCGGTTGTCGCTGGAGGCGGAAGGGGTAGAAATCGGGCTCGGCGGGGTCATTGATTTGGGGAAATATCAATGGGAACCGTCCGTGGAACAGTTTGAGGATTTGGTTTAGCTTGGCTTGGGGCTAGGTTTCTTATAGGATTGCTGGGTAGGAGCTCGGCTTGTGCCAGTATTTCGGGTGGAATGGTTGATAAAAGGTTGAATTGTGCCGGTAAACTTGTGGGCTTTGCCGGTATTTTTGTGTACTCCGCCGGTAATCTAGTCCGAAGCGCCGGTAAGTTAAAATTGCTCAATTTAAAGAACAAATAGAGCGTGATATTCCCCTCTTTACAGAACAATCCTATTCCCAAAGCCTGCTGCCACTCCCCAGCCAACCTAGTTATTTGGCACATGCGGCTCGTGTGCCGGTATTTCGGGTGGAATGGTTGATAAAAAGCCGTATTGTGCCGGTAACCCTGTGAACTTTGCCGGTAAACTAGTCCGAAGCGCCGGTAAGTTAAAATAGCTCTATTTAAAGAACAAATAGAGCGTGATTATTCCCTTTTTATGGAACAATCCTATTCCCAAAGCCAGCTGCCACTCCCCAACCAACCCGTTTATATGGCACAAGGGGCTCGTGCGCCGGTATTTCGGATGGAACGGTTGATAAAAGGACGTATTGTGCCGGTAAACTTGTGAACTTTGCCGGTAAACTAGTCCGAAGCGCCGGTAATCTAAAATTGCTCTATTTAAAGAACAAATAGAGCGTGATATTCCCCTCTTTACAGAACAATCCTATTCCCAAAGCCAGTTGGCCTCTCTCCAACCAACCTGGTTATATGACACAGAGAGTTCGTGTGCTGGTATTTCGGGTGGAGTGGTTGGTAAAAGGACCATTTGTGCCGGTAAACTTGTGAACTTTGCCGGTATTTTTGTGAACTCCGCCGATAATCTAGTCCGAAGCGCCGGTAATTTAAAATTGCTCAATTTAAAGGACAAATAGAGCGTGATATTCCCCTCTTTACAGAACAATCCTATTCCCAAAGCCAGCTGCCACTCCCCAACCAACCCGGTTATATGGCACAGGGGGGATCGTGCGCCGGTATTTCGGATGGAATGGTTGATAGAAGGCTGAGTTGTGCCGGTAAACTTGTGAACTTTGCCGGTATTTTTGTGAACTCCGCTGGTAATCTAGTCCGAAGCGCCGGTAATTTAAAATTGCTCAATTTAAAGAACAAATAGAGCGTGATATTCCCCTCTTTACAGAACAATCCTTTTTCCAAAGCCAGCTGCCACTACTCCCCAACCAACCCGGTTATATGGCAAAGGAGGATCGTTTGCCGGTATTTCGGATAGAACGGTTGATAAAAGGACAAATTGTGCCGGTAAACTTGTGAACTTTGCCGGTATTTTTGTGAACTCCGCTGGTAATCTAGTCCGAATCGCCGGTAATTTAAAACAGCTCTTTACCAGGCTTCAAACAGCAAAAAAGCACCACGCCTGGTGCTTTTCCTTACTTCCTATTCATAAATACGTTCTTCACTTTATTCACCGCAACCGATGATCCGTTACCTTCCAACATCATCGCAATCATCAAATCCGGTGAATCCGGGTTAAAGCCGATAAACCAGCCGTTCTCTTTACCCTTTTCCCCTTGTTTTTGCTTAAATTCCGCCGTACCAGTCTTACCAGCTAACGGATATCCTGGGATTTCCGCGGTATGGGCCGTTCCATCGGGGTCCGACACAACCTTCCGCAAATCAGCCGCAATGAGTGCTGCATGGTCTGGTTTCACCACCGCTTCCTTCCACACCTGACTGCGCTTCTCTTCATCCAATAAAATTGGTTTTATCATATTGCCACCATTGACAAATGGCGTATAGGCCGACAACAAATGCACCACACTCATCTGAATTTGCCCCTGACCATAACCAGAATCAGCCAGCGCGATCTCGCTGCCAAGGTCTCCAATCTTTGACTCATCGAGCGGGTACGGATAGTCCATCTTGGTTTCAAAACCGAATTTTTTCAGCCCCTCAGTAAAATTCTGCTTGCCCATTTTTAAAGCCGCCTGAGCAAAATAAATGTTGTCTGAGTAGATAAAGGCTTTTTCCAAATTGATGGGACTGCCCACGTGAACACGCGTCACATAGTAGCCGCCCCACGAACTGTCTTTTTGCCATTGTTTATCTTTAATTTCCACGCCTTCCTCCGGCGTAATCGTACCATTATCGAGTGCCACCGAGGCCGTGATCGCCTTCATCACAGAACCTGGCGCAAATCCCATCTTAAATCGGGTAAGCAACGGCTGGCGTGCATCATCCTGCAGTGCTTTCCACTCTTCCGATGACATGCCTAAGGTAGCCAGATTTGGATCAAACGAAGGACTGCTAACCAGTGCCAAGGTTTCCCCTGTAGTTGGCTGCAGCGCCGCAGCCGTTCCTGCCTCGCCGCCCATCTCGTTGAACATCATGGACTGCAAGCCAGCGTCAATTGTCAGCTTGACGGTTTTTCCATCGACGACCGGCTTCTCAGCCAGCACTTCTTCGCCGCCATCCTTCTTTTTAATGAGAATTTTGACGCCGGTTTGTCCTTTCAGCTGCTCATCCAGCACTTGTTCCAGACCGCGTTTTCCAATGACGTCGGAGCTTGTGTAGCCCTTGTCTTTCAATTTTTCCAGATCGTCCGCTGTAATCGAGCCGACGTAGCCAATTAGCTGGGCCGCAGCCTCTTTATATGGATAAATCCGGGCCTCGACCTTGCGTGTTTGGACCGGCTCAAGAGCAATTAACTGAGCAATCCGCTCCTGGTCGTCCATCGGCACCTTTTTGAGCGGCACAAACATGCCCGGTTTCACCCAGCTGGCGCTGAGCGCTTTATCGATTTGCTCTGGCGTTATTTTTAACAGTGAAGCTAGCTGCTCCTTGATTGGCGCTGCCAGCTCTCCGGCCTTCACCCCGACCTCGTAAGCCTGGCCGTTCACAGCGAGCCCCGTGCCGTTGCGGTCAACAATTTCGCCCCGCTTCGGTGCGACCGTGCTCAAGCCAATTTTATCGCCTTCCTTCAGCTGTGGAAAAATAAATCCGGTATTCCAGTCGACATACCAGTTTTCTTTGTCATCCTTGCCTTCTTTAGTTAAGTTGGCTTTGTGGCTGAATTGAATCGGACCTGCGATACTAGCCATTTTGGCAGAAAAAGAATAGTGGGCCTGTTCCTTTTTGGCCTGATCGTCTTCTTTTGGCTGTTTAAATGAAACTTTTAGATCCGTTATTTCCAGATCATCATAAATTTTTTGATAGCGATTGGTGAAGTCTTCTTTGGAGATTGTCTTTTTGGCATCGTTAGAAAGGTAATCATACATCTTATCGAACTTTTGCTTGTTCCATAGTTCTATGTATTCGGAGAATCGTTCTTGAGGTGTGGTTTCTTTTTTGTTGCAGCCTGTAATGAACAGCCCCAGCACAAGCAAAAGCACGACCCCAACCAGTTTTTTCAATCTAACCCCCTCCTTATCCCTTCCATCATACCACATCCTGCCAAATACAAGCACCGATTTTACTATAGGACGGATGGGCTATTTCGGGAGCGGATGCTTCTCACTATGAACCGTCCCATTGGACCCTGCTGCATAAAAAAAAGAGGAAAGTGATCCCCTTCCCCTTTGCTACTTTTTATTATGAGTTTTTGCTTTTGTTGGTGGATTGTCCATCATTGGATGGTTGGTCGCCGGAATTGCTGTCAGTTGAGTCGTCACCTGTTTTGCTGTCAGTTGAGTCATCGTCTGATTCAGTGTCAGCGGCGGGATCATCTTCTGCGCCTTGGGAGTCGTCAATTTTTTGCTGATCTTCCTTGGCTTTTGGCGTATCCACTGATTCGGATTGCTTATCTTCTTGTAAAGTGTTTAGCGGTTTGTTGAAATAGTCGGATGGATTCACCGCGACGCCATCTTTACGGATTTCAAAATGGACGTGTGTTCCAGCTTTTTCATTGAACAAGCTTTGCCCAGCCTTGGCAAGCACATCACCTTGTTTAACTTCTTCGCCAGCTTTTACTTTTATGTCTTTCACGGATTGATATTGTGTTACAATACCATTGTCGTGTTCGATTTCAATGACGTTTCCAAGAATGGCATCTTCTTCGACACGAGTAACCGTTCCGGATAAAGATGCAGTTACATCAAAAGTTTCTCCGCCCTTCACGGTAATATCAATACCGGTGTTTGGCTGGTAGGTGTTATTGTAAAATACTAGTGCTGCTTCTTGGTCTTCTGCTTTGGCGTTGAAATCATAGAATTTGGTTTTGATTTCAGCATTCTTTGCATTGGCCACTGGCATCTTCACATTTTCTAATGCTGAGTTGACTTCGACTGCCGGCGTTTGATTCTTTTTACCTGTCAGGTCAGAAGACTTATAGCTATATTTGTCTGAGTCTCCCGCACTGCTTTGGTACCAAAGAACACCGGTTAGAATGATTGCTGCACTTGCGATATAAATGGCTGGAAATACCCAACGCTTTTTGAAAAAGCGTTTTACACTGGAACTTTGAGAAGATCGTTTGTTTTCTTCCTCTCTCATTTTCATCACCTCAGCAATCATTCTGAACAGATAAGTAGAATTATATACACTAGTCTGAAAAAATTTTTATTTTTCTACAATGATTAGGTTTTTATTCATAGTTTGGAGGAGTTTTTTTTATGAAGTGGGTTTTGCGCGTCTTGCCATTGGTTTATATGGCGATTGTTTTTATCCAATCGAGCTTTCCCGCCGACAAGTTCGTCGAGCTGCCCGATTCTACCATTGACCATACGATTAAGGAATCCTTGCATTTAATAGAGTTTGCGATTTTGTACGTGCTGCTAGTCTTGGCGATGCTGACGCGCCGCCGCGGGTTTACACCGGCCCTGAATGTGGCCTGCGCCGTGTTTGCCGGCCTCTATGGCATCAGTGACGAAATCCACCAATCGTTCTATCCCTACCGTTCCGCTTCCTGGTTTGATCTGGTGAAGGATTTCACCGGAATCGCGGTTTGCTATTATTTTGTGAGTGGGGCACTTTTTAAAGGAAAATTTAATGGGGTACGAAATTTACTCAGACGTGCGGAAAAATCACTGTAGCTTTTGCTGCAGTGGTTTTATTTTTATAAAAGTACACTCTGTTTTTGAAGGTTCCTGAGTAGGCTAACTCCATCGAGTGAAAAATTCGGTTTGCTGTTCTGGAAGAGTTAATACAGAGCCATTGTCTAAGTTCACCATTTGTGATGGTGGGTTTGATTAAAAGAAAATGGTCATGGATGGTTTTGACGTGTGCTGTTTTAGAAGTAGTTTTGCAATTGAGGCAGTTCCAGATGCCGCGTTCATATCTCATAGGCAAGTGTTCGCATACCGGACATTGGACACCTGGGAGAAGGTCGTTTTCGGTAAGGTTAAATTGTTTTAGCAGGTCGGGGTCATGGGGTGTATGGCTTGTTATGAGTAGGCGCCTAATTTTTTTGAGTTCTTTTACATCTAAGATATCTTCTTTATACTGGCTCTGGATTTGGCTTATTTTTTCCAGTAGACATTCACTGTTACACATGTTGCGCTGCAGTTGTTCCGTGCCAGGGGCAAATTTTATGGTTGCCTTATCGTTGGCATTGACGAACAGGAAAGCAATTGGCAGTTTTGCACAATAGTGTTCCTGGAGCCACCTGGTCAGTTTGGCCGCCTGAAGCCGGGCTTGCGTGACTGGGTTTTTTATTCGTTCCGTGGTTCCGTTATTTGTAATCGTGGTCTGATTGAGGGCTTTTTCAAAAAAATACTCTCCTGATCGGTTTTTGACTTCAAGGACTAGTGCGAAAGAGGAACAAAGGATTAAATAGTCGATTTGGAAAAAGTAATTGCCAAGTTTGAGGCGGAGGTCGTGGAAAATGGTGTATTTGGTTTCGGGGAGCATGCTGAGATAGAAGACTAGTGATTTTTCACCTTTATAGCCAGCAAGCCATTTTTTGTATTCTGCCATTACCTCGGGGAGTACAGGATGATTGGAGGGAATTCTGGGGATTAGGGCTTCGAATTTTTGGAGGCGGAGCGATTTCTGGCATTCCTTTGCAAACAATGATGGCAAAATGGCATCATCCTTTCATTTTTTCTACTATATTCTTCTTGAAGCTCTACTAATCCTATTTGGAATCAGCTAGATTTGTTACACTTTTTTGAACTCTTTCAGGATGCTGAGGATGGCGATGGGGTGCAAACGGTACTCTGGACCCTTTTACCGGCAAAGTTCACATTTTTACCTGCCCTTTCCTATCTATTATCAACCACTCTCACCACTTTACCGGCACTTCATATAAAAAAGGCCAGGCCAGAGCCTGGCTGGGTCATTGTTTTCCATTTTCTTACTAGCAACTGTTCTGTACTACGGTATTTCTCTTCCTAACTTGTTCTTTTAAGCGAGCTTTTTTATTTACCGGCACTTCGAACCCTTTTACCGGCAAAGTTCACATTTTTACTGGCACTTTCCCACCTCTTATCAACCACTCTTACCACTTTACCGGCACTTCATATAAAAAAGGCCAGGCCAGAGCCTGGCTGGGTCATTGTTCTCCATTTTCTTACTTGCAGCCGTTCTGTACAACGTATTTCTCTTCCTAACTTGTTCTTTTAAGCGAGCTTTTTTTATTTACCGGCACTTCGGACCCGTTTACCGGCAAAGTTCACAAGTTTACCGGCACTTTCCCACCTCTTATCAACCACTCTCACCACTTTACCGGCACTTCATATAAAAAGTGCCAGGCCAGAGCCTGGCTGGGTCATTGTTTTCCATTTTCTTACTAGCAACTGTTCTGTACTACGGTATTTCTCTTCCTAACTTGTTCTTTTAAGCGAGCTTTTTTTATTTACCGGCACTTCGAACCCGTTTACCGGCGAAGTTCACATTTTTACCGGCAAATCCCGACCCTTATCAACCAGATCTCCCTATTTACCGGCACACCACAATCCCCCTATAAAAAAATGAGACAGGAGAACCCTCCCCCTGTTTCACCCCTGCTTCACTCCATCAAAACAGCCCCATCAATTCATTCACCGCCAAAACAACAAACAGCAGAATGCTGACCCCGAGCCCGAGATTCGATACCCACTGCCGGCGGTCGACCGTTCCAACGTATTTCTTCTTGTTTAACAGATACAGCAACGTAATCGCCAGAAACGGCATAAAGATGGCTCCTAATGCACCGTAGGCAATAATCAGCGCCACCGGCTTACCAATAATATGCAGCAACATCGGCGGGAACGTCAGCCACAATACATAGAACCGATACGCCTTCGAACGACTCAATTGCTCATTCGGAATATCCTGATGCCGGACCGTCCGGATAAAATCCGCAAACAAATACGGAACCCCATTCCAAACACCCAGCACTGACGTAAACGAAGCCGCCCAAAATCCTACTAAAAACAAATACCGGACCGCGGGATGCAGCTCATTCCCCAAAATACCGGCAAAATCCACTAACCCCTTCTCCCCGCTAATCGTCACATCCGTTCCAAACAACAACCCCGCACCCAAAACCAGCAGCGAGACCGTAAACAGAGCCGTCACAATATAGGCAACCGCTGAATCGTAGCGAACCGCTGAAATAAACGACGGCCCCTTCCACTTATTCTCCTCCAGCCAGTAGCCATAAGACGCCATCGTCAACGAGCCGCCCACACCGCCAATCAACCCGAGTGCATAAATCAATGAGCCTTTTGGCAGCGTCGGCACCGCCGTCCCCACCACGTCCCCCAGCTGTGGCAACACTATGATAGCCGAACCCACCACCGTAATAAACATTATCCCAATCAACACATTCATAACATGTTCAAACCGTTTATATTGCCCAGACCACACCAATACCAGGCCCAATATTCCATGGATAATTGCCCATGCCGTCAACGACAACTGGGGAAATAAGGCCGATGCGGCCAACGCACAAGAAGCTGTTCCCGCTGCGCCATAAACAAATCCCCAAATCACCGAGTACACCCCAAAATAGCCAGTGGCCCATTTCCCCATCAAATGCCAGCCTTCTAATATGGTCTTTCCGCTCGCTAAATGCCAGCGGCCTACCCCTTCATTTAAGGCAAATTTTAAAATCGCCCCAATCACAATCGCCCAAAGAAACACTAACCCATAATTGGTCCCTGCCACTAGGGCGGCCACTAAGTCACCTGCACCTACCCCTGTCGCAGCAACAATCAAGCCCGGTCCAATAATCGAAGTCCTTTTTACTACAACTGGTGGCGTGTGAAGTGGTCTCTCCTCTTTCATCGAATCCCCCTCTTTGTGGTAAACGTTTACAATTATGATAATATTATAATTATTCAACTTTCTCCCAGCCAAATCAATAGGTCAGAAGTACACAAAAGCCAGACCCATACTAGGGCCTGGCTTCTCTCATCCAACCAATCTATTTTTGCGCTGTGATCGTGGCTAGCATACTGTCTGCTACCGTGACCTCCACGCCTTTATAATAGTATTTCACAATATCCTGATAGGATTTGCCTTCCTCAGCCATGCCGTTGGCGCCGTACTGGCTCATGCCCACCCCATGTCCGAAGCCTTTGGTGGTAATCACAATATTGTCGCCCTTGCGCTGCCACGAAAAGTCAGATGACTTCAGATCCAATTTTTCCCGGATATCTCTGCCTGTTAAGACTTTTCCACTAAAATTCACCTTGGCCACCCGTTTGCCTGCCGTCCGTTCCGTAATCTCGCCAATCTTATTGCTTGAGCCAATTTTGACACCCAACCGTGACTCAAACTCCTTCACCGTCAACACTTTTTGGTTATTGAACTTTGGCGAATTTTTATCCCACGGGCTTGCGACACTTTTTAGATAAGGAAAGCTGCCGGACCAATAATCCTCGGAATTCTCGGTAAACCCATTGCTGGTGGAAAAGAACAACGCGTTAATCGGTTTGCCTTCGTAGGTTAAAATTTGTCCGCTTGTCGATCGTACCGCTTCGATAATCTTTTTCTTCTTCCAATCATAATCGGTTCCCCATTTCGCGCGCTGCTCAGCATCGTTCATGTAGACTTGATGGATTTGCGTATCGGTCACCTGAGAGCCTTCCGGGGCGCCCATCGTGTCCTTGTTGATTAACCGGTTCACTATGTAAGTTCTCGCTGTCAGTGCTTGGGCCTTGAGTGCTTCTTCATTGAAGTCTGCCGGCATTTCAGCTGCCACAACGCCAACCAAGTAATTCTCCATATCCACTTTTTCAATTGATTTTTGAGCGGAGCGGAACACAGCCACTTCTACTGCTGCGTCCTTGGAAGGAGTGGTGGAAACATTGGCGGGGGCCTTCGTCAGGTTCTCGCCTAGTTTTCCGCTCGCTTTGTGGTCAGAGAACGGGAGCACCAGGATGGCGGGGATAATCAACGTTAAGGCAAAAAGAAATGCAGCTGCTACGATGAGTGGATTGAATTTTTTCATGAATGTGCCTCCAGTTTGTCATTTTACATCCGAGCCTTCGTCAGGCCGGTTGTACGTCTCTTTAAAACATATGGAGGCGGACAAGCATTTATTACATAAATTTCATAGAGAACTTAAGTCAGATTTAAGTGAAAATCAGCATAATAATAAAGTAAATAGGGAAAAGCGCACATACATGTACGAAAAAACAACAAATAAAAACAGGACCCGTTTACCAGGCCCCGTTGCTTTGGTTGTATTCATATCTATTACTAAAATTAAGCGTTCATGTCTGATACGTATTTTGGCATATCGATGAAATGGTCTTCATCTTGCTCATTCACGCGCTCGATATCAGCACCTAAAGCGGCTAGCTTTTCATGGAAATTCACATAACCGCGGTCTAAGTGTTTGAGCTCAGTAACGCGTGTCACACCTTCAGCAACTAGCCCAGTTAAAATCAAGGCAGCCGCAGCGCGCAGATCCGTAGCTGAAACCTCAGCGCCCTGTAGATTTGAAGGACCATTTAGAATGACCGAACGTCCTTCAATTTTAATCTCGGCATTCATGCGACGGAACTCTTCCACGTGCATGAACCGATTTTCAAATACCGTTTCGGTAATCATCGAGGTGCCTTGTGCCCGAAGCAATAAGGCCATCATCTGCGATTGCATATCGGTTGGGAAGCCTGGATGCGGCATCGTTTTGATATCAACAGCTTTCAAGCGATCCGGTCCAATGACGCGAACGCCATCTTCTTCCTCGATAATCGTGACACCCATCTCCTCCATTTTCGCTATCAATGAAGAAAGATGTTCCGGAACTGCCCCGCGAACAAGGACATTTCCACCGGTAATCGCTGCAGCCACCATGAAGGTACCTGCTTCAATCCGGTCCGGAATAATCGTGTGTTCCACACCAAATAATACATCAACGCCTTCAATGCGAATTGTGCCAGTGCCGGCACCTTTCACTTTGGCGCCCATTTTATTCAAGAAGTTTGCCAAGTCCACAATTTCCGGTTCTTTTGCAGCATTCTCTATGATGGTGGTTCCCTTTGCAAGAGAAGCGGCCATCATAATGTTTTCCGTTGCTCCAACACTTGGGAAGTCCAGATAGATTTTTGCTCCACGCAAGCGGCCATTTACTTCCGCTTCAATAAAGCCATTGCCTACCTTGACCGTTGCACCCATGGCTTCAAAGCCTTTTAAATGTTGGTCGATCGGTCGAGATCCAATGGCACAGCCGCCTGGTAAGGCAACACGGGCACGCCCGTTTCGAGCCAATAATGATCCCATTACAAGTACTGACGCGCGCATTTTTCGAACATATTCGAACGGCGCTTCATCACGTAACACTCTAGATGCATCAACAACAACAGTGTTATGATTAAAAGCTACGTCTGCGTTTAGATAACGTAAGACTTCATTTATTGTGTATACATCGGAGAGTGTAGGTACATCATAAATTACACTTTTTCCATCACTTGCTAATAATGTTGCAGCGATAACAGGCAGGACGGCATTTTTTGCGCCTTCTACTTTAACCGTTCCCGTAAGCCTTTTTCCGCCGCGGACGATGATCTTTTCCAAGAGTATTCCCCTCCGCGTCCATTTTCTCTATATTAATATTCAATCGTAATGATAGGTGTGCCAACTACAACGGTAGTCTTTCCGCCCAATCCTTCGGAGCGTAATCCAATTTGCAGGTTCATGTTTTCGTTCTTCGTATCTATTGAGTCAAAAAACAAAGGGGATGCGGCCGATACTGACATGAACGTCTCCTCTTTTAACGCTTCGATTTCAGTTGCTTTGAACCCAGATAGCAGTTTTTTAGCAGTCTCTGGTAAAGCCCTATCAATCGTATCACTGTAAAGCCCTTTCACACAAGCAAAAACTGTAGGTTTTTCTCGAAATATGTCAGAATGCCTATTTTCAAATTCCGGTGATTTGAAAAAGGCTTCAGAGGCCTCGTTCCACTGTTTTCCACTGACTCGATAAACAGTATACGCAGTAAGTGGTTGTTTTGTGTGGGTTGCCATGATTTGAAGCATTTCAGTGTGGTGGTTCGATGTTGGAGATACTGCTGTCAGTTCCCATGATTCTGCGGTGTTTTTCTCCGTCCACTGCCATTCGGGAAACTTTTTCTTCAGTTGCTCTGCGTATTCTCTTACCTCTTGTTCACTTTTTAAGTCTGTTACTTGTTCTCTTGCATAATATGTCCATTCCTGAAGCAAAATATTTTCGGTTTTAAGTCCTTCGGTTAATTTTGCTAAGTCCTGAATGGGAGCGCCAGTTTCCTTTTGTTTTTGAAAAAAAGAATGGCTGCCGCCGTCGGTTTTTTCTGCAAGAACTGGTTTCAGACCGATGCCTGCCTCCGTTTTCATCCCAATAACAACCAAACAAAAACTAAACATGATCATCAAATATAAATACGTCTCACGATTCTTTTTCATTGTCTCTTCTCCCCCTTACTACCATTGTTTCCAATGGTAGAGGGAGCATACTTGGGAATTGTCGTCACTTTTTGACAACTCCGAAATCGCTAACCTTGTTTACGTTTGAGCAATATAAAAAACTTGTTATGAACAAGCTCATGTTCGTTTGTTAATTTCCACACAAACTTGATTGTACTCAATTTCCTCTAAAATGGGAACATGTACGAGGACCTAAATTTTTTCCAATTCTATTTACTCCAATATTAATGGCAGCTGCCGCGACCATTGTAGATAGTCTAGGAAAAAGTTACTAACAATGGAGCCGATCACAATGGCCAACAATATGTACAGTAATCGAGCCTGCATGATATGGTTTGGTTTTAGCACTTTGTCCAACCGAATGGCTTGCAAAGCCCACCAGGAAATACCAATAAAAATCAAATGTGACAGGATACTAACTAACGCAATTTGGCCAAAATCTTCCATTATAATTCCCTCTCTTTTAGAAACACTGTGAATATTCTATCACACTGTCGGGAATAAATGCTAAAAGTTACCATTTTGTTTTTATTTAGAATTTTTAAAAAATATGAGTTCACAGTTTAACTGCCTAAACCCAGTTACAATCATAGATCCGGGTTTAGGCAGTTCATTCTGTTTATTCTTATATAGCGTTCCATACTCGTGTTAAATTAAGTGGCACATAAACCTTGTCTCCCTGTATCTGTTGATGGATAATTGGATTTTCAAAGTAAGGATCTATTTCAGATTCCCTGCTAAAGTTGTGCCGCACGGTTTTACGATTACCCAATAAACGATCTAGACTTTGATTAGACACTTTCATCCTTTGTCTCCTCCTTGTCTTTCTATTAAGCGGATTTTGCAGCTACGACTACTACTTTTCCACGATCCAGCTGTTCTTCATATAATTCGGCCTCTCCTGAAGGGATACCTAGTGATTGTAACTTCGAGCGAAGTTCCTCCCCGCGTGAGCGGAACACATTAGCGAGGGAGTCCAGAACACCCTGCTCCGCCACCCCGATATTGTTTATCTCAAGAGAATCTGATAAGTCCTCCGAGCGCTTTTCATCATGGGCCAATAAATAAATTTCCTCTTTTGTGTACCCTTGGATGATAAATTGCTCGATTTCCTTTCTTGCAGCCACGCCGTTTTCTACTACTTTTACATAAGCCATTTTCATTCCTCCTCAAGGGTTAGTAGGTCTGCTTGACCTTGTATTTGGTGTATAACCGCTGCTGCACAAAATGAAACCTATTTTTTTATGGTTACAAACAAAGCGAACGCGGGTATATACACAATACCTAAGATTGGGAGGTAGAGATAATGAAGAAACTGAGATGCCGCCAGTGCGGCAACCATGAATTTTATGCGGTCGATGTTGGAGTAAACTTGTGCAAGTGCGGGTTATATTTAAGGAAACCCTCGGATTATCAAAAAGACGAACCGATTATAAGGAGAAAACACATTTATTCGGAGCAAAGAAGCCAGGCTGAGGTGATTACCAAGGTTAGTTTATTAAAGCGAGAAATCGACCTTTGTCTGGATGAGCGGGATCATGAGCGATTTCACAAGCTAACCAACGAATTAAAAATCTGCCAGCATTTTTTAAAGTCAAAAGCCATTGACCCTCAGATTTCCTTTATGCAAAACAAGTATCCAGTTTAATGGTTTAGGTCAAGGAAATACGGGTATATATTCACCATCCACCATTGAAAAATAGAAAGGAGAGATTTTTCATGAGTCTTATTTGGTCATTAATAATCGGAGGCGTGATTGGCTGGCTGGCCGGGCTAATTCTAGGACATGATATACCAGGAGGAATTATTGGAAATATTATTGCCGGATTTATCGGCGCTTGGCTGGGATCTCTCATCCTAGGAAGCTGGGGTCCCGTCGTCGGCGGCTTCTACATCCTGCCAGCCCTCATCGGCGCCATCGTCCTTATATTTATCCTAAGCTTCCTCCTTAAAACTCTGAACCGAACAGCCTAAAAATGTTAAAAAAGCTCCTATTTGTAGAAGAGTGGCCAACTTGTCCCTGATCTTCTACAATAGGAGCTATTTAAATTAGTCTATGATTTCTCCATTTGTACTAATGACTTGTTTATACCAGTCAAAGCTTTTCTTCTTATATCTATTTAAATCCCGTAAATCGGTTTCTCCGCGGTTGACGAAGATGAAGCCGTAACGTTTTTCAAATTGGCCGCCGGAGCTGATTAAATCGGTTGCTCCCCATGTTAAGTAGCCGATGACCTCAACGCCCTCTTCCATTGCCAACTTCATTTGTTTGATATGATCCCTTAAGTAGTCAATCCGATAGTCATCTTCGACGGTGTTGTTTTCATTTAACTCTTCACGGACGCCAATTCCGTTTTCCGTGATAAAAATCGGCAGCTGATAACGGGCATACATGTCTTTTAAACAAACCCGCAGGCCGATAGGGTCAATGGCCCAGCCCCATTCATTTGCCTCCAAGTGCGGATTTTGTACCAAGCCTGAGATGATCTCTTGCTTGTCCACTTTCTCCGCACTAACCGTCTGACTTTGGTAATAGCTGATGCTGATATAATCCACAGTATTATTTTTCAGCAATTCAGCATCGCCGTCTTCCAATACAGGCATAATCCCTTTTCTCTCCAGATCTTTTGCCACATAGACTGGATACTCGCCGCGGGCAAAAACATCGAGATAAAAGTCGACCAACAGTTCTTTTGCTTTCATATTGGCAATCGCATCTTCGGGCTTGCTGGTATTCGGGTAGGTAACCTGATAGGTCACCATACCTGCCATTTTGCCGTCTGGAACCAGTTCATGAAGCGCTTTAACTGCCTTGGCATGGGCAACAAATGCATTGTGTGCTACTTGGTATCTTAGTGCTTCCTCATTTTCAGCCCCATCTAGAGAACAGCCCCAGTGATGTGGATTCGTCAAAATTAAATTCTGCTCATTAAAGGTTAGCCAGTATTTCACTTTATGGCCGAAGCGCTTAAACACGGTTCTCGCATAACGTTCAAATAAATCGACTACTTTTCTAGAGGCAAAGCCATTGTATTTTTCCGCTAATGCAAGCGGCATGTCAAAGTGATAAAGAGTAATGACCGGCTGGATGCCGTTGGCAAGGAACTCATCAAATAAGTCGTCATAAAACTGAAGTCCTTGTTCGTTTACTTCGCCTTCACCGTCAGGGAAGATTCTCGACCAAGAAATACTGGTGCGGTAAGCATTCATGCCCAATTCCTTGAACAGGGCGACATCCTCCTTATACCGGTGATAAAAATCCACCGCTGTTTTCCAGTCAGATTGCCCTTCTTTCACCGGACGCGTGTCAACAATCGATAGCCCCTTGCCATCCTCGTTCCATGCACCCTCCGTTTGAAAAGATGTGACAGCCGAACCCCATAAGAATCCATCAGGAATGATATTAGTATGATTGGTCATGTTCTACTCTCCTCCATTTTTATCTGTAGCTGTGAGCGCAAATCAACAACCTGGTTTTAACACAGCTTCGCATTATAAAAACGCTTACTTTATTAGTATAACATATGTCTATACTCTTTGTTTAAAATGTATAGACATATTTCAATTGATTGTAAAAAAAGCGCTTACTTGATACGATTTATTTATCCAGTTTCTCTAGGAGTTGAATCAAGATGAATAACTATATGGTCTTTGATGTTGGCGGCAGTAAAGTGAAATACGCAGTGATTACGGAGACGGGGGATTTTGTATCTAGAGGGGATTTTCCATCCCCGTTGGACGATTTTGAGAAATTCCAATCAGAGATTGTGGCCGTCACTTTGGAAAATAAACAGCCCTTTTCTATAAAAGGGATCGCGTTTAGCTGTCCCGGAGGCGTCGATAGTGAAACAGGTATTATTGGCGGTGCCAGCGCTTTACCTTATATTCACGGCCCGAACTTTAAAAAAATCTTTTCTGAAGCGACAGGGCTTGCGGTTGAAATTGAGAATGATGCCAATTGCGCGGCGTTAGGAGAAGTGTGGAAAGGAGCGGCCAAGGATAACCAAAATGTCTTATTTGTAGTGATCGGGACAGGGATCGGCGGAGCAATTGTTAAAAACCGGACCATCCATAAAGGGGCCAACCTTCATGGCGGCGAAATCGGCTACATGGTCATGAACGTTCACGAACAAGATGGCCGCCTCACCACTAAGACCTGGAGTGAAGTAGGTTCTACAGGGGCACTAGTAAGAAGGGTGGCGGCACTAAAAGGAATCCATCGCTCCGAATTGGACGGCCAAAAGATTTTTGCATTGGCCGAACAAGGCGATCCTGACTGCATTAAAGTCATTGACGAGTTTTACTTATATCTGGCACAGGGAATTTACAATAGCCAGTATGTCTATGATCCTGAAAAAATCATTCTTGGCGGGGCAATTAGTGTCCGCGAAGATTTAATTGAGCAGATTTATAAAAAACTGGATCGAATCTTAGCCGCGGTCGGGTTGGCCAAAGTCCGGCCGGTCATCGAAGCGTGCCAGTTCCGTAACGACGCCAATCTGCTCGGCGCCTTATTCCACTTTTTACAGGTTCGTAATCTTAAATAACGGCTGTTTTCGTAGATATTGAGTGTTTCTTTTAATAATGGGGATTCTGTAAGATGTATTAGCTGCTGTTCTTGCGCTTTTTCTGAGCGAACGGTCGTTTATCGCTATTACATCTTCTCAGCAGTCTATTAACATAGAAAAATTAGATAAACAAAGCGGGTGTCCCCTATTGTGCCATCCGCTTTGTTACATAATTAGAGCTGTGGCAGACAAGATTCCACCCATGTTTTGGCCAACAGCAGGTTCCCGGCTGAATTCATGTGAACTCCATCCAACGTCAGCTGTTTTGCCGATGGAAGCGACAAATAATCCAGTAATGCCTCATGGACAGGCACCAGAATTGCATCATATTCTTTTGCGAGCCTGTGAACGGCCTCCACATATGGCTTCAACATGATGTTTCCGAGGGAATCAGCCTCTTCGCCATGAATGGTTGGCTCCATAAGAATCACTTTGGCGCTTGTTTTGGCAGTTAAGTCTAGCAGCAGCTCTTGAAGGATTTTTTCATACTGGTCAGGAAACACCAACTCTTTCTTCGGATGGTCAAGCCTCCTCCAGACATCGTTGATTCCTATTAGAATCGAAACATAATTAGGATGTTCCGAAATTACATCCTGGTCCCATCTTGAAACCAGGTCGGTTACATGGTTGCCGCTGATCCCCTTATTCATCACTGTTGGAGCCTGGGCGGGATTTGTGATCAATAAATAATCGCGGATGATGCGGACATATCCAGAACCAAGCCCTTCCGGATCCTCATTCCGCCCACAATCCGTCAGACTGTCCCCCACAAATAATAACACTTCGTTCTTTTTCAACGTATCCTCCCCTTACTATTAAAAAACAGGAAGGCTGTTACACCCTCCTGTTCTTCTATTTGCGATTATCGATGGGAGACAATCAGTTGGCAATCTCCCTGAATCGTAAACTCTTCCACACCAACAGGAATAATCAAGTGAGCCCCTTTAGTCAGCGCATACTCGACGCCGTCTTGGATCAGCGTACCTTCTCCATTAATTACACTTACTAATAGGTAGTGTTCTGGGTCAGAGAAACGGGCTGTTCCCTTGACGTCCCACTTGTAGACAGAGAAAAAGTCAGATTGGACGAAAGTCGTCACGACTGCCTGATCTTTTTGGTCCACTTGTTGATTGGTTTCACTGTCACGATGTGGGACCGTTGTAACCTCAATCGCTTTATCTAAATGCAATTCGCGTAAATTGCCCTGGTCGTCCCTGCGGTCATAATCATAAACTCGGTACGTTGTATCCGAGCTCTGCTGGGTTTCCAAAACAAGTGTCCCTTCACAGAGCGCATGAATCGTGCCGCTTGGCACAAAGTAAAAGTCACCCGGCTTAATTTTCACACGGCGAAGCAACTGGTTCCAATCACCATCTTCCACCAGCTTGACCAATTCTTCTTTGGTTTTCGCATTATGACCAAAAATCATTTCCGCATCTTCTTTACAATCAATGATGTACCAGCATTCCGTTTTTCCCAACTCGCCATTTTCATTGACCTTTGCATAGGCATCATCAGGATGGACTTGGACAGACAAATCCATATTGGCATCTAAAATTTTGGTCAATAAAGGGAACACTTCCTCTTCTGGATTCCCAAACAGCTCCGGATGTTCCTTCCATAGCTTGTCCAAGGTCATCCCCTCGTACGGTCCGTTTGCGATCACGGATGGTCCATTCGGGTGGGCTGAAATGGCCCAGCATTCTCCGGTTTTATCGTTCGGTATATCGTAACCGAATTGGGTTTTTAACGCCGTGCCTCCCCAAATTCTTTCTTTAAAAACAGGCTGTAAAAATAATGGCTGCATCTTGTTGATTCCTCCTGCTTATCTAATTTCCTCTTGCCGTGCTTGATGGGCGAGAAGAAGCGAACCTGTAATCCCCGCCTTGTCCCCTAACCCCGGACTGACAATATAATCGGACAGCTCAGGAAGCGCGATATAGTCGTTCACAAGTTCCGGCAAATACTTGCGGATGGCAGTAAACACTTGCTCTTGGTGCATGACTCCGCCGCCCAAGATAATTTTCTTTGGCGACAGGATCAACATATATTGCATAAGAGCTTGGGCCAGATAATAGCCTTCTAAATCCCAAACCTCTGCACGTTCTGCTAGGTTGACTCCTTTTTCGCCCCAGCGTTCTTCAATGGCTGGTCCGGCTGCAAGTCCTTCTAAGCAATCATGATGGTAGGGGCATTTTCCTTGATACTGGTCATCAGGATGACGCCGTACTAAGATATGCCCCATTTCTGGATGAGAAAGTCCCTGAAGTAATTTCCCTTGAACCACTGCCCCAGCACCAATACCGGTTCCCACCGTAATGTATAAACAGCTGTCCAACCCTTTTGCCGCACCCAATGCTGCCTCTCCTAGAGCTGCCGCATTAACATCGGTATTAAAGCCGACTGGCACGTCAAACGCTTCTTTCAGCGCCTGGACAAACGGGTAGTTTTTCCAAGCGGTTTTAGGAGTTGAGGTAATGTACCCATATGTGAGACTGTCTCTATTCACATCAATGGGACCAAACGATCCAATCCCGATCGCGTCTAGCTGATATTTTTTAAAAAACTCCATCACTTGGGGAATCGTTTCGTTTGGTACGGTTGTGGGAAATTGTGTTTGTTCTACAATATTTCCGGTTTCATCACCAACAGCACAAACGAATTTTGTTCCTCCTGCTTCAATAGCCCCTAACATGTTTTGTCCCTCCGTAGGTTAGTTTCGGATCATGTTGACGGTTGTCACTTCAAATTTATCATATCGATGCCGAGAAAACGAATATTCAAACGGCACCCCATTATTTAAAAATCCAACATGCTCCACTTCCAGAATCGGATCATCAGGCAAACACGCCAAATATTGCTGATCGAGTTCATCCGACTTGCAGGCCCTGATTTTCCGATGAGAGCCAGCAAGTGTCAAACCTAGTTTCTCGGTAATGTACTGATAAATGGATCCATTTAGGACCTCATCATCAATTCCAGGAATTAACAGAGCTGGCATATACGTTTTTTCCATTACATACGGTTCGCCATCCACGATGCGCAACCGGATTAGATAATAAACTGGTGATTTCATATCAATTGCGAGGTGTGCTGCCACTTCTTCGGATGGGAACTGTATGTCAAACGAAATGACTTGACTAGTAATAATATGATTTTTTAACAGCCTGGTTAATCCTAGCGATTCTGTGCCTACCACATTCACCCGATTATTTTGGATCGCAGACTGAACAATAAAGGTGCCATGCCCGCGTTTTCGGTACAGCAGCCCCTCGGTTCCTAATATATCAAGAGCACGTTTCATTGTCATTCGGCTGCAGCCAAATTCCTTCGATAGTGAGATTTCATCCGGGATCGGCTGATCAATCGGATAAACCCCGTCTCGTATTCTGTTTCTGATTTCTGAAGAAATAGCTTCATACTTCGTCATGACTGAACCACCCTATTAAAATCAAGATAATTTGCTAACTTCATTATATTCTAATTTTTCAACGAAATTATTTAAAAAAAGATGGCCAAAACGGCCATCTCTCTTTAAAATCCGTTATTGGCAGACACTGTTTTGAACCATTGTCCACTCTTTTTGATTGTCCGCTCTCCGTCTTTATCCAAGTTGACAGAAACAAATCCATAGCGGTTTTTATAGGCATTTGTCCAAGACCAGTTATCCATAAAAGTCCATAAATGATACCCTTTCACGTTTGAACCCTCTTGAATCGCTCTGTGAACCCATTTTAGGTGTTCCTCGATAAATTCAATCCGGTAATCATCCTGAATGATTCCATTTTCATCACGGAACTTCTCTTCGCCTTCGACACCCATGCCGTTTTCAGAAATATAGCATTCAATATTTCCGTAATTTTCTTTTAAATTGATAAGAATATCATAGATGCCTTTTTCATAGATTTCCCAGCCGCGGTGCGGGTTCATCTTCCGCCCGGCCATCACATAATAGTCAAAATAACGCTCTGGCATAAATGGTGCTTCCGGATTTGGAAGATTTTCTTTAGCCTTCACACGTCTTGGTTGATAGTAGTTCACACCCAAAAGATCAATCGTATTATTTTTAATCACTTCAAGGTCTTCAGCTTCGTATTGCGGCATAAACCCTTCTGCTTTTAAAATTTGAACCAATTCCTCAGGGAACTCCCCTTTTACAGAAGGATCCAGGAATGACCGATTGAAGAAAGCATCACAAATAATAGAAGCTTTTACGTCAGCTGGATTTTTACTTCTTGGGTAAGACGGTGTCAGGTTTAACACGATCCCAATTTTTCCATCCTGGTTTAACTCTCTGTAAGCCTTGATGGCTTTAGCGCTTGATAAAATGGTATTGAAGGCAACTTGTACGGCTTTTCCGAAGTCTACTACATTTGGATAATGGAAGTCGTACAAATATCCGCCTTCGACCGGTACAATTGGTTCATTATGCGTGAACCATTTTTTCACTCTGTCGCCGAACAATTCGAAACAAGTTGTTGCATATGCTTCATAGGCATCAACCACTTCTCTGCTTTCCCAGCCGCCAATTTTCTGCATTTCCATTGGCATATCAAAATGGAACAATCCAACAAATGGTTCGATTCCATTGTCAATCAATTCATTAATAACGTTATTATAAAACTCAACGGCTTTCGGATTGACTTCGCCATTGCCATTTGGTATTAAGCGAGACCATGAAATTGACATCCGGAACGAGTTATGGCCGATTTCCTTCATTAATTTAATATCTTCTTTATACTTGTAGTAAAATTGAGATGTTTTATCAGGACCTACTCCATTGAAGAAACGGTTTGGTTCTACTTCATACCAATAATCCCAAATATTTTGTCCTTTTCCGTCGATGTCTGCTGCCCCTTCGGTTTGTGTCGCTGATGCGGCTGAACCCCACCAGAAGCCTTCCGGAAATTTGTATTGTATGTCATTCGTTGCTGCCATTTGTTGTAGCTCCTTTACCTATTTATATTCATGCGTGAAAAAAAGGGCAGGGACTCCGGTCGCAAATCCCTTTGCAGTACCCGTTAATTCACCTGCCCTTTCTTGTGCTAAGTTCTAAAAAATAACTCTATTGATTCATTCAACAGGTACTCAGAATGAGATCCTAAGCTGCTGCTTCACTTTCGTCTTTCTCTTTCTTGACATTGACGCGGTCAAGAACTTTTAAGAATGGGAACCAGATGGCAAACACGATTGCGATATTCACTAGCTGTAGAATACCACCGGCTAGTGAGTTGGTTGCCATCATACCATTGATAAAGATTGGCACCGTCCATGGTACGGATACACCGGTTGGCGGTGGTACTAGTCCGGAAGACATCGCGAAGTAAGACACTAACGTAACAACCATTGGTGATAGAATCCAAGGAACAATGATTACTGGGTTCATTACGATTGGCAAACCGAAGATGACCGGTTCGTTTACGTTAAATATTCCAGGTCCGATCGCAAGTCTACCCACTTGTTTCATTTGCTTACTCTTCATAAAGAACAGCATGGTTAGAACTACTGCTAACGTCATTCCTGTACCGCCCATACCTACTGTATAGATTTCCATGAATGGTTTAGAAATGATATGCGGTACAGGCTGCCCTGCTGTATACGCATTTAAGTTTTCAATCATTAGCGTGTTCCAAATTGGGTCCATTACGGAGTTGATGATAATTTGTCCATGCAAACCGAAGAACCATAGAATTTGGATAAAGAAGATCGCTATCAAGGTTGGGATAATACCACTGCCCAATCCAGTTAATGGAGCCTGAATGGCTTTGTAAATAACATCATGCAAGTTTGTGTTAAACACTTGAGTAACGAACACATTAATCAGTAAGAATACAGTCAGAGTAATCAATGCCGGAATTAATGCTGCAAACGATTTGGCAACTGCCGGCGGAACGCCTGGAGGCATTTTGATTGTGATATTCTTCTGCACAACTCTCCGGTAGATTTCTGTAGCCAAGAAGGCTGTAATCATTCCAAGGAACATTCCTTTGGCACCAAGGCGATCCAATGGAATAACCCCGGCAATGGCTGCTCCCTTTTCAGGCTGGTAAACAAACGGAGTTAATAAAAGGAAAGAAACAAGTGCTATTGCTCCGCCGAAAACGGCCTCTACATCATAACTTTTGGATAAATAATATCCGATACCAAATACAACAAATACCGACATAATGCCCATGGTCGCAGAGGAGGCAATTCCAAAGCTGCTTTGGAATGTCTTGATGGCTCCTTCACTCATGATT
This sequence comes from Neobacillus dielmonensis, assembly GCF_000612665.1. GTDB lineage: Bacteria > Bacillota > Bacilli > Bacillales > Cytobacillaceae > Neobacillus > Neobacillus dielmonensis. Next base: position 68,175 of record NZ_HG942082.1, read on the forward strand.
TTGCTTAAAAACGGCAAGTTGGTTAAGACAACAAAGATCGAACCGAAAATGGTCAATGGAAACGATAACATAAATGCGTCCCGTAATACGGATAAATAACGATTGTTATTTAACTTCCCTGCAATTGGGACCATGTATTTACTTAGCGCCTCAAACATAGGATTTCCTCCCGAATTAGATATTTTTTGCTTTAAAGATTTCAAGTAATTCTTTTACAAGTTCTTTCATTGTGATGGTGGACATCAGATGGTCTTCTGCATGCATCAATAAAAGCGCGAATTCCACTTTGTTACCCGATGCTTCTTGCTGAATCATTTTAAAATGAATGTCATGCGCAACTTTTAAGTCTTCTTCCGCTTGGACAATAAGATTTTCAGCTTCTTGCTGGTTGCCTTCACGATATTCGCGAAGGGCCTGGATCACTTTACTTCTAGCATTTCCGCTGTGAAGAATTAGCATAAAGTTGGTTTGTTCTGCGGTAAGTGTATCCAAATCAATGTTTTCCATTATTTATCACCCATTAATTTCAATGCTTGTTCATACGCTTTTTTACCATCAGCTAAACCGTAAGCCATCATGTCGATGACATCGACTTTAATTCCGTATTTATCAGCTTCTTTTTGTAGTTCGCCTTTTAAGAAGCTCATTTGTGGTCCAATCAATACGACATCTGCATTGGCCATTTCTTTTTTAGCTTGATCTTGGCCAACCGCCCAAATTTTTGCTTCCTCATTGATAGATGCAACATGCTGCTCCATTTTTGTCACCAAAAGACTAGTTGACATCCCAGCACTACAAGCTAATAAAATTCGTTTCATTATGATCAAACTCCCTTACAAGTATAATTTAAAGCGCTGTCTTAAGCGTTTTCTAAAAACGTTTACTAAAACCGCTTACAAATATTATTATAATCATTTTGATTTAAATGTCTATACATTTTCGAAAAAAATATAAACATTTATTTTTTATTGTCTAATTATATTTCTTTAGGTGTACTAAATATTCTAACTCAATACGATAGGCTTATTCTGCCTTCCAAAAACTTACACCACCTATACAAGTTGTAACTTTCAGAACAAACACAAAAAGACTTGCACCCAATCGCGCAAGCTTGATTTCCATTATTACAAGACTATGGTGGGGCCTTCTTCACCGCTTTACTTTGGTGGGGGCCTGTCCCCCAGCGCTTCACCGCTTTACTTCAGCGGGGGCCTGTCCCCCGATGCTTCACCGCTTTACTTTGGCGGGGGCCTGTCCCCCAGCACTTCACCGCTTTACTTCAGCGGGGGCCTGTCCCCCGGCGCTTCACCGCTTTACTTCAGCGGGGGCCTGTCCCTATCCTATTTACGGTAAATCCGTTCTTGAGGGTTGAATTCTTGGTATTTGATGTTTTTGGGCATGTAGAGGATGGATTCTTTGCTTCCCAGTCCGATGAATCCTCCGTCTGCCAGGCTGTTGTGGATGAGGGTGTGCACTTGCTGCTGCAGGGTGTTGTCAAAGTAGATCATCACATTTCGGCAGAGGATGACATGGAATTCGTTAAACGATCCATCTGTTACTAGGTTATGCTGCGCGAAGGTGAGATTTTTGTTCAAATTAGGGCGGAAATAGGCATACTGATGGTCTGTGGTATAGTACTCAGAAAAGGACTTTTTTCCGCCTGCTTTTAAATAGTTTTTTGTGTATTGCTGCATTTTCTTTAGTGGAAATGCTCCTTTTTGTGCCGCCAGAAGGGCTTTTTCATTCATATCCGTTGCGTAAATCCTTGTTTTGGCTGCCAGCCCTTCTTCGAGCATCAGAATGGCCATCGAATAGACTTCCTCCCCTGTCGCACAGCCTGCATGCCAGATACGGATTTCCGGAAGGTCGCGCAGCAATGGCACGACCTGTTCCCGAAAAGCAGCAAAAAAGCTGGGGTCTCGGTACATCTCCGTCATCCGGATCGATAAATCATTCAACAACCGTTCTAAATACCCTTGATCGTGCAGCACTTTTTCCAATAGCGCCGTTATCGTCGGCAGCCGCTCTGCCTTCATGCGATATAGAATCCTTCTGGTCAGCGACGACCGCACATAGCCGCGGAAGTCATATCCATACAATTGATATAACCCATCCAGAAGTAAATTGATTTCAATTTGCTGAAGTTCGTTCGGTTCAAAAGCATCATTTTCTTCTATTAAATCAAACGTTTGATTGATGGACTTGATACTCACCTTGGATTCACCTGCTCTGTCAGCCACACACGCATCAACGAGAATAGCTGATCGATATTTAATGGTTTCATAATATAATCAGAAGCTCCTGCCTCCATGCACTTATCGCGTTCTCCCTTCATCGCCTTCGCTGTCAACGCAATAATCGGGAGCTCTTCCATCTGCAGGTCGTTGCGAATGATTTCCATCGCTTCATAACCGCCCATGACCGGCATCATGATGTCCATGAAGATTAAGTCAAAGTCAGCCTGTGCTTGCAGCATCTCAATGGCCCGCTTGCCGTTCTCTGCCACCTGCACCTTTACTCCCTTTTTCTCAAGAGCTGTCACAAGTGCATAGACATTTCGGCTGTCGTCCTCGACTAATAGTACTTTTTTTCCTTTAAAAAATTGATCATCAGGGCATTCCGTGATTGCAGCAGATTCATCCTCCTGAGCCTCCGGTGCATCATCAAGCTTTTCCACTGGCTCTGTTATCGCACCAGCTGCCACTTCACTCATAGCAAGGTCCAGTGCATGATACTCCCGCTCTACCATATTCGGAACATATAGGGTAAACGTGCTTCCCTTACCAGGCTCACTTTGTACCTCAATCGTGCCCCCAAGCAAACGAGTAAATTCGCGGCATATGGACAAACCGAGTCCGGTTCCGCCGTATTGCCGGTTGGTCGTGCCATCGACCTGCTGGAAGGCTTCAAAAATAATTTGCTGCTTTTCGGCTGGAATTCCTATTCCGGTATCGGTTATTGATATCGCAAGCACGGTCTCTCCAGCATGATGTTCAAGCAATCCTTGAAGTTTGCTCGGCTCGGCAAGTCCAATTTCTACTGTAACCGATCCTTGTTCCGTAAATTTAAAGGCGTTTGATAATAGATTTTTCCAGATTTGCTGCAACCGTTGTCCGTCCGTCGATATGATCGGCGGCACATCCGGACCGACGATCACTTCAAAACACAGCCCCTTTTTAGCAGCTACCGGATCAAACATGCTTTTCATCATCTGCGGTAATTCTGTCACATTGACTTCATCTGATAATATCTCAATTTTTCCCGCTTCAATTTTTGATAAATCAAGGATATCGTCAATCAACCGTAATAAATCAGTTCCGGCCGTGTACACCACTCGTGCTGATTCTCTTACCTCGTCCCCGTCCATTTCCTCCGTGTTCTCCATCATCATCTGTGACAAAATAATGATGCTGTTTAACGGTGTGCGAAGCTCATGTGACATGTTCGCTAGAAAATCGGACTTATACTGGGAACTCATCTGCAGTTTCCGTGAATAATCTTCCAGTTCGTCTTTCGCTATTTTTAGATCATGTGCGCGCTGCTCGGCATATTGCTTCTGTTCCTCCAAAAATTCATTGGTAATCCGCAGCTGCTCCTGCTGCATTTGCAATTCTTCCGATTGGGCTTGGAGCTCTTCGGATTGCGCCTGAAGTTCTTCGGTTAAAACTTGCGATTCAGCCAGCAGCCTTTCCACTTCCATCCGGCCGGCGACATTGGTAATCGCTGAACCAAATTTATCTTGAAGCATGTCCAATAGAGTTAAGTGCTGGGAGAGAAATGGCTGCAGTGCCGCAAACTCAACGACCGCCTCTACCTTGTCCTCCACAACAATCGGAGCAATCAATAAGTTCCTTGGTGAAGACACACCTAATCCAGAGGTCACCTTGATATGCTGTTCGGGCAGCTGATCAATCAGAAACAAGCGTTTATCCAACGCCGCTTGGCCGATTAGCCCTTCTCCCAGCCGGAAGCTTGCACTAGCTGGCTCTTCCTTTGTCAGGGCATACCCGGCTGCTTTCACATAAACGGTCTCCTTCCCATTACTTTTGCGGAGATAGACGACCCCGTAAACCGCCTCAAGTAAGGGAGCCAATTTTGTCACAAAGGCCTGTGCCAATTCGTCAATGTCTGTGATTCCTTGATACATCGTGGAAATGTCAGCCACACTTTTTTGTACCCAGCTTTGTTTTTCCAGACTACTGAGAAGGTTGTTCATCGCGTCTGCCAGCTCGCGGGTCTCGTCACGTGTATTGACTTTTATCCGTGCCGTAAGGTCGACCTCAGAAGTGGAATCGGTAATGCTTTTAATGGTCCTAACCACCTGTTTAATGGTTTTGGCGATGGAATTGGACAGAAATAACGCTGTCGCAATGGTAATGATCGACACCAAAATGATGATTGCGTACAGGGCAATCCTTAATTTGGTGTTGTTCTGATAGAGGTGGTCGATTCGCCCGCTTGTCAGTTTCTTTTCAGTCGACAGAAATGAATCGAACTGTTTGCGCAGCTGATCCGTTACATTTTTACTTGTATTATTTTTAAAATTCTCGACCACTGCCGCTCCGTTACCGGCGCGTTTTTGATTGATGAGGTATTCCCCAGAATCGTTTACCCACTTGGTGATCAAGGGTTTTATCTCTTCCAGCATTCGCTGTTGTGCTCCGTTTTCTTCTAACAGAGCATGCAGTTTATTGTAATTATCCTGCCAGCTCCGGCTTCCCTGATTGTAGGGCTCAAGATAGTCTTCATTGCCCGTTATCACATAACCCCTCATGCCGGTTTCCATATCCAACACATTCTTTTGAATCTGGTTTGCTAAATCATGCACTTCCATATCATGTTCGGCTACATAATCCACCTCGTTCTGCAGCGCCGTCATCCTGCTAATCACAATCAGCAGAGACAGCACCAAACAAAACAAGACAAACAAATAACCCGACAAAATCTTGGCACGAATATTATAAACAAAACCTTTCAACTCAACCGCCCCCTTGCTTCATTACTGTACAGTGGCGGGGGCCTGTCCCCCACTACTTTAACGCATTACTTTGCTGGGGGCCTGTCCCCCGCTGTTTTAACGCATTACTCCGCCGGGGGCCTGTCCCCCGCTGTTTTAACGCATTACTCCGCTGGGGGCCTGTCCCCCGCTGTTTTAACGCATTACTCCGCCGGGGGCCTGTCCCCCGCTGCATTACCGCATCACTCTGCTGCCAAGGGGCTGGTGCCCCGGTCATTTCTAAGATATATCTTTTTTAGGTTTTGAGTGTTTGGTTTAAGGGTATTTAATGAGTATCACCACTTATTAATTAAAATGGAGGTAGTTATTATGGTAAAAACGATGACAAAGGGTAAGGCTAAGGCCGGTCAGGTGGCTGAATTGCTAGATACGCAGGTTGCTAATTTTTCGGTGCTTTATATGAAGCTGCACCATTTTCATTGGTATGTAAAAGGTGAGAACTTTTTTACACTGCACGTTAAATTTGAAGAACTCTATAATGAAGCCGCGCTCCATCTCGATACCATCGCCGAAAGAATGCTGTCTATCGGCGCACAACCTACCGCCACATTGAAAGACCAATTACAGCTCGCTTCTCTAACTGAAGCGAACGGCGAGGAAACTGCTCAAGACATGGTGCAAGCACTAACAGACGACCTTGACGCCATTTGCAGTGAGCTCACCGAGGGAATCACTGTCGCTGAAAACCACGAAGACCAGCCGACTGCCGACCTGATGACCAATATACGCACTTCACTGGAAAAACACAGATGGATGCTCCAAGCCTACTTGTCAGAGTAGGAGCATCCTCCCTCCCCATCTCTATACCATTCTGGGTGTCAGCACTAGATGCTGACACCCTCTCTTTGTTGTTGCCAGATTCATAACCAACCCCAGCCTACATCACCCTCACTAACCTCTTGTCGATAGCATCACCAAACACATATCATCCATTGGAGCAGAATCCTGCTCGGAGCTTGGCTGCAACTGCTGCAGCAAAGCAGCTGGATCATCCATATCCGGCATAAGCAGGCAGTTGGTAATCTTCCTTAAGGCTTGCTCATAATCTTCCTCAAGCGATTCTGATACCCCATCCGTAAACAACAAAATCCGTACCCCATCTCGGTACGAAATCACACCTTTCGAGACATCGATCTCCTCAAACAAGCCCAGCGGGCAGCAGCCCTCCATCATCATCTCTTCTTTGCCATCCACCACCGCAATTCCCGCCGGATGCCCTGCATTCACATATTCAACCGTCTGTTTTTCAGTATCAAGTACCAAATAAATGGCCGTAAAATAATAATTTAATAGACTATCTGGCATATGAAGCTGATTCATGCGCCGATTCAATTCTTTCATCACCCTTTCCGGATCGCACATACCTGTGATGCTATCTTTTAAGACCGAATAAATATACATGCACACGAGCGATGATGAAATACCATGCCCCATCATATCAAGCAAAATAACCCCATAACGGTTCGGACTAATCTTGTACCAGGCATACAAATCACCTGCAAGTTCAAATGATGGTTTATACACTGCCGAAATGCTGACGCGTTCATCCTGAAGCGGACTGCTCAGCACACTGCGCTGCACCTGCTTGGCCAAGTCCAATTCATACTGAATCCGCTTTTCCCGTTCTTTCCGCAAATCCTTCTCATGCTTCAAACGGAGCACTGACCGGATCCTGGCTAACAACTCGACTTTATTGATTGGCTTCATCACGTAATCAAGCGCCCCTGCATCCATTGCTTCCGCCATCTTATAGGAATCCCCCATGGCCGTGACAAAAATAATCGGCAAGTCGTGATACCGCTCGTTGCTAAGAATCGTCCGACATGCCTCCATCCCATCAATTTCCGGCATCATTAAATCCAGCAAAATCAAGTCCACCCCAACTTCTCCTGGATCCTTTGCCTCCAGCTGCAAATAATCATATAGCTCCCTAGCAGAACCCAGCAAAACCAACTGATCATACCCAGCCTTCCGCAGCACCTTCTCGACAATCATTAAATTGGTCACATTATCATCAACAATCACAATATTCATCGATACTCATCCCCTTTGTAAGCCCCCAGAAAGGTGCCTGTCCCCCAGTGTATTAACGCATTAACGCAGCGGGGGTCAGGCACCTTTTAGTTGATTGAGTGGTAGGCGTCGCTTGAGAGTGCTCGCCGCAGTTTCTCAAGAGCCTTTTTTTGCAGGCGGGATACGTGCATTTGCGAGATTCCCAGTTGCTCGCCTGTTTCTTTTTGGCTTTTGTTGGCGACGAATGTGTAGTGAAGAATATGCTTTTCTCGCTCGGATAGAACGCTTAGTGCGCTTTCAATCGACAGCATCCTCTCGACTTTCTCGAAGTTTTCATCGGGAGTTCCCATGATATCCAAGGTGGTAACCGTACTGCCATCCGAACCCATTTCAAGGGTTTGGTCCACCGAGGCGGTTTGGTAGCTTTTCCCCATTTCCATCGCTTCCAACACATCCTCTTCTGAAATCGCTAAATACTCGGCAATTTCTTGGATTTTCGGCGACCGTTTATATTGAGTGGTCAGCTCGTCCACCGCTTTATTCACCTTCGGCCATACTTCCTTGATTCTTCTCGGAACATGAACGCTCCACGTTTTATCTCTTAAAAACCGTTTGATTTCTCCAATCACCGTAGGAATCAAGAACGATTCAAACGGTTTTCCTGCTTGCGGGTCATACCGTCTGATGGCAGCCAATAAACCAACCATTCCGACTTGCATCATATCCTCATGAAGATTTTTTCCTTTCGAATACTTTCGCGCCAGACTCCCGACCAGCGCCGTATAATGCTCCACTAAGATCGTCTGGGCCAGTTCGTTGTCATGTTGCTGAAATTCTAAAATCAGGGCATCGATTTCTTCCTTAGTTCGCTTCCTGGGCTGTGCTAGTTGTCCCATGAGTTTCACGCTCCCCGCTCAGATACTTCACCATGAAGACCGTTACACCGGAATGATTCAGCACACGGACCTCATCCATGAGCGTTTCAATCAAATATAGCCCTAACCCTCCCTCGGAAAGCTGCTCCACTGTGCTAGAATCTGAGTAAGGTCCCAGTTCGTCTCTAGTCTGTAAAAAACTAAAGCTCTTGCCGCTGTCTGCCACCATTAACTCCAGCTTGTCGGGATAAATGCCAAAGCCGACAATCACTTCGCCGCCTTCATCCGTTGGGTAGGCATGCTGCACAGCGTTGGTACAGGCTTCACTGACCGCAATTTTGATATCCTCAATTTCCTCGTAGGTATAGCCCATGCGGCTGGCAATCCCCGATAACGTTAACCTGATCACACCGACATAGTCCGGTTTTGCCGGAACTTTCATTTCAATATAATCCATCACTTGTTCCATCGTCGTCCCCCACCTCTAAACATTCGCAGAAATATTCATAATGTGACTTAACCCGGTAATTTCAAAGAGCCGCTGTACTCGATTCGATAGATTTACCAATCTTAACTCTCCATCTTTTTGCTTCAACTGTTTAAATAAGCCAACAAAGACACCAAGCCCGGTGCTGTCCAAATAAGATACATTCTTCAGGTCAATGACAATAACAGATGCCATATCGCCTTCCGCATAGGGCGATAATTCCTCTCTTAATTTTGGTGCGGTAAACGCATCAATCTCCCCTGCTACCTGTACCCATATCTCTTGATTCTTCTGTTGAACATCAATTGCTAGATTCATACATCCTCACCTCTGATAGCTTTAGTTTCTTAGTACCCGCTTCCAACCCTGGTTAAACCACTTTTTTTAAAAATTTCTTTTTTGCATTATATCAAAATATTCCAACTCATCGAATAGACGGAACAGCCTAGTCCTTTTGTACTTTTTAGAAAAAGGCTCTGTTAAATTCGGCTGTTGATTTCCGCTCCAGCCCCGTACTCCCGCAGGAGTCGAGCGCCTTCCGCTCCAATCAACAGAGTTAAAAAATCAAACATTTTCGTTTAATAGAGCATAAAGAAAAGGGGGTTTTGTGATAGTGAGAGTTGGGTAAATACACATAAAAAAGGAGATGAGCTACATGGAGAAACTGGCCAAACAATCAATCAAAAGAGGCTGTTCTGACAGCGAGCAGAATGGCAGCATGGCGAGAAATTTTGAGGAAGTCAAAAAGCTTGGCAAAGAAATGGACCAAGCTAAAACAGGAACTGAGCTGGAGGAAGACGACCATAAAACACCTGATCCCCTGCAAAACCAGCGGCCCTGATCATAGGGTCGCTGGTTTTTTTTAGGCTTTTTCTTCAGACTGTTGGGAAGATAAACGACCGTTCGCCCGGAAAAAGCGCCAGAACCGTCGCTTATACATCTTACAGAATCCCAATTATTATCTTTTATAAAGAAAACAACGATATCTATGAAAACAGCTTTATTAAAACAAAGAGCTTGCACCCATGGGTGCAAGCTCCTTGTATGTTATTCCTTTTGCCGGTACTCTTTCGACGCATTTTTAGACATCGTATCGCCATATCTCAATCCGCTAGTATCCTTCGGTTCTCTATCACCATAAAGCACTGTCGGGTCGCCATCCATCAGTTCGTCCCTGTTGAAATTGGGAATACCTTTTCCATCACGCCCAGGGTCACTATCAGCTCTTCCCCCTCTAAGGTGAAGCTCCGAATCTTGTCCCAGTGGCAGTTCACCGTTTGTGGATGGGTCCCTGATTTCTTGTAACCCCTGTTCCCTGTCAATGATAGAATCCCGCTGTTCTCGTAATCCTCTATCGTTATCATCGGACTTACGCATGTCTCGATTGTTTTTACCGTCCATCTGTCGTCCATTCCGTTGAGAAAGTGTTTCGTCCATTTCCATTCGATCGATTTCATTCTTTGCCATTTCCGATTCCTCCTCTACTTTTTTCTGTCTGCTGCCATTACTTTAGATACGGTAAATTCCACGCAGCCCACATATTTCAACCACCCTCTTTCTTCCTTTAAGCTAGATACTTAGTTCAGGTTACTTTGTTTGTAACCTTGATAGTGTTATACCACCCGGTAGTCATGCCAAAACCCACTTTGGCTCATTTAATCTTTTTGAAATACTTGTAACTTGTTTATTTAAAAAAGGAACCTCGCTTTTTCCCCTTAAGCAAGTCACCAGTCCAGCCTTTCATTTTTAAATAAACATAAAGCAGTATAGTAGAAATAAGAATTATAATGATGGAGAGACTATAGCCATAGCGCCAGTCGAGCTCCGGCATATGCTTAAAATTCATTCCCCATAAGGCGCCAAACGCCATAATCGGCGTAAAAATGGTTGTCATCACGGTCAATGTTTTCATAATCTCGTTGCCGCGATGCGATGAAATGACTTCTTCCAGGTTAATCATTGAATCTAGCTGATGTTCGTATTCATTCAGCAAAACCATGATTCGCTCCGTCCGTTTGCTAATCGTTTGAAAAATTTTGCTGCCGCGAATCCCCTGATAGCCCATCTCATCAATCGCCATTTTGACTTCATTAATCGGAATCAAGAGATTTTTACAAACCAACAGCTCATGCCTGCGATGGTACACCTTCTCTAAAATTCCTGTTTCATTTCGCTTTCTGACACTCCAGACCAAGGTTTTCAGTTCCTCTTCAAATTTGTCAATCCCTACTAACAATTCATTGATGACCTCACCTAGAAACAGCAAAAATCCCTCAACGGCATTTTTCGTAGCTCGGATTTGCCTAACAAACCTATCAGGCGTGATTTGTTTAAGCTCCGACCAATCCAGATTCACGGTAACCAACAGCTTTTCTGTGAGGTAAAAATGAATAATTTTATAGTCTTGCTCATCGGATATATTCTGTTTATAGATTAAGGAACCATTGACGACTGGTTCTTCATCAGCAAAACAGTTTACTCTTAGATAGTTGGTTTTATTTTTGCGAACATCGTCAAGCCAGGCAATGATCTGTTCGTCACTTATCCTGCCCTGTTCATTTTCGTTGAGCTGAATCCATTGCCATTGGCCTGTACCGAAAACGTTCTCCATTATCTTTCCTCCCATATCGTGGTGTTTTTTATCTGCATCCCCTCATTATTGCCCAATTAAACTTTAAAAAAATGTTTGATATCAAAATTAGGCGGGTATTCATAGTAAAAATAGTACTTAAGGAGTGATTGGGAATGAAACGAGGATCATTATTAGCGGTAGGAATGGGCGCCTCCGCTGCGTTATGGTTAGCGAATAAACCAAACCGCATCAAGGCAGAGACCTTTTTACGTGAGATGAAACGGAAAGTCAAACCGACCGTTTTCCAGAAGACGGAGCTGCCGGTCAAAAAGGGCGGCCACCCACATCCACATGATGTAGAAGATAACAATATGGTCAGCGAGGGTGCGATGTATTCGGTGCAATTTTACAATGAAAAAATGCAGTAACTTTAAGGGATGTATAAAAGCAAAGCCATTCGCTTTGCTTTTTTATTGCGCGCATTCTTTTTCTCTCTAGGCAGTTTAAACCACTTCATTTGGCAAAAAATAATGAGAAACCAATAACACGGAGGACTTTCACATGAACCCATTTCTAGAACTGCCTGCCCTGCTCATTCTCGACGTTCAAAACGGTTTTGATGATCCTTTTTGGGGAGAACGGAACAATCCCAAGGCTGAGCAGAACATTGCGAGATTGCAAAAAGAATGGAGAAAGAGAAAAGGGCATATCCTTTACACCAAACATTTATCGTTGCTGCCAGACTCTCCACTAAATTATAAAAACGATCATGGTACAGAATTTAAAGATCTCATCAAGCCGTTGTCCACTGAAATGGTGTATACCAAAAATGTCAACAGTGGTTTCATAGGCACGGAATTGGAAACCTATCTCAAAAAAAATCAAATCCAGACGGTCGTGATCACAGGCTTGTCTACTCAGCATTGTGTGTCAACTACAACCCGGATGAGTGCCAACCTTGGCTATCAAACATTTTTAGTCGAAGATGCCATTGCCGCATTCGCCATTACAGACCATAAAGGGATTTATCACGACGCGGCATCGATTCAGGAGCATGAGTTAGCCATGCTGCAAAAAGAATTTGCCACGATCGTAACCACTGATGATATTCTCAACGAACTCAGCCGATTAAAAGTCATCTCATCTTGAATGGAGGACCTTTTTTTCAGATGAAATCCTTCAAAAAAACAACCGAAATCATGAAGGATTTCGGTTTGTTTTTGTTTTATAAACCGCTGTTTTCTCGGTCCAATTTATGGTCCAACTTTCTTAAATATTTACCAGCAAAATCTGTTCCACCAAGTCCGAATGCCAGTCCAAACGCGAGGGCCACACCACCTAACACCAGGATAAACGCCGCATTCACAATTGAGTGCGCCACACCCAGCTGGTCTAATGCCATAAACGCAGTAATCACAATAACGGCATACTTACTAACCTTAGAAAGGATTCGGGAGTAGCTCTGTTTCACCACACTTTGCAGTACACATTCAACCAATTGGCCCAGGTACAGTCCAATTCCGAGGATCATCACCGCAGCGAACAGCATCGGAAGGTAGGCAATCACCCCTGTTAGCAAGGTGACTAAAAAGTCTAGATGGACAATTTGTAACGCTTCGGACGTAAATAATAAGACCACCACGACTTTCGCCAGCACGCCGACTAACTGCGATAAGGTGTACTTTGATTTTTCAGGCGTTAACGTTCCAAGCCCCATTCCGGTAAATACATAGTCGAAACGCAAGCGCCACAGCATTTGTGAGACCCATTTTTCCACCCATTTTCCTAACCAGATGCCGGCTAAAACCAGGATGACGGCCACCAGGATATTGGGAATTAGACCAAGTACTTGCTCCAGCATCGATACCGCAGGGTCCGAGATTCCCTTCAGGTCTAGTTTTTCCAAAGCTGCAATCACAGTCGGAACGAGAATCAAGATGAACACGATGTTACCAATTAAGGATGAAACGCTAGATTTCTCACCAGTCCTGAATAATTCCAAGCGTTGGCCGAGCTTATCTGTTCCGATGCTCTTTAAAAAGTTGACTACAATGTCGCGGACGAGTTTTGCTACCAGCCAGCCAATCAACAAAATCAGGGCTGCTGCAAAAAACTTAGGTATAAAAGCAAGGATGGCCGTGAGAACATTGGCAAATGGTTCGGAAATTCCTCTTAGCTCGAGCGCCCCCAGGACTGCTGGCAAAAAGAATAATAGGACCAAATAGAAGAATGCTTTGGCGATGCTGCTCACTTTGTTGGCTGCTTCAATATCATTGTCGGCCAGCTTCCATTTAACCAGCTGTTGTTCCAAATGAACCATCGAGGCTCCTTTTTTAATCAACTGACGGATCACATAAGCAATTCCCCATGATAATAGAAGAATCAGCACCGCTTTTAATAGATGAGGAATCGCTGCCGTCATCGTTGAGACCATCGTGACAAGCGGTTCTGCAATTAAATGCAGGTTCAGCATATTGAAAAAGATAATCCACACGACAACCAGTAAGGCATAGTAAACTACTCTTCCGATAATCGATTCTGTTGAATATTTTCTGTTTCCAAAGTTTGAAAATAATTTATTGTCCAAATGGGTTTTGGTCAATGCCGTTGCTGCCGCTTTGCCCATTCCTTTTGCCAGCAGCCAGCCGATTAATAAGACTAGCAGAGCCAGGATCAGGTGCGGAATCTGGTCTGTGTACAGGTACCAGCCTCTCGTGATCTCCCTAAACGTCATTGAACATCTCTCCTTTTCTCTCATTGTTGGTTAATGTCATACCCTGCCCACATTGTTTTAAACATGATAGAAAAAAGGTTTCAATTTCAACTTTTTCGGGAATATACTGACCAACTCGTAAACAAGGAGGAGATGAAATGAATAAGAAAACCTTTTTAATAAGTGGTATGGCGGCACTGCTTACGTTTGGCGGGTTAGCCGGCTGCGGCGATGGCGTCGACCAGGATAATGGTATGAGTGACGGCGCTCAGAAGGATGCAATTGATAGCGACACAAAGAAGGAAGCCAGTGAACTTTATTCGGAAGCTAAGCAAAATTTGCAAGATATCAAACAGAATGTCGAAGAGGCCATTAAGGACGAGGCCGCCAAGAAAAATGAAAACTAATCAATCATATGAGGAGGAGTTCTACATGAATAAAGACCGAGTGAAAGGAAGTTTTGATCAAGTGAAAGGCGAGGCCAAAGAACAATGGGGTAAATTAACAGATGACCCCAAAACGGAAAAGGAAGGAAAACTGGATCAAGCGAAAGGGAAAGTCAAAGAAGGTATCGGAAAAGTGAAGGAGAAATTTTCATAACCTTAAGAGGGTTTTCGGAATGAATCACCCGAAACGGACAGCATTTGTGCTGTCCGTTTTTGGGTAAACACAATAATTTTATATCACTAATATTTAATAAAATGTACGCCTATTAACATTAAAAAGGAAATCACGATTATCGTTGCTACCCACAACCAAGCTAATTCCATATTACCCGAATCAAGCGCTACATAAATAGCTGTTGGAATCGTTTGCGTTCTTCCTGGGATGTTCCCTGCGAACATGAAAGTAGCACCGAATTCCCCTAATGCTCTCGCGAAACTCAATATAGCACCGGCAATGATTGATTTTAGTGCAAGCGGAATCGAAATATGTATCAATAAACGGAATTCATTCGCTCCATCCACACGGGCTGCATCCTCAATATCGTGATCGACCCCTTCAAATCCTGTCCTAGCAGATTGATACATCAGAGGAAAAGCGACGACCGTTGAAGCCATCACAGCAGCCCACCACGTAAACATGACCGGCTGGTGGAACATCCACTCGATCCATTGCCCCGCCGGACTATTACGTCCAAAACAGATAATTAACAAGAATCCAACCACTGTGGGAGGTAAGACTAATGGTAAAAGAAAGATCGTATCAATGACTATTTTTCCTTTAAAGTTTCTATGAGCCATTAGTTTTCCAAAAAACAGTCCTAAAATGATGACAGATAGGGCTGCTACAGATGCAATCTCAATTGATAATCTAACAGGTGTCCAAAAGCTGTTTGTCATTTCTTATAAACCCCTAAATCCATACTTCTCTAAAATTTTCATTGATTGTTCATTTTGTAGATAATCATAGAATAATTGAGCTTCATCAAGATGTGGACTCTCCTTGATGACCCCAAGCGGATAAATGATTGGGTCATGTGTATCATCCTTCGCGGCAGCAACCATTTCCACTTTTTTTGATGTCTTGGCATCTGTCCTATAAACGATACCTGCATCCACATTATTTGTCTCCACATATGTCAGCACTTGGCGAACATCCTTGGCATAGACCACTTTTCCTTCAATCGCTTTCCAGACGTTTACCTGTTCTAGTGTTTGCTTGCCATATTGTCCTGCTGGGACGGACTCAGGCGTGCCCAGGGCTACCTTATCAGCCTTTGTCAGGTCCTCGAATGTCTTGATCTCTTTATTTGAGTCTTTTGGTACTACCAGCACAAGATCATTTCCTACCAAATTCATACTCTTTTTCTTTTCAATCAGTCCGTCCTGTACTAATTTTTGAAATTTGTCCTCTGCTGCTGAGAAAAAAAGGTCCACCGGTGCTCCCTGGGAAATTTGTTGTTGCAGTGCCCCTGAAGCTCCAAAGTTAAAACTTATGGTGATATTTGGATGTTTTTTTTCAAAATTCGCTTTAATATCCGTCAAAGCATTCTGCAAGCTAGCTGCAGCCGAAACGGTCAGCTCCACCTTGGTTTGCGTAGATTCTTGTTTTTGCTGACCCTCTGTTTCCGTATTCTGTGCATTATTGGAGCATCCAGAAGTAACCAGCAACAGAACCAGGATGGAGAAAAATAAAAAGGATAATTTTTTCATGAATCTAGCTCCTCAATTACCATTTATAATTGGTTATCATCCATTATAACTAATTATTATAAGTTGGACTATAAATGTATGACGGGATACTGGGGAATACATTGTTCCTTACATAAAGAGGAAAGTAGCGGATGTAGGTCTGGGAATTGAAAAGCGGCGGAAATATTGCTATATAGGTCATCAACACTATTTTTCCAACACAGAATCTTGTGTAAATGAATGCGGTATACCCGTTTACCCTTGCTGCCCGCCGCGACCATTTGGATTCTAATTTATTTCCCGCATACCAATCTAAAGATTATTTTTACATTCCTAGATCATCAAACGTAGTGTTAGCAGATTGGTCTATTATTAGCGACCGATCTCTCGAGAAAGACGCGATATCAGTAGCTAATAGCCTTTATTAACGACCGAACTCTCGGAAATATCACTAGATCAGTAGCTAATAGCCTTTGCGCGAAAAACTCAAGGCCGGCCGATACCGTGACAAACGAAAAAGAAGAGGTCCCCCAACCTCTTCTTTTTTCTATAAAACCCCTTATGTTTAACCGTACCCGGTGCCATGGTCCGTTCGTAAAATCAAGGCACTGGGTTATTATTCATTATGGGCTGGCTGCTTTCCCCCCTGAAAACAGCCAGCATTTCCCCTTAATACGTGCTTTCCCCCAAAAGTTCGTATTATTGTCCAAAGAAATCGTTCAGGATGTCGAGATGGTTGTTCATAAAGTCGAGCGCCAGGTTTGGCATGAGGCCAAACAGGATCGACCCTGCGACCGCCACAATCAAGACAATGATGATTCCAAATGGAAGGTTGAACTTGCTTTCATCCTCCGCCGGACGGAAGAACATTTGCGTCATTACGCCGAAATAGTAGAAATACGACACGACCGTTGTCGCAATCATTACGGACGCTAGCACATAATGCGGATCCCCGGCAAAGGCGCCGGCAAAAATGTTTAATTTCCCAATAAAACCGGCTGTTCCCGGGAAGCCTGCTAACGAGATTAGCAAAATCCCCATTGCCACGGCCAAAACCGGCGAGCGGCGGTACAGCCCGGCAAAATCAGCAATCTTGGTTGAACCTGATTTTTCCGATACCACCTGGATGACGGCAAACGCGCCAAGGTTCATCAACAGGTAAGCAAGCAGGTAAAACCAGATAGAATAAAACATATTAGCTGATAGTGATGTAACAGCCACTAACAGGTATCCGGCGTGCGCGATACTAGAATAAGCGAACATCCGCTTGATGTCGGATTGCTTCAACGCAACGACGTTACCGATAATCATCGTTGCCCCAGCAATTACCGCAATATAATCCTGCATATTCATGATAATTGGCATCGAGTTCGGGCCATTGGAAGCCGCTGCGCCAAATACCGTTAACAATACCCGGATGACAATCACGAAACCAGCTGTTTTTGAAACGACACTCAAAAATGCCGTAACCGGTGTCGGTGCGCCTTGGTAGACGTCCGGTGCCCACATATGGAATGGAGCCGCTGAAATTTTAAACGCTAACCCTACAAAAATCATTAAAAATGCCAAACCAAGCAAATAGGCCTGCTGACCGTCAGCTAACATCGACAGCTTAGAAGCAATCTCAATCAAGTCGGTGGAACCAGCAATACCGTACACATAACTCATACCAAACAGAGCAATGGCTGAAGAAATTCCACCACTGATGACGTACTTCATCGCGGCTTCATTTGACTTCGAGTCGAACTTGCGCATGCCCGCTAGAATATAAGATGGAATCGACAACAATTCGAGGCCGACATAAAGCGTAATTAGGTCGCCGCTCGATGTCATCACCATCGCACCGAGTAAGGCGGATAGGAAGATATAATAAAATTCTGCTTCATATCTTTCCAGTCCGGCCTTTGTTTCATAGCTGGTAGCTAAAAACATCACCAGTGCAGCGCCGACAAGCAGCAGTGATTTAAACGCGATTGCAAAGCTATCGACGCGGAACGTATTGTCCAAAATCGTCCGGACTGGACCGCCTGCCATATTGAGCGTGAAAATCAACGCCGCAAGGATGGCCGCAATGCCGATCCAGCCGAGAATTTTTCGGCTTAACGTTTTTGGCATGAATAAGTCTAGTAAAATCAGAATGGCAATGACACCCAGGATGATGAACTCCGGCGTTAAAATGCTCCAGTTGATTGATTGAAATGTATCAGCACTCATCCTTCATCACCCTCCTAACCCAAGCATGATAGTCTCAAGTGTGGCTTGAAGCGGCGCGCTTAGGACACTTGGGTAAACACCAATTAATACAATCAAGAACGTTAACACTACAACCGGGATGAACTCTACCCCTCGTAAGTCCATGATCCCGGCAAACTCGCGGTGTGCCTGGCCAAAAGTCATGCCCAGCACGGCGCGCAACAGGTAAGCAGCCGTCAAGATAATGCCCAGCGTTCCGACCGCGGCAACCCATGGCAGTTCATTGAACAAGCCGAGGAAGGCCATAAATTCGCTGACGAATCCGGACATGCCCGGAAGGCCAAGTGAGGCCATCGCTGCGGCCAACAAAAATCCTGCTGCAATCGGCATGCCTTTCGCGAGGCCGCCGAGGTTTTCGATGAGCGACGTGTCGGTCCGCTCGTACAGCACGCCCACCAAGAAGAACAGCAGCGCTGAAATCAAACCGTGAGAGATGACTTGGAAAATCGCCCCTTGGACACCGGCTTCATTCATGGCAGCCAAACCGATTAATACAATTCCCATGTGGGAAATCGATGAATACGCCAAGACCATTTTGAAGTCGGTTTGAATAAAGGCTAAAAACGCACCGTAAAGGAGATTGATAACTCCAAGAATCGCCAGGAGCGTAGCCAATTTTTCAAACTGCTCTGGAAAAATTCCTAAGCCGAAGCGAATTAATCCATAGGCGCCAATTTTTAAAAGAATACCAGAGTGAATCATGACCACTGCCGGTGGTGCCTGAACGTGCACTTTCAACATCCAGCTGTGCAGCGGGAAGATCGGCAGCTTGACCCCAAAGGCGATTAATAAAGCAATGAACAAGCCGAGCTTGAGGTCGCCTGATAATGGTGCGCTTGGGTCGGCCATGATACTTTTTAAGATTTCAATATTGGTAGTGCCTGTTTTGGCAAACAAAATCATAATTACAATCAGCAGGACAGCTGAACCTAGTCCGTTGTAGATTAAGAAGCTGTAGGCTGCTTTTTCTTTTTCAAAATAACCCCACTTCCCAATCAGGAAGAACGTTGGAATCAAGGTAATCTCGAAGAATAAGAAAAATAGAATTAAGTTTTCAGCTGTAAACACGCCGAGCATGCCGGTTTCGAGCAGCAGGAACAGCATGTAGTAGCCTTTCCATTCCTTTTTTACATACTTGGAAGCAATCGCCGCCAGTGTGGCAACCACAGCAGTCAGAACCACGAGTATCAACTGAAAACCGCTCAAACCAAGCTCAAAGTTGACGGAAAAATACGGTTCGTCTGCGTTCATACCGCGGAATTGAATCCAGTCATGTGTTACGGCGAAATCCGCTAAATCCTTGCCCCACTTAAAGTGCAGGTAGGCCGCGAGTGCCAGCAATAACGATGGCAGGGTGGCCAGGAAGCCGACCAGCTTAATCGACTTTTCAGCAGTTTTTGGCATAAATGCCAGTACCACGATGCCTAACAGCGGGAATAATACAAGCAGCGTAAGCGCCCATCCTAAATTCATTGTAAATACCCCCCTGTTAACGCAAAGATGACAGTTAAGATGGCCAGACCGACAAAGGCAACGGCCGCATAGGTTTGCACCTGTCCGTTTTGCAGTTTGGAGCCTGTGGCACCAAGGCCTTGAACAAAGCCAACCACGCCTTTGACAATTCCTCCAACAAGGAAGACGTCAATGAATCTGAGAAAATAGCTGATGCCTTTGGTCACGGCGACCACGGTCATCTGATAAAATTCGTCCACATAATATTTGTTGTACAAAATCGTGTGCAAGGTGTCGCCTGAGCCGCTGAGCCAGTTGCGCGACACGCTTCTTTTGCCGTAAATCAACCATGCCAAGTAGATGCCGGCTAGAGAAACAACAGTGGCTGCAATCATAATCCAGATTGGCCCTTCCATATGACCATGGCCTAATTTCTCGTTGCCATCCACTAACCAATCACCCAGGAACGATCCGAACCATGGTGTGTTCACATAACCTGAGATGATGGCCAATACGCCAAGAACAAGCATTGGCAAGGTCATGCTTCCAGGCGATTCATGAACGTGGTTTTGGTTGCCGCGAGCCTCACCGGTAAAGACCATGAAGAACAGGCGGAACATGTAAAAGGCTGTCATAAACGCTGCAATCAGAGCGAGCACGAACAAAATCGGATGTCCGCCTTCCCATGCCGCAACTAAAATTTCGTCTTTACTGAAGAAACCTGATAATAATGGAACCCCGCTAATTGCCAGTGTACCGATTAGGAACAGCGGCGCGGTCCATTTTAATTTTTTCCAAAGGCCGCCCATTTCCTCGATGTTCTGCGTATGCACCGCATGAATCACGGAACCGGCTGCCAAGAATAGCAACGCCTTGAAAAACGCATGGGTCATCAGGTGGAACACACCAGCGACATAGCCAGCCGAGCCGAGCGCCAGCATCATGTAACCTAACTGGCTGACCGTTGAATAGGCCAGTACCCGTTTAATATCGGTTTGCACCAAGCCGATGCTCGCCGCAAAAATCGCGGTAAACGCGCCAATCGTGGCCACCGTCAACAGTGCGGTCTTGCTAGCCGCAAACAATGGAAACATAGTGGCAACCAAGTATACACCGGCAGCAACCATGGTAGCCGCGTGGATTAACGCCGACACTGGGGTCGGGCCTTCCATCGCATCCGGAAGCCAGGTGTGCAGCGGGAACTGACCAGATTTACCAACCGCCCCGATAAAGATCAGGATCGCTGTTAACGTAATCATTGTCTGGGAAATACCGCCGGCTTCAACAGCTGAAAAAATTTCACTATATTCAAATGATCCTGTTTTCCAGAATAGCAGAATCATACCAATGAACAGGCCGACGTCGCCGATTCGGGTCATGATAAACGCCTTTTTCGCCGCAGCCTTGGCCTCTTCTTTGTAAAAATAAAATCCGATTAACAGGAAGGAACCGAGACCAACCAGCTCCCAGAACATATAGGTTTGCAAAAGGTTTGGTGAAATGACCAATCCAAGCATGGCAAACGTAAATAACCCTAAATACGCGTAGAATACCGGAAACCGCCCGTCTCCATGCATATAGCCTTTGGAGTAGGTATGTACTAAAAAGCTCACGAGCGATACGATAAATAGCATTAATGCATTCAACTGATTGACTTCAAAGCCCGCAGTCAGCGACACATCTCCTATCTTGAGCCACTCAAACTTTTGAATGTAGGATGGCTCTGAAAAGCGCTCGAATAAAACTAAAATCGAGAAAACCAGCGATGCGAGCGTCATGAGGATTCCCACGTAGGCGCCCGCCTCCTTTAATCGCTTGCCAAATAGAAGAAGGATCACAAAAGAAACAAGCGGGAAAAGCGGTATGAGCCATGCATTTTCCATCATCTTTCCCCCTCCGTGCCAGACACAAGCCCGACTATCACGGGACATCTTTGGTGTTGGCACCATGGTTATGTTTCAATTTACTCGCTTAATATTTGTGCCGATACCGACAACTTTACTGTTTCATTTCGTCCATTTCGTCAATGTGGACGGTTTTCTTTCTTTGATAAAGTGCCATCAGAATGGCCAGTCCTACAGCCGCCTCGGCTGCGGCAACCGCCATGGCAAACAATGCAAACACTTGGCCATCAATCGAAGGCGCTGCCCCATACTTACTGAAGGTTACCAGATTAATATTGACGGCATTCAGCATCAATTCGATTGAAATCAACACGATGACCGTGTTACGCTTTGTCAGCGCACCGTACAGTCCGATGCAAAATAAAATCAATGCTAGTGCCAGAAAGGCTGAAGCAGGAATTGAACTCATTCTTCCTCCGCCCCCTTCTCTTCACGTTTGGCCATAATAATGGCGCCGATTAGAGCGACCAATAACAGCACCGATATAAATTCAAACGGAATCAGATATTTGCTGTAAATAGCTTTCCCGATTTGCATCGGATTGTTTTCATGCAGGGTCGTTGGCACCTGGTCGATTGGGAAGTTGTAAATGCCGATGTAAACGGCAAAACCGAAGCCAACCACGCCAAGGAATAAAAATGCCTTCCGCCACCTGCTTCCTTTTTCCTCACTCTCGTCGTACGGCCGTGTCAGCATGATGCCAAACAGCATGATGATCGTGATCGCCCCTGAGTAGATCAGAATTTGTACGGCGGCGACAAATTCAGCCGAGAGCAGCACGTATATTCCGGCAATGCTGATGAAAGTAAAGATCAGCGCGACGACCATATGAACAACCTTGTTCAGGTTGAGGAGCAGGACGCCGCCGATGATGGCCACCAGCGCCAAAATCATAAATGCGAGAAACTCGCCGGTAAAGGTCATGGTTTGTTCACCTGCCGTATGTTTTCGTCATTTTCATCTAAATATTCCAGGTTTTTAAATAACATATCACGGCTGTACTCTGCCAGTTCAAAGTTATTCGTCATCACAATCGCCTCGGTTGGGCAAACCTCGGTACATAAATCACAAAGGATACAAATCTCAAAGTTGATGTCGTAGGTATCGATGACTTTCCCTTTTTTCGTTGGGTCCGGATGTTTTTTCCCTGTTAACTGAATGCAATCCGTCGGGCAAATATTGGCACATTGATTGCAAACAATACATTTTTCCGGATAAAACTTCTGGATGCCGCGGAACCGGTCCGGCAGCGGCAGCGGTTCGTTCGGATAATCGTACGTAACCGGCTCCCGAGTCAGCTGCTTCAGGGTATACTTCAAACCTTTCGTTAATCCAAGCACGTCATTCACCCCTTTTAAAATAAATCTTCTAGATGGATAACACTCATTTTTAGAAAAATAACGATTTAATTAACGCTGTTAACATAATATTGGCAATCGCAATTGGCATCAGAATTTTCCAGGCAAATTCCATCAGTTTGTCGGCACGCATCCGCGGGAACGTGCTGCGGAACCAAAGATAGATAAACAGCACAACACAAAATTTGAGTGCGAACCAGACGGAACCTGGGATAAATCCTAAAAAGCCAAACAGTGGCAGCCAGCCGCCAAAGAACAGGACTGTGATTAATCCCGTCATGGCAAACAGATATACATACTCCGCAAGCATGAAAAATGCCCAGCGGAAACCAGTATATTCGGTATGATAACCAGCAACGAGTTCGGACTCTGATTCTGGCAAGTCAAACGGTGTCCGGCTTAACTCTGCAGTAGACGCAATCA
This sequence comes from Neobacillus dielmonensis, assembly GCF_000612665.1. Classification (GTDB taxonomy): domain Bacteria; phylum Bacillota; class Bacilli; order Bacillales; family Cytobacillaceae; genus Neobacillus; species Neobacillus dielmonensis. The sequence continues at coordinate 91,377 of NZ_HG942082.1, forward strand.
GAAAAATGATAAATCCAATCGGCTGCAGCAGGATGAACCAGGCCTTTTCTTGCGCATGAACAATGTCATTTAAGTTCAAGCTTCCGGTTAACAGGATGACCCCTAGCACCGACATAACGAGCGGAATTTCATAGGATATCATCTGTGCGGTCGCCCTTGCTCCCCCGAGCAAGGAGTACTTGTTGTTAGACGCCCAGCCGCCCAGCAGGATCCCGAACACAGTCAATCCGGAAATCGCTACATAATAGAGCAGACCGACATTCAGGTCAGCAAATTGAAACTTGTCGGTAAACGGAATAACGGCCAGCACCATAAACGATGGCGCAAAGGCAATCACTGGTGCCAATATGAATAAGGGCTTATCCGCCACTTTCGGGATAATATCTTCTTTTAATAAAAGCTTTAATACGTCAGCAACGGTCTGTAGTAAGCCCCAGCGGCCGCCGACTTGGTTCGGGCCGATCCGGTTTTGCATGAAGCCCATAACCTTCCGCTCGGCCAGGATGGAGAATGTAACAAAGCCCAATACGACTAATAACAGAACGAGGCCGGTAATAAAGAAAAAGATAAATTGTCCCCAGCCTGGATTCGATTGCAGCAAATCTTGTACCATCAGCCATCCACCTCTCCAAGAACAATATCAATGGCTCCCAAAATAGTAACCATGTTGGCGATATTTTCACCTTTCAACAGCTTGGGAAGGATTTGCAGGTTGTAAAAAGATGGCCTTCTAAATTTCAACCGGTATGGCTCTTTTTTTCCATCGCTGTTGATATAACAGCCGATTTCGCCGCGCGGTGCTTCGATTCTGACAAAGGCTTCCCCTTTTGGTGCTTTAATGATTTTTGGCACCTTAGCTAAAATGGGCCCATCCTGCGGGAACTGCTCACAGGCCTGCTCGACAATTTTTAATGATTCGCCGATTTCGGCAAGCCGGACTTGGTAGCGTGCCCAGGCATCCCCAGTGTCGCGGGTCGGCACATCAAAGTCGAACCGGTCGTAAATCGAATACGGCTCATCTTTGCGCAAATCCCATTTGACACCAGTACAGCGCAGGTTCGTTCCGCTCAGCGAGTAGTTGAGGGCGTCTTCTTTTGTATATTTTCCAATCCCTTTTACCCGGTTCAGGAAGATTTCATTTCCGGTGACGAGGCTGTGATAGCCTTCGAGCTGCTTGCGCATATATGGGACGAATTCTTTTACTTTTTCAATCCAGCCTTCCGGCGCATCCCATTTGACGCCGCCAACGCGCATGTAGTTGTAGGTCAGCCGGCCGCCGGATAGTTCGTTCAATAGATTGATGATCATTTCCCGTTCACGGAACGCATAAATGAACGGTGAGGTCGCGCCAAGGTCAAGCAGATATGTACCCCACCATACCAGGTGGCTGGCAATCCGGTTTAGTTCCATGGCGAGGACGCGCAGGTATTCAGCACGTTCTGGGATCTGAATGTTCATCATCGTTTCGACTGCATGGCAGATCACATAGTTGTTGGTCATCGCCGACAGGTAATCCATCCGGTCCGTGTAAGGAATGATTTGCGTGTATTGCAGGTTTTCAGCAATTTTTTCCGTTCCGCGGTGCAAATATCCGATGACCGGTGTAGCTTCGGTAATGATTTCTCCGTCTAGTTTGACAACGAGCCGGAACACTCCGTGTGTACTAGGGTGCTGCGGGCCAACGTTGAGGACCATTTCTTCTGTTCTGATCACACTCTACACCTCCACATCATACGGCTCATAGTCTTTGCGCAGCGGATAACCGACCCACTCTTCGCCAAGGAAGATTCGGTGCAGGTTCGGGTGCCCGGTGAACCGGATGCCCAGCAAGTCGTAAGCCTCGCATTCCGGCCAATCGGCTCCTGCCCATAATGGCTGCAAGGATTCGATGACTGGATTGTCCCGGTCAATTTTCACTTTCACCGCAACGGACTGCCGATTTTTGTATGAGTATAAGTGAACATAGATTTCCATATGTGTTTCAAAGTCTGTTCCATGCAGCTCTGATAAATAGTCAAATCCCAGCAGCTCATTGTATTTTAAAAATTGAGCCAACTTAAAGTAGGATTCGCGCTTCACGACCAGTGTCGGAACATCCTTCGATAGTTTATTAATATAAGAGTCTTCCAAAACATCGGAACCCATGTTTTCTTCAATGACTTTCAGATACTTATCTAAATATGGCTGGTTTGGTGATGGTTTCGCCGGTTCAGCTGGTTCAGCTGCCGCACCTTTTGCGGCTCCGCCTGCCTTGGCCCGTGCTGCTGCTGCTGCGGCTGCTTTTGCTTTGGCTGCGGCGATGGCCTTGGCCTTTTCATCACCAGCGTCAGCTGTGTCTCCGCCTTCACGTGCGGCTTTCGCTGCGGCGGCTGCTTTGGCCTTGGCAGCTGCTGCGGCCTTGGCTTTGGCTGCTGCTGCGGCTTTCGCTTTAGCATCGTCGCCGGCTTCGGCTGTTGCGTCTGCTCCGCCATTTAGCTCCATGGCTTTCCGTTTTGCGGCTGCCGCGGCTTTCGCTTTGGCTACTGCGGCCGCTTTTTTCTTGGCAAGGTCATCCGCATCATCGGAAGCTGGTTCCTCTTCCACGATACCTTCGCGCTGCTTTTTCGCTAATGCGGCTGCTTTCGCTTTTGCTGCTGCGGCTGCTTTTTTCTTCGCCAGATCATCTGAATCGTCGGAAGCTGCTGGTTCACTCGCTGGTTCTTCATCCACGATGCCTTCACGCTGCTTCTTTGCTAACGCCGCCGCTTTTGCTTTCGCCGCTGCGGCTGCCTTTTTCTTCGCTAAATCATCTGAGTCGTTGGAGGCCGCCGGTTCACTCGCTGGCTCCTCGTCCACGATGCCTTCACGCTGTTTTTTTGCTAATGCGGCCGCTTTTGCTTTCGCTGCTGCCGCTGCCTTTTTCTTCGCTAGATCATCTGAATCGTCGGAGGCCGCCGGTTCGCTCGCTGGCTCCTCGTCCACGATGCCTTCACGCTGCTTTTTCGCTAATGCGGCCGCTTTTGCTTTCGCTGCTGCCGCTGCTTTTTTCTTCGCTAAGTCATCAGCATCAGAGGCCGATGCAGTTGATGCTGGGGGCTGCTCTTGCGGTTGGGCCGCTGGTGGCGCTGGCTCTTCCTGCTTTGGCGCTTCTCCCGCCTGCATGGCCTGCCGTTTTGCCTGCGCTGCTGCCTTTGCTTTGGCCGCCGCCTCCCGCTTTAGTTGTTCGAGATCTTTTTCCCCGCTCATGGACTAGATCACCTTCTTCCCCGTCTTCGCTTCGTATCGAATTTTTTCCTTAAGTTTGTTAATTCCATAGATTAAAGCGGCCGGGTTTGGAGGGCAGCCCGGGATATACACATCAACCGGTACAATTTGGTCGACCCCTTTAACAACAGAATAGGATTTAATGTACGGTCCGCCTGCTGTTGCACATGAACCCATGGCAATAACCCATTTCGGCTCTGGCATTTGGTCATAGATTCTTCGTAGCAGCGGTGCCATTTTCTTGGTCACGGTACCGGACACAATCATGCAGTCTGATTGCCGTGGTGACGGCCTGAAAAACGAGCCCATCCGGTCCAAGTCATAGTGGGCCGCACCGACGCCCATCATTTCAATTGCACAACAAGCCAGACCAAATGTGACGGGATAGATGGAACTGCTTCGCGCCCAACCCTTCACTTGCTCCAGCGTGGTTAGAAATACATTTCTCTTTAAGTCTTCGGCTTCCTGATTTGTGATTCCATCCAGATTTAAATCCATCGTAGCACCTTCTTTTTCCAGGCATAGACTAGGCCAATTAACAGTAAAATCACGAATATTACCATTTCTACTAGTGCAAAGATACCTAGTTTGTCATAGGCAACGGCCCATGGATATAAAAACACTGTTTCTACATCAAAAATTACAAACATTAGGGCAAAAATATAATAGCGGACATTGAACTGGACACGTGAATCGTGAAATGGCTCAACACCGCTCTCATATGTGGTATACTTCGCCTCACTAGGTTTAAAAGGACGCAGAAGCTTACCCAAAAATAGCGCCACCACCGGCAGCAAAATACCGAGACATAGGAACACAAAAACTATCAGATAATTATTCTGATATATATTTAAAAGTTCCATGTCTATCCCCTCCAATGTTGAATATTTTCATATTTCATACTAGTGAATATTGTAACCGAATTCATTATAGCATTGTTACAAACTTGTGTCGACAAACGTGCGGCATTAAAAATGGAAAAATATTTGGGGTTAGAAATTGGACTACAATACTTTTAAAAATTTAGTCGAATTGACCTAGATTTTGGTTTTTAATATTATTTTTCATCGAATCGGCCTCCCGTGCTAGGCTTGTTAGCAGGACTGCCTACAACTATCCTATTCTAGGGACTGGTTTTCATGCGGATTTTAGAAAAATCACAGATTGCATAGGCAGATGCGGTCTGATTTTCTATTTTAATGCGCTGTTCGGTCATGCCGGTGCCTGTGTTGGTTCTTAAGTGAAGTTCTATAAATAAGGGGGCCTGGCTGGCTCATTGTTTCTGTTACTGTGTTCTGTATTGAGGCTTTTTCCCTTTCCATTTTGTTCTTTTAAGAGATCTTTTTTGATATACCCGCACTTCTGATCCTTTTACCGGCATAGTTCACAATTTTACCGGCACCTTTTTCAGTTTACCGGCGTTTTGCCATCTCCTATCAACCATACTTCCCAGTTTACCGGCACTTCCCCTTTGTACCCAATAAAAATGCCAGGCTGGGGCCTGGCTAGCTCATTGTTTCTGATAAAGTGTTCTGTATCGAGGCTTTTTCCCTTTCCATTTTGTTCTTTTAAGAGAGCTTTTTTGATGTACGGCACTTCTGATCCTTTTACCGGCATAGTTCACAATTTTACCGGCACCTTTTTCAGTTTACCGGCGTTTTGCCATCTCCTATCAACCATACTTCCCAGTTTACCGGCACTTCCCCTTTGTACCCAATAAAAATGCCAGGCTGGGGCCTGGCTAGCTCATTGTTTCTGTTGTAGTGTTCTGTATCGAGGCTATTCCCCTTACCATTTTGTTCTTTTAAGAGAGCTTTTTTGATATACCGGCACTTCTGATCTGTTTACCGGCATAGTTCACAATTTTACCGGCACTTTTTCCAGTTTATCGGCGTTTTGCCATCTCCTATCAACCATACTTCCCAGTTTACCGGCACTTCCCCTTTGTACCCAATAAAAATGCCAGGCTGGGGCCTGGCTAGCTCATTGTTTCTGTTGTAGTGTTCTGTATCGAGGCTATTTCCCTTCCCATTTTGTTCTTTTAAGAGAGCTTTTTTGATATACCGGCACCTCTGATCTGTTTACCGGCATAGTTCACAATTTTACCGGCACCCTTTCCAGTTTACCGGCGGCATACCCTCCCCTATCAACCGTTCTCACTACATTACCGGCAGGCACCTAATCCCCTAAGAAGAGCATTGAAACAGGAGAACCGACCCCCTGTTTCAATGCGAGAACCATTAAAAAACCCCTCCAAGCCGCTAAACAAGAGCAGCCCAAAGGGGTTTGATTCATATTCTGTATCAAATTATCTTCTTTCCGCAACGGAAAGGCGGTTGATGGCGCGGCGTAGCGCTGACTCGGCACGGCGGAAATCATAGTGCTCAGCCTTCTGATCACGCAGACGCTGCTCGGCACGTTCCTTCGCTCTCATCGCGCGCTCAATATCGATATCCTCTGATTTCTCAGCGGCTTGAGCCAAGATCGTCACCTGTTCCGGACGAACCTCTAGAAAACCACCGCTAACAGCGATAATCTCATTCTTCCCGTCCTTCTTCAGGCGCACTGCCCCAATCTCCAGCGGAGCCACCAACGGGATATGGCCTGGCAAAATGCCCAGCTCCCCTGACTTCGCCTTGGTACTCACCATTTCCACTTCGTCATCGTACACCGGGCCATCGGGAGTAACAACACTGACTTTAATCGTCTTCATATTTTACCCTCCTGGCGGTATTAGACCTCTACACCCATACGTTTTGCAGCCTCAACCACATCTTCAATTGGGCCAACAAGACGGAAGGCATCCTCTGGAAGGTGGTCATATTTTCCTTCAAGGATTTCCTTAAAGCCGCGAACGGTTTCTTTAACCGGTACATACGAACCTGGCTGGCCAGTGAACTGCTCAGCCACGTGGAAGTTTTGCGATAAGAAGTTTTGAATCCGGCGCGCACGCGCAACGACTAACTTATCATCATCAGATAACTCGTCCATACCAAGGATGGCGATGATATCCTGTAACTCACGGTAACGCTGCAACGTTTCCTGCACTTGACGAGCCACATTGTAGTGCTCTTCGCCAACGATATCAGGGGACAACGCACGTGAAGTCGAAGCAAGTGGGTCCACCGCAGGGTAGATACCCATCTCAGAAAGCTTACGCTCAAGGTTTGTGGTAGCATCTAAGTGAGCGAAAGTCGTAGCCGGAGCCGGGTCAGTATAGTCATCGGCTGGTACGTAAATCGCTTGGATCGATGTAACAGAACCTTTATTAGTAGAAGTAATCCGCTCTTCCAATTTACCCATTTCAGTAGCAAGCGTTGGCTGATAACCTACGGCAGATGGCATACGGCCTAACAGCGCAGAAACCTCTGAACCAGCCTGAGTGAAACGGAAAATGTTGTCGATGAACAATAACACGTCCTGTCCTTGCTCATCACGGAAATATTCAGCCATGGTCAAACCAGTTAAGGCAACCCGCATCCGGGCACCTGGCGGCTCGTTCATCTGACCGAACACCATCGCGGTTTTCTTGATAACGCCTGAATCCGTCATCTCATGGTAAAGGTCGTTTCCTTCACGAGTACGCTCACCAACACCGGCGAATACCGAAATACCGCCGTGCTCTTGAGCGATGTTATTGATCAATTCCTGGATTAATACAGTTTTACCTACACCGGCACCACCAAATAGTCCGATCTTACCACCCTTGATGTAAGGAGCAAGCAAGTCTACTACTTTAATACCAGTTTCCAAAATTTCTACTTCAGTAGAAAGGTTTTCGAATGTTGGTGCTTCGCGGTGAATCGAATCACGGCGTGCACTTGCTGGAACATCCTCTTTCAAGTCAATGGCATCGCCAAGTACGTTAAATACACGGCCAAGCGTTGGCTCCCCAACTGGCACCGAAATTGGTGCACCTGTATCTTCTACTTCCACCCCGCGGGTTAAACCATCAGTGGAAGACATCGCGATGGTACGAACCGTATCATCACCTAAATGAAGGGCTACTTCAAGCGTTAAGTTGGTTGCAACTTCCCCTTGACTACGCGCTTCTGTTTTAATTCTCAATGCATTATAAATCTCAGGCAGCTGACCGTTTTCAAACTTAACGTCAACAACCGGACCCATAACCTGAACAACGCGTCCTTTGTTCATCGTTTTCCCTCCTAACAATGTTGCAAATCGTTTAACCGAACCAGTTTCTTTTTGAAAAACGAACCTTGTGTCGTGTTCGCCACCCGTTTTGGCGGCTTCTATCCAGAGTTTGCAGACGAAAAACAGGATACTAGGCGCTAAACTGGTCTCGAACACTGAACAAGGCAAGCTTTTTAAAAAATTATTCTAACGCCGCTGCACCGCCGACGATCTCCGTGATTTCCTGGGTAATCGCTGCCTGACGGGCGCGGTTGTAACTTAATGTGTAGTTACGGATTAATTCATGGGCATTATCGGTCGCGTTTCTCATCGCGGTCATCCTTGCAGCATGCTCACTAGCTTTGCTGTCGAGGAGTGCACCGTAGATTAAGCTTTCCGCGTATTGTGGCAGAAGCACATCGAGAATCTCTTCTGCTGACGGTTCAAACTCATAAGACATGAGCTTGTGGGACGTCGATAGTTCTGTCAGCGGGAGAAGCTTTTTCTCGGTCACAGCTTGAGAAATCGCACTTATATAATGGCTATAGTAAATATAGAGTTCATCAAAAGTTTCATCGGAAAACATTCCAACGGTAGCGCTGGTAATGTCTTTAATGTCCTGGAAGTTTGGCTGGTCGGAAACCCCGACGATGTCAAGGACGACATTGTAGCCGCGCTTCACAAAGAAGTCACGCCCTACCCGGCCGATGGCAATAATCGCAAATTCATCATTGGATTTATGATTTTTTTGGATTGCTTGGTGGACTCTGCGGATGACGTTACTGTTAAACGCACCGGCTAGTCCGCGGTCAGAGGTAATGACGACGTAGCCTGTCTTCTTGATCGGACGATGTTTCAGCATCGGATGGTTCACGCCGCCTGCGCCAATCGCGATCGACGCGGTGACTTCCTGGATTTTTTCCATGTACGGTACGAATGCTTTTGCATTCAACACGCCGCGGTTCCATTTAGCTGCGGAGGTCATCTCCATTGCCTTGGTAATTTGACTAGTTTTTTTCGTCGAAGTGATCCGATTTTTAATATCGCGTAAAGAAGCCATAGGTTCTCACCACCCTCATTCAAAGAATGTATGGCCTAAAGGTCACCATGCGGTCGGCCGCGCGGTGACCTGTGCCATCAAATTGTTGGACCAATATTACTCGCTAATGGCGAAAGTCTTCTTGAACGCATTGATGGCTTCTGCCATATCCTCGTCAGCAGGAAGAACCTTTGTCTTCGTGATATGATCTAACAAGTCTTTGCGGTTGTGGTCTAACCAATTATAGAAATCATTTTCAAAGCGGCGGATATCTTCAACAGGGATATCATCTAAGAAGCCGCGAGTTAGTGAATAGAGAATCATAACTTGCTTTTCTACTGGAATTGGCTTGTTCAGGTCTTGTTTTAGAACCTCAACAGTACGGGCACCACGATTCAATTTCGCTTGAGTGGCTTTATCCAAGTCAGAACCGAATTGCGAGAATGCCTCTAATTCACGGTAAGAAGCAAGGTCAAGACGCAATGTACCGGCAACACTCTTCATTGCCTTGATTTGCGCAGAACCCCCTACCCGAGATACGGACAAACCTGCGTTAATCGCTGGACGTACGCCAGAGAAGAACAAGTCAGATTGCAAGAAGATCTGTCCATCAGTGATGGAGATAACGTTTGTTGGGATATAAGCAGAAACGTCACCTGCTTGTGTTTCAATAAATGGCAATGCTGTGATTGAACCTGCGCCAAGTGCGTCACTCAATTTTGCAGCACGCTCTAGCAGGCGGCTGTGCAGGTAGAATACATCCCCTGGATAAGCTTCACGACCTGGAGGACGACGAAGTAATAGGGAAAGCTCACGGTATGCCGCAGCTTGTTTCGATAAGTCATCATATACAATCAAGACATGCTTACCGTTGTACATGAACTCTTCTGCCATTGATACACCTGCATACGGTGCTAAGTATAATAGCGGTGCTGGCTGTGATGCAGAAGCTGTTACAACGATAGAGTATTCAAGGGCACCAAACTTACGAAGCGTTTCAACTGCGTTACGTACAGTTGACTCTTTTTGTCCGATGGCCACATAGATACAAATCATGTTTTGACCTTTTTGGTTTAAGATGGTGTCGATTGCAACAGATGTTTTACCTGTTTGACGGTCACCAATGATTAATTCCCGCTGGCCGCGGCCGATTGGCACAAGTGCGTCGATCGCTTTGATACCAGTTTGCAATGGCTCATGAACCGATTTACGGCTCATAACACCTGGTGCTACTGCTTCAACCGGGCGAGTTTTCGTTGTATTGATTGGACCCATGCCATCAACTGGCTGTCCTAGTGGGTTTACAACACGTCCAATAAGTTCCTCACCAACCGGAACCTCCATGATGCGTCCAGTACGGCGAACCTCGTCACCTTCGCGAATCTCGGTGAAAGGTCCTAGGATGATGATACCGACGTTATTTTCTTCTAGGTTTTGAGCCATACCCATAACGCCGTTTGAGAATTCAACAAGTTCTCCGGCCATACAGTTGTCAAGGCCGTGGACACGTGCGATACCGTCACCAACGGAGATAACTGTACCGACATCTGTCACATGTATTTCTGCCTGATAGTTTTCAATTTGCTTTTTTATCAGGGAACTGATTTCTTCAGCTTTGATGCTCATGGTTTCACCCCTATCTACAAATCTTAGCTTAACAACAATTTACGTTCTAAGCGGTCAAGCTTACCGCGTAACGAACCATCATAAATTCGATTGCCAATCCGCAACTTCACGCCGCCCAATAGATTGGTATCAACAATATTTTCAATGTTTAGGGCTTTTTTGCCAATTTTCGCGGCAAAAACAGCGGATAACGCATCACGCTCAGCATCGCTTAAGGCACGTGTGCTATACACAACAGCTTCAGCGATTCCCATTTCTTCATTGGCCAAATCTAAAAACTCATTGGCAAAATCGGTAATGATTCCTTCGCGATGGCGTTCAATTAAAATTAATAGTGTATTGAGTACATACACGTTAACAGAAGCAAACGATGTGGTGATCAACTGCTTTTTTTGTTCCAAAGACAGTTTGGAAGACTTCAAAGCGGCTGATAATTCAGGTGTATATTGAATAACCTCTTTCACCACACGAATTTCTTCTTTGATTGTTTCAAGAAGCTGCTGTTCTTTTGCAATTTGTAATAGCGCTAACGCGTAACGCTTCGCTGCTAGTGAGTTACTCATCACAAATCTCCTGCCTCTTGAATATATTCATTAATAAGCTTGTCTTGATCTTGAGCACTAAGTTCTTTTTCAATCACTTTAGAGGCAATTAAGACAGACAAGGATGCGACTTGTTCGCGAATCGCGGCAACGGCTTTTTCTTTCTGCTGCTCAATTTCAAGCTTGGCAGATTCTTTAATGCGCTCTGCTTCCGAACGGGCAGTCGTAATAATTTCTTCCCGTTGGATATCGCCTTGTTTTTTTGCACTCTCAATTAAGCTTGCTGCTTCATTGCGTGCTTCTTTAATAAGGTTTCGTTGTTCCTGCAGAATTTTTTCAGCTTCTTTCCGGCTGTTTTCTGCGGCTTGGATCTCACTGCCGATATGTTCTTCACGCTGTTTCATAATGCCCATTAATGGACCCCACGCGAACTTTTTCAGCAAGGCCAGCAATATGATAAACATAAGCAACTGAAACACGATATCTCCAGTATTGATACTGGCATGTTCTGCTGCACCTAGTACAAGACTGCTTGTTAACACCTCGGGTTCACTCCTTTCAAGAGTTGCTGTACGTTAGAAAAATGCATAAAGTAATGGCGAAGATTTGCCGTCATCGCCATCTGGAATTTTCCTGATTCTATCGGTTTAATACCATGAACGCGATAACTACACCGATAATCGGTAATGCTTCAACTAACGCTACCCCGATAAACATGGTTGTTTGAAGTAAACCACGAGCCTCTGGCTGGCGGGCAATACCTTCAACTGTACGTCCTACGATAAGACCGTTACCAATACCTGCACCGATTGCTGCTAAACCAATTGCGATTGCTGCTGCTAAAATACCAATTGAACCTGTCATTACTTTTTTCCTCCTTAATGTATAAATACATATAATTATTTTTTATAAATTTTTATTAATGGTCATGGCTCACTTTATGAGACATATAAACCATTGTTAACATAGTGAATATGTAGGCTTGGATAGTACCTACGAAAACAGAGAATCCTTGCCATGCCAGTGTTAGCGGGATGGCTGCGATTGTTCCAATAATTCCTTGGTGCGCTAATCCTCCTGCAAGAAGAGACAGAAGAAGTTCACCAGCGTAGATGTTACCATAAAGACGCAAACCAAGAGTCAGCGGATTGGCAAATTCCTCAATGATTTTCAGTGGGAATAGGAACTTCATTGGACTGAAGAAACCTGCTGTATACTCTTTTATGCCTTTAAGTTTAATCCCGTAATAATGGGTCAATCCTAAAATCATAACAGCTAAAGTTAGAGTTATGGTAGGATCGGCTGTTGGTGATTTCCACCAAAGGTTGCCACCTAAAACAATGGCAAATGGAAGACCTAACATATTGGATACAAAAATATACATTATCAATGTCAGACCAAGAATGTGGAATCTCCCACCTTCTTTCCAATCCATTGTGCTGTTGATGACTCCTTTAACAAAGTCCATCACCCATTCCATGAAGTTTTGGATCCCTGTAGGTTTCATTGCAAGTTTGCGGGTGGATAGCACTGCAATTAGAAAAACGATGGCGCTGGCCACTGTGATCATTAATACGTTGGCCATGTTAAAATATAACCCCATAAATTCCACCACAGGAGCTTCGTGATTCATGTATACTCACCTCTCTTCCTAATCACTTATGTTCATTCACTGCGTGATAAAAATAATCTATCATAATGACAATATAGGATGTCATTAGTCCTATCACTAAGCTAATCATATTAAACTGTTCAGGATACCTTAGGGCAATTACTGCTGCAATACCTGCCATCGCCATTCGTGAGAGCGACCCAAGAGACCGGGGTTTTTTCCCCTGCGAAACTTTTTTATCAAAACTCTCAGTCTTTCTTACAAGCATCCATAGATTCAGGTAGCCGAAGCATGTCCCAAGAATTAGCCCTAGAAAAATGGGTTGATATGTAGTGAATCCCCAGCCAAGGACATAAATGGACAGTAGATAAAACATCCATTTGCGCTGTCTGTTGAACATTGTTCTGAAATCTGGCATTATTACTATTCTCCTGAATAAAAATGGCGGATTGTACGAAGCATAGAATATGTCCCCGCAGCAAGGCCTGCTAACAGTCCGATTATTAAGAAAATTGGTTCTGTGCCCCAATGCCGGTCAAGCCATCTCCCAGAGAAAATGCCTATTAAAATAGAGCCTACTAGTTGGGAGGTTATGGCAGACATCAGTGCCATTGCTCGGAAAGGGTTGCGGTTATTTTGTTGCATTTTACACACATCCTCACCACTAGAGAATGTAAAAAAGGTAATTTTCTAGAGCATATAAAACTATCTTCAGATAAGGATTTATACGATTGAAAACCTTATCATTGATACCCTATGTAAGCATACAATAGCCCACTTCCCATGTCAATGAATTTAGGGGAATTAAACTGCATTCTTTTCCAAATATCCATCTATTTTACACTTTTATTGTATTGTAATCTGTGGATATATTTTGTTGATTTTGTGTCTATTTTGTGAACATTTTGATTATACAACCAGTACAATTTTATGAACTTTTATTATAGAAAGAAAATGTAAAAAACTATGCACATAAGACGGGCATAGTTTTTTACGTTTTTCGACTGGATTCCTATTCTATTTTTCGATTGAAATCATTCCTTCAACAAAGTCTTCCTTCCCTGCCTTTTTGGCAAAGACCTTTATCAGGTAGGTTTGGGGTGCGGGCAGCTTGTCAGGCGGGATATCTACGCGCAGTAATCCTTGGTTGACATTTGTCCGTCCATCGAGAAATCCCAGAAATCGATAATCGCCAGGATCAAACAAAGCGATACCAAATTCATCTGCCCCGCCAGGCAGGTACACCTCGTAATGATAATGCCCCGGCTGGTCGCCTTGCGCAAAATCAAATCCCATCACCCTTGGATAGCCTGGTTCCTCTAAGACATATAAATAAGGAATTTGAATCGTGGAATTACCAGCCTTTAATGTTAAATATCCATCGTGGATTTTCCGCTTAAATAGCTTGGCATCCACCATTAATTCCAGGGTAATTTCCTTGGATTCGTGCGGTTTTAGGGTAAATGACAACGGCAGTTTCCATGTCAGTCCGTCCTCATTTAACGGAATCGAAAAGGCATAATGCTGCACCTTATCCCCGATATTTTCCACCTTTAATTTGGCTTGATGGACATTTTCCTGATTTGAAAATTTGCCAAAGCGAAGGCTGCTGGGCGTGACGAGTGACGTGGTTTGAACGGCTCGGTCCACCTGTACCCGGCCAGCTCCTTGCTCGTAGGTATGGTACAAGGGGCCTTGTAAACGATGATTTTTTTCCTGGTATGTCCCGGCTTGAGCTAAGCTGCTCTTGGTCAATGGTTTTGCAGTGTTCATGAGCGCTGCCTTGATTTGTTCTGGTGTCCAGTCCGGGTGGGCCTGCTTGATTAACGCGCAGGCTCCCGCTATATGCGGCGCCGCCATACTTGTGCCTTGTAATGACAAATAGCCGCCCGGGATGGTCGAATTAATCGCCACACCTGGAGCTAAAATATCGGGCTTGATATCCCAACTCCCGGTGACCGGACCCCGAGAGCTAAATTCCGCCAGTACATCCTGTTCTTCCATCACTTTTATACTCGCTACTGCAGCTTGCTTTGTTAGTAACTGATGCAGAAGTTCACCATCACGCTTGGAAATGGCTCCAACTGGAATCTTCACTGATGATTCTAGGTTGCCTATGAAGCTGCCTTTTATATTATTGTAGATAATTACAGCTTTCGCTCCGGCTGCACGGGCATTTTCCGCTTTTTCAGAGAAAGTTATTTTTCCCCGTTGTATCAGGACAATCTTTCCCATGGCATTCTTGATATCCTCTTTTCGGCCAATGCCCCCATCCACGAGTTCCAACGAGCGGTCGAGTGACCAAGTGTTGGAGCCCTCCAATGGCTGGATCCGGAATTTTCCCCGTAACCCCGCTACAGTCAGAAACGGGATTTTCTGCACTGGAGTGGAGGCGCCAACTGATATGGCTTTGGAGGCTGTCCCTGGAGAACCGACGGTCCACACGTTCGGACCTGTATTTCCCGAGGCCGCAACAGCAATAATTCCTTTTTCAACCGCCCGATTCAAGGCCAGACTGATGGGCATGTCAGGACCGTTGACGCTATTGCCAAGCGACAGGTTCATGATATCGACTTTGTCTTTGATGGCTTGTTCGATGGCCGCTAGTACTTGCTCAGTGGTTCCGCCGCCTCCCGGTCCGAGCGCCCGGTAAGCGATGATTTTGGCATCGGGTGCTACGCCTTTTATTTTGCCATTTGCGGCAATAATACCGGCGACGTGGGTGCCATGGAGGGTGGCCCTGCCGGGTGTGAGGGTTTCCATTGGGTCTCTGTCGTTATCGACCAGGTCATGACCGCCTGCATAGTTCCGCTTTAGGTCGGGATGGGTGTAGTCAACACCTGTATCGATGACGCCGACGGTTACCCCTTTTCCCGTCAGCCGCTGGTTGTTTTGGTCAAAAAAGCCGCGCACAGTTTCACCGCCAATGATTTTGACACTCTCTTCGGTTTCAGCTTTGTATTCTGAGACGGGTGAGACCTGGAGAGTCGGCGTTTTGGCGGCAAGCTGCGCAATGGCATCAGGAGGGCCCTGGACCGAAAAACCGTCGATGGCCTCCCGAAAGATGCGGCGCAGTTTGATGTTTTTATAGGGTTGGATGAGCTGGCGGATTGCCTGCTCAGATTGGGGCTTGTCGAGCATGACGATCGCAACGGTTTCTTTTGTTGATTTGGGGATGGGCGGGTGAATTAATGGTTTTTTAATGGAGATAGTTGGCAGCATGGCTGATGCGCGGTTAATCTGGCTGGCAGGTCCACATATTTGAAAAATAAGCAGAATGGCAAGAAGTCGTTTCATGTACATAATTCCCCTTTTATTGATTAGCGTTTTCCATGGATAGGGAAAATATGCGGGAATTGCTGAGATAGGGGGTTACTTTCCAAATCATTAACTTTACTTTCCAAATGGAGCGGTTTACTTTCCAAACTGAGGGTTTATCTTTCCAAAATGGGCCGTTTACTTTCCAATTTGCTATTTAGCCGCAAAAACAAAAGCCAGGCATCACGCCTGGCGTCAGCAAATCTTATTTTGTTCCAAACAACCGGTCGCCGGCATCGCCCAAGCCTGGGACAATATAGCCGTGGTCATTTAGTTTTTCATCCAATGCCGCAATATAGATATCAACATCTGGGTGAGCTGTTTTAACTGCTTCCACACCCTCTGGCGCCGCAATCAAACACATAAATTTGATGTTTTTCGCGCCGCGCTTCTTCAAGCCGTGAATCGCTTCAATCGCAGAACCGCCGGTTGCTAGCATTGGGTCCACCACGATGAAATCACGCTCTTCGATATCGCTAGGAAGCTTCACATAATATTCCACTGGTTTTAAAGTCTCAGGATCGCGATACAAGCCGATATGCCCGACTTTGGCCGCCGGGATTAATTTTAAAATTCCGTCCACCATGCCAATTCCGGCGCGCAAAATCGGCACAATGCCAATCTTTTTCCCAGACAAAACCTTCGATTTAGTTAAACTAACAGGTGTTTCAATTTCCGTATCCTCAAGAGGCATGTCCCTTGTGATTTCGAACGCCATCAAGGTTGCCACTTCATCGACCAACTCACGGAATTCCTTTGTTCCCGTATGTTTATCACGTATGTAAGTCAATTTATGCTGGATCAGCGGATGGTCAAAGACATATACCTTTGCCAAAACGATCGCCCCTTTTTTTAAAAAATTTTACCTTCATTAACACACTTCGTCTCATTTTACAGAAAAACCACACAATGAGCAACTAATGTCCACTCTGAAAAAAAACCGGCCCTACAACTAGTAAGGCCGATTCTGCGATGGAATATTCTAATATTCAGGGTATAGTTTGAATTTACCGGTTAAGGCATCCACACGAGCCCGTGCTTGATCAAGCGCCGTTTCATCTTCGTGGTTTTTCAAAGTGAATGAAATGATGGATGCAATTTCATCCATTTCCTCTAATCCGAAACCGCGAGTCGTAACCGCCGCTGTTCCAATCCGAATGCCGCTGGTGATGAACGGACTTTGCGGATCGTAAGGGATCGTATTTTTGTTTACGGTGATGCCGATATCATCAAGCACTTTTTCAGCGACTTTTCCTGTTAAACCAAGGGATTGCAAGTCGATTAACAGCAAGTGGTTGTCCGTACCGCCAGAAACAAGTTGGATGCCTTCTTTTTGCAGGGACTCTGCCAAGCGTTTTGCGTTTGCAATAATTTTTCCAGCATAGTCTTTGAATTCATCTGTTAGTGCTTCGCCAAAAGCAACAGCCTTGGCTGCGATTACGTGCATCAAAGGACCACCTTGGATACCTGGGAAAATGGATTTATCCAGTTTCTTGGCAAACTCTTCTTTGCACAAAATCATCCCGCCGCGCGGTCCGCGTAAGGTTTTATGAGTTGTAGTCGTAACAAAGTCAGCGTAAGGCACTGGGCTTTGATGCAGGCCTGCCGCAACCAATCCAGCAATGTGAGCCATATCGACCATCAGGTAGGCACCGACTTCATCAGCGATTTCGCGGAACTTAGCGAAATCAATTTCACGAGGATAGGCGCTGGCACCTGCTACAATTAGTTTTGGCTTGTGTTCAAGCGCTTTGGCACGTACATCTTCATAATCAATCCGATGTGTTTCTTTGTCGACACCATATTCAACGAAGTTATATTGAACACCGCTGAAGTTGACTGGGCTGCCGTGGGTCAAGTGGCCGCCATGGGATAAATTCATGCCGAGCACCGTGTCTCCCTGTTCAAGGATCGTGAAATAAACGGCCATATTGGCTTGAGCGCCGGAATGCGGCTGCACATTGACATGCTCTGCGCCAAAAATTTGCTTTGCACGGTCGCGGGCCAAATCCTCGACAACGTCCACGTACTCGCAGCCGCCATAATAACGGCGACCTGGATAGCCTTCTGCATATTTGTTTGTTAAAACGGAGCCCTGGGCTTCCATCACCGCTTCACTGACAAAGTTTTCTGAGGCAATAAGTTCGATTTTAGCACGTTGACGGCCAAGTTCTTTTTGAATCGCTTGAAAAACCTGTTCGTCTGACTGAGACAAATGCTTCATGATAATCCCCCTTTTATGTAATGTAAATACAAACAATTTGAAAATTTCTTTTTTTATTGTAGCATGTTTTTTTTAAAAATGGTGATGACAGAAAATTCAGATTAACACCAATACACGAACATTTCAAACTAGGTGCAACTAGAATTTTCGTCATTACGCTGATAAATAGCTCGTGGGCCCCCAATAAGTTTCGGTCTTGACTTAGCTAAGGTCACATATGCCGAACCAACTGTCTTCTGCTTGACACGGATTGGCACCGCCACTGATTTTAAGTGCATGCCAATTAGCGTGCTGCCAATATCGATACCGGCTTCGGCTTTAATTGTTTCCACTACAACAGGGTCAGTCATGTGGTTAAACGCATAAGTGGCCATGGCGCCGCCCGCTTTTCGAACAGGAACCACCGTCACCTCGTCAAGCCCGCGCTTTTCTGCAAATGATCGTTCAACGACAAGCGCCCGGTTCAAATGCTCGCAGCATTGGAAGGCAAGCTGGATGCCTGTTTGTTCCTGCAGTTTTTTTAAGCCGGTAAAAATCATTTCGGCCACTTCCATGGTTCCGGCCGTTCCGATCCTGGCTCCGGCTACTTCGCTTGTGCTGCAGCCCACTACGAGCAGTTGGCCTGGCTTCAGGGTCGCCTGTTCGTTAAATTCAGTTAACACCTCTTGCAGTTGTTTTTCCCATTCTTGGATCATCTATTGTTCACCTGTCTTCCTATAGGTGCTTTTCCTCGTATTCCGTAATTTTGCCGATGCGATTGGCATGACGGCCGCCTTCAAATTCGCCAGTCAGCCAAATTTGAGCAATTTCCCGAGCAAGTCCCGGACCGATAACGCGTTCGCCCATGGCGAGTACGTTCGTGTCATTGTGGGCGCGGGTCATTTTTGCGCTAAATGTATCGTGGCAAAGGGCACAGCGAATGCCTTTTACTTTGTTCGCTGCAATCGACATGCCAATTCCCGTGCCGCATATCAAGATGCCACGGTCAAATTCGCCGCTCGCCACCTTTTCCGCAACTGGCAGGGCATAGTCAGGATAATCAACAGAGGTAGTACAGTCACAGCCAAAATCGACGTATTCAATGTTTAATTCCTCCAGCAGACTGGCGATTTCCTTACGGATCGTCACGCCGCCATGATCGGAAGCTAATGCCACTTTCATAAAATGAACCCTCCTCAGCAAGTACAATCTGCCTATAATTTTGACATACCCGCTGGAAAATATAAAGTCAAAAGCTAATAAAAAAAGCCCTCTTAGAATAGAGAGCTTGCTCCCGACTGGGATTACTCTTGTTGATGCGCCAATTTTTCCAGCGCTTTGTCAATCAATTGGTTTAGCTCTTGAAAGGTTTCCTCGTATACTTGTACGGGGCCGCCAAACGGGTCACTCACATCATGTTCGTAGTTTTCACCCGTGAATTCCTTTAATGTGTAGACTTTGTTGATTGCTCCGGGGTAGTGCTGTTGGATCGCATATTTATGGGATGACGTCATCGTCAAAATCAAATCGGCCCAGTCGACTTCCGTTCTGGACAGCAGCGTTGAAAAATGATCATGTTCAATATGGTTTTTTTTCAAAACCTGTTTGGCGTTTGGGGAGGCATCACTTCCATTGGCTGCATAAATGCCGGCGGACTTTACCTCAATGCCGTTTATCTTCTTATTTTTCAAAATTGCTTCTGCCATCGGACTTCTGCATGTGTTTCCTGTACATACAAACAAAATGCGTTGCATCGTTTCTTCCCCCTTTTCTTTATTTTATAACAACTATCTGCGATATTAATCATCCAGTGCATCCATTTTTTTGATAATTAGGGTGAATCGGTTTGGGGTACAGGAAACAACTTCCATGATCGATATGTATTTTTCACCATAAAGCAGCCATCAGCTTGATGCCAAAAGCAAGCAAAATCGCTCCTCCCAGCGCTTCGCTGTAGGACCCCATCCAGCCGCGAACTTTTTTTCCGAGCAGCAGGCCCGCCCAGGTCAGCGTGGTGGCAGCAAGTCCAAAGCATAGCAATACTAAAACCGTTTTGGCACCATATATCCCTAATGTCAGGCCGACAGAAAAGCTGTCGAGGCTGACGCTTAATGCGAATAGCAGCAGGCCAAAGCCTACGGGGGTAATGACTTTTTCGTCGTCGCTCTTAAGGCTCGACCAAATCATTTGCAGACCTAATAAAATGAGCAGCAGGCCGCCTATGAGCGAGGCAAAGGAACCAAATTTTTCGGAAAGAAATTTGCCGGCAGTAATTCCAGCCAGCGGCATCATCACATGAAATAGCCCAATCGTGAGGCCAATCTCAAAAATCCTCCTCAGGCGGAGTTTGTACATCCCCATCCCAAGCCCCACCGAGAACGCATCCATCCCCAGTGCCGCTGCCATAATCATCAACGTAAACACTTCCCCTATCACATCAGACATGCAAACCTCGCCCCCTTGGACTAACTATTCCAACATATGCACGTCCAACAAAAAATAGAATCAAGAATTGGGGACAGTCCCCCAGTGCGTTAACGCTTTACTTCGGCGGGGGCCTGTCCCTCAGTGCGTTACTGCTTTACTTGGACGGGGGCCTGTCCCTTAGCGCGTTACTGCTTTACTTGGGTGGGGGCCTGTCCCTCAGCGCGTTACTACTTTACTTGGGTGGGGGCCTGTCCCCCAGTGCGTTATTGCTTGACTTGGGTGGGGGCCTGTCCCCCAGTGCGTTATTGCTTGACTTCAGCGGGGGCCTGTCCCCCACCACGTTACTGCGTTACTTTGGCGGGGGACAGGCCCCCATTGTGCATAGCCAAAAAAAAGCACCAGTCCCTGTGTGTACAGGGATGATGCTTATTGATTGATGATTTTGTGTCCCGCTGCCTTTTGGAGGCGGTTCATGATGGCGTGTCCGACGCCTTCGGTTGGGAACATTTCGCTGTAGATGACGTCAACTTCCAGCTGGTTGAACCGGCGTAGCGTGTCATAAAGGGCTGCCGCCACTGTTTCAAGCTCCGCTCGTTTCCCACAGGCCAGGACAAAATCAGCTGCAAACTCAGCCTGATGCTCCTCCGTCGTCAGCACTCCAACCTTCAAGCCCTCTTGTCGCTTTTCATCCACAAGCTGCTGGATAAAAGCTCTAGTACCCGAAACCAAGTATAGCGGTGCATTCGGAGCATAGTGCTTGTATTTCATTCCTGGCGCCTTTGGCTTCTCATGCTCATCAGTCAACGCCCGGTCGACCAACACCTCGCCCACCACCGCTTCTAACTGCTCCTTAGTCACTCCGCCCGGCCGTAAAATCACCGGAATTGATTCTGTGCAATCAACCACTGTGGACTCCACACCAACACCTGTCGCTCCGCCATCGAGCACACCGGCAATTTTCCCTTGCAGATCATCTAAAACATGCTGTGCCGTAGTGGGGCTCGGTTTCCCAGAACTGTTAGCACTTGGAGCACCAATCGGCAATCCACACGATTTCAAGAGAGCCAAAGCCACCGGGTGGTTCGGCATCCGGACACCCACCGTATCAAGTCCAGCCGTTGCCTTTTCCGACAAAGCCCCCGGCTTCTTTTTGAAAATAATCGTCAATGGTCCTGGCCAAAACTCTCCCATTAACATTTCGGCTTTTTCAGGAACCTCCGCAACAAATTGTTCAAGCTGCTGCTTTTCGGCTATATGAATAATTAATGGGTTATCTCCAGGACGCCCTTTTGCTTCATATATTTTGCTTACGGCGGCGTCACTTTCGGCATTACCCGCCAAACCGTAAACGGTCTCTGTCGGCATCGCGACCACTTCATTATCCCGTAACAACTGAGCAGCATCCACAATCTGTGGATTAGTCTCTAGTTTATCCACATAGTTATCCACTTTCCAGACTTTTGTGTTCATAGTTATCCACCTTACTAATTCCAAAATCAATAAGTCGAAAAATGACGAAATTACGCTTATTGACTCTATTTTTTCAGATTGTACGTTTGAAAGTATAAAAGATGACGTGGATAAAAACAAGTTTTATCCACAAATTGTGTATAAATCGAATAAAAAAGTGGATAACTTTGATGATCTATCCACAACTTAGAGCTCAAACTTGAAAAATAAGGAGTTATCCACACTGAGTAAGTGTCGAATATGCTCAGAGCGGGATAACTCGAGCGGCAACTTTTCCCGCTCCATTTGAGCAAAACCAATCCATTCAAAAAATGCAACTGCGCCATTTTTATTGGTGGCTAAAAATAAGTTTTTCAATCCTTTCTCTTTTGCCAGCTTCACCATTTGTTCCATTAATATAAAGATATCCTGTTCAGCTTGTCCCGGTGAGACCACCAACGACCGCAGCAGCCCAGCCTCTTCAAACACTTCCATCCCTAGTGTTCCCTTTAAACCGCCATTCTCATCCTCCATCAACAAGAAACAATCGACCGTATCCTCATTTAACCCATCCGTCCCAAGATTGGCTCTTCCAAGAAACTCTCGTAATCCAACCACATCATTTCGACCACCCCGACGAATCAACACCTGCATAACTCCTCCCCCATTTCAAATCTACTTACTCTATGAATATGATAGAAATGAAAGAATAGAACCTAGATTTGATTTAACACATTAAAGCGCTGGGGGACAGGCCCCCAGCGCTTTAATGTGTTAAAAGATTTTCTTCCACATGTCGACGATGAAGAATTTTACTTTTACGGGTTGTTCGTCTTCAGCGACATATACGGGATCTTGTTTGTCTTTGCTAGATTTGTCTGGTTTGTCTTCTTTAGAGGTGTCTTTCTTGTTTGAGGTTTCCGCTTTTTTATCTTCTTCTGTTTCTTCTTTGTCAGCGTCTTTTTCTTTTGGTGCTTTGGTTAGTTTCTCTACTTGTTTCGTTTTCTCGTCTTCCTGTTGCTCTTGTTTTTCTACTAGCTTAGCCAGCGCTTCAGATCCGTCTTGCTTCTTTTTTGCCTTGGCAGTTTGTTTTTTTTCTTCAAAGCCATCGCTGACAGCTACGCCATTTGAAAAATCAAGGAAGCATAACGGCGGATACAGTACGCACCACCAGTTGGCGCCTTCGCCTTTACCCAAAGTGATGAGGATCGCTTGGTATTCGCCTGCTGGGTATAAAAATTGTCCATATAACTTCGTTGGAAATTGCACTTTGCCAAACTCTACTTTTACTGATTGATCGGACCCTTGCTCACGGACTACATTCTCGGCAATACCTTGGATTTCAGGCAGTTTGGATTGTAAAACTGTTTTTGCTTTTTCCATTGAAGATAAGTCCTGAACCCATAACGAGATTTGTGCGTTTACGGCGTCCCGAACCTTCCGTTTAATCCGCTGGTCCTCGTCAAAATCACTATTGGCCAGTATCCTTAGCCGGATAGCCTCTCCTGGAATGACAATCGATTCTTTTGCTGCCGCTTCTGTTTTCGGCATATATAAATTTACCATTGTGGCAAAAGATAAAACTACTAAATAAGCCCAAACAATTATTTTACTATTCATTTCTAGCACCGTCCCTTCCCTATCCTCATTGTGGACAGAACGCCAGAATCTTAAACTATTAAATTTTACTATTTTTAAAAATAGGGTTTTAAAATTGAAAGTTAATTACCGCTCAAGACGCTTCGCTATCCGCTCCAATCAACGGTTGGCAAAAGGCAAAGGATGCGAAAAATTGCGGGAGTTGGTTTTACCAACGGACTTTACTGATTTATCAACCATCAGAAACAATTTACCGGCACTATCTTTCCATCTACCGGCGAATGGCGCCAACTTACCGGCACTTCCTCCCCTATTACCGGCAGTTCACCTATTTCCCACCAACCATAAAAAAAACGAATGGACCCCAAACCGTCCATTCGTCCCTTAAAACCCTATCTCCGCAAACACCATCCGGTCTTTACCGTTAATGTCATTGACCACATCCACTTTAGCTTTCGAAAAAGTTCCGCGTAACAACGCAGCAACCGCTTCGCCTTGCCCGGCACCAATCTCAAAACCGACGAGCGCCTGAGGAGCCAGAACCTGCGGCAATTCAGTCATAAACCGACGGTAAAAATCCAGCCCATCCTCGCCGGCAAACAGGGCCTGATGCGGTTCATGTTCTGTTACCACTTCCGACATCCAAGACTGATCCCTCAGTGGAATATAAGGAGGATTAGACATCACCACATCCAGCTTCTCGCCACCAGTGATAAACGGCTGCAGCAAATCCCCCTGTATCCACCGGACTTCCGCCTCGAGCTGTTCCGCATTCTCACGTGCCACCGCCAATGACTCCTCGGCAATATCCGTCCCCGAA
Organism: Neobacillus dielmonensis; assembly: GCF_000612665.1. Taxonomy (GTDB): domain Bacteria; phylum Bacillota; class Bacilli; order Bacillales; family Cytobacillaceae; genus Neobacillus; species Neobacillus dielmonensis. The sequence goes on from NZ_HG942082.1 coordinate 115,389, forward strand.
ACCTCCAAGAATGCTGCTTCCAGTTTCATTGAAATCGCAATCGCACCACTGCCTGTGCCAATGTCCACCAACTTCAATCCCTGCTTTTGTCCAAAAAGCTGCTGAATCCGTTGCAGCGCCCCATAAACAAGCTCTTCCGTCTCCGGCCTAGGAATCAAGACAGCCGGATTTACCACGAACGTCCGGCCATAGAACTCTTCCGTACCGATCAGATACTGAACCGGAACACCGCGGACATGTTCAAATACCGCCGCCTCAAAAGATGTCCACACCGAATCCGGCAGGTCTTCCCTGACATTGGCAAACAACTGGGCCCGGGACATACCGGTTAAGTGCCGCAGCAGCAATTCCCCTGCATTTTCATCCCGGCCGTTTTCCGTTAAAAAAGAAGAAGCCCATTTCAGAGCTTCGAAAACTTTTTTACTCATTTGAGGCATTTTCCAATCGTTTTGCTTGGTCATCAAGGATCAGCGCCTCAATCACTTCATCCAGCTTGCCCTCGATGATTTGGTCGAGCTTTTGGATGGTCAATCCGATGCGGTGGTCGGTTACCCGGTTTTGCGGATAGTTGTAAGTACGGATCCGCTCTGAACGGTCACCTGTACCAACAGCTGATTTACGAACTTCATCGTATTCTGCCTGGGCTTCCTGCTGGAACTTATCGTAAACCCGCGCCCGCAAAATTTTCATCGCCTTATCCTTGTTTTTATGCTGAGACCGTTCGTCCTGACTGGTTGCGACAATACCGGTCGGGATGTGGGTTAACCGTACCGCAGACATGGTAGTGTTAACGCTCTGTCCGCCGGCGCCGCTTGATGCGAACGTATCAAAACGGATATCTTTATCATTAATTTCAATATCAAATTCCTCAACTTCCGGCAAAGCTGCCACTGTTGCTGTCGACGTGTGAATCCGGCCGCCTGATTCGGTTTCCGGCACACGTTGAACCCGGTGCGCGCCATTTTCATACTTCAACTTGGAAAATGCGCCTTGGCCGGTAATCATGAAGATGATTTCCTTGTAGCCGCCAAGACCTGTTTCGTTGGCATCAATCACTTCGGTTTTCCAGCCTTGTGTTTCGGCATAGCGGCTGTACATCCGGTAAAGGGTGCCTGCAAACAGTGCAGCCTCTTCTCCGCCTGCTGCGCCGCGGATTTCCATGATAACGTTTTTGTCATCGTTCGGGTCTTTTGGAACCAAAAGGATTTTTAGCTTTTCTTCTAAATCAACAATTTGCGCTTCTAGGTCGTGCATTTCTTCCTTGACCATCTCGCGCATCTCTGCATCCAGTTTTTCCTCCAACATTGCTTTGGCATCCTGCAGCTGAGATTTCGCGTCTTTATACTGACGATAAACAGCTACGGTTTCTTGCAAGTCTGCCTGCTCTTTGGAGTATTCACGCAGTTTTTTGGTATCATTAATAATCTCTGGATCGCTCAAAAGCTCATTCAATCTTTCATAGCGGTCCTCAACTGATTGCAAACGATCGAACACAGTTCTTCACCTCATATTTTTACTTATCTATATAAAAAACGTTCTTTTTATTAGTCCATAACATTCTAATTATAGTATAGGAGCATAACAAGGTCAAAACCAATTGATAGAAAATTTTTCACCCACGAGGCCTGTCGTCCATCAAAGTAACACTTTAACACAGCGGGGGCCTGTCCCCCATCACAGTAACGCTTTATCACGGCGGGGGCCTGTCCCCCATCACAGTAACGCTTTATCACAGCGGGGGCCTGTCCCCCATCACAGTAACGCTTTATCACAGCGGGGGCCTGTCCCCCATCATAGTATCGCTTTATCACGGCGGGGGCTGTCCCCCACCATAGCACAGCTTTAATGCAGTGATGACAGCTCCCCCCAGCCCAGTTACGACAAAAAACATGCCCTGTAAACAGAGCATGTTATCTTCGGTCTTCTTTTACTTTTACTTCGATATTGTAGCGTGGCAGTGCTTGGACGAGTTTGCGGTGCAGACGGGCTTCGGCGTCGTTTTTGTCACGGTCGCTGAGCATGCCTTTTTTATAAACGGTTACCCACATTCTGTCCCCGTTGATCCAGATAGAGTCCGGAACAAATTCATTTGTATCGGCAATGGCCCGTTTGGCCTGATTGATGTCGTTGCCTTCGTTTGTTCCACCGGCTTCACTGCCGCTTCCCGTTCGATTCAAATCAAGGAAGTTAGGATTTTGATTCGTGATATCATCTTCTACCTGGTGCTGATCATTTTTTCCGCGATCATTGGTAAAGTCACGGACCCCCGCATTGTCTTCGCGATTCATAACCTTCGGTGCACTCTCTTTCCCTTTGCGTGCATCGTAAACGGTATTATCGGCTGTATGGTCACCCTGACAGCCAGCTAGAGCCATCAATAACAAGATTAATGAGAAAAAGGTCCACTTTTTCAATATAGACACCTCCCATTACTATCTTGCCCCCGGTCTCTGACCACTCCTCAAGTGAAATACTTCCAAAGCAAAAGAGGTACCAGGATAACTCCTGATACCTCCAAAACTTTTATACGTTTTCCTCAACCGCTTGCCGATAGGTTGTGGACTGAGGCACTTCATGATGATGGCGGCAGCGTGGTTCGTACGCCTCTGATGCACCGACTAGAATGACTGGATCATGATACGATGCCGGTCTTCCATTAATCAGGCGCTGAGTGCGGCTAGCTGGAGAACCACATACCGTGCACACAGCCTGAAGCTTAGTCACTGATTCCGCAATTGCCATCAAGGCAGGCATCTGGCCAAACGGCTCGCCGCGGAAATCCTGGTCGAGCCCCGCCAAAATCACCCGATGACCACTGTTGGCCAACTGCTGCACGACCCTGACAATACCTTCATCAAAAAACTGTGCTTCATCTATTGCGATAATATCTGTTTCCGCTTCTACATGGTGAAGAATCTCGATGGAATGGGAAATAGGTCTCGCATGAAAGGAAGATCCATTATGGGATACAACAGACTGATCGCTATAGCGATTATCAATTTTCGGCTTAAACACGGCAATCTTCTGCTTTGCAAATTGCGCACGTTTCACACGGCGAATCAATTCCTCCGACTTGCCAGAAAACATACTACCGCATATCACTTCGACCCATCCAGTTTGCTTCATTAAATACATAAACGGCGTCTCCTTCCTCATTACGAACCCTTTACAAATTTCTTTAAGTATTCAAATTCTATGCTAAGCATATAAGTATATCATCTTCGATTAAGCCCCAAAGCATGTATGGCACTGGGGGCCTGTCCCCCATCACAGTAACGCATTAACACGGCGGGGGCCTGTCCCCCACCGGAGTAATGCTTTAGTGCGGCAGGGGACTGCTGCCCCCCGCGCCAAATAAAAAACAGGCAAGTAGGTTTCTGCTTGCCTGTTTCTGTCGCAATTATTGTTGCTTAAGGCCGTATTTTTTGTTGAATCGGTCAACACGTCCGCCAGCTTCAGCGAATTTTTGACGACCAGTATAGAATGGATGGCATTCAGAGCAAGTTTCTACACGGATTTCGTTTTTAACGGAACCAGTTTCGAAAGTGTTGCCGCATGCGCAAGTCACCTTTACTGTTTTATAATTTGGATGAATTCCTGCTTTCATTCTTTTCATCTCCTTCCGCCCTGAATCATGTTCGAAACAGAGTTATCGTAAAGTGCTTGTCTGGATAGAACAAACACTTGGTATCAAAAAAACTAAAAACACACTGACCCCATTATAACAGGGTAACCTGTCATTTTCAAGTTGGGATTTTTAGGAATCCCTCAATTTTTTATATCCATTCGCAATTCAATCCACGTGGAAATAGGTGAATCTAAACAAAAAGCAGACCCTGACGGCGAACGCCTATGACCGGCGCATCATCTTTAATTCTTCGCCAATTTGGTCAAAGAAATCCTGGTTGGATTTGGTTTGCCTTAATTTTTTCAAGAAACGTTCGGCAAAGTCTGGTGAGTCTGACATTGATTTGCGCATGGACCATAATTTGTCGAGATGATCTTTTGGAATCAACAGCTCTTCTTTCCGTGTACCAGAACGGCGAATATCCAATGCAGGGAAAATCCGGCGCTCAGCCAGCTGGCGATCCAAATGAAGCTCCATATTACCGGTCCCTTTGAATTCTTCGTAAATTACATCGTCCATTCGGGAACCCGTATCAACCAGCGCTGTCGCTAAAATCGTCAAGCTGCCGCCCTCTTCAATGTTTCGGGCTGCTCCAAAGAACCGCTTTGGACGGTGGAACGCGGCCGGATCAATACCACCCGATAATGTACGTCCGCTTGGCGGGATGACAAGGTTATAAGCCCGTGCCAAACGCGTGATACTATCCATCAAAATCACAACATCCCGCTTGTGCTCAACCAAACGCATCGCCCGGTCTAACACGAGCTCAGCAACTTTGATATGGTTCTCCGGCACCTCATCAAACGTCGAGCTGACAACATCGCCAGCAACAGAACGTTCGATATCGGTAACCTCTTCCGGACGCTCATCGATCAACAGCATAATCAATTCAACCTCAGGATGGTTGGTAGTAATGCTATTGGCAATCTCTTTTAATAACATCGTTTTACCAGCCTTTGGCGGTGCCACGATCAAACCACGCTGGCCAAAGCCAACCGGCGCCACCAAATCCATAATCCTGGTGGACAGCTTTTCCCGGGTCGTCTCCAATTTCATCATTCGATTTGGATAGAGCGGTGTTAAAGCTGGGAAATATACCCGCTCTTTCGCCGATTCCGGGTCCTCCCCGTTTACTGCCTCAACATGAAGCAATCCAAAATACCGTTCATTTTCTTTTGGAGGCCGCACCTTGCCGGATACCTTGTCCCCATTGCGCAGGTCAAAACGGCGGATTTGCGATGCGGAAATATAAATATCTTCAGAACTTGGAGAATAGTTAATTGGCCGCAGGAAGCCGAAGCCCTCCGACTGAATAATTTCCAAAACGCCTTCCATGAAAAAATAGCCCTGCTGTTCTGCCCGCGATTTTAAAATCGCAAAAATAAGTTCTTTTTTCGTCAACTTGCTGTAATAGGTCACTTTATACTCGCGCGCAAGCTCATAAAGCTCCTTCAGCTTCATATTTTCTAATATCGATATGGTTAATTCCATGTGTACACCACGCCTTAATATTTTTCCGTCATATCCGCTTGTTAAATTGAGCCGGAGATGATGTAGGTTGTTTAATAGAGGAGGAAATAGAAGTTAAAAAAGAAATGAATAAAACAGCAGAAAAAATACATAATAAAAACAATTTCTATTTTACCCTCTTAATAAAAAAATAATCAACAAATTTTTTTCCGATTCGGTACATAGGAAAAGATTTCCGAAGGGGTCCTGTTGGAGATGTTGGAGTGAGCTGTTCATCATTGAAATGGTCAAGGGCTCAGGGACATCGCTGCATCCCTGACACCCTATCCAATCTATAATACTAAATTTGGCTTTTTATTCAAGCTATGACGGCCTTCCACAAACCGGACCGTACCGGATTTTGCCCGCATAACAAGAGAATGGGTTGTTCCGTATGTGCCTTTAAATTGGACACCGCGCAACAACTCGCCATCAGTAACGCCAGTCGCTGCAAAAATCGCATCGTCGCCTTTCACCAAGTCTTCCATTCGAAGGATCTGATTGACATCCAAGCCCATCTTCTTACAGCGTTCTAATTCTGCATCGCTTTGCGGTAAAAGTTTGCCGAGAATTTCTCCGCCAAGGCATTTGAGAGCAACAGCTGAAAGCACTCCCTCTGGGGCACCACCGGAACCAAACAGAATGTCGACACCCGTGTTATCGAAGGCCGTATTGATCGCACCAGCGACATCACCATCGTTAATCAATTTAATCCGGGCACCCGCTTCACGGAGCTGATGAATAATCTGTTCGTGGCGTGGACGATTCAAGACGATGGCCACCACGTCTTCAATGTCCTTATTTTTCGCTTTAGCCACGGCTTTCAAATTATCAATTACAGACGCATTGATATCCACTTGGCCAACTGCTTCCGGACCGACTGCAATTTTTTCCATATACATATCAGGTGCATGAAGCAGGTTTCCATGGTCAGCAACCGCCACAACGGCTAAGGCATTCCAGCCGCCAGAAGCTAAAATATTGGTCCCTTCAAGCGGGTCAACAGCGACATCCACTCGTGGGCCATAGCCGTTTCCGAGCTTTTCTCCAATATAAAGCATTGGGGCCTCATCCATTTCCCCTTCGCCAATGACAACTGTTCCTTTCATCGGAATTGTATCAAACACATTCCGCATGGCTGATGTAGCGGCACCGTCCGCTTCGTCTTTTTTTCCGCGACCCATCCACCGGGCTGAAGCAAGGGCAGCACCCTCAGTTACCCTGACAAGTTCCATTGATAAACTACGTTCCATTTCGTGTCATCTCCCGTTTCTCTTTTGCAAACAGCTCTCCCACTAGTCATTCTCTATGATCTGCTTGTCCTATCAACTGCAATTGCAAAATACACAGTGGAATCAGTTCCGCTGTTATTCTAGGTGTTTTTTAAATGTTCAACTTCTTCCTTGGTCATTTCTTCCCGCCATGCGGTAGCGCCAAGGCCGTTTAATTTTTCAACCAGATTGCTATAACCGCGGTCGATATGCTCAAGTCCCGTCACTTCGGTGATTCCTTCTGCCATCAAACCAGCGATAACCAAAGCCGCTCCTGCCCGCAGGTCGCTTGCTTTGACTTTAGCCCCCTGCAGCTGCACAGGACCGTTAATGATAGCCGAACGGCCTTCGACTTTAATATTGGCATTCATGCGCCGTAATTCATCAATATGCTTAAATCTGGCCCCATAAATTGTATCGGTCACAACACTAGAGCCCGTTGACCTCGTTAGCAGCGTCGTAAACGGCTGCTGCAGGTCGGTTGGAAACCCAGGATACACCAGCGTTTTAATATCAACTGCCTTTAGCTTGGTCGCACCGCCTACAAACACCTGGTCATCGCCCGTTTCCACCGGAACGCCCATTTCCCGGAGCTTGGCAATCAGCGACTCTAAATGCTGCGGGATTACGTTATCCACCAGCACCCCTTCGCCCATAGCCGCTCCAATAATCATATAGGTGCCGGCTTCAATCCGGTCCGGTATAATCGTGTGCTGACAGCCATGGAGGCTTTCAACGCCATCGATTCGGATAATATCGGTTCCGGCGCCTTTGATTTTGGCTCCCATATTGGTCAACAGGGTGGCCACATCAATAATCTCTGGTTCTTTTGCGGCATTTTCAATAATCGTCCGGCCTTTAGCCTTCACAGCAGCCAGCATGATATTGATGGTTGCCCCGACGCTTACCACATCAAGATAAATTCTAGCACCACGCAGCTCATCGGCCCTTAAGTAAATGGCGCCTTGCTCGTTGGTGATTTGGGCACCAAGCGCTTCAAAACCCTTTATATGTTGGTCGATCGGTCTTGGCCCTAAATGGCAGCCGCCTGGCAGACCAATGACCGCCTTTTTAAACCGTCCGAGCATCGCCCCCATCAAGTAATAGGAGGCGCGCAATTTTTTCACCTTACCGTTAGGCAGCGGCATGGAAATCATAGTGGACGGGTCAACCGTCATTTCTTCCTCTGTAATCTGCACTTTTCCGCCAATCTCTTCGAGAAGATCCTTTAAAATCTCCACATCCGATATATGCGGCAATCCTTCAATTGTAACAGGTGATTCTGCAAGTATGGTGGCGGGAATCAAGGCAACCGCACTATTCTTTGCCCCACTGATTCGAACTGTTCCCTTTAACGGATATCCGCCCGCTATTTTAAGTTTTTCCATTTTCGACTCCCTTCTATGGTCTGTGTTCATCGTGAATGATTGGAATGGGTCGTCTTACATTTTCGTAAGCGCTGTATTTATTTCCATCATAGGCTACTTGAACACGAACTATACGTATTCCAAACTAGGGCCTTTGGTTTTTATATAAAAAATGCAGAAAAACTTTGTTGTAAATTTTTCCAACATTAACAGCCAAATTCCGACAGAATGTCTACCTAATAGTTTACACGAAAACGTTCTATTCATGTAACCCTATAACAAAAATTTACACGAAAATGGAAAAACCGTAAATACTTACGCTTCTTTGCGGGACTTCCAGTCGTTTAAAAAGCCTTCAATTCCTTTATCGGTAAGCGGGTGCTTCATCAAGCCCATCAATACTTTGTAAGGAATGGTCGCAATATGGGCACCGCGCAGGGCTGCTTCTGTCACGTGCATTGGGTGGCGAATCGATGCCGCAATGATTTCGGTTTCAAGACCATGCACATTAAAAATTTCAGCGATGGTGGAGATTAAATCTAAGCCATTTTGCCCGATATCATCCAATCTGCCTAGGAATGGGGATACATAGGTAGCACCTGCTCTTGCAGCCAGCAAGGCTTGGTTGGCGTTAAAAATAAGTGTCACGTTTGTTTGGATTCCTTCTTGTGATAAGGCATGGACTGCTTTCAATCCATCTGGGGTCATGGGGATTTTAACTGTGATGTTAGGTGCAATCGCTGCCAGTTCTTTTCCCTCTTTAATCATTCCTTCTGCATCGAGTGCAATAACTTCCGCACTGACAGAACCAGGAACAATGCTGGCAATTTCTTTGATGCGGTCGTGGAAGGATACTCCTTCTTCTTTTGCCACTAGTGATGGGTTCGTGGTGACACCTGCTAATAAACCAAGGTCATACGCTTCTTTGATTTCTTCCAAATTTGCTGTATCAATAAAAAATTTCATGAAAACCCCTCCCATTAATTCGACTAAATATTCAGTCATATAATATCATATTGAAACCGCCCTGGATAGGGCGGTTCAAGTTAACGATGTGTTTTGAAAACCAACAAGAGGCTGTTGTCTCTTTTTGCCGGTTTTTGTTTAAGGTAGATTATGCTCTGCCGTTAGAACCGAATTCACGGATTTTGCCAACCACTGTTGCTTTGATGGCATCGCGAGCTGGTCCAAGATATTTACGAGGATCGTATTCGTTTGGTTTTGCAGCCAATACTTCACGAACTGTTTTTGCAGAAGCAATTTGGTTCTCCGTATTAACGTTGATTTTAGCTGTTCCAAGAGAAATAGACTTTTGGATATCCTTTGTTGGGATTCCAGTACCACCATGAAGTACTAAAGGCATGCCTGTTAGGTTGCCGATTTCTTCCATTTCTTTGAAACCAAGATTTGGTTCACCTTTGTAAGGACCGTGTACAGAACCTAGTGCAGGTGCAAGGGCATCAATGCCAGTGCGTTTTACTAGTTCTAAACATTCTTGTGCGTCAGCATAAATGATGCTGCCGGAAACGTCGTCTTCTTGTCCGCCGACAGTTCCTAGTTCTGCTTCAACAGACACACCTTTTGAATGAGCGTATTCCACTACTTTAGAAGTAATTTCTACGTTTTCTTCGAATGGGTGGTGAGAAGCATCGATCATTACAGAAGTAAATCCAGCATCTACTGCTTCTTTACATTTTTCAAAACTTGAACCGTGGTCCAAGTGAATCGCAACTGGAACAGTCACTTTCAAATCTTCCATTAAGCCTTCAACCATTTTTACAACGGTTTTAAAGCCGGACATATAACGCCCAGCCCCTTCAGATACACCAAGAATAACTGGTGAATTCTCTTCTTGGGCTGCTTGTAAAATAGCTTGGGTAAACTCCAAGTTATTAATATTAAATTGCCCAACAGCGTAGCCTTCTGCTTTCGCTTTTTTCAACATTTCTGTCATTGAAACTAAAGGCATTTCAATTCCTCCTTAAATTCAGTTACAGTCTTTTTCACAACAGGGATTTTCATATCCATTTTTCCCTCTGTAATCGTGATTATGTATCATGTGAAAAAAGATGCAACTAGTAAAAAGTACATATGTATCATATCAAAACATAGACAGAAATGCTAATAAAGACGCAGTGTTTTGGAAACTGTCACAATGAAAGCGAAACCAACGCTGCTGGTAAAATGTTTGTTAATTTTTACTAATTAATTTGCCTTTTGCGGCATATTTTTGCGGACTGCTGCCCGAATATCATCGATATCGAATGGCTTAGCAAAATGAGTAATGGCCCCCAGGTTTTTTGCTTCTTGAATCATGTCAAGTTCGCCATATGCGGTCATAATAATCACACGGATATCCGGATCGATGACCTTCATCCGTTTTAATATTTCAATGCCATCCATCCCCGGAATCTTCATGTCCAAAAGTACCAGGTCTGGCGCATGTTTATTTACAATATCGAGGGCCTGAATCCCATTGGCCGCCTGAAAGGTTTGATATCCTTCTTTGCTGAATACTTCGTTAAGTAAAATTCGAATGCCGAACTGGTCATCCACGATCAAAATCTTCTCTTTCATACTTCCACCCCTACCCTCTAATTTTTATCTACCCGATTACATACGTGTATTACTTCTACTTTAGTAAAAAAAAATCCTGCTGTATATGTGTAATTTTGTGGAAATCACTGGTTTTTTTATTTTTGTAAAAAAGTTTATAATGAAAACTGCGAAACAAAACCAAGGCTTAAGCGGATTTTAGCAGCTTATATTCTTGTAAGGAGGCTGTTTATGTTAAAAATGTTCTCTACCCAATTAACGGGTGTTTTTAAAAAAATTGCGGAAAATGAGGAGTTTTCCTTCGAAGACGGAGCACGATTGCTGGCGCAAGCTACAGCCGGCGATGGATATATCTATATTTTTGGCGCAAAAGAAATGAGAGCTGTTCCTGCAGAAGCCATAGACGGAGCAGAGCCATTGCGCTCAGCAAAAGAGCTGACGGCTGAGAATCTTTCCGAAGTGACGGATGCCGATAGGGTGTTGTTGTTCACGCGGACTTCAAATGATAACGATACTGTTCAGCTGGCAGAAAGGTTAGCGGAGCGTCGGATCCCGTTCGTCGCTGTTTCTACGGTCCTTGATGAAGGAAAATTAACGGAGCTGGCCGATGTTCATATCGATTTGCGGCTAACTAGAGGGCTGCTTCCTGATGAAACCGGCGGCCGGTTTGGCATCCCCGCCTCGATGGCTGCACTGTTTGTTTATTATGGGTTAAAGTTTACAATTGATGAGATTTTGGCGGAGTATGAAGAGTAGGCTTCGGCAAAGCTGGATGGCTCAGGTCCGTCATTGTTGATTTTTCCATCTACTGCTTGGCTTCCATATATGCCTTAAAAGCAATAAAGACCAGCTCCTGAGAACAAGGACTGGTCTTTTTTCAAACTTAATTTTCAATTGTCGCTTTAATAAACTCACGGAATAATGGTTGTGGACGTGTTGGTCTTGATACAAATTCCGGATGGAACTGTGATGCCACGAACCATGGATGGTCTTTTAGTTCAATAATTTCCACTAACCGGCCGTCAGGGCTTGTTCCAGAGAACACAAAGCCGGCTTCTTCCATCTGCTGGCGATATTGATTATTGAATTCATAGCGGTGACGGTGACGCTCATAAATCACTTCTTCAGCATAGGCCTCAAACGCCTTCGTGCCTTCCACAAGCCGGCAAGGGTACAAGCCTAAACGCAGCGTACCGCCCAAGTTTTCTACATCTTTCTGCTCTGGAAGCAAGTCAATAATCGGATGTTTCGTATCCGGAACAAATTCTGATGAATGTGCATCATCAAAGCCCAGTACGTTGCGGGCATACTCAATCGTCGCCAGCTGCATGCCTAAACAAATGCCCAAGAATGGCTTCTTCGTTTCACGGGCATAGCGAGTCGCTTCAATTTTTCCTTCAATACCGCGGTCACCGAAGCCGCCAGGAACAAGCACGCCATCGACGTCGTCCAACAATTCAGCTACATTTTCACGCGTAACATCCTCAGAATTAATCCACTTCACTTCTACGTCCGCATCAAACTTATAACCGGCATGCTTCATTGCTTCTACCACGGAAATATAAGCATCCTGAAGCTCCACGTATTTTCCAACAAGCCCAATTTTTGTCTTCTTCGACAGGTTGAGGACAATGTCAACCAACTGCTGCCACTCGGTCATGTCAGCCTCTGGAGTGGCTAATTTCAAATGGTCGCAAACGATTTGGTCCATATTTTGCTCTTGCAAGGCAAGCGGAATGGAATATAACGTATCCGCATCGCGGCATTCGATGACCGCTTTGGCGTCAATATCACAGAATAAGGCAATTTTGTCCTTCATATCCTGAGTAACTGGCATTTCGGTACGTAGCACGATGATGTTAGGCTGAATTCCCAGGCCGCGCAATTCTTTTACGCTGTGCTGGGTCGGCTTGGTCTTCATTTCACCGGCCGCTTTAATATAAGGAATCAAGGTACAGTGAATGTACATCACATTTTCACTGCCGATATCACTTTTAATTTGGCGAATGGCTTCTAAAAATGGCAGCGATTCGATGTCGCCCACCGTACCGCCGATTTCCGTAATGACTACATCCGCATTCGTTTCTTTCCCAGCACGGAAAACTCGGTCTTTGATTTCATTGGTAATATGCGGGATTACCTGAACAGTTCCACCCAAATAGTCACCGCGGCGTTCTTTTCTTAGTACAGTAGAATAGATTTTCCCGGTTGTGACGTTACTGTACTTGGTTAAATTAATATCTATAAAACGCTCATAGTGGCCTAGGTCCAAGTCGGTTTCGGCGCCGTCATCCGTTACGAATACTTCACCGTGTTGATATGGACTCATTGTCCCTGGGTCGACGTTAATATACGGATCAAATTTTTGGATCGTTACACTTAAGCCCCGATTTTTTAATAATCTTCCTAAGGATGCAGCGGTGATTCCTTTTCCTAGCGATGAAACCACACCGCCAGTGACAAATATATACTTCGTCATCAATAATTCCCCCTCAAATACAGTTTGTGCATTATTTAGATTGTTAATGGATTTTTTAAAAATTTCTTTTGGCAACTATCCACCCATTCGCATTAGGGGGTCAGCGCAATTGCTTTCTTCCTAAAAAAGAAAAAACCCCACCACATGGTGGTTTTCTAGCCTGCTAGTGTAAACATCCGCACAGGCATTTTTGCTTGGACAAAAAAACAAAAAGCGCTCCTCTTACGCTGTGTAAGGGGAGCGCATTGCATTAACTATTGTATCGTCCTTTTTAAGGAGCCCAAACAAGATAATACAAGTTACCGCCATAAATGTCAAGCGGTTTTTGGGACATGGTTAGGTACGATTAGAGGTCTTCCTCTTCGTCATCGATCTCTAAATCTTCGTCTTCTTCCAATTCCGTCTCGAGGTCTTCTTCTAATTCCTCGTCCTCATCGAGGTCAAATTCTTCGTCATCTTCTAAGACTTCATCATCTTCTTCGAACTCGTCGTCAATATCATCAATTTCATCATCAATGTCATCAAGCTCGTCGTCAAGGACATCGTCTTCCTCGTCAAAGTCATCAAGTTCATCATAATCTTCTTCGATTTCATCAAAATCGTCGAGATCTTCATCCACGACTTTCTTGGCCTTTTTCTTCTTAGGTTTCACAGGGGTAATGACATCCTCTTCCGCTGTATCAACAGGGTACCAGGTGCGAAGTCCCCAGCGGTTTTCACCAAGTGACAAGAACCGGCCATCGATATTGATGTCTGTATAAAATTGTGCCAAGCGGGAGCGCATTTCTTGCTCGGACAATCCCAAAGCAGTTGCAATTTCATTGACTAATTCATTGAATCCAACTGGCTGCTTGCTATTATTCAAATATTCAAAGGCTATTTCGATGAGGGCTAGGTCTTGTAACTCCTCTTTTGAGTATTGTGCTAAACTCAATATTGGCACTTCCTTTCTCTATTGACACCCTATAAAGAGTGGTTAACGGACATTTTTCTGCAAGTATGGTTATGTATTAAAATTATATAAGAACGAAGGAGGATAAAACCGCGCAAAAGCGCAGCTGTACCCACCCGCTTTAAAACCATATTCTTCATTATAAACAAATTCTTCCCGTTTATGCTAGTTCTAGCAACGGTTTACTTGATTTTTTCCTGATTTTTGTTCTCTTCATCATTTTTTTCCTGTGACTTGAGCTTTTGGACCTCTTTAAAAGAAATCCACCCAAAAATAATCGCCAGCGCGAGAAATGAAACCGCCCCAAGCTGCTTCTCATAAAGGTAATACAACGGCCACGCCAAAACAACCAACAACAAAACAATGTAACTACCCCTCATCGCTGACCACCTGCCCAAACACAGAAGTTAAACACACACATAAATTATATAAGAAAAACACCAATTTGGGACAAACTTCCCAAAAAAAATTTTCAGGGACAAGCCCCCGCCGCTTTACCGCGTTAATCAGCTGGGGGACAGGCCCCCAGCACGTTAAAGCGTTACCATGGCGGGGGACTGTCCCCACTTTGTTACATGTTGCGGCGGTATTGGCCGCCGACTTCGTATAGTGCTTTGGTGATTTGGCCGAGGCTGGCGACTTTGACGGTTTCCATGAGTTCGGCAAAGATGTTGCCGCCGCTTGTGGCTGTTTGTTTTAACCGGGTTAATGCGGCTGACGCTTCTTCGGCATGGGCCGTTTGGAATGCACGCAGGTTGCTGATCTGCAGTTCTTTTTCTTCTTGCGTCGCCCGGGCCAACTCCATATTATTGACCTCTTCCTCGGATGGAGGGTTCGGGTTCAAGTAAGTATTAACGCCAATAATTGGCAGTTCCCCTGTATGCTTCTTCATTTCATAGTACATCGATTCATCCTGGATTTTACCGCGCTGATATTGTGTTTCCATTGCTCCGAGCACGCCGCCGCGGTCATTCAGCCGGTCAAATTCCTGCAACACTGCTTCCTCCACCAAGTCCGTTAATTCTTCCACTATAAATGAACCTTGGAGTGGATTTTCATTTTTCGTCAAGCCATGCTCCTTGGTGATAATCATCTGAATCGCCATCGCCCGGCGTACCGATTCTTCCGTTGGCGTGGTGATCGCCTCATCATATGCATTCGTATGCAAAGAATTACAATTATCGTGCAAAGCCATTAATGCCTGTAGAGTGGTGCGGATATCGTTAAAGTCAATTTCCTGGGCGTGCAGCGAGCGACCGGAAGTCTGCACATGATATTTCAACTTTTGGCTGCGCTCGTTAGCGCCGTACTTTTCGCGCATCACGGCTGCCCAAATTCGGCGTGCCACACGGCCAATCACGGTGTACTCTGGGTCGAGACCGTTGGAGAAAAAGAATGACAAGTTCGGCGCAAAGTCATCAATATGCATGCCCCGGCTCAAATAATACTCCACGTAGGTAAACCCATTGGACAACGTAAACGCCAGCTGTGAAATCGGGTTAGCGCCCGCTTCAGCAATATGGTACCCCGAAATCGACACAGAATAATAATTGCGAACTTTATGGTCAATAAAATATTGCTGGATATCGCCCATCATCCGTAACGCAAACTCCGTAGAAAAAATACACGTATTCTGGCCCTGGTCTTCTTTTAAAATATCGGCCTGAACCGTGCCGCGGACAGTTTGGAGCGTGTACGCCTTCACTAACGCAAACTCTTCCACCGTCAAGCTGCGCCCCAGCTCGGCTTCCTTCTTCTTCACCTGCTGGTCAATAGCTGTATTCATGAACATCGCGAGAATAATCGGCGCTGGACCATTGATGGTCATCGACACAGAAGTGGACGGATGGCATAAATCAAAGCCGGCATACAGCTTTTTCATGTCATCAAGCGTACAAACACTAACTCCGCTCTCGCCAACTTTACCGTAAATGTCCGGACGGTAATCCGGGTCTTCCCCGTAGAGGGTAACCGAGTCGAACGCGGTGCTCAAGCGCTTGGCCGGATCATCCTTGGACAGGTAATGGAAGCGGCGGTTCGTCCGTTCCGGCGTGCCCTCTCCTGCAAACTGCCGCTTCGGGTCCTCGCCCTGGCGTTTGAATGGGAACACTCCTGCCGTATATGGGAACGACCCCGGTACGTTTTCACGGTATACCCAGCGGAGAATCTCGCCGTAATCCTTATATTTGGGCAATACGACTTTAGGAATCTTTAAGCCCGACAAACTGGTTGTCGTTAAAGCAGTAATGATTTCTTTGTCGCGAATTCTTGTCACAAACTGCTCGCCGCTGTAGGACGCCTTTGTGTTTTCCCAGTTATCGAGAATTCGCTTTGACTCCGGTGATAGCTTGGCTTCGGTTTCCTGCTTAATCCTTTCCAACGTCGCCAGCACATCACTTCCGCCGTCTTGCTCTTTGACAGCAGCCAGCGCGCCTTCCAGCTGGAACAGTTTCCTAGCGATTTCCGCCTGCTGTTCGGCCTTTTTATGATAATTCCTCACCGTTTCGGTGATTTCCCGTAAATAATACCGGCGATCGGTTGGAATGATCACATTTTGCTTTTCCACCACAACGTTTTTTGAAAAAGAAGTCTGCCATTCCGTGCCCATCTTCTCGTTTATTTTTTCAATCAGGGCTGCAAACAATGCATTGGTGCCCGCATCATGGAACTGACTGGCGATTGTCCCGTACACTGGCATATCATCCAAGTCTTTTTCAAACAGCATATGGCTGCGCTGATACTGTTTCTGTACCTGGCGCTTGGCATCCTCGGAGCCCTTGCGCTCGAATTTATTGATGACAATCAGGTCGGCATAATCAATCATGTCGATTTTTTCCAGCTGGGACGGCGCTCCGAACTCGCTGGTCATCACATACATCGCGACATCACAAATTTCTGTGATTTCCGCATCCCCTTGGCCGATGCCGCTCGTTTCCACGATAATTAAATCAAACCCGGCTGCCTTCGTGACCGCCAAAGCATCCTTGATGGCGAGTGACAGCTCGGATTTTGAGGACCTGGTTGCGAGTGAGCGCATATACACATTTGGTGAAAAAATCGCATTCATTCGGATTCGGTCGCCCAAAAGCGCCCCGCCGGTCTTCTGCTTGGTCGGGTCAACGGACAGCACAGCCACTCTTTTATCAGGAAACTCATTAATAAACCGGCGGATCAGTTCGTCGGTCAGCGAACTTTTTCCGGCGCCGCCTGTTCCGGTAATTCCAAGGACCGGTATCGTTTTTTCTAACTGTTTTACTTTTTCCAACACCTGCTCAGCGGCGGCAGCGGCTTCTGAATTTTGGTCGACTTGCAATTCTGCCACGGTAATCAGTTTGGCTATGGCATTAACGTCCCCGGATGGCAATTTTTCAATCATGCTGCTGATATCGTCTTGGACCGTTGAAAAATCACATTCCTGGATCATACTATCGATCATGCCCTGAAGCCCAAGCTGGCGGCCGTCCTCGGGTGAAAAGATTCTAGCAATCCCATATTCGTGCAATTCGTTTATTTCCCTAGGAATAATCACGCCGCCTCCGCCGCCGTAAATCCGGATGTGGGACGCGCCTTTTTCCTTTAATAGGTCGTACATGTATTTAAAATATTCGACATGCCCGCCTTGATAGGAGGAAATCGCAATCCCCTGGACGTCCTCCTGAATCGCGGCATTGACCACCTCTTCTACCGAACGGTTGTGGCCAAGGTGAATCACTTCGGCACCGCTCGCTTGGAGAATGCGCCGCATGATATTGATGGAGGCATCATGGCCGTCGAATAAGCTTGAGGCTGTCACAAAACGGATATGATGCTTTGGCTGAACGTTTTTCATCCTTCTCCCCCTTTTCGTAAAGCTGCCTCACTTGAATGCAGCTGCTTAATCCCCGATAGCAGTAAGTCGGTTTGCAATTCAATATATTCATCGAGAGTATAGAGCTTTCTTAGTGCCCAGCGGCGGAAGCTCCACATTTGCCCTTGGACAAAAATATCGTGGGCAATGATCTTAATTTGTTTTTCCGACAAGTTCAGTTCGCCATTTTCCACGCATTTCTCCAGCAGGCTTTCAAACATGCCCGTCATTTCCAATTCTTTTTTTAGCACATAAGGCAAAGCATCCTTGGACAGAGATTTGACCTCCTGGTACATAACGAGGATTTCTTCCTGCATCTCATCCATGACGTAGAAAAAGTTGGCAATCCCCTTTTTCAGGCTTTCAATAGTGCCTTGTTTCAGTTCCAGGTCCTTCTGCAGCCGGTCGCTGACATGGTCATAAATGCTGTCGCACACCAAATAGAGAACGTCCTCTTTGGTGCGGATGTATTCATATAACGTGCCAATACTAAAGCCTGCGGCATTGGCGATTTCCCTGGTTGTGGTCCGATGAAACCCCTTTTGTTTAAAAAGTGCAACGGCTCCTTTGATCATTTGGTCACGCCTTTTCTGGACAAGGCGTTCATCCTTGACCGAAGCCTGAACCTCCCGTTTGCTCATATTTCAACCGCCTTCAAAAGTATTTGTGGCGATCCGTCATTACCGCCTTTCACCTATAGGGTAGGCCCGGACCCTGTGGAGGGTCGGGCCGCAATCTGGCTGGTTATTTGGTTAACATTCTCGAAATGACAAGCCGTTGGATTTCTTGGGTGCCTTCATAGATTTGCGTGATTTTGGCATCGCGCATGAACCGTTCAACCGGATAGTCCTTGGTATAACCATAGCCGCCAAAGATTTGCACCGCTTCGGTCGTGACCTTCATTACGGCATCGCCGGCAAACAGTTTCGACATCGCCGACTCTTTTCCATATGGATAGCCGTTCGATTCGAGCCAAGCAGCTTGGTAGGTTAATAGCCTGGCCGCTTCAATGCTGGTTGCCATATCGGCCAGCTTGAAAGAGATGCCTTGGTTGGCAGCGATTGGCTTGCCGAACTGATGGCGTTCTTTTGCATAATCAACAGCTGCATCAAGCGCGCCTTGTGCAATCCCAACCGCTTGTGCCGCGATCCCGTTGCGCCCGCCGTCAAGGGTCATCATCGCAATTTTGAAGCCCTCGCCCTCTGCTCCAAGCCGGTTTTCTACCGGAACTCTGCAATCTTCAAAAATTAATTCTGTGGTCGGCGAGGAACGAATGCCGAGTTTCTTTTCTTTTTTGCCGACTGAGAAGCCTGGGAAGTCTTTTTCGATAACAAACGCGGTGGTACCCTTTTGCCGGCTAGAAGGATCGGTTAAGGCGAACACGACATAAATTTCTGCTTCGCCGCCATTGGTGATGAAGATTTTAGAACCATTGATGATGTAATGGTCGCCTTCAAGCCGTGCAGTCGTCCGCATGCCGCCTGCATCGGAGCCGCTGCCTGGTTCGGTCAGGCCGTAAGCGCCCATCTTGGTTCCCTCCGCAAGCGGCCTTAAATACTGTTGCTTTTGCTCTTCGGTACCAAATTTGTAAATTGGCCAGCTTGCCAGTGAAGTATGGGCTGATAGAGTGACCCCGATTGAGGAATCGATGCGGGATAGCTCCTCGATGGCGATACAGTAGGCCAAGTAGTCGCTGCCAATGCCGCCGTATTCTTCTGGCCACGGAATCCCCGTTAAGCCCAGCTCCGCCATTTTGTTAAAAAGTTCCCTATCAAACCGTTCTTCTTCGTCGCGCTCGGCAGCTGTCGGAGCGACCTCATTTCGGGCAAAATCCCGTACCATTTTGCGGATCATTTCGTGTTCTTCGGATAGTTTAAAGTTCATTTGCATGTCTCTCCCTTGATTTTGTGCTCTATATAAGATTTTTTTAATAGGCAATCATTTAAAATAATCGGATTCTACAAATAGCTATGAGGTATCTACAAAATTGGGTTAGTTATCTACAAATTTACGAGCAACCCCCAAAACTCACAGGTGCTTACTAATCACGATCTTCTGAATCTCACTCGTACCCTCGTAGATTTCCGTAATCTTGGCATCGCGAAAATACCGCTCAACCGGGTAATCCTCCGTATAGCCGTACCCGCCAAACACCTGAACGGCCTCCGTCGCCACTTCAACCGCTGTCTTCGAAGCGAACAGCTTGGCAATCGACGCTTCCTTGCCGCATTTCTCGCCCCGGTTCCGCAAATCGGCCGCCTGGTAGACTAATAGTTTTGCAGCTTCTACTTGAGTCGCCATATCCGCCAGCTTAAAAGCAATTCCCTGCTGGGAGGCAATCGACTTGCCAAACTGGTGCCGTTCTTTGGCATAGGCAGTTGCGGCGGACAGTGCGGCTTCGGCAATCCCCAGCGCCTGGGCGGCAATCCCAATGCGGCCAACATCCAAATTGGCCATTGCGATCTTGAACCCTTCACCTTCTCGGCCCAACAGGTTTTCAATCGGAACCATCATATCTTCAAAGGTCAACTGGACGGTTCGCGACCCGTGCAAGCCCATCTTCTTTTCGTCTTTACCGACTACAAAGCCCGGCATGCCCTTTTCTACAATAAACGCCGAGATCCCCCTGGGACCTTTATCAGGGTTTGTTTTGGCAAACACGATATACACATCTGCTTCAGAGCCATTGGTGATAAACATTTTACTGCCGTTCAGCACATAATGGCCGCCCTGCCTGACCGCGCGGGTTTTCAGACTGGCCGCATCCGAGCCCGAGCTCGGTTCCGTTAAACAAAACGCCCCCAAATAGTCCCCGGCAGCGAGCTTCGGTACATATTTCTGCTTCTGCTCCTCAGTGCCAAAATACAGAATCGGGTTCGTTCCAACGGATGTATGAACCGACAAAATCACGCCAACCGTTGCGCTCACTTTGGACAGTTCATGAATCGTACTGACATAGGAAACAAAGTCCATACCGGCACCACCGTACTCTTCAGGAACCGGAATGCCCATCAGGCCGAGGTGCCCCATTTTTTTCAAAATCTCCCGAGGAAACTCGCCTTGCTCCATTTTTTCAATAAACGGCTCTATCTCACTAGCTGCAAAATCGCGGACCATTTTTTGCAGCATCACTTGTTCTTCGGTGAAAAATAAATTCATGATTCCTCGCTCCTTTGGAGGACGCTTATTCGTAGGTATAGAAGCCGCGGCCTGTTTTCTTGCCGAGCCAGCCAGCCTTCACGTATTTGCGCAGCAGTGGGCATGGCCGGTATTTATCGTCGCCAAACCCCTCATGCAACGTTTCCATAATGTAAAGGCATGTATCTAAGCCGATAAAGTCAGCCAGGGTGAGCGGTCCCATCGGATGGTTCATGCCGAGCTTCATCACTTCGTCAATCGCTTCCTTGGTGGCCACACCCTCGTACAATGTGTAAATGGCTTCATTAATCATTGGCATCAACACCCGGTTTGATACGAATCCTGGAAAATCATTCACTTCAACCGGCACTTTATTCAACGTTTTCGTCATATCTTCAATCACTTGGTACACTTCATCAGAAGTCGCCAGACCGCGGATGATTTCCACCAGCTTCATCACCGGCACCGGATTCATAAAATGCATGCCAATGACCTTCTCCGGCCGCTTCGTTGCCGCTGCAATTTCTGTAATCGGCAGCGACGAGGTGTTGCTGGCTAAAATCGCATGCGCCGGGGTGATTCCATCAAGCTGGGCAAAAATTTTCGCTTTGATGTCCATGTTTTCAACCGCTGCTTCGATAACAAGGTCAACCCCAGCTGCATCCTTTAGGTTGGTTGATACCGTCAACCGAGCTAAAACTTCCTGCTTCTGTTCTTCTGTCTGTCGTCCTTTCTCCACATTGCGCGACAGGTTCTTGTTGATAACTCCTAGACCACGTTCCACAAACTTTGGTTCCAAATCATTGAGCAGTACTTGATATCCCGCCTGGGCACAAACTTGGGCGATCCCCGAGCCCATTTGTCCCGCTCCAATTACCATTACTTTTTCTACTTTCATGGTTCCCCTCCGTTTACCTTTTTGGTACTTCCACCATTATCGCATCCCCTTGGCCGCCGCCGCTGCAAATCGCCGCCACACCAGTTCCACCGCCGCGGCGCTTCAGTTCATGGATCAACGTGATAATAATTCGGGCTCCGCTCGCACCGATTGGATGTCCAAGAGCAACTGCCCCGCCGTTTACATTGATTTTTTCTGGATTGAGGCCAGCAATCTGTTTGCTTGCCAACGCGACCGCAGCAAACGCCTCATTGATTTCAAACAAGTCAATGTCCTCTACAGACTTGCCTGTTTTTCGTAAAATTTCATTAATCACCAAGCCCGGGGTTTTCGGGAAATCTTTGGCTTCCACGGCAACTGCAGCTTGGCCGATGATGACAGCTTCAATCTCACGGCCTTCACGGATAGCGCGCTCCTCACTCATTAATACCAGAGCACCGGCACCGTCATTGATTCCAGGTGCATTTCCTGCTGTAATGGTGCCGCCGCCAAATGCTGGTCCCAGCTTTGCCAATTTTTCTAGCGAGGTATCCTTCCGTGGTGCTTCATCATGCTCGACCACAATGGGTGCACCCTTGCGTTGCGGTACCTCTACTGGAATAATTTCCTCCGCAAACTTCCCGCTTTCGATAGCGGCAATCGCCCGCTGATGGCTGCGGTAGGCCCACTCATCCTGTGCTTCGCGGCTGATCTCCAAATCTTCCGCTGTCGAGTTTCCGTACGTTCCCATATGCACGCCAGTAAAGCTGCAGCTCAAGCCATCGTTAATCATTAAATCTTTGACTGCCCCATCGTTCATCCGGAGGCCCCATCTAGCATTAGGCAGAAAATAAGGTGCATTGCTCATTGATTCCATGCCGCCCGCCACAATCACTTCCTCATCCCCAGCGCGAATGATTTGATCAGCCAATGTGACACTGCGCAATCCGGACGCACACACTTTATTGATCATTTCCGTTTTGACTTCCCAAGGAAGGCCCGCATGGCGTGCTGCTTGACGTGATGGAATCTGCCCTTGTCCTCCTTGCAGCACCGATCCAAAAATCACTTCTTGAACATCTTCAGCCCGCACATCAGCACGCTTTAATGCCGCTTTAATGGCAATTCCCCCAAGCTCTGCCGCTTTCAGACTGCTCAATGCTCCGCCAAATTTTCCAAAAGGTGTTCTAACTCCGCTTAAAATGACCGTTTTCCCCATCCAATACACTCTCCCTTTTATAAAAATTTCTCCCCGTTATGGTGACTGAACGCTCGCTCGATGCTTTTCCCAAAAATAACGCAGGACTCAAATGGGTACCTACGCCAATTGCAAATGTAAGCGTTTTTATTAATAGTTTTATTTTACATGAAAAAAAGCAGAAGTTGAATTATTTTTACATAAAATTACCAAAATTAACTCAACTCTGCTATTCATGATTGTCAGGTTCTAAGATGACTTCCGAGTACTAGCTGGTGCGAACAAGTAGGAGCCAGGAGAACCGTCCCCCTGGATCCCAGATCCCTAGCAGACAGCTTTTTCTAGTAGTTCTGCTACGTCGTAGGTGGATACTTTGTCTTCGACTTCTTTGGCTTTGGTTCCGTCGGTGAGCATGGTTAGGCAGTATGGGCAGCCTGAGCTGATGACGGATGGGTTGACGGATAGTGCTTGTTCGGTTCTGGCGACGTTGATGCGGTGGCCAGTTTCTTCTTCCATCCACATGAGTCCGCCGCCGGCGCCGCAGCACATGCCTTTTTCGCGGTTGCGTTCCATTTCAATCAGCTTGACACCTGGTATGGCTTTCAAAATTTCCCGTGGTGGATCGTAGACATCGTTGTAACGGCCTAAGTAACACGAGTCATGGAACGTGATTGTTTCATTAACCGCATTCTTCGGCACGATGCGCCCTTCCTTCACCAGCTGATACAGAACTTCCGTATGGTGATACACCTCTGCTTCCAAGCCGAAATCAGGGTATTCATTTTTGAAAATATTATAGGCATGCGGGTCAATTGTAACGATTTTCTTGACCTCTGCCTTTTCGAATTCTTCAATGTTTTTCGCAGCTAAATCCTGGAACAAGAACTCGTTGCCTAAGCGGCGGGCAGTATCCCCAGAGTTCTTTTCCTTATTGCCAAGGATAGCAAACTTCACACCTGCTTCATTCAAAAGTTTTGCGAAGCTTAACGCGATTTTTTGTGAGCGGTTATCGTAAGAGCCCATCGAACCGACCCAGAATAGGTATTCGAACTCTTCGCCCGCTTTGTTCATTTCCTTAACCGTTTTCACCTCAACATCGTCGCGGAGCTCACGCCAGTCTTCGCGCTCTTTACGGTTCAAGCCCCATGGATTGCCTTGACGCTCAATGTTCGTCATCGCGCGCTGGGCATCGGCATCCATTTTTCCTTCTGTTAAAACAAGATAACGGCGCAGGTCAATAATTTTATCAACGTGCTCGTTCATAACCGGGCATTGGTCCTCACAGTTGCGGCAAGTCGTACATGCCCAGATCTCTTCTTCGGTGATCACATCGCCGATTAAGCTTGGGCTATATACTGAAGTAGCAGCCGTTTCTTCAGCACCTTGTCCGCTAGCGGCCAGCGCAATTTGGTTGCCTTTTGTATTGGCAAACGCAAACGTCGGCACCCATGGCTGCTTGGAGGTAACCGCAGCACCATAGTTGGTTAAGTGGTCGCGCATTTTTACGATTAAATCCATCGGTGACAGCATTTTGCCTGTTCCGGTGGCCGGACACATATTGGTACAGCGGCCGCACTCGACGCAGGCGTAAAAATCAATCATTTGCAGCTGGGTGAAGTCTTCAATTTTTCCAACCCCAAACGATTCTTGTGATTCATCTTCAAAGTCAATTTTTTTCAATTTACCCGGCTTTTCTAACCGGTTGAAGTAGACGTTTGCCGGACCGGCAATTAAATGGGCGTGCTTGGATTGCGGTACGTAAACTAAGAACGACAGCAAGAACAGCAGGTGAATCCACCAGGCCACATAGAAGACGGCCGTTGCGGCTGTTTCACCAATTCCGGAGAAAATAGTCGCAATTAGCGATGCAATTGGTTCCGTCCACGACGTCTCTTCGCCGTGCCAGATGATGCCCATGCCGTTTCCTAATAAAACAGACAACATCAAGCCGCCGATAAAAATTAACACAAGACCCGACTTGAAATTCCGTTTTAACCGGACTAATTTTTCAACATAGCGGCGGTAGAAAGCCCAAACAACAGCTACTAAAATCATCAAGGTGACAATTTCTTGGAAGAAAGTGAAGCCTGGATATAACGGGCCAAGCGGCAGATGTGACCCTGGCGCTAGTCCTTTCCAGATAAAATCAATCGCTCCAAATTGGACAAGGATGAAACCATAGAAGAACATCACGTGCATCGCACCGCTTTTCTTATCCTTCAAAAGCTTCTTTTGTCCAAAGACGTTGATCCAGATTTTCTCCAGCCGTGCTTTTACGTTGTTATCAAACTCGACCTTTTTGCCGAGCTTAATATACTCGATGCGAGTTTTGACAACATAAACGAACAGGCTAATAGCGTAAGCGGTTACAGCCAAAAACGCAATGAGGTTGACCCATAAGAGTCCATTCACATTGAAACGCCCCTTTCCTAATTCTCTCCCCGATTATTTTTAAGTTGTAGAAAATATGAAATTTTCTGAACATCTTACCCATATTATAAAAATGAATGAGCATTCAGTCAAACCATTTTTGCAAACTTATAGAAATGATTTTTCTAGGAAAAACTACAACAGACTGGAGGATGGCTTCCAATGAATGTTGTGATTGCGTTGATCGCACTGGTACTTCTTTCCATTATATGGCTTGTTTTAGATTTTAGCTTGGGACTAAAGAAGCATCTTGCTTCCTCTACTCAGAAGGAAACCCCCATCCTGCATGGAGACCTTGATATTTTTCCGCATGGAAAGAAGCTGTTCACCGATTATTTTGCTGAAATCCGGGCGGCCAAACATCATGTTCATGTGTTGTTTTATATCATAAAAAATGACCCGTTTAGTCAGGAATTCTTTCAGCTGTTAAAAAACAAGGCACAACAAGGTATCGAAGTCCGGTTGCTTTTGGACCAACTAGGCGGCTTAAAGGTGAAAAGAGCTGACATTCAGGCGCTCAAACAGGCGGGTGTTCAGTTTGCCTATTGCAACCGGATTCGGTTTCCGTTTCTGTTCTATACGGCACAGGTACGCAATCACCGAAAAGTCTCGATTATTGATGGGAAAATTGGCTATCTTGGCGGGTTTAATATTGGAAAAGAGTATATTGACCAAGACCCAAAACTCAGTCCTTGGCGCGATTACCATTTGAAAATCACAGGTGAGAGCGTCAATTTTTTACAAAGCGAGTTTTTAATCGACTGGCGGATTGCGACTGGGGAGAATTTGCAGAGAGATACATTCTATTTTCCTAAACTGCACCAAGGCTCAGTCCGCCACCGGCTGGTGCCAACAGAGTGCGGCCAGCTTGAAGGGTTTCAAATCAGGCTGATTCAAAAGGCCAAACGGACAATTCTAATCGGTACACCCTACTTTATTCCAAGTAAAAAAGTGCTGAATGAACTGCTAACAGCATTAGGGCGCGGGGTCAACCTTACGATCCTGACCCCCTACACCGCAGACCATATATTGGTTCAGGAAGCGTCCTATCGGTTTTTGCGGGTTTTAATTTCCGCAGGAGCACAGGTTTACCAGTATAAAAAAGGTTTTTACCATGCGAAAGTAATTGTCATCGATGATAAGGTGTGCGACGTGGGAACAGCCAATTTTGATAATCGAAGCTTCTTTTTAAATAAAGAAATCAACTGCTATATCTATGACCGCCCGTTTATTGAACGACTCCTGTCAGTTTTAAATCAAGACATCCTCGACTCGGAGCTGATGTCGTTAGAAAACCTCAATAAGCCAAATGTTGGCCGCGCTGTTAAAGAGGCGGCTGCCCAGGCTATATCCTTTTTCCTCTAGGAAGGGGCTAGATTTATGAAAATTCGTTTCGGCTATGTTTCCCATGCCATCACCCTATGGGATGCCTCGCCAGCCAAAACGCTGACATTTACCCGTTATCAGCAGATGAATGAGCAGGAACGCACGGAAAAACTGCTAGAAGTGACCAAGCAAAATCTCAACCATACCCGAAGGATGCTGTACTATAATCTCGCCCATGAAATCGAACTGTACCGGTTTTCGAGTTCGATTGTCCCATTAGCGACACATCCAGAGGTGCTTTGGGATTATAAGACACCGTTTGTGGCGGAGTGGCAGGAGCTCGGTGAGTTGGTGCGGAAAAACAACCTGCGCGTCAGCTTTCACCCCAATCAGTTTACGCTGTTTACTTCACCGCAGAAAAAAATTACGGAGAACGCGGTGGGAGACATGAAGTATCATTATGGAATGTTAGAGGCAATGGGGATTGAGCAGGACAGCTTAATCAATATTCATGTTGGCGGCGCCTATGGTGATAAGGAAAAGGCAGTTGCCCGGTTTCACAAAAATTTGACCGCACTGCCGGCCCCAATTAAAAAGATTATGACGTTGGAGAATGATGATAAAACCTATACCACTGAGGAAACATTGGCTGTGTGTGAAAAAGAAGGAGTCCCACTGTTATTTGATTACCATCATCACATGGCCAATTTGTCAGAGGCTCCCTTGGAGGAATTGCTGCCGCGGGTGTTTGCAACGTGGGCAGTGCGGCCTAATTTAGTGCCAAAAATTCATATCTCGTCGCCAAAAACTGAAAAGGAATTCCGGTCGCACGCCGACTTCGTCGACCCCGAATTCATCATGCCACTCATCATCCTGCTAAAAGAAATCGGCCAAGACGTCGACTTCATGATCGAAGCCAAAGCCAAAGACCAAGCCCTGCTAAAACTCGTCGCAGACCTAAGCAAAACCCGCGGAATCACCCGCCTAACCGGTGCCAGCATCACCATCAAATAACCGGGCTTTCCCCCTTTAAAGCGATGGGGGACAGGCCCCCGCTCAGGTAACGTATTAATGCGGTGGGGGACAGGCCCCGTTACAGAAACAAGTCTCCGATGGATTTCGGAGACTTGTTTTATTCTTCGATGAGATATAGTACTGGGACGTCTTGTTCGTTTTCGGGGTCTTTCCTTGTGTAGATGCGGGCCATTTTGCTGGCTTCGTCAATGTGCTGGATGATGACGGGTGTTCCTTCATAGGTCACGTTGATCATGTCAGCGGATTCCAAGATTTCTTTTGCTCTTCCTACATTCATGCGTGCGGTTCCACTCCTCACTGAAAAGTCTTTTATAATATTTGCATTTTTTTGGGAGGTATTCATGTTATAGGAAAAAACATACGTGATTTTACCCACTTTAATAGGGGTACCAGCGTTTTTGGCTGGCTTACCGGCGAAGTTTACACTTTTACCGGTGAAATCCCCCCTTGTATCAACCCAAACATGTACATTACCGGCGGATCTAGACAATTTACCAGCACTTCAATCCAATTCTAAATTTTCCAAACAAAAAACCCTCCCATAATGGGAGAGCTTCTAAAAGTCTTACATTTTTTCCGGAGCAGATACCCCGATTAACGCCAATGCATTCTTCAGTGAGATTTGCACGGCTTTTACCAGCGCAAGGCGGGCCTTCGTACGGTCTAGATGCTCCAAATCAAGCACTTTTTCCGCATTATAAAAACTATGGAACGCTGAAGCCAATTCATTGATATAGTTTGTAATCCGATGCGGCACCCGCTTCAAGGCTGCCTCACCGACCGCCGCAGGGAACTCACCTAATTTTTTCAGCAAATCAATTTCCTTTTCGGCACCAACCATTGAGAAATCGGCATTATTATCTACCTTTACACCCTGTTCCTCACCAGAACGTAAAATCGAGCAAATCCGGGCGTGCGCATATTGCGCATAGTATACTGGGTTTTCATTAGATTGCGATACCGCCAAATCCAAGTCAAAATCAAGATGTGTATCCGAGCTGCGCATCGCAAAGAAATAACGCGTCGCATCGAGGCCAACCTCATCGACCAAGTCCCGCATGGTAACAGCCTTTCCGGTCCGTTTGCTCATCTTCATTTTCTCGCCATTTTTATAAAGATGAACGAGCTGGATGATTTCCACCTCGAGTGCCTCGCGGTCATAACCCAGCGCCTGGATCGCTGCCTTCATCCTTGGGATATAGCCATGATGGTCCGCGCCCCAGATATTGATTAATTTTTCAAAGCCGCGGTCGAGCTTGTTTTTATGATAAGCAATATCCGGAGTCAAATACGTATAGGACCCATCTTGCTTAATTAGCACGCGGTCTTTGTCATCGCCAAAGTCTGTTGAACGCAGCCAGGTTGCCCCGTCCTGTTCATATACATAGCCCGTTTTGCGAAGCGCTTCGAGCGCCTCATCGATTTGGCCATTTTTATAAAGCGAGGTTTCCGAGAACCACACATCAAAGCGGACACGGAAATCCTCAAGATCCCGCTGCAGTTTGGCCATTTCTGTCTTCAGGCCGTACTGACGGAAAAATTCAAATCGTTCTTCTTCCGATAGATTCACATATTTGTCGCCGTACTCTTCAGCCAGCTTCTTTCCGATCCCTACAATATCCGCACCATGGTAGCCATCCTCCGGCATCTCCTTTTCCATGCCTAAGGCTTGGAAATAGCGTGCCTCAACAGAACGAGCAAGATTATTAATTTGGTTACCGGCGTCGTTAATATAGTATTCGCGGGAAACATCGTAGCCTGCTTTGTCCAAAATGTTGCACAATGAGTCCCCGACTGCCGCACCGCGGGCATGTCCTAGGTGAAGGTCACCTGTCGGGTTGGCTGACACAAACTCAACTTGAATTTTTTGCTGGCCGCCGACATTGGTTTCGCCATAGCGGTCCCCAGCCTCAAGAATGGCTGGAATCAAGTCAGTCAGATAACCATTATTCATAAAGAAGTTAATAAATCCAGGACCGGCAATCTCCAACTTTTCAATCGATGCCTTGGATCGGTCGAAGTTCTCTATAATAGCTTCTGCTATCATGCGTGGTGCCTTTTTAGCCACACGAGCCAGCTGCATCGCCATATTTGTGGAATAATCCCCATGAGCCTTTTCCTTTGGAACCTCTAAGATAACATCGGGAATCTGGTCTTCAGCCGCAAGGCCGGCCTTAAGCACGGCAGCCCGAATCTCTTCCTTTAATTTCTGTTGCGTTTGTTCAACTATATTCATATACGGTCCTCCTGAAAACTAATCTCTAAATGATATGTACCGGCATGGGCACCCTGCATGGCAAAATCATAAATGATATCCATAAAGCCTTTGCCGTTCTCATAACTAAGTTCCAACTTTTTCGTCTCTGTTGTTGTTTCAAACACACCAAACGGCATTTCATAGCTGCCCCGCAGCTTTTTTTCCAAAACAAACGGCAGCCGCATCTTCACCGCACCGCTGCGCAAAATCAATGCAGCATCCGCCGTCATTTTTACAATCGTCCGGACACTGCCCGCTTCCATCGCTTCCTCATACTGCAAATAAGAAGCCTCATCTCTTTGAAAATAGCGGCCAAACACCACCAATTCAAGCGACTCCTCCTGGTCAATCGTCGTCTTCACACTAATCCTAACCGGAATCTCCGCATCAGCCAAGCAGAATCCCTCCTTGAAATGAAGCATGGGGACGGTTCTTCTGCTTCATTTTTTCATAGCTTCCATGCAAGCTCTCTCTCTGTTTAGAAACCGTCAGCCATTCTTATATATGATGTCACTATCATTGACGATCGCTCGTAAATGCATACTTATCCATTATAAACATTGAACCCGGACAAATCAAAGATGCCTGTCCGTTTTTGGGACAGGCACCAGCCTTTACATGTTTGTTATTTAATCCAGCCAAGAATCATTTCACGGATTAACTTGCTTGCTGTGTTAACCGTTTGTTCTGATGGGTCCCAAACTGGAGCGACTTCGACTAAATCGCCGCCGACCACGTTGACCTCAGAACGGGCAATCTCATGAATCGAAGCTAGCAGCTCTTTAGAAGTAATTCCGCCTGCGTCCACTGTGCCAGTTCCCGGCGCATGTGCTGGATCGAGGACATCGATATCAATGGTGACATAAACCGGACGACCAGCCAGCTGCGGCAGAATCTGCTTTAACGGTTCCAGAACTTCAAACTTGCTGATATGCATGCCATTTTCCTTCGCCCACTCAAATTCCTCTTTCATCCCCGAGCGGATACCGAATGAATAAACATTCTTTGGTCCGATGTGCTCGGCAATCTTGCGGATTGGCGTCGAGTGTGACAATGGCTCACCTTCGTATTGTTCACGCAAGTCAGTATGCGCATCAAAATGAATAATTGCTAAATCCGGATATTTCTTATATACCGCCTTCATGACCGGCCAAGAAACAAGGTGTTCGCCGCCCATGCCAAGCGGAAACTTACCGGCATCGAGAATCCGGTCAACAAACTCCTCAATCATGTCCAAGCTGCGCTGCGCATTGCCAAACGGCAGCGGAATATCGCCTGCATCAAAATACTTTACATCATCCAGTTCTCGGTCAAGGTACGGGCTGTACTCCTCCAGACCAGGTGATACCTCACGAATCCTTGTCGGACCAAACCGAGAGCCCGGACGGAAACTAACCGTCCAATCCATCGGCATCCCATAAAGAACCACACGGCTCTCCTCAAACACAGGATGACTCTTAATAAACACATTCCCTGAATACGTCTCCTCAAAACGCATAAACCCAACTCCTCTCCGGTGCCTAAGCCCCTCTGCTGCCTTAACGCATTACTTTGGCGGGGGCCTGTCCCCCAGCGCTTTAAAGGTTGCCATAGCGGGGGCCTGTCCCCGTTTATTTCACTAAGTCTGCCACGAATTTGGGCAGGATAAAGGCTGCTTTGTGTATTTCTTTTGTGTAGTATTTGGTTTCGATTTCGTGGAAGCTATCGTCGGTTACTGCCAGCGGGTCGTGTTTTTTGGATCCGATGGTGAATGCCCATAGGCCGCTTGGGTAGGTTGGAATGTTAGCCAGGTACAAGCGGGTGATCGGGAAGATTTCACGGACATCCCGCTGGACGTTGCGGATCAGATCGGCTTTAAACCACGGATTGTCGGACTGGGCGACAAACAGGCCATCGTCTTTTAAGGCTTTGGCAATTCCAGCATAGAAGCCTTTCGTAAACAGATTAACCGCCGGGCCGACTGGCTCGGTTGAGTCCACCAGGATGACATCATATTCCCCGTTGCTGTTGGCGATATGCATAAACCCATCATCGACGCGCACTTCAACACGCGGGTCATCCAGTTTACCGGCGATCTCCGGCAGGTATTTTTTCGAGTACTCGATGACCTTACCGTCGATATCGACAAGCGTTGCTTTCTTTACTTCCGGATGCTTCAGCACCTCACGGATCACACCGCCATCACCGCCCCCCACCACAAGAACATTTTCCGGGTTTGGATGTGTAAACAGCGGAACGTGTGCTACCATTTCGTGATAGACGAATTCATCCCTGACCGAAGTCATGACCATGCCGTCCAAAAGCAGCATGTTGCCCCATTCCTCCGTTTCTACCATATCCAGCTTTTGAAACTCTGTTTGTTCTGTATGTAAGGTATTATTCACTTTCATCGTAATACCAAAGTTCTCGGTCTGCTTTTCAGTAAACCAAAGTCCACCCATATCGTCTTCCCTCTTTCATTCCAAATTTTAGAAGCATGAAACAATGAACACGAAGAGTTCTAGGCCTACACCGCGGACCGGGCTTCCACTTTATCCCTAGTAGTATCAAGAAAATGGTCCAGCCTAAGGCCATACGGCGCTGACCATAGCTTCCGCTTTTCTGTATTAGTTAAAAAAATAACGGCTTTGAGAATTGTCCAGCTCCAGTGCCCTAGCACCTAGTGTCCTTCGCACTCCGCCCTACGATAAGTCAACATCGATTCACCTTCGGCTCATCGTGTTTCCTATATCTCAGTTGGAGCACTCCAGGCCATACGGCGCTGAGCAGGGCACTTCCGCTTTTCTTATATACTACCCAAACTATTGAATTACAATCACACAAAAAAGTCTAGCAAAATTTATGAATTTCCTCTTAAAAAATGTTTAAAACAAAACTCTTTTTTCAATACTATTACTATCTATATTTTTACAGAAATCACCAAAATACATTTAGAGAGGACGGGAACAGCATGGAAATCATGACGAATCACGGATTTCGGAAGACCGTCAAATATTTGCGTGCACTTTTTTTCATCAGTTTGATTGGCATGATTTGTATGTTCATACTCATCATGGGCGTCCTCGGATATGCCAAAATCCTAGGGGCGCCGCCGCTGGCTGTTCCGCAGTCGACACTGTTTTTCGCTGACGACGGCACACTGATCGGTGAAACCAATAATGGCCAAAAACGCTATTGGGCCAAGCTCGACGACATCTCACCCGATTTGGTCAACGCCACCATTTCCATCGAGGATAAAAGTTTTTTCACCCATCACGGCTTTGATTATAAACGCGTCGCCGGGGCGATCCTTGCTGATATGAAAGCGATGGCAAAGGTCCAGGGGGCGAGTACCATTACCCAGCAGTACGCGCGGAACCTATTTCTCGAACACGATAAAACCTGGAAGCGTAAACTGCTCGAAGCCTTTTATACGATTCGCCTGGAAATGAATTATTCAAAAAAACAAATTCTAGAAGGCTACTTAAATACCATCTACTATGGCAACGGTGCATACGGTGTTGAAGCCGCCAGTCAATACTATTTTGGGAAACCGGCCTCCAAACTCACGCTCAGCGAAGCTAGCATGCTTGCTGGCATCCCAAAAGGCCCAGGCATTTATTCACCGCTTAGTTCAATGGAAAAAGCCAAGGACCGCCAGAACATTATTTTGCAAAGCATGGTCAAAAACGGCTATATCTCAAAAACCAAAGCGGAGCAAGCAGTCAGCCAGCCGCTGCAAGTAACCGGCGAACATCCCGCCAAAAAAGTTAAGGTTGCTCCCTATTTTCAGGATGCCGTTAAAAACGCCCTTAAAAACCAGCTCCATCTAGATGACCGTACGATAGCCCTGGGTGGATTAAAGGTATACACTACCTTGGATGTGAAGCAGCAAGAGGCGGCAGAGCGCGAAGCCAGTAAATATGTCTCCGATTCAT
Organism: Neobacillus dielmonensis; assembly: GCF_000612665.1. GTDB lineage: Bacteria > Bacillota > Bacilli > Bacillales > Cytobacillaceae > Neobacillus > Neobacillus dielmonensis. The sequence goes on from NZ_HG942082.1 coordinate 149,176, forward strand.
CCAAAATCCAAATCGGCTTGGTCGCCATGGATCCAAAAAACGGCCAGGTGAAGGCCATGGTTGGGGGACGGGATTATCAAAAAAGTCCGTTTAACCGTGCCGTGCAAGCGGTCCGCCAGCCCGGTTCGACGATTAAACCGCTGCTCTATTATGCAGCACTAGAAAACGGCTTTACCCCCTCGTCAACCATGCGGAGCGAATATACGACGTTCCAGATTGATGATGGCAAGTCCGAGTACACACCGCATAATTTTAATAATAAATATGCGGACGGGGAAATTACACTCGCCCAAGCCCTCGCTGTTTCTGATAATATTTTCGCCGTCAAAACACATTTGTTCTTAGGCGAAGATACCTTAATTAAGACAGCGAAACGGTTTGGGATTTCTACCAAGATGGAGCAAGTTCCATCGCTCGCCCTTGGCACATCCGGCGTCAGGGTCATCGATATGGCCAATGCCTACAGCCTGCTGGCCAATGGCGGTAAAAAGGTTACGCCGACACTGATCACTAAAGTTGAAGATTATAACGGCAATGTGATATTTGAAAGCACCGAGGTGTCCAAGCAAGTCTTGGATCCGGCCAAAGCGTTTGTCTTGACGCAGATGATGACCGGCGTGTTTGACCCGAAACTAAACGGCTACGCCAGGGTAACCGGCAGCACCATTATCGACACATTAACAAGACCATATGCCGGTAAATCCGGTTCCACGGAAACCGACAGCTGGATGATTGGCTATTCACCGCAGCTCGTGACGGCCGTATGGGCCGGCTATGACAGTGGAAACAAACCTTTGGAAGCCGCACCTGAAAAAACTTATGCGAAAAACGTCTGGGCCCATTTCATGGAGGAGGCCCTCGACGGCAAACCAGTCAAGTCATTTAAGCCACCGAAGGAAGGGGTCATCGGCGTGTATATCGACCCAGCTAACGGCAAGCTGGCCACGAAAGATTGTCCGGTCCGGCGCTTTACCTATTTCGAAACTGGCACCGAGCCAACTGATTATTGCACAGAGCATATCCATGACGATCACGATAAGCCGCAAACCAAACCTAATCAGGATAAAAAGGTCCCATGGTACAAACGGATTTTCCCATGGTGACAACGAATTTACTGCTATAATAACGGAAAAAGCTCCGGAGAATCCTCCGGAGCTTTTCCTGTCCTAGTTTTACAGTGCTTTCACACTGCTTATATAGTACCATGTTTTTGCAAAACTACAAGCAATTGAGCTCGATTATTTTTTTGAAAAAATTTTACTCTGCGAGCAGTCCTTTTTTCAGTTCCTCTGCCGAATTATTCCAAAGTTCTTCATTGTGGCTGCGCAAAAACTCAGCTAACACACGCTTTGATTTTTCATCCATATGGTCGACGATAATATGGCGCTTCAGCGATTTATCCATCCGGTTCACATGTTCCGGCAGCGACTTGTAGCCGCGGCGGATCGAGCGGTCCACCGTCATATAGCAGGCCGTTACACCCGCATAATAAGGCCCAGTTTCAGCACGGTCAATCGTCACCCAAACGAGCCAATACGGCTTGCCATTCGGAACCTCTTCTTGATTGGGCAAGAACTTAATGCCCTTCTCCAAGGCACTGCGGGCATGCATCGCACCAACGTCGATTTCTGCCTCACCTGCCTCAATATCGATGATAACCGGTGAAATATTGTCCAAACTCAAGACACCGGCGCCATAGCCTTTATGGCCCTTCATTGGGTCTTCAGGCTTGATAATATTAAATCCGAGTTTTTTCTTTTTTTCTTCCATTAATGCTTAAACCTCCTTAAAAAAACAAGCTGAAGAAAAAGTCGCTTAACCCTCCGGATACCCATGGTACCACGACGTTAAAAATAGGTTGAATCGTATAATTGTCCAAAGGGGTAATGACTAAGATTAGAAAAATCAGCATCCCGTATTGTTCATACTGTGTCATTTTTGAACGAATGTCATTGGGCATTAAATCCTCGATAATCCGATAACCATCGAGCGGCGGCAGCGGAATCAAGTTAAAAATGAACAAGACAATATTCAAGTTAATAAATATATTGATAAACAGCATGAAATTATCGGAAGTCCCAGCACCAAACCGGTTTACCCCATATCCGATGATGAAACCGATGCAGGCCAACAGCAGATTGGAAAGCGGCCCGACCACCGATACCAGTACCCCGGCAAGCCGCGGCTTTTTAAAAAAGAACCGGTTTACCGGAACAGGTCTGGCCCAGCCAAAGCCAGCGATAAAAATTAAAATTGTCCCAATCGGATCCAGATGTTTAATTGGATTAATCGTAAGCCTTCCTTGGTTTTTGGCCGTCATATCCCCAAACTTATAGGCCACAAAGGCATGGGCAAATTCGTGAAACGTGAAAGCAAATATCAACGTAATCGCAACATAAGGAATCAATTTAATTGGATAGGCTAAAAATTGTTCCAACAGATTTCTCCTTCCCGTAACGGACTGTTTTATTGTTCTCTCTCTTTATTTTTCAAGCTCCCCAAGCAGTTTTGCTTTTCTTCAGTATACATGATTACCTTTTAAAAAAGAAAATATATGTGCCGTCGATTATTGCACTTTTCGCGTGTTTGTGGAACACTACAATGGAAAGCAAAGGCTTGGACATCCGTACATAACCAGCTCTTTTGCCAAAAGATTAAAGGAGGAATGTAATATGCCATATGTGACAGTCAAAATGCTAGAAGGCCGGACTGATGACCAAAAGCGGGCACTTGTTGAAAAAGTAACCGAGGCCGTCAGCGAAACAACAGGGGCACCAAAGGAAAAGGTGACAGTATTTATTGAAGAAATGTCCAAAAACCATTATGGAGTTGCCGGCGTTCGGGCCAGTGACCAATAGGTTGACCTAGAAAAGAGTGTGAACCTCCGATTCGTTCACACTCTTTTCGCTCCGCTATAGCTTGAATTCATCCTTTGGCTGGTCCAGTGCCATTTTTTGAAGCTCGAGTTTCATTTTCTCTGTTTCCATTAAAAAGTTCTGCTGTTTCAGCCGCTCCAGCTCTAACTGGTCCTTCAGCATGACCGCCTTTAATTTAGCCTGTTTTTGAAAATGTGAGGTTAATATTGCCACAATCGGTATACAGACAGCAATCGCTCCAATGATCATTCAAACGTCCCCCCAACCATAACTCCTAGTTAAATTATACAAAAAATTGGAAATAATAGGTATAATTAAATATTTTTTCCATATTAGCACAAAAAAAAGCTGGACCCAACACTCGGTCCAAGCACTTGTTTAGTTCAATTCCATGACAGCTGCCGTCTTTTTCTTTAAATCCTCAATATATTGATAGGCTTCATCAATCTCTTCCAGCGTATAGCGCTGGCTGCTTTTCAAGGTAAACACCTTGTCCGTTACTTCTTCCTTTGAAAGATTATCAAAATACAAGACCGTTGAGACCAGCTCAAGGAATCTAGCATTCTGCTCATTCATATCGGTCAAAACATCCTCTAAATGAGGCATTTCTACTTGGTTCAGGCTCAAAAACTCCTTGCCTTCCTCCGTCAGCGTGTAGCGGTACTGAAAATAGCCGCCCTTTTTCTCTTTGACCTCATTAAGGAAGCCCATATTGCATAGCTCCTCAACCCGTGTCGTCAGTTCCTCAGAGTAGGGACCGTAAAAGTGAAACTGGAACCGGTCCTGGAACGGAAAGTCTATTTTTTTCGCAATATAAATCATCTTCTGCAGCTTCTTTCTGCCGACAATTTCTCCAGATACCCTTATTGCCTGCATCAGCTTTGCATGGTCATTCAGCAAGGTTTCTCCATCTCCTTCAAATCTTCACAGTCTATTCTAACAGGCTCCGTATCTGCCTTTTCCATTCTGCTCCCGTGGTCTCATCCTGTAAAAAGTCAGCCGGGTAATAAAGCTTATGGTCCGTTCGTCTTTTACCGGAAATCGCATCGACAATTTCCGATTCACGGGACAGCTCCCGCAATTCGCCGCTTTTCATCAGCAGATGTATCGGCAAACGCTCTTCTTCCTCCCCAGGACGGTAAAAATCGTACGGAAGATCGGAAGACGAATCGACAACCAAATAATAATCCGGGTCAATTCCCGCCTTCATAAACAAGGTGGTCAATTGAGCCAGCTTTTTGTATTCGCGGGCCGGATCAAATTCGGCATATTTAAACAAATTCCGATTCACAAACCGCTTGCACAGGTCACTCAAAATCGGATCCGGTTCTTCCTGCCAGATTTGAAAATAGTACATAATCACTGATTCATCTAATTTTAAATAGTCTTCTAACGTCACATGCTCGCGGAACAAGGATGTAAAATGCATCAATTCATATTTAAATTTGTAGTTTTCCTTATATAACTGCTTGGCGCGGTGAAGGATTTTTGTCAAAATCACCTCGGCGCTGCGGGAAACCGGGTGAAAATATACCTGCCAGTACATTTGATACCGGCTCATGATGTAATCTTCTACCGCATGCATACCGCTTTTTTTAATGACGACCTGGTCCTCCCGCGGCCGCATTACCCGAAGGATCCGCTCCATATCAAACTGCCCGTAGCTGACCCCGGTAAAATATGCATCCCGCTGCAAATAGTCCATCCGGTCGGCATCAATTTGGCTCGAAATCATACTGACGACCAGCTTCTTCTCCGATGTTTTGGCGATGACCTCGGCGACTTTTTTAGGAAAATCCGCCCCCACTCGTACGAGAACCCGGTTCACTTCCGTGTTTCCTAAAATAATTTTCCGGGTGAACTCTTCATGGTCGAGATCAAAGATCTTTTCAAACGCATGGGAAAACGGGCCATGCCCAAGATCGTGAAGCAGTGCAGCACACAAGGTCAGCAGGCGGTCATCGTCATTCCACTCTGGTCTGCCGGCAAACACATCATCAATGATTCTTCGGACAATTTCATAGACACCGAGAGAATGGTTAAACCGGCTGTGCTCGGCTCCGTGGAAGGTCAAAAACGTTGTTCCCAGTTGTTTAATCCGCCGCAAGCGCTGAAATTCCTTCGTTCCAACCAAGTCCCAAATCACCCGGTCACGAACATGGACATAGCGGTGTACGGGGTCTTTAAATACTTTCTCTTCGCTAAGTTTTTCCGCCGAATAAACCATGCATTTCCCTCTTCCTGTCCTCACGTGCCAAATTCTTGTTGCAGCCACTTTGGAATAAAGCCCATCTGCAATCACTTTTTTCTATTATATCCCAAAACAGGCCTACAGTTCAGCAAAATTCCACAGCATTTTTCGACAAAAAGAAAAGCGAAAGCACCGGGACACGTCTCAAAAGCCAAATACACTTTCTTTTATCTTCAAGAAAAAAATCACCTCGTAGGCCGTGCAGAAGGTGATTCCTCTTTATCAGACTGGTGTGTCTGCTTTCTTTAATTTTTTGTTGACCTTTTCCATTAATTCTTCTTCCGTCAGCGCGGCTAATGGCCGGTTATTGACGAAGGCAAAAGTCTTTTTTCGGCCTGGTCCGCAATAGGACTGGCAGCCAATTTTGATTTCAGCATCCGGATCGATTTCTTTCAATCGAGGGATTAATGTCTTTAAATTCACCGCCTGGCAATCGTCGCAAACGCGAAATTCATTGGACATTTGCTACAACCCTTTCTACGTTCAATCTATAAATCATAGTGTAACCCACTAGGTTAATGGATTTTCATCCCATATTCATTTTACTCAAAACAGTCCCACTGACCATTTAACTCCTATGGTATTTTACAGTTTCTGACTAGCTAATGCAAGTTGCAATCTTTAGCAATCCAAAGCGCGGCAAGCCTTTTTGGAAAAAAATCCGAACTGTATGTGTATGAAACTATAATTTTCCTCAAACAAAAAAATCTATTATCCTTTTAACCAATTTGGTATAAAGCCTCAAAAACTTGTCCATCATAAGACTAGAACTTTTAAAAAATTTAGTCAGATGTCATTCTGGCCCTTATTCGGAATTTATTTTTTGAGGAGATGAAACAAAATGAAAGTTCGTCAAGATGCATGGACAGATGAAAACGATCTGCTTTTGGCTGAAACGGTCCTCCGTCATGTAAGAGAAGGAAGCACTCAACTGAACGCATTTGAGGAAGTCGGGGATAAGCTCAACCGTACTTCTGCGGCATGCGGATTCAGATGGAATGCCGTCGTCCGCCATCAATATGAAAAAGCATTGGCTTTGGCCAAAAAACAGCGGAAACAAAGACAGAGAATTCTAGGAAGAGACCAAGGCGGCAAGAAAAAACTGCTTTACCAACCGCCTGTGCCACAAGCCTCCGATTTGGAAGCAGTGCCAGTCCAAGTTGAAATGGTGCAAGAAATGGGAGAAGTGGCCGAAATCGAAACAACCAATCTGACAACGGAAATGGCAGCAGAAACCTTTGTACAGCCTACCGTACAAATGTATCGCCCAGCACCAGCCACAAACGGCATGACCATGGACAGCGTGATTGCCTACTTGGAAAACTTTAAACATTCCAATCTGCAAAATGAAGTATTAAAAACCGAGAATGAAAGATTGAAGCGAGAAATCGCTGACCTGAAGAAACAAAACGAAGAACTGGACGCGAAAGTCAAGAGCCTCGAACAAAACTCCGAAACCATGCAGGAAGATTACGAGACCCTCATGAAAATCATGAATCGCGCCCGAAAACTCGTCCTATTTGAAGAAGAAGAAAGACCTGCTACCAAATTCAAAATGGACCGCAACGGAAACCTTGAAAAAGTAGCAGAATAATGAAATACGTGAAACGGGGGGACGGTTCTCCCGCTTCATTCCTCAGAATGAAGCAAGAGAACCGTCCCCCTGCTGCGTTTTATGCTATAAAAATTTTTGATTGCGGTCTACGATTCTTTGATAATACCCCGGCAGCAGTTCGAGTTCGGTTTCGTTGAGCTGGCCGGCGTATAGATGATCGCTGTTTTGTTTGAGCTGGGTTAACAGGCGGAGCATCACGTCATTGATTGACAGTTGCATACCGAATAGCTCTGATAGGGAGGCCATGACTTCGGGCTCAATTTCTGGATAGGCAAATTTGGTGGCCTGCTCTCGTTTGGCTAGCCGGTAAAATTCCCGTACCAGTTCCGCCCGCGTGCTGCCACTGCCATTAACGCAAAGATAGATTTGCACCGCAACCCCTCGTCTTAGCCTCCGCTGCGAGATGCCGGCAAACTTTTTGCCCCCGATGCTAAGGTCATAGCTTCCCGGGCAATACGAGCCGATAATTTCCCGGGCCTCAATCTCCAAAGAGAAGTCCGCAAACATCTGACGAATCAACAGCCACATCGTGTCATAGCCGCGGTTAATATCAATGCCTTTGTCCGCTTCCGGCAGCACCAGCGAAATATTGAGAACACCCTCATCCAACACAACAGCCAAGCCGCCAGAATTTCTCACGATTGGCTGCCAGCCATTGTTTTTTAAAAATTGTAATCCGTCCTGTAGAAATGGCAGTTTCGTATCTTGGATGCCAAGAACGATTGTTTGATGGTGCACCCATGTGCGGGCAGTCGCCGGCGCCTGGCCCGCTCCGACTGAGGCACACAATGTATCATCAATGCCAAATGATTGTAACGCTTGAAAATGCGGCCCAACGGAGGACTGGTCAATAATCCGCCATTCGGGCTGGCGCAGTAAACTTTCCATAATGGTAGCTCCTTGCAAACTTAGATAAAATCATTTTAGCATACACAGCTGCAAATCAAAAAAGAGCCGGCCCCCAATGGAACCAGCCCCAAAATCCTATTACAATCCCTGTGCAGCAGTAATCAATGCCAATTTGTAGACATCTTCTTCGTTACAGCCGCGTGACAGGTCGTTCACCGGACGATTTAAACCTTGTAAAATCGGTCCAACTGCTTCAAATCCGCCTAGGCGTTGGGCAATTTTATAACCGATATTTCCTGCTTCTAAGCTTGGGAAGATAAATACATTGGCATCCCCTTGAATCACAGAACCTGGTGCCTTGCTTTTCGCAACGGATGGAACAAACGCTGCATCAAATTGGAACTCGCCATCCAACACAAGTTCAGGATCACGGCGTTTTGCCTCTGCTACCGCTTCAGCCACTTTCTCGGTTTCAGGAGACTTTGCAGAACCTTTTGTTGAGAAGCTTAACATTGCAACGCGTGGGTCAATGTCAAACATTTGTGCAGTTTTTGCACTTTCAACAGCAATCTCAGCTAAATCCATGCTATCTGGGGCAATATTAATCGCACAATCAGCGAACACATACTTCTCGTCATCGCGAACCATGATAAACACGCCGGATGTTTTCTTAATGCCTTGTTTGGTTTTGATGATTTGCAATGCCGGACGAACTGTATCCGCTGTGGAATGTGCCGCACCGCTTACCAAACCGTTTGCTTGGTTTAAATAAACCAACATCGTGCCAAAGTAGTTTTCATCAAGCAGCATTTTGCGGGCATCTTCTTCCGTTACTTTGCCTTTGCGGCGCTCAACAAACGCTGCAACCAACTCATCCATGCCGGCATAGTTTGCTGGATCATAAATCTCAGCGTTGTCCAAAGAAACGCCAAGCTCACTCGCTTTCGCTTGAACCTGCTCAACATTGCCAATCAAAATTGGTGTCAATAATTTTTCTTCTGCCAAACGGCCGCATGCTTTCACAATACGTTCGTCCAAGCCTTCTGGAAAAACAATCCGCAGGTCACGTCCAGAAATTTTCTGTTTTAATCCTTCGAATAAATCACTCATTATGTAACCCTCCTAATTAAAGCTCCTTTAATAGCATACTTTACCATGATAAAATTTCAAGCAACAAAGTCACAGACAGCGTTTACATGAAAAAATTATTTAATTGCAAAAATTTGCGCTCACTATTTTACTATTCTCATTTAATAGCTTAAATATCCATACAGCGCACAATTTGGCGAAATAAGAAGTTTCATAAAGGCATCCGTTGGTCAAACTATGTTATAGTTGGTATGATATTTAATAAGAATAATTACATAGGAGTGATGATCATGAGTGAAGCCGCACAAACACTTGATGGCTGGTATTGTTTGCATGACTTCCGGACCGTTGATTGGACCACTTGGAAAATGCTTCCGAGTGACGAGCGCCAGGCAGCCATCCACGAGTTTTTAGGTTTAGTTGAAAAATGGAATAGCACGCAAGAAAGTAAAGAAGGCAGCCATGCTTTATATACAATTGTCGGCCAAAAAGCTGATTTTATGATGATGATTCTTCGTCCGACGATGGAAGAATTAAACGAAATCGAGACAGAATTTAATAAAACAAAATTGGCAGAATTCACAGTTCCTACATATTCTTATGTTTCGGTTGTGGAATTGAGCAACTATCTGCCGGCGAATTCCGATGAGGATCCGTACCAAAACCCTCATGTCCGGTCCCGCCTTTATCCGATTCTTCCAAAAGCCAAACATGTTTGCTTTTATCCAATGGATAAGCGCCGCCAAGGCAATGATAACTGGTACATGCTGCCAATGGAAGAGCGCCGCAATTTAATGCGCAGCCACGGCATGATTGGCCGTTCTTATGCCGGCAAGGTGAAACAAATCATCACTGGATCCGTGGGCTTCGATGATTACGAGTGGGGTGTCACTCTATTTGCTGAAGATGTTCTGCAGTTTAAAAAGCTTGTTTATGAAATGCGCTTTGACGAAGTCAGCGCCCGCTACGGCGAGTTTGGCGCCTTCTTTGTCGGCAATTTATTAGAAGAAGAACGAGTGGAAACATTCCTTCGCGTTTAATATTCGATTAATTAAGTTCCCAGTGTCCTGGGAACTTTTTACTTTCCTCCAACATGAATATAGGCATATCTGAATCCCTCATTTCATACTATTTAAACAGCGAAACTTTGAAAGTTTGAAAGCATCTCCTAGCAAGTGAGGTGAAAAGCGCAAAGTTTTTTTTCATCAAATGGGTCACCAAATTGCATGTTTGGGAGTATGAATACATTGTTGGGCCAATGAATCATTTATTCATTTTTTAGGAGGGAAAAAAATGAACCAATTTTACAATCGCCAAGCTCAGCCCTTTACCCCCGGGGCAGCAGGGCAGCAGGCAGGCCAGCCAACGGTAGGGTCTATGGGAGGACCAATTGGTGCCGCAGGAATGTTTCCCGGGCAGCAAACTGGTTTTCCGCAATTCCCGCAGGCAGGAACACCTGGGATGACCATGCCAACTGCGCCTTCAGGCGGCACTGCCAGCCAAGTGCCTGGTATGCTTCCCATTGAACAATCATACATTGAGAACATTTTACGGTTAAACAAAGGCAAGCTTGTCCATTTGTTTGCCACCTTTGAGGGCAGTACGCAATGGAATTCCAAAGAATTTACCGGTATCATCGAAGCGGCCGGCCGCGATCATGTTATTTTAAGCGATCCGCAAACCGGCAGGCGCTACCTAATTCCAATGGTAGCAGTCGATTACATTACCTTTGATGAGGAAATCGAATACGAATACCCATTCGGCGCAGGTCCTAACTTAAGCACCTTTCAGCCACGTTAATTTCATCAACAAAAAAGGTATTGGAGCATCCCCCAATACCTTCTTTCTTTTTATAAATATTTTGCCGTTCCAATGATCATCATTACCCAGGCTGCTAAAAAACAAACGCCGCCGAGCGGTGTAATGGCGCCTAAGACACTGATTTTAGTCAGGCTCAATACGTACAAACTGCCGCTGAACAGGATAATACCAACCAGCATCAGCCAGCCTGACCAGGTAAACAGTGAACCTGCTGCTGCCAATTTTCCAATCAGCAGACCGACCACTAATAACCCCGCTGCATGAAACATTTGATATTGGACACCTGTTTCCCAAATCCCTAAGTAATGGGCATCTAGTTTGTCTTTAAGCCCATGTGCTCCGAACGCCCCTAAAGCGACGGCCAAAAAGGCGTTGACCGCCCCTGCGATAATAAATAGTTTCATCTTATTTCCCCCTTGTTAAAAATCAAACAGCGAATCGCCGTTTGCTTCATCCATGTCTATTTTTTTTGGCTGGTTCAAGGCCGCCGGCTGCTGAAATGGTTGGTAGTTAGCAGCAGGCTGTACGGCAGGCGCTGGCGGAAACGGTTTAGCCCCACTAGCCGATTTTTCATCGAGAATTAATTCGCATAATATTTTAATAGAGTAAATCTTCTCCCGTAAGCTTTCTTCCTTTTGGGAGGTTTGGGCTTGCTTTAACTCTTCTTCGATTTTAGCTAAAAGTTTTTGAACAGATATATTCACTATAATCGGCACCTCATATTTTGGAGTCTCTTTCTATTCTACATGAGGATTGAATTTTTTCAAAAAAATAAGCTGGCCCATAGCAGACCAGCTGACAATTTTCTTAATGTTTCACGTGAAACACGTCGAAACGCGGCATTGATATCCATAAATATCCGGTTTTTGTAGAATTGTTTATGACTTTCGTAGAATTCCTTTAAATTTTGTAGAATCCAGGCCCGATTTTGTAGAAAAACCCCTTTTTTTCAAAAAAAAGACCCCGCACCTCTCATCGGTTACGGGATTATCCTAATATTCTTTGGTAAATCGTTTTCGCCTGCGTCATGTCCTTTGTTCCATGGATCAGGGCGCGCCCATCCTGGAAAATAACCATCCGCTGGTCACCCATTTCGACAGAAAGCAAATACGGATTGCCTTTGACGGTATGACCGAGTGTACTCAACTGTGCGGCAAGCTGCTCCAACGAGATTTCTCTTGGTGTGGAGGGCCGAATTTGGACCGTATCGCGGCCGCATAGCACCGATGTTTTTGAACGGTTTTCCTGATCCAAGTACGGATAGGTTCGATGCTCGCCGCAAGATAAACAGCCAGCAAATTTTGCCTTGGACATTTTCATACTCGTATATTGATTTCGCCATACATCAAAGCTAACAAACGCAGTTCGGGCAGCGTCCCAATCTTCGGCTAACATCTTCAGGGCCTCTGCGGTTTGATGGGCAATCACCATTTGCACGGCAGGAGCTATAATGCCGCCAGTATCGCATGTCATCCCCTGAAGCGGAATCGAGCGGAGCAAACAATTCAAACATGGCGTTTTGCCAGGAATAATCGAAAAACTCATGCCGAAGCTGCCGACACATGCCCCATAAATCCAAGGAATCTTGTATTTTTGAGCCACGTCATTCATAATCATCCGGGTTTCAAAGTTATCGGTGGCATCGAGCATCAGGTCGACACCGGCAACCAGTTCCTCGAGTAATTCTGGAGTTGCGTCCCCGACAACAGAATGAATCTCCACGTCCGAATTAATTTCGCGAAGGCGCCGTTCGGCTGCTGCTGCTTTTGGCCACTTTTCTGCGACATCAGCTTCGGTATACAGCTGCTGGCGCTGCAGGTTACTCTCTTCGACATAATCCCGGTCCACGATGGTGATTTTGCCGACCCCGGCCCGTGTCAACACTTCGGCACTACCCGACCCAAGTGCCCCAGCACCGAGAATCAACACATGCTTGCTGCGAATTTTTTCCTGGCCACTTTTGCCGATGCCGGGAAAGAGAATTTGCCGTGAATAGCGTTCATTCATTGTTGTTTCCCCCCACTTCTAAAGAAAACTCGCCAAAAGGCGAGCTTTTCTGGGCAATTCCAATCACATTCAGCCAATCTAAGGCCTTTATTTGTGCTATTCTAGTTTTTATTTGCGTTTTCTCACGTTTTATTTGCGAATTTTTGCATTTTATTTGCGAATTCTCACGTCTTATTTGCGAATTTCCTAGTTTTATTCGCGAAATCAGCCGCCGCTGACTGGCGGTATAAATGCAACCTCGTCGCCATCACGAATCACTTCATCGTTGGAAGCAAACTCCTCGTTGATGGCCGTCATAACGGTGTCCATCTTTGGCAGATTATAAATGGCGGCCAAATCCGCCTTTAGCTCGGCTACCGTTTTCCCGCCTGCATCCAGCGTTAGTGACTCTTCTCCTACAGCATCGCGCAGATGAGCGAAAAATAATACTTTAATCATGCAAGTCATCCTCCCCCGGCTTGCCTTTCGGATAGGCGACCGTCTCTAGCTGATTGCCAACCCACTCCTCGCCGTCATCCCAATTCTCTTTTTTCCAAATTGGAACAATCTCCTTAATCCGCTCAATCGCGTAACGGTTGGCTTCATAGGCATCAGCACGGTGCGGTGTTGATACGGCAATCACTACCGCGACATCCGTAATGTCAAGGCGCCCGACTCGGTGGGTAATCGCTACCTTCGAGCCTTCCCAGCGTTCCTCGATTTCCCGGCCAATTTGCTCGAGCTTTTTCACCGCCATCGATTCATACGCTTCATAGATTAAAAATAACGTCTTTTTCCCATGAGTCAATTCCCGGACAGTGCCGATAAAGGTTGTTATGGCGCCAGCCTCGCGCTGGACCACCTTATCAATGACTTTTTGTATATTAATCGGTTCTTTTGAGATTTCAAAAAACTTCAATCGGCTCACCTCTTAATCCAAGCTCTTCGGCCGGGCGTTTTCTACCACCTGATAGCCGCCGATATTTTCTACCTGCGCCTTAAATACAGGCGATTGAATGATGCTGACCAGCAGTTGGCCCGACTCACTTTCGTAAAACTCACGCGTCATCAGCAGGTCATATTCCTCATCGGCCACCGGAATAAAATCCAAACCCATTGCCTTTGCTGCTGGATAAATTCCCAGACCCACACCATGAGCGTCCCCTTTTACTTCCGCTGCGACAGCTAAGTGGGAAAACATCTCGCGTTCATAGCCGGTAATCTGTTCCGCGTCCAATCCTGCCTCTTCAAGGAGCAGATCAAACAAGATTCTCGTTCCAGCTCCTTTTTGCCGGTTCACAAAGTTCGCATCAACCCGCAGCAAATCAGCAGCTGACCCAATTCCCAGCGGATTTCCTGCTGGCAAAATCCAGCCCTGCTTCCGTTTCAAAAATGGATACAGCACAACATCCTGTCCAGCCAGCATTCTTTTTACATAAGAAATATTATATTGCTTGGTTTCCGGGTCGAGCAAGTGAATGCCGGCGACATGGGCCTCGCCTTTGCGGATCGCCATGATGCCCGCCATACTGCCGACGTGGGAAGAAACAATTTTCCTATCCGTCTCCACCCGTTTCAATTGAGATGATAACAGGTCAATGGTCATGTCGTGACTTCCGGTAAACACGATCGCTTTGCGAATTTCATCGAGCGGGCGGAGCAGTTCCACTTCTGCCACTTCACCCTGCTCGTAGCCAATTACATCCGGCGGAACGATTAACAAGCCATCAGCCCTTACGTACGACATGGTCACACCCGCCGCTCTTGTTAGCGGATTGGCCACATACTCACCGTTGATATAGCCGATATTCATTCGGACAAAGTCTTCCACACCCATTGAGGAAACGATACGCCGGCCCAGTTTGACCTGTACCGTTTGCCGTTTTGGTACCGGAATCCCTAGATATTTGCAAACCAAAGGCTGGACAAACCATTCTAAAGCCAGATAGGCGGAAACAGGATATCCCGGCACCCCGACCACGACGGTACCGTTTATTTTTCCTAAAATCACCGGTTTTCCAGGCCGTGCGGCGACCCCATGGGTAAAAACAGTGCCGATTTCCTCAATAATGTGGACCGTGAAGTCCTTCCTGCCTGCCGAAGAGCCAGCATTGATGACGATGATATCGGAGGTTTTTGCTGCTTCTAAAAGAACCTGCTTAATTTGCTCAGGTTCATCCTTTACGATGGGATGAAGCTTTGGTTCACCGCCCCACTCCTTAATAAAGCCACTAAACACGGTCCCGTTGAACTCGACAATTTTTCCGGGCGTCATTTCTAAACCGGCTTCCACCAATTCATTGCCTGTCGGAATGACGGTGACGACTGGCTTTTTCACAACACGGACAACCAGCTCCTGAGAGGCCAGTAATATCCCTATGTCAGCCGGACGCAGCATATGTCCTTGTGGAAACAACATTTCCTCCTGGACGATATCCTCGCCAATCGGGCGGATATGCTGCCAAGGCGTGGCTGGTTCAATGATTTCAATTATCTCGTCATCCACGATATGAACATTTTCAATCATAATCACTGCATTAAACGGCGACGGAATCGCATTTCCCGTATCGACATACACGAATTGCGTCCCATTCTTCAAATAAAGCGGTGTTTGTTCGTGGGCTCCATAGGTGCTCTCCGCCACCACGGCAACCCCGTCCATGGCCGAAGCATGGTAATGTGGTGTTGATACGCGGGCAAAAATTGGTTCCGCTGTAACAAGGCCCAAAGCCTCCGTCACCGGGATTGTTTCGACATCAGGGGTCACATCGAACGCTTCAAGCAATTCTTCCCGGGCTTTGTGCCGGGGCTTGTCTTCCAAATACACTTTTCGTTTGAATTTTTGCTGTTCCATGTCTGCTCCCCCTATCTCGATGAAATCACAGGAACGTATTCACCCTGTAATACGCCCTCTTTTGCTGAAAGAATTTCGACAATCCCATCGCTTTTCACCAGCGTGGTAATCAAGCCGGATTTGCCGATAATCGGCTCGGCCCACCATTCTTCGTCCCGTTCCTCTAAGCGGACACGGACATAATCGGCCCGGCCCATGGAAGAGGCGATGTTTTTGGTCATCCGGGCATAGATTCGGTCCGGCTTTCGCTCAATTTTTTCGCCCTTTAATTTTCGCAGAATCCGCAATCCGAATAATTGAAAAATAATCATCGCGGAGGCTGGGTGTCCCGGAAGACCGATTACTGGCTTGCCGTCGGCCATCGCCAGGATTGTCGGCTTGCCCGGTTTGATCGAGATGCCGTGAACAAACACACCAGGTGCTCCTAATGACTGAATCACTTCGGTTGTGTAATCCTTGGCCCCGACAGAGCTGCCGCCGGAAAGGATTAAACAATCGACCTGTTCATATAGCTCGCGGGCCCGCCGTTTAAATTCTTCATAGTCATCTTTGACGATGCCGCCGTAGATGACCTCAACATCTGATTCATTGGCCAATCCCGCAATCGTCAAATAGTTGATATCGCGAATCTGCCCCATTTCGAGGGTTCGCGTTTGATATGGCACAATTTCGTCACCTGAGGACAAATAACCGGCCTTTAGCTTGCGGTACACCTTTACCTGCGTAATTCCCAGCGAAGCCAAGGCGCCGAGTTCCTGCGGCCGTAATTTGGTTCCTTTATCTAAAACGACTTCGCCCGCGCGGATATCTTCGCCGGCACGGATGACATTTTCCCCGGGTGCGATTTGCTTGTACATATTTAGCAAACCATCCGCATCCTCACAGTGCTCAATCATGATTACGCTGTCACTGCCCGCAGGAAGCATTCCTCCCGTGGGAATATACACGGCCTGGCCTGGACCTACCTTTACCGAAGGAACCTCGCCCATTTTTACCTCTCCAACCACTGTGACAAAGCCGGGCATTGATTCCGATGAACCATACGTGTCTTTTGCCCGGACGGCATAGCCGTCGACAGTCGATCGGTCAAAACCCGGTACATTTTCTTTTGCCAAAACCGGCTCCGCAAGAATATAGTGAAGGGCTTCCGAAAGCTCCCTAATCTCGGTTTGCTCAAGTGCTTTTACCTGTTCATCAATTAAACCAAAGGTTTCTTCCACTGTTTTTACCTTGAAAAATTGCATTGCCCGCCAATACCCCCTAACTTTCGCTAGCAGCCTGCCGTTTCGCATCCTCATATTCACTTGGATGGTTCATGTTGAAAAAGGTTTTCTCTATATCTAACTGGCTAAAACTGCCAAGTTGTTTCTCCGTTAAGTATAACACGTTTAACTGGTCCAAGAGGTGTTTCATCCGAAGATTTCCTGACTTTATACAGGATTCGGCTGCCATTGCCACTCTTTTATGATAAACGGCAAATAACGGGTGCTGTTTGCCCTCGATGACAGGTATGACCGCATCATAATTCTGGGCGTGTGTTACCAAGGCATGTGCAAGTTCACCTGAGACAAACGGCATGTCGCAGGCAGCAAGTAGATTCATATCGGATTCGGACGCCAGCAAGCCGGCATGGAGGCCAGCGAGCGGCCCCATGCCGGGATAATGGTCAGACGTGACTTTTAAGCCTAAAAATTCATAGCTTTTAGGTTCATTGGTTACTAAAATCATTTCGTTAAAGTAACTTTTTAGCCTATCTCTGATTCTTTCAATATTGGGTTGGTCGTTTATTTTTAGCAAGGCCTTATTACTGCCCATCCTGCTTGATTTCCCGCCGGATAAAATAATTGCTCCAGCTTTCATGCTGCAACACCTGCTTAATTAGTTTGCTTTTTCTCACCAACGCTAGAGTACCCTTGTTCTTGAGCCACATAATCTAGATGTATGGAGTTTAAATCCATTAGGGCCGCTGACGGTTTTTCAATATATTGCCTAGTATCTATGATTTTAATATAGCCATTGCATTCACCGCAAACCTGTATCTGTGAAACAGGGTCGCCTTCAATCGTCAAAAAATGGATTTTTTCATGGTCGGTGTTGCCGCAATGCGAGCATTCCAGGCGGCGCCCATTCCAATGGGCATGACAGCGCGGACAATGGACCACCTTTTTGCCCTCGGCTTCCAGTACGGCCAACCGCACGGGCTCACCGCATACCGGGCAGCCGGCACCAGGCATGGCATGACTAATCGCATGCTGGGTCTTTTCAGCAGTCAGCTGCAGATACGGGCGGAGTGCGGTTTCCGCTAGGAACGGCGGAATCCACTGCTCTAGGCCATGTTCCTCGGAAAATTTTTCAAAATAGGTTTGGTTAAAGGAATAAGCCTCTTCAATCCAGCGGATGACAGTTTCGTCTGTTAACACAGACCGGACCGCGGCTAAATTCGGCTCGAGTTCAGGGTTATTGGTAATCAGTGTTACGTTTAACTCCTCTATCCACTGTAAGAATAGTGAAATATCAAAATCAATCGCCGTTAACGAGACAATAGGCACCCCTGCTGCTATTGCCGCTTGATCGATGCTGGGGCGAATCGTCTCGGGGTCAATGGTTTGCTTCCAGTGCTCCTGCAATTGGACAATCTGTTTTTGCAGCTCCTGGTACTCTTTTGAAACAACCGATTTTATCATCGTTGCTGCACCTCTTTTATTAAAATTAGAGAGTGGCTGTCTTTATAAGACAGACAGCCACTCATTCCCGGTTACGCTTCTTTTTTAAATTTTGGATCGTCTAAGTCTGGGAAATTGCCTTGCTTGACTTCTTCATCATACCAGTCAGCGTAGTGGCCTTTTGCCCACCAAGCAGGAACCTTACCGGTCACCACTCCAGACCAGCCTGGACGTGAATGTTTGTGAATGACACTGAGATACACGTGGCCAACAATAACGGCAATCCCTAAACCAAAGCCAATATTGTGAAGAACGTAGCCCCATTGAACTAGCGCTCTCGGGAAGAATTGCGGCAACCACATGGTAAATCCTGAAGCAATAACCAGAATCGCACAGAACATTTGTAGAATCGAGTTAATTTTCTCTCCGGCATTAAAGAACGTTTGTTTTACATGGCAAAACTTGAAGCCAAATAATTCTTTAACAAAGTTCCCAAAAAAAGCAATGTCGCGCTTTTTCCAAGTGATTAATTCTTTTATCCACATGACCAGGAATTTTGGACTGAATATCGCCAGGATCAAGGTTGGCGTAATGAAAATAACTGCGAAGATTCGGTGCAACAGCCGTGCACCTTCTGGACCGCCAAAAACAGGATAGAGCCAATCGAAAAATTCCGTATACATAGGCAGAGCCGTGAAATAAAGCGCGAAGAAGGCAATGCCATTGATCGCATGGGCCCAAACAAATGCCTTTGGAAAGCGGCGGATTTTTACATCCGGTTTATTTTGATTACTCATGGCCCTGACCTCCATCCTGATCTTTATTCTTCCTGGAGATAATATTGTTTGTAACAAATGCTCCTACTAAAGCCATTGTCGTGGCTCCAAGCATCATCTTGCCGATCGGCTGTGCGTAATCCTTCCAGACCACTGCAGAGGTTGGCACCTTAGGATTTTCAGGAAGTCCGTAAACAGATGGCTTCTCTGCTAACACATAAATGGTATGGGTTCCGCCAACTCCTTGTGGATTGTACACTTGAGCATTAGGGAAACGTCCTTTTATTTCTTGAACCCGCTGTTCTGCTTTCTTGAGCATGGCAGTTTCTTCGCCAAATTCCAGAGAACCAGTATGGCAGGTGGTTACGCAGGCAGGCTGCAGGCCTTCTTCCAAGCGGTCCGTACACATCGTGCATTTTTGCGATTTTCGGTATTTATCACCGTTTTTATCGACATATTCTTTCAACGAAATGACTTCGAACGGACAGTTTTGCACACAGTAGCCGCAGCCGACACATTTGTCATGATCAATGACAACGGTGCCGTATTTGGTATAGCTGATGGCATTTTCTGGACAGACCTTTTCGCAGGCGGCATCGGTGCAATGGAAGCAGGCGGAATGTCGGAACAGGTATTCTAAGTCGCCTTTGCCATTCTCGTGCTCGATATACTGCATGACATTCCAGGTGTCAGCCGATACCTTTGGATGAGACTGGACACTGCCCTGGAAATCTTGCGGGTCTGCCGGCAGGTCGTTCCAGTTTTTGCAGGCTACCATACAGGCACGGCAGCCATCACATTTGGTTACATCGACGTATTTCATATATTTTGTCATTGTTACGCCCTCCTAACATCGCAGAGGAATGCTTTATATTCAGGAATCATCGTATTGGCATCCCCAATATGCGGAGTCAGGCGGTTGGCCGTCGCGCCTGTGGCATACCCTTTAAAGCCAAAATGCCATGGCATACCGATTTGGTGGACTTGTTTTCCTCTTACCTTAAATGGTTTATACCGCTTCGTGACCATCGCATAGGCTTCAATTTCGCCGCGGGCTGAAGTGACTACAATTTTATCTTTATTCTTGATGCCTTTTTCTTTCGCCAGTTCTTCGCTAATTTCCACAAACATGTGGCCGGCAAGCTCGGACAACCATTCCTGGTTCCGGGTCATGGTTCCGGACTGCCAGTGTTCGCTGACCCGGTATGTGGTGGCCACGATTGGATAATCGGACTTAAATCCTCGCTTATTGAAGTCCCCTTCGAAAAGCGTGATCGCCGGGTTGATTTCCTGACTGGAGAAAGCATTTGGCATTGGACTTTCATATGGTTCATAATGCTCAGGGAATGGACCGTCATTCAGAGTAGGCGCAAACAATAACGCCACGCCGTCTTTGTTCATCATAAACGCGCCCGTGCCGCCAGGAGCAGCTGGTGCTGTGTCTGCTTTAAAGTCAGGCACGTCATTGCCGACCCATTTGTTTTGGAGGCTATCCCACCAAATTACCGCTTTTTCCTTGCTCCAAGGATTGCCGTTTGCATCCGCGGAAGCGCGGTTGTAAATGATTCGGCGGTTCATAGGCCATGCGAATGACCAGTTCAAATAGTGATGGCCGCCTGTGTCTTTATTGTCACGGTTCTTGGATTTGTTCTTGCCTTCTTCAGGATAGAAACCGGAATAAATCCAGTTGCCGCTCGAAGTCGTGCCATCATCTTTCAAGGCACCGAAACCAGGCAGCAGTTTTCCTGTTGTCAGGTCATAGCCATTGATTTCTTTTGCTACTAGATCGATATCTGGAACATCACCGGTACCATAGTTCCAATCAAGCGCCAAGAACGGTTTGTCCGCCGATTTGCTGCTTCCGGCATATAGTTTTTTCAGTTTTGTTGCCAGTTCATGGATGATATCAAGATCCGGTCTTGCCTCGCCTCTAGAATCAATCGCCTTCCAGCGGTATTGCATCCAGCGCGAGCTGTTTGAGATGCTGCCTTCTTTTTCAAAAGAAGCACTAGCAGGGAGCAGGAACACTTCTGTCTTGATGTCTGCCGGGTTGCTTCCGGCTGCTTTTTGCCAGAACGCTGAGCTTTCGGTTTCCCACAGGTCAATGGCAACGAGCCATTTTAGTTTACCTAACGCTTCTTTTTCCTTACCGGCGTTTGGCCCGCCGACTACCGGGTTGGTGCCGAAGAAGAACGCTCCGTCAAGCCCGCCATCATACATTGTTTTAAACAGATTGATATGTGAATAGTTTTTGTTGCCTTTTGGCAGGAAGTGATAGCCAAATTCATTATCCTTTGTGGCGTTGCTGCCATACCATGCTTTTAGCAGGCTGACGACGAATTTAGGTTTGTTGCTCCAGTAGCCAGAGACAGGTGTTTCTTTTGCCAAATAGCCGGCTAACGTCGCGTGCTCAGGCACAGTGGCTTTTGGTGAAGCAAGGTAGCCAGTAAGGTTATCGTATAACAAGCCAAAGTCCGTTGACCCTTGAACATTGGACTCACCGCGCATCGCGTTAATGCCGCCGCCAGGGATGCCGATGTTGCCTAACAATAGCTGAAGGATCGCATAAATACGGACGTTTTGCGATCCGACCGTATGCTGGGTTGCTCCCATCGCATACATGATCGTGCCGGATTTTCCGGCTTTTCCTGTCGCACAGAAGGTTTTACATACATTCAAGTAGTCTTCCTTCGGTGTTCCGGTTACCGCTGTAACGGTGTCCACGTCGTAGCGGGAATAATGTTTCTTCATTAACTGGAAGACGGAACGAGGATGTTCTAAGGTCATATCCTTGACAGGTGTTCCATCCGGGTTTGATTCCAATGCCCATTTTGTTTTATCATAACTGCGTTTTGCTTCATCATAGCCAGAGAACAGACCATCCTTGAATTCATAGCCTTCTTTGACGATGAAGGAAGCATTTGTATAGTTAGCCACATACTCCTTGTGGATGAGATTGTTATCAAGTGCATACTTAATCATGCCGCCAACAAACGGAATATCGGTACCTGAACGGAGGGAGGCATAAACATCTGCCTGCGACGATGTTCTCGTGAACCGCGGGTCAACCGAGATGATTTTTCCGCCGTTTTCTCTTGCTTTGGTCAGCCATCTAAAGCTGATGACATGATTTTCTGCAGGGTTGGCGCCAATAATCAACGCACAATCGGTATGCTGCAGATCATTCCAATGGTTAGTCATTGCTCCACGTCCAAATGTAGGTGCCAGACCGGCAACCGTTGAACTATGTCATATGCGTGCCTGGTGTTCTAGGTAGGTTACACCAAGCCCTCTCATAAGTTTCGAGAGCAAATAGGTTTCTTCGTTATCCAGTGCCGCGCCGCCAAGGCTGGCAATCTTTTCGGTTTTATTGACAGTGATGCCGTTTTCTGTTTCGACAAACGATGCGTCCCTTGTTTCTTTTGTTCGTTTGGCAATGGTGTCGAGCATCCAGTTCCAATCTTTTTCTACCCACTTATCACTGCCTGGTGCACGATAAAGTGGTTTGGTCAGTCGTTTTTCAGAAGTGTACAGTTGTCTAAGTGTGGTTCCCTTGCTGCAAAGTTTTCCTTCGTTAATTGGGTTATCCGGATCCCCTTCCGTATAAACCACAGTATTGTCTTTGGTATGGACGAGAATTCCGCATCCGACACCACAGAAACAGCAAATGGTTGGTGTTACAGTAGCTTTGGCAATTTTAAATCCTTTCGATTGGGCATAGGCTTTTTTCTCATTAAAGCCGAGTTCCACCACTGCCAACGTTACAGCAGTTGCGCCAGAAAGCTTTAAAAATTGCCGGCGGTTTAAGTTTATTTCAACCATCACTATTCTCCTTCCCTTAATATGAATAGACATCCCAATTTGATTTTTCTCTCTCTATCTAGTTTTTGGCTGTTGTTAATTCCCCCCTTCAAGGCTTAATTCGAATACTGGTTTTATGCTAACGTCATTTTGCACTCTGCCTGCAGAGGTATAAATCGTGGCCATTTTCCCTCTTAAATAGCCGACGACCTCTACGTTTAAGTACCGGGCCAGCTGGACCGCCTGCTTGGTGGCAGCAGTACGTGAGCCGATGACAGGAAAGCCAAATTTGGCTGCTTTGGAGAGCATCTCATAGGAAACTCTCCCTGTAGTCAACAGGATGGTCTGCTCTGGGTCTAATTGCTTTCTCAGGGCATAACCAATAATTTTATCGACGGCATTGTGGCGGCCAATATCTTCGCGGATTGTAATCGTGCCGTCTGCTTCGACAATGCAGGCCCCATGCATGCCGCCCGTTTCAAGATAGAACGGAGAGTTTTGAGCAAATTCGCTGCGTTTTTTTAATAAATAGCTAAGTTTATAGCTTTTATTGGAAACAATTTTTTCAAACTGCTTGACATCAGTCATTGAAAAGAACGTGACACCCCTGCCGCAGCCTGCGGTATAGTGTCTTTTCTTTGAAAAAAATTGCTCTTCTTCAAAATCAGAACGGAGTGTCATATGAATGATTCCCATTTCCTCATTGACAGAGATGGACTCCACATCCCGAGCATCCTGAATAAATCCCTCTGAATATAAGTACCCATATGCCCAATCCTCCAAATCAAATTTGGTCAACTGGAAAACAGCAATTTCATAGCCGTTGATAACGAGTGTAATCGGATATTCATCAGGGCAGCCTTTGTGATTCATGGTTTCCCCTCCTTTTGTTCTAGTAAAAAAGCGTTCCTTTGGTTTTTTAAATAAACCTTGTAAATCCATTTTAAAACTTATTTCCCACAGTAACTCCCAAGAAAATGACAAATTGATAGCAAATTAGCATCAATTTATCGACACTTTTGTGAACACACTGCGACAAATGAAAGCGATAACAATTAAAACATAATCATATAAAGCCCATGACCATACTAATAGTAAAATGACAACACCATCCTGTATGTAATATTTCTCACTCTATGGGGACAGGCCCCCACCCAAGTAACGCATCACCACACCGGGGGCCTGTCCCCCATCCAAGTAACGCACCACCGCACTGGGGGCCTGTCCCCCACCCAAGTAACGCACCACCGCACTGGGGGCCTGTCCCCCATCCTGGTAATGTTTTACTGCACGAAAAAGAATGTTCCTGAGGAATTTTTTTCTATTTGGAGCTGTAATTCTGATATAATTTAGCAAATGTTTTATAATAGGAAAGAGGATTTCTTATTTGCCTTTAGGAGGTATTACATATGACAATTAATAAAGCGTTGACAATTGCTGGTTCCGATTCAAGCGGCGGGGCTGGTCTTGAGGCTGATTTAAAAACATTCCAGGAGCTTGGCGTCTATGGGATGACGGCGATTACTTGTATTGTGACGATGGATCCAAACGGCTGGCACCATAATGTGGCACCGATCGAAACGGCTCTTGTCGAAAAACAGTTGGAGACCATTTTATCGGTCGGCATTGACTCGATGAAAACGGGGATGCTGGGAACCGTTGATATTATCGAATTAACCGCCAGAAAAATTGATGAACACAAACTCGAACGCGTGGTCATTGACCCCGTTATGGTCTGCAAAGGCGAAGACGAGGTGTTAAACCCTGAAACCGCTGATGCAATGCGTGAACTATTAGTGCCGCGCGCCCTTGTGGTGACTCCAAACCTTTTCGAAGCAGGACAACTTGCCGGCATGAAGACACCTAAAACACTCGACGAAATGAAACAAGCCGCTGCCAAAATCGTGGATTTAGGAGCGAAAAATGTCGTCATTAAAGGCGGCAGCAAACTGCAAACCGAAGAAAAATCCCTTGACCTTCTATATGATGGAAAAGAGTTTAAGATTTACGAATCCGAAAAAGTTGAAACTACCTACACTCACGGAGCTGGCTGCACCAACTCTGCAGCCATTGCAGCTGAGCTGGCAAAAGGCCAAAACGTTTATGAAGCAATGCAAGTTTCCAAAGACTTTGTCTCTGCTGCGATTGAACAAGGCTTCCGGTTAAACGAGTATGTTGGTCCAACCTGGCACGGTGCCTACAGAACCAAATCAGGGAGATAAATAAGAATGATGCCTCTCATCCAATGAGGGCATCTTTTTTTCGAAACAAAGTAAAGCATGGATTTCGCATTTTCCCACTGATTTTAGTATGATAGCATTAATAATTTATTTTTATTTCCATTGTATGGAAGGGAAGGAGGAGCTGGGCGTGGAAGTAGTTGACGTAAAACAGGTCCAGGAAGCCATTAATGGTTTTGCCAACCAAGATGTCTATATTCATCTGGAAACCACAAACGGGGCCTACGCCTCACATAACGATCAGTCTTTCTTTTCGGCGGGAGCCTATATCCGCAACGCCTTAGTCCGTTATGAAATCGGCAAAATTACTGGCAAAGGTCCGTACCGAGTTGGTTTGAAAATTAACCTTGGCTGGGTTTATGCGGAAGGAATCACACATTTTGAAGTGGATGAACAGGGAAGATTGTTGATGGCCGGCCATGGTTTTGACGGCAAGTTGGCCGTTGCTTTGGAAATCAGCAAGACCCCATTCGAATAAAGAGTTGTCCGCCAGATAGCTGGATTATTTTTTAAAAATTTTTCTGAAAGGAGCAGTGGAGATGATTAATAAAGAACGGCAAGTCTTGGTTGTGTTCCCGCACCCAGATGATGAAGCGTTTGGCGTTTCCGGCACGATTGCCACACACGTCAACAATGGCACACCGGTTACATATGCCTGCCTGACTCTAGGTGAAATGGGGCGCAACTTGGGGAATCCTCCGTTTACAAACCGAGAAAACCTTCCGAAAATTAGAAGGGCCGAATTAAAAGAAGCGGCCAGAGCAATCGGCATCCAAGATCTTCGCATGCTCGGTTACCGCGATAAAACGGTTGAGTTTGAAGATGATGAAAAGTTAGCGAACCACATGTTAGAAATCATCAACGAGGTCAATCCGTCGCTGATTATAACTTTCTATCCTGGCTACTCCGTACACCCTGACCATGATGCGACCGGTGCGGCTGTCATCCGGGCCGTAGAAAAGCTGCCGCCTGCCGCAAGGCCAACCCTACATTGTGTTGCTTTTTCGAACGACTGCATCGAGGCACTCGGTGAAGCGGATATTATTAACGATGTCAGTGCGGTTTCCAGCAAAAAAATCGCAGCCATTAAAGCACATCGATCCCAGACAGAAGCAATGATGAAAACGATGGAAGAAAGTTTCCAGAAACAAGATCCGCAAGTGTTAGCACGTGTGAATTTTGAACGGTTCTGGACGTATAAATGGTAAAAAGCCCTCCAACTCGGAAGGGCTTTTCCTTTTGCCACAGAGACTAGAGTATGCTACTTGCGCATAGTATCTCACAATTCACGGATATACTCCCCCAACTTGCGGATACCACACTCTTACTTACGGAAAGGCCCATCCAACTTGCAAAAGCCCCTCATGATGTTATTTTAAACTCCCTACCAGCACCCGATACAACTTATCATCCAACTCATCCGGTGTGCCCCGGCCATCCAGGTTATTGCTGACAAAATACAAATAATCATCATCCACCAATACATCCCTTATCCGACCGAGACCTGTGACCACCGCCTCGGTTTGCTTTTTCTCCAAATCATAGATGCGGACGGCATTTCCTCTTAACGCAGCCACATACAACTTATCATCAACAGCTGCCATGCCGGACGGAGCCCACGTCTCCTCGCCGGAATGGAATAACGGAGTCACCATCCCTGCTTTTGTTTCATCCCCTTGAATCACCGGCCAACCGAAATTCGCTCCCGGCACGATTCTATTGATTTCATCATGTGCTGACTGGCCATGTTCACTTGCATATAACACATCGCCGACCCACGCCAGTCCCTGCGGATTGCGGTGACCGAAGCTGTAAACATAGGAGTTGGGGTCCGGATTATCCACCGGAATCGTGCCGTCCACATTCATCCGCAGAATTTTTCCGTTTAACGAACTCAAGTCTTGGGCCGTTTCTGGATTCGTGCCGTCACCCGATGTGATATACAGCTTGCCATCAGGCCCCATTTTCAACCTTCCGCCGTGATGATAGGCAGCACTTGGGATTTTATCAAGCAAGACCCCATCCTCCGACCAGCCGGCACCATTCGTAAACAACGTGACAACTCGGTTGTATTGACCGCCCGCCTCATCGGTATACGTATAATAAGCATACGCCTTGCGGTTAGTTGAAAAATCAGGGTCCAATATAAACCCCAACAATCCGGCTTCTGCTGCCTGTGCCAGCTTGGGTTCCAGGTATACCGGCTGGCGTTCTACTTGCCCATTTTCAATTTTGACAATGCTTCCTGTCCGTTCACTGATGTAAAACGTTCCATCCAACTTATTAATCGACCATGGCACAAATAAATGGTCCGCGACCACTTCAACATCAGGCTGGAGAACAAATGCCTCGTCCCCAGGCACTTCCTCTTTTTTTTCAAAAACAGAACATCCAGACATAAGCAGCATGAACATGAGTAAAATAGAACTGAACCGGTACATGGATCCCCTTCCCTCCTATAATACTTGCATTATCGCTTTCGCTACTCCGCTATGTTCATTGGTGTCAGTTACCCGGTCACACATCGCCTTGATGGTGTCACTGGCATTCCCCATTGCCACGGAAATACCAGCCTTCTCTAGCATGGAGACATCATTGAAATTATCACCAATCGCCATTGTTTCCGACAAAGAGATTCCTTGCGAGCGGACAAACGCCTCCAGAGCAATCCCTTTTTGTGCCTTCCGGGCCATAATTTCAATATTTTCATTGGCGGACTTTGTCACAGCCAACTCCTCCAAACCGTTCATCGATTGGCTTGCCGCTTCTAGCTTATCTAATTCAAACGAGAATCCAAGCAGTTTATAAATTTGGTTATCGTCATCCGAGAATAGTTTTTCATAGTCATCAATCGGGTGGATTAGCCCGTCACGCAGCCTTGCCCCGGCGGCATAGGCCACCTCTTCTGGTTTCACTTCGGGATTGGCACTGACCACGATGTCTATCAAAATGGAGACCGCACGATCGGTATCGATGGAAAAAGCCCCTTTGTCGGTGTAAACCTCATAATACACGTCGTTTGTTTTTAAACGACTTGCTGCCTCACGTGCCAACTCTTGTGGAATTGGGATCGACGTGATTACTTCGCCGGTTTTGGATCGGACCTCGGCCCCGTTGACACAAATCACTGGGCAGGTTAAACCGGCCTGTTTTAACACAAACATCGCCTCTTGGTAGGACCGGCCCGTTGCCACCACGACTTCAATCCCCTGCGATTGTGCTTTTAAAATCGCTTGCCGGTTTTCCTCAGTAATTTCTTGCATGGTATTCAATAACGTCCCGTCCATATCTGTTGCAATACATTTAATCACGCTAGCACGCCTTTCTGCTTTTTTTGCCATTTTACCACGAATGATTTGTTATCGCTTGTGAAGATACTTGCTGCCTTCCCGTACACTGAGCGGGGCAAGCGTAGAACTTTCAATAAATTGTTTAACGGAACTAGGATTGGTCTTCGAATACTCCCTTAACGCCCAGCCAATTGCCTTTTGGATAAAGAATTCCTTCGATGCGGCATTTTGCTTTATGTATTGATAAAGAAGCTCTTCATTCGTATCTTGCTTGTATTTTAATTGAAAAAGAATCGCAGCGCGCCGCAGCCATAGATCCTCATGTACGGCCCACTTGCCGATGGTTTCATGAATCACTTCCGGAACCTTTTTCGCGATGGCCCCTACCGGTTTAGGGGCAATTGCATCAACTGAGTCCCACCAGGATTTTGTGGTAATGAGCTGCTCCATAAACGGCAAATCTTGTTTTTCCAACTTATTCATCATTTTTTCCATGTAGACCAATGCAGTGTATTGATACTCCCGCTCTGGCTTGTCCCAAAGTGCCCAAACAAAATCACGGTTAAACGGCTGTTTCAAGATTTCGGTTTCTTGAAAAAATTGCTTTTCCAACTGTGCCCGCAATGGTTTTTTAATTCCGAGAAAAGGAAAATGATTCTTCATGTATTTTGCCATCGGTTCTGCATTCGCGGGATTGTGGTTTGCTTCAAATAACTGTGTCAGGTAATCCAATGTTACCGGCACATCCGTCATCCTTTCTTATCTTATATTTCATTGTTTTAGTTTATCTTGAATTCCATAAATTTTCCATTTTTTCTTACCAATTGAAAAGGGAATAAACATACCCGCCGATGCCAAACTATCAATGTACCTGAACGAAAGGAGCATCCACATGACCAAAAAAGTCAACAAAGGCAGCAACAATCAAAACTCACCAAAAGCCGGCCATGCCGAAGCAGAATTCGCCACCGAATTCGTCAGCGGCGACAACAGCAAAGGCAACAAACGCAACAAAAGCCAACAAAGCAAAACCAACCCACACAAATAAAGGGGGACAGGCCCCCAGTACAGTATCACTTTACTGCGGCGGGGGCCTGTCCCCTAGTACGGTAACGCTTTATTGCAGCGGGGG
>NZ_HG942083.1 GCF_000612665.1 Neobacillus dielmonensis
GCCGAGGAGGCTCCCCGGCACGCCCGCGGAAAGCGAAGCACCTGGAGCGGAAATCAATAGGCCCCATTGCAGGCGATAATCAATTCTAAAAATCATATTTTAATTCAAGTAAAATGAAAAATTGCCGAGAAAAATAACCTTTCTCGACAATCTGAGGACTGAACATATTCAGTCCTTTTTCTTATTCACAAACCCAGGATAGCCCGATTGTTCCAACACCTGTATGCACACCTGCAACGGTTATGAGCATCAAAACTTCTGTTTCTATATTCGGAAAAGCTTCTTTCACTAATCTTTCAAGTTCTGTTGCCTTAGGATCGTTATTAGCATGAAGGACCGCCACTTTGTTTATGGTTTTGACCGCTGCATCTTCCTTCAATTGATTAATCAACCATGATGAAACCTTTTTTTCAGTCCGGACCTTTTCCTTAATCTGGGCGGCACCTTCTTCAATCGCCAAGATGGGTTTGATATTAAATAAAGATGCTAAAATCTTTTGACTTCCGGATACCCGGCCGCTCTTGTGCATTTGATCTAGATTAGATGGAACTAGATACAATCGTGTATGGTCACGCAGGGCATTTAGGTGGGTAACGACCTCCGTAATATCCCGCCCCGATTCAGCCAATTCTATCCCTCTTTTAATCATAAAAGAAAGCGGATAAGAACCTGTTCGAGAATCAATGGCAAACAATTTAAAATCTACCATTTCTGCTGCCATAACAGATGATTGATAGGTTCCTGTTAAAGTGCTAGAAGCATGGATCGCGATACCAAAATCATACTCCTCTTTTAACTTCCGATAAAGTTCAACAAAATCATTAATGGACGGTTGAGAGGATTGAAACTTGCCATCTTCATTTTGCATTCGTTCATAAAATTGCTTTTCAGTTATATCGACTGTTTCTTTGTAAAATTCATCGTTAATCACCACGTGCAAGGGAATGACATGTATTTGATGGTCTTCAATAAACTCTTTACTGAGAGACGCGGTTGTATCGGTGATCCATGCAATCTTAGCTTTTACCATACTATCTATTCCTCCGGTAGGAAACCTGTTTATTGGTTTGCAAAACGTTTTCTTAAAAAAGTATTTTCATTAGGTTTAAATTACTAAAATAATAGCTATGATACTAGTTATATTTGTCATGTTTATAAAAAATTTTTTTGCTAAATAATTCTAGGTGTGATTAAAATCACTTAATGCTTGTGTTTTCAGTCGTATAATAACACTGTCTTTATAGTGAAAACGCAAGGAGGATTTAAAATGCTAGATCAAAAAACAATAGAAATTATTAAATCAACTGTCCCTGTATTGGAAAAACACGGTGAAGCAATTACGACAAAGTTCTACCAACTCATGTTCAGTAATCATCCTGAATTATTGAATATCTTTAATCATGTCAACCAAAAACAAGGCAGACAGCAACGGGCACTTGCTGGGGCTGTTTATGCTGCAGCTAAATATATCGATAATCTGGAAGTGATCATTCCTGTTGTTCAACAGATTAATCACAAGCATAGAAGTTTAGGGATTAAACCTGAACATTATCCAATTGTTGGAAAATACTTGTTAATGGCGATTAAGGAAGTTTTAGGAGAAGCAGCAACTGATGAAATCATCCAAGCTTGGGAGCAAGCTTATGGCTTAATTGCCGATGTATTTATCAGTTTGGAAGCAGAAATGTATGATGAAGCTAAGAATCAGCCAGGAGGATGGGAAGGATTCCGAAGCTTCGTAGTGGACCGCAAAGTGAAGGAAAGTGAGGTTATTACTTCATTTTATTTAAAACCTGTGGATCAAAAAGAAATTGCTGGGTTTAAACCAGGCCAATACATAAGTATTAAATTGGAAATCCCAGAAGAAAAATTCACTCATATACGTCAATATAGTTTATCTGATGCGTCTGGAAAAAATCATTATCGAATTAGTGTCAAGAAAGAAGCAGGCACACAAAATCCAGACGGAGTGGTCTCTAATTATCTCCATGAACACATTAACGAAGGAGATACCTTAAACGTAAGTGCACCAGCTGGAGACTTTGTCCTGGATACGGAAAAGACTTCACCACTTGTACTTCTTAGCGGCGGTGTTGGATTAACTCCAATGATGAGTATGCTAAAAACAGTGGTAAACCTACAGCCAACCCGAGAGGTTACCTTTATCCATGCAGCTGCCAATAGCAAGGTCCATGCTCTTAGAGGTGAGGTAGAGGAATTAACAATACTGAACAATGTAAAATCTTATGTCTTTTATGATTCACCTACAGAGGAAGACCGTAAGAACCAATCTTATGATATAGAAGGCTATGTAACAAAAGAATGGCTGCAAAATAACCTTTCTGTAAATGAAGCTGAATTTTACTTCTGCGGGCCAGTGCCATTTATGAAAGCGATGAACCGTTCCTTAAAGGAATTAGGAGTGAATGAAGACCGAATTCATTTTGAATTCTTTGGACCAAAAGGCAATTTAGACGAATAAACAGTCAACCTAAACCGATTCCATTAATAAGGAATCGGTTTTTTTGTCGAGAAATTGAACAATAAAAAATAACTATGTAAAATTTTTCAAACACGTGCGTTGAAAGTTTGAAACCATAGCAATCTGTGATTAAATAATAGAAAAGGTTAGAACTTCGGAAAGGAAGAGTATTCTTGAGCAAGAATTATGTTCGCTTGGTAACAATCATTGGTGTGGTATTTTTCCTCCTATGGTTGGGGGGCCTTGGCTGGGCTGTCGGGAATTATTATGCCGGGAAACCGGAGTCACCCCCTCAAACCAGTCCCCAGGATAAAGCAGTTGATAATAAAAAGGGACTTACAATTACCGCAATAGGGGACTCGCTGACTAGAGGCACGGGGGACGAGACTGGTAAGGGATATGTAGGCGTTTTGGTGGATGAATTGAAGGAAAAAACGAAACAGACCGTCCAGTTAACCAATCTCGGGATTAATGGACAAACCTCGGACCAATTAAGACAGCAGGTACAGCAAAGTGAGGTGGGCCGGCAGATTCAAAAGGCCGATATAGTCTTAGTGACCATCGGCGGAAACGATTTGTTTCGTGGCGGCCAGGGTTTGATGGATTTTGATAGTGACAATATTACGGCAATTGAGAAAAAATACTTGGACAACCTGAATTTCATCCTTCAGCAAATTCGCAAAAATAATCAGGAGGCGACCGTCTTTTTCGTTGGATTATATAACCCTTTTATCGAGATGGACCAGGGGAAAGAGATGTCCAAGATTGTCCGCCACTGGAATTATGACAGTGCCGAGGTAAGTGCAGGTTTTCCGAAAGTGGTGTTCGTTCCTACATTTGATTTGTTTGAACTAAATGTGAATGATTATTTGTATACTGACAAGTTTCATCCGAATACAAAAGGGTATCGCCTAATTGCAGAACGAGTGGCCTCATTGGTTACCTGGTAAGGAGAGCGGATTCATGGAGAAAGACATTACTTTAGCAGTGAAGGATTTGAGAAAAGTCATTGGCAGAAGGGAAATTATTAAAGGGTTAACCTTTGACTTGCGGGAAGGGGAAGTGTTCGGCTTTCTCGGGCCAAACGGTGCCGGTAAAACGACTACCATTCGGATGCTTGTCGGGTTAATTAAACCTACATCGGGCAGCATTGAAATCTGCGGTACCAATATAGAGGAGGATTTTCAGAAGGCATTGGGATGTCTTGGGTGTATTGTAGAGAATCCAGAGTTATACCCGTTCTTATCAGGCTACAATAACCTGCTGCATTTTGCCAGAATGCTGCCAAGCGTTGGAGACGAACGAATTAAAGAAGTAACCAAGCTCGTTGGGTTAACAGAGAGAATTCACGATAAGGTGAAGACCTATTCTCTTGGTATGCGTCAGCGCCTCGGAATTGCCCAAGCCCTGCTTGGCAGTCCCAAAGTATTAATACTTGATGAGCCGACCAACGGCTTGGACCCTGCTGGAATTAGGGAGATGCGGGAATTTATCCGTTTCCTTGCGGAAGAAGAAGGTTTGAGTGTTTTGGTTTCAAGCCATTTATTAAGCGAAATCCAGCTTTTGTGTGACCGGGTGGCGATTATTGCCAAAGGGTCGATTATCCGGACGGACACAGTGGAAAAACTCTTATCCAACCGCGAGCGCGTTGCATGGCGGCTGTCTCCTTTTGAGAAGGGCAGGGATTTATTAGCGGCATTAACCCCGATTGAGGATGCGGACAATCAAATAGTTCTAACGGAGTTTAATGAACAAAAGACTCCAGAATGGAACAGGATGTTGGTAGAAGCGGGTGTTTCCGTCTTGGAGATGAACCGGAAAATGCCGGTTCTTGAAGACTTGTTCCTCGAGTTGACAGGAGGGGAAACCATTGAATAAACTGATTCAAAATGAAATGATGAAGCTAATCGCCAAGAAACGCCTCGTAGTGATTGCTCTAATTATAGGCGTGTTGGTCGTCCTGTTTACATATGCACAATATAAGGAAGTGCAGAGAGAGCGTGAAAAATTGGGGACAAATGATTGGCGGACGATTCTTCAGCAGCAAATTGTCGATACAACAAACCGGTTGAGCAGCAACCGGTTATCCGATGAATGGAGGCAGCAGCTACAAATCTCCCTGCAGCAGAAACAATATTATTTGGATCACGATATTAATCCTGCTGAACCTGGTGCTCCTACGTTTATGAGGATCTTTTTGGAGAATTCAATTGATTTATTTATTCCCCTGATGGTGATGGTTATCGCAAGCGACCTTGTGTCATCGGAACATAGCATGGGAACGGTCAAGCTGTTGTTAACCAGACCGGTCAAGCGATGGAAAGTATTAATGAGTAAATATATCACCTTATGTCTTGCCATCTCGCTGATTGTTGCCATTGCTGGTATACTGTCTTTTTTAATATCGGGTGTGGTGTTTGGCTACAAAGGCTGGGAAGCCCCGATTTTAACAGGGTTTAATGTCACGGATACGGGACTAAACACAACTGATGTGAAACTTTTAAGTCTTTGGAAGTTTTTGTTAATGGATTTTGGACTTGTATGGTTTGTGGCACTTGTCGTGGGAACATTGTCTTTCATGCTCTCAGTACTAATTAATAGTACAGCGGCAGGCATGGGCGTGATGCTAGCAGCGCTTATTTCAGGAGCGATCTTGAGCAATATGGTGTCTTCGTGGGAGTCAGCAAAATACTTTTTTATGGTAAACTTGCGGTTAACCGATTATATGCAAGGAAGCCCCCCGCCGATCGAAGGCATGACACTCTCATTTTCCCTGTTGGTTCTATTTATTTGGTGGGCTGCGGCAATGGCTGTATCGTTTATCGTATTTACTAAAAAAGATGTGTACTAGTTACTATACAACAACAATCAACCAAAAAGAGCCCATTCCAAATTGGAATGGGCTTTTTGCCTTAAAGAGGGGAATGATAAGGCAATTAAATTGGGTTGGTTCTATTCATTAATCAAACAGCAAGGACTCCTGCTGCCTGTGGGAAAACAGGTAAAGAATGCCTATTGTTTTACGGTAATTTTAACTGGTTCATGGCTGACCCCTAAGTGCTGCCTGATAATAAGAGCTGGGCCGCCAAGCATGAATAGGTATCGGGCCTCAATAACCTGTTTCATAAAGGCGCCAATTAATCCGGATAGGCGGACACTGCCCACTAGACCAACTGCTGCCCATGTGCCGAGAGAGGCGACGGAACCTTTATGATGGTACTCAAACTGTGTTAAAGCCTCACCGCGAATGGCGGCGACGATGTTTTTGGCACAAACGGGTGCCTGCTGCAGTGCTACTTGCGCGGTTGGAGGCAAGGCGGATTTTTCATTTTTCATAAATAAAGCATTGTCGCCGATACTAAATATGTTTTTCATGTTTTTCACTCTTAAATAAGAATCGACTGGTACTTTCCCTCTTTCAATCGGAAGACTAAATTTTTTTACAATGGTGTTTCCTTTTACTCCACAAGACCAAACCACAGTACGGGTAGGAATAACCGCTCCATTTTCCAGACGGATTTCTTCCGGTGTGCACTCTAAAATCTTCCTAGAAGTAATTAATTCTACATTGTGTTTTTCAAAAAACTGTGTCGTATATTCAACTGATTGTTTGGGAAAAAATGGGATCACGGATGGTGCCGCTTCAACTGCCACAATCTTGACCTTTTCAAATGGAACACCATGTTCTTTACATAATTTTGGTAAGGCATCAACCAATTCCCCGACCATTTCAATTCCAGTAAAACCGCCGCCGGCCACGACAAATGTCAAGCGTGAGAGGTCTTGGTCCTGTTTGTACAAATTGAACTGTTTCATGATGTGATGATAGATTGCTTTCGAACTTCTAAAGCTGCGTATTTCAAACGCATGCTCTTTAATGCCCGGAATTCCAAAGGTTTCAACCTCAAATCCTAAAGCGATGACCAAATAATCATATGGGACCCTTTCGCCCCCAACCAAACAAACCTCCTGTTTGCTGGTGTCAACCGTATCGACTTCAGCTTTTATGAAATTCGTTTTTTCCGGATTAATTAATTCAGGTATGGAAAGAGCAATCTGCCGATCTGTAGCAGTAGCTGCTCCGATTTTATGCAGTTGTGTTGTTAAGTAATGATAATCGTGCTTATTAATAACAGTGATATTGGCTTCCCCGGATTTTAAGAACTTTTCAAGACGCTTGCTTGTAATCATTCCTCCGTAACCGCCACCTAAAATAACGATATTTGGTTTTGACATGCTAACCACTCCTGCCCCCAGGTAATTTTTTGTGTTTTTTTGTGAAACATTTCACAATAAATATTAAAAAAATAAAACGTTAGTAGATTTTTATTGTGAAACACTTCACATATATTTACTACAATTAGATTACGATACTTTTGCAAAAATCTCAAGGTATATCGGTCGAAATTTATGTCAATTTGGTAAATTATTTTACAAAAAAAGGGAATGATATATTCGTTTAAAAAAATGATCCAAATGTAGTTGGAAAATCTAAAATAGTGAAGGGAGAAAAAAGAATGAAGAGTTTATTGTTGGTAATGTGTTTACTAATATCGTTACCTGGAGTTGCTGGCGCCGAAGGTTCGGGCAATGAGGCTGTAAAGGAAAAGCCATGTTTGAATTGCAGTGAGGAGCATAGAGACCATCACCGGGTCATGCATAAGGATTGGCAGGCAGAACAGGCCGAAAGAGAAAAAAAGCTACTAGCTTGGGTTGCCCAATATACACCGGACAAAAAACAGGAATGGACAAAGGTTATAGAAGAAAGGAAACAGCTTCGTAATCAATGGTTGAGCCCAGAAAATGCTCCTAAGCGGGAAAAATGGAAAGCAGAAAAAATGGCAAAAATGAAGGAACTCCGGAAACAACTAGAGGCAGGGAAAATCACAAAAGAAGAATTCATAAAACAATTGCATGGTGGAAAAGGTAAAGAAGAATGGAAGTCATTCCATGACCTGCGGCAAGCCGTAGAAAAACAGGATAGCGAACAGGTAGTTGTTATACTGAACCAGTTGTTGGTCCAATACAAGGAACATAACCAACTCTTAAAGGAAAAGTTGAACTGACAACTTGCAAAAGGGAGGAGATATACCATGGTCAGAAGAGCAATGTTGATGACAACTGCTGCTTTGGGTGCAGCTTATTTACTCCGTAATGAAAAATCTAGAAAAAAATTAATGAATCAGTTCCAAAGCTTAGCAGAAAAAACTAGAAGATAGTGTCTGCTACAGCCTTTACCGAAAAAAGCAAGCTGAATGTGATTCAACTTGCTTTTTCATTTGTTATTTTTTTAGGTCAACAGTGGTTTGTTTAGCCTCTTGGACATCCTCCGATATTTCCTTTTTTATATCATCTGTAATTCCTTGGGCAGCATTTTTAAATTCCCGTATAGACCTTCCCACGGCACGGCCTGCTTCTGGGAGTTTGTTTGGTCCAAAGACGATTAAGGCAAGTACTAGGATTAAGATCATACCCGGAACGCCGATATTAGAAAACATATTTTCATCTCCTAGTGAAAAAGTGATCAGTCAAGCTTATTATAACTCCTTTGAAGGTTGGATACTAGTGGATGCCACGTAAAACATGGAAGGCATGTTGGTACTTGATTTTATTGTGCAAATACAGATTGAACATAATGAAATAATAGCTTTGCTGTCTGTTCAATCGATTCCCGATGGGTTCGCTCAAATGCATGTGATGAGTCGATTCCCGGTCCAATCAATCCATGAACAATATCATGTCCCGACTTGATCGCAGCTGATGCATCGGACCCATAGTAGGGGTAAATATCTAATTTATATTGGATTTGATTGGATTCCGCTAAATTTACTAAATGTTTTCTCAGTCCGTAATGGTAAGGCCCGCTTGCATCCTTCACACAGATGGAAACCGTATATTCGTCGGTTGATTGCCCATCACCCATTGCGCCCATGTCGACTGCTAAATATTCGACCGTTTCTGGGGTAATATTGGAATTTCCTCCATATCCAATCTCTTCATTATTTGAGATTAGAAAATGAGTCGTATAGGGAAGGGTGATATTCTCTGTATTAATTTGTTTGATTAATTGCAAAAGAATGGCAACACTTGCTTTATCATCCAAGTGTCTGGATTTAATATATCCACTTTTGGTAAGCTCCACCCGCGGGTCAAATGAAACAAAGTCACCGACCTCAATGCCAAGGGAGCGAACCTCTTCTGCACTATGTACCTTTTCATCAATCCGGACTTCCATATTCTCTTGATTCCGCTCTGCTTTACCAGCATTTTTATAAACATGCACGGAGGTTTGATGCATCAAAATGGTTCCTGTATAAACTTTCCCGCTATTTGTTTGAATTTGGCAGTATTCCCCTTCAATCGAGTTATACTTAAATCCGCCAATCAAGTCAATCTTTAGTCTTCCGCTCGGCTTAATTTCCTTGACCATCGCACCAAGGGTGTCTACATGTGCGGTCAGCATCCGGTGCTGGCTGGAATCTTTACCAGGAATGGTAGCAATTAACCCTCCCTTTCTGTTCCTTCTTGTTTCCACCCCAGCATCTGTAAGGAATTTCTCCACAAACGATATGACTTTGGATGTATTTCCTGTTGGACTTGGAATCGAAACTAATTCAGCCAATAATTTCATCGTGTCATCGATATGGGTCAATTTTCTATCCCCTTTCTTATTAAGAATTCTTTTTTATTATATATCTAAACAGCAATATTTACAGATGTGGCGCATAGGTTACTAGTGTTGAATTTTTTTTTCGAAGGATGAGCTAAAAGAAAAGTGGACATAAATGGAAATAATCAAAAAGTAGTTAAAATAAAAGGGTGATGAGAAAGTTGACTAGGGTTGAACTACATCGAAAACATACAAAGCCATTCTCTTGGAAAGGCTTCATTTTGATTCTAATAGGAGGAATTATTCTAGCAATGGCCTTCTTCACAGTGCGTTATTATTATCAGACCACAATAAGGATAGATGCACCAGAAGAGAAATTGGGGGATAAAGTGGTGATACAATTGCCAAACGGTCAAGAGGTGTATACCTATGAAAATTTAATCGTTGAAAAGAATGGCAAAATGTATTATAAGGGCGAGCAGAATACCATGGATTTAACGGGTGGAACCGTAAGGTACGAAAACTGGCAAAAATAAAGGCGGAAGCATAACAGTGCTTCCGCTCTTTTATTTGAACCAACCTTTCTTCTTAAACCACCATGACATGCCAGCCCCAATAAGGAACATTATGAAGAGAATGCCAAAATATCCGTACTTCCAGGTTAATTCGGGCATGCTGTGAAAATTCATGCCATAGATTCCAGCTATAAATGTGAGCGGCATGAAGATGGTAGTAATAACCGTCAGAACCTTCATGACATGATTGGTTTGATTGGAATTTATCGAAATATAGCTGTCACGGATATCAGTAGTTAGCTCGCGGCTGGCCTCTATCATTTCTGTGAGCTTTAACAAATGGTCATGAATATCTGAGAAATAGACCAGCTTCCCCTGAATTTCTGTCATTCGTTGGGAATTTAAAATTCGATATATTAGGTCCCGCATGGGCGTCACTGTATGTCTTAGCGAGAGGAGCTGATGTCGTGTATCAAATAAATCCTCCAACAAAACTTCCATTGATCTTTCACTAGAGTTTTCGTCAATTTCATTTAACCGGTCCTCAATCTTATAGACAAGTGGAAAATAATTGTCCACCATTTTGTCTAGCACATTATACAGTACATGTGCAGGGTCCCACTTTTTGATATGGGGTGATTGACTAACTCGGTTCCATACCTCTGTGATTTCAAGTGACGGCTGAAAATGAAACGTAACAATATAATTACTGCTTAGAAAAAAATCAATTTCCTCTTTCGTAATGGTCTCTTGGTTTAACGCCTGCGTCACAAAGAAAGTGTAATCCTCATAATAGTCCAGCTTGGGTCGCTGTAAAAATTGAATACAATCCTCAATGGCTAAAGGGTGGAAGGCAAGCGGGTCGGTGAGCTTCTCAATTTCCTGTTCAGATGGCTCATGAAAATCAATCCAGTACCATTTATAATCCCCACGGACAAGATTATCAATTTCCACATTTTGTTGAATTTCGCCATTCTTTGTAATGGCAATCGTTTTAATCATATGTACTCCCTTACTTCCAAATCATTTATCTACACTATAAAGTAAACCCAGAAAAAATGACAGAGACCATCCGCTCTTTATGAACGCTTTTTGGAGGAAAGCACCGTTTCCTTCGTCCATTTTTTTTGGTTTATTTTATTACGGATTCCTTGGTATAAGCTTTGCAGGAATAAGCTGGTTACTACCACTAAGCCGCTGAAAACAATAAGAACAGCAAGGTATTCAAAGGGATTATAAGACTTTAGCTTTTCCCAATGAATGTTACCCACGAGGTCATGTGCAAACAAATTCATACTAAAAATCCCGCAAAAAACCGTATAGATCGTCAACACCAAAAGTAGAAAACTGTCACGTTTGGTTGCGGACGTTTCCTCGAAATTAAACAGGCTAACCTGCGCTTCCTTAATTTGTTTATATAAGGGTTGAATCTGAAAACCTGTTTGTATGAGCTGATAAATTTCCCTGCTTGTTCGGTCGGCAGGCTGCACCGTGAAAAAGAAATTGGAGGTGAAGGAGTCCATCGTATAAATAAGCTGCTTAATCTTTTGCTTATCCTGATCTAACCTAATGTTTGCATAATCCTCTATCAATTGTAGGAGTTTTTGCCGATGAAACATGGTTATTAATAAAGCGTAGTACATCGGTCCAAGAAATTGTATGGTTATTGGTTCATCTTTTTCTTGCAGTCCTGTGGTCAAGCAAGAAAAAGTAGTATCATCTGATAGTAGCCAAGTATCAGTCATCCAATGGCGATAACTATGTTTTTTTATAAAGTCTGTTATATAATCCTTACTGCTCCCGAGATCGGCTCCTAAACTTGCAGCCAAATACACCTCATTCTCACCAATAGGTGTTTCTTTTTCGAAGCAGAATAGCGATTGCACCACTAACGAGCTAGGTTCATAGCTCATTTTATGATGAAGCAAGAACTCAGGCAGCCCTAAAACTAAACATCCCAATAATTGGCTGGTTGTGGTTATTTCCTTATTATCATAGTTAAACCTGATTCCATGTACAGCCCCTCTATCCTGTAACAGTGCCCGAAACTGGTTGGCCGCGTTTAGGTTTTCCTGGAAGGGAAGATCATTTAATTGGGTACGTATCGTTAGAAATCCTATTTCAAAGGGACAAAATACAAATTCAATAGAATCGATCTGAAATGGAATTTCTCGTTCCTTAATCGTCTGCCTAATCATTAAATCAAGTTTTTTCTCATATCCATGAAACCCTTTTGACTGTTCGGTTTCGGGAAACAGGAAATGGTTGGTCATCGGTAGAAAAAAAGGACCTGAATGCGGATAGGTACCATCGTTCACTCTTCCAAGATTGGATGGTAACTTTAAAAACCCATGATGGTTTAAAAATTTGGTGCAGTCATTTAGGGAAGTTGCCTGGTATGAGAACGGCAAGATCCATATGAATTGAACAGATGGAATTTTTATCATTGCTGGCTGCATTTCTCTAAATCCTCTCGCGTAATAATCTAAATTCAACATGCCCGAAACCTATAAAAATTAACCGAAAAACGTGTACCTTAGGGAAAGTGTATGGTTGATGCACTAGAATAAAATTCCTCTCAAAGGGGAAATTAGGAAAAAGCAGTGGAGATAGGGTGGAATTCTTATGCCGACGATGAAGGTAGAGTCGATTAGGAAGAATTTATTGAGCAAAATCGAAGCACCTGCAGCGGATTTGATAGCAAAAGAAGTACGGACAAAAGATAAATACATGGAAATATTATACATAAGCACGATTAGCGACGAAGCAATTATACATGATAAGCTTTTGACCCCATTTTTTGAAATGGATAATCAACAGGATTTTTTAACCTTTTTGCAATCGCATCCTAAATCCACACCCTTTAAGGATGAGCAAAAAGCAGTTGAAGATTTGCTGAAAGGCTTCGTAATCATCTTTTACCAAAATGATATATTTACTTTTGACAGCAAAGTAAACTTAGCAAAAGATACTTCGGGAACAGTAGTGGAAACGACGGTTCAAGGACCACAATCAGGATTTACCGAAAATCTACATACCAATGTCGGACTTATTCGGGAGAAGTATCCTGTACCTGATTTAACGATTGAACAGCATTCGGTTGGGACACTTTCTAAAACGGACGTGATGTTGCTCTATGATCGTCGGTTTGCTGATCCCGATACAGTCGAGGAGATGAGAGATTTCCTGAAGTCTGTCCATATTCAAATGTTTCAATCTGGAGAACAGCTGCTTGACAGTATTACCAAACACAACCGATCGTTTTTCCCGACGATGCTGGTTACCGAGCGGCCTGACCGGGCCTCCGTAAACCTTTCGACCGGAAAGTTAATTATTTTGGTAAACGGTTCACCGTTTGCCGTTATTGCTCCCACCGTAATGAAGGATTTCATGTCGTCGATGGAGGATATCTACCAAACTTATTGGGTCGGCCGTTTCCTGCAAATGCTGCGTTATATTGGCTTTAATATAAGTGTTGTCCTGCCTGGCTTGTATGTTGCTACGACTGCCTATAATCCTGAAGTATTCCGTGTTCAGTTAGCGTTATCCATTGCTGGCAGCAGGACAGCAGTTCCCTATCCAGCTTTTATCGAGGTTTTGATTATGCTGTTTATGATGGAACTACTGACAGAAGCAAGTATCCGGCTTCCCAAAGCAATTGGTCCAACGGCCACAACTGTTGGTGGTCTGATTTTAGGGCAAGCCGCAACAGAAGCTGGTCTGGTGAGCAACATCATGGTCATTATCGTTTCCTTTGTAGCGATTACCAATTTTGTCGTCCCGATTAATACCTTCAGTTTTACCATCAGAGTTTTGAAATATCTTATTTGGGCATTGGGAACCGTTTTTGGATTAGTGGGGGTCGTACTCGGCTTTTTGATGATCAATGCTTATATGGTAAAACTGGACAGCTTTGGTGTGCCATATTTAACCCTGTTACAAAGTAAGCCAAAAAATTGATCACTAGGGGGAGGGGGCATGAATCGGTATTTTTTATATTTAGTGTTAATTAATATGTTTATCAATGCCATTATTTTTGTACCTTCCATTTTAATTAAGTATAGCTTTAATGGTGCTGTGGCATCCGTTATTCTGTCTATTCCTTATGGAATCCTAATGACATATCTTTACAGCAAGGCGCTTACCAAGTTTCCTGAACAAGGCCTTCCGGAGATATTAGCGGATTCCAAGCACAAATTGTTAAGCAACCTTCACATGGGGTTTATTCAACTAGCCTATTTCACAGCGGGTCTGATCACCTTGCTCGGGTTTCTGGATATCCTCAGCCGGTTTGTCAATCCTGAAGAGCCAAGACTTTTTCTTTTGATAATTTATTTGGCAGCCATTTTTCTTGTGATCGGCATGCCGACAGAACGAATTATGTATTTTGTGGAGATCATTCTGTTTTTCAGTGTTCCGTTTCTTGGTTTTATCGTATTTAAAGCCTATACAGGTGAAGAATTAAGCTGGGATTCTATATTAGAAGTAACTACTTACACTTTTGAATGGCCAAACTTGAAAGCTTTTGCAGCAGCAACTTATGTTTTTTCGGGATATGTCAATTTAATCATTTTCAATCGTGTCATAAAAGGAAAACTGAAGATTTGGAATTATCTTTTTGTCCTTTTTGTAGGTATTTTTAATTTGTTTACCACTTTTATGATCCCGATTGGCTATCATGGCGCAGATGGTGCAAAAGAATACCTGTTCCCTTGGATCTCTACTGCCGATTCTTTAAGACTTGTTTATAGCCCAATAGAGCGAGTCATTTTCTTATTCCTGATGTTGTACATGGGCATCACGCTGGTTAGTGTTTCCGTTCATTGGCATGCTGCTTTGGAATTGCTAAAGGGGACGTTTGGCAAAAAAGCAACAGAGAAAAAGAAATGGCTGGTAATTGCTGCGTTTATTATTATTTCCATATTCTCGGTATATCAAATTAATACAATTCGGTTAAATAAAATAACCGAATATTGGATGATTGTCAGGCTCGTTGTGGAAACGATATTCGTTGTTTCATTTTATATCTGGGCCAGGAGGAAGACCACATGAAGCTTTCAACAAAGTGTTATTGGTTAATCCTTATTCTTGCTGCAGTCCTTTTGTTAAATGGGTGCGGATATAAAGACATTGATAAACGATTTTTTGTCCTTGCTATGGGTATTGACCCTGGCAAACATAGCGATAAGAAGTATCGGGTCAGTTTAAAGATGGCGATTACCCGTGCTTCCAAGGAAAAGCCTACTGATGCCATTATTGTCACCGCTGAAGCTGATACGATGGGAGAGGCAGTCAGAACGATTAAAACGAAAGTGGAAAGAGAATTAGATTTCAGCCATTTAAAAGTTGTCCTGGTAGGGGACAAGGTAGTTAAAAGCGGTGGAAACAGCGGGATTTTTTATTGGTTTACTAGAAGAAGGGATATCCAGGAAGTCGCTTGGGTAGCTGTTGGAAAACCAACGGCAGAGCACATCCTTCATATTATGCCAAAATCCGAACGGCTTCCGGCAAATGCTTTGTTTCTGGCACTTGGTGAAGATGGGTCTGAAACTCCTTATATCATACCACAGTATTTATTCGACTTTAAAAAGAGATTGATTGAGCGAGGGTTAGATCCGATGATGCCAATCATTGAGCCTGATGGAAAAAATTTATTTCAGATCAACTCGGTAGGTGTTGGAGACAAGAGTAAAATGAAATTAGTCCTCGACCAGGAAGAAACGAAAATGCTCAATTTTATGTTAAATATGGAAAGTAAGAGTGCACAAAAAGTTGTAAGAGGAAAACATATCTATACAATTGATACACAAAAAGTGAAAACATCCTATAAAATCATGACACCTAAAGGTACACACCCCTATCTAGTGGTGAATATATCGCTTAAGGGACGGCTGGAAGAGACAAACCGTGTAATTCGCAATATGGAGTTATATAAGTATGAAGCCACGGCTGAAAAACAGCTAAGCAATGAACTAAAAGGATTGTTAGTAAAACTCCAAA
This sequence comes from Neobacillus dielmonensis, assembly GCF_000612665.1. GTDB lineage: Bacteria > Bacillota > Bacilli > Bacillales > Cytobacillaceae > Neobacillus > Neobacillus dielmonensis. The sequence continues at coordinate 15,608 of NZ_HG942083.1, forward strand.
AAGCCAATGTGGACCCAATAGGGTTTGGTCTCCGTTACCGGGCCCGCCATTTTAATAAGAATGACTGGGAACAATGGCAAAAGATCTATCCAAATATAACCTTTAAGGTTAACGCCAAAGTACAAATCTCCGATACAGGATTAGTTCAATAACAAAGGGACCAGCTTTAAAATACCCGTTCGGCTTGGTCCCTAATTTTTGAAACTAGGCTTGTGGAACCGATTCTTTTTTCCTCATTGCTTGTGGAATATAGACGCAGAATGGCTCGCTTTCCATATAGTCGCCGGTCACCGCATAGGTTCTTGAACGCGAACCGCCGCAAATTTTATTATATTCACAAACACCGCATTTGCCTTTGTAGTGGTCAGTCTGGCGTATTTCCTTAAATGCCTTTGCATGTCGATAAATATCAGCTAGCGGCTGTTCGCGAACGTTACCGCCGACAATGGGGAGCAAACCACTTGGCATGACCTCCCCGATATGGGAAATGAACGCAAACCCATTTCCATCATTCACGCCCTTTGGCGCCCGCTTTAATCCATCATGCATCGAAGCAAAATCCGTGGTAATGGTGTCTTCATAATGAATTTCGCCTTTTTCGATTAACTGATCGCGCATTTTTTCTTGCAACACTACTCGACGATAATGCTGTGCAGCGGTTGTTTTAATATCGTAAGGGGCTGTTTTACTGAGCTGATATAACCAACGGAACACTTTTTCGTGCTCGGCAGGGGAGATGCAGGCGTCCAGCTGCCCGCGTCCTGTCGGTACAAGCAAGAATATATACCACATGACAGCACCAAGTTCTTCTACCAGCTTCGACATTTCTTCAAGGTGGTCATAGTTATACCTTGAGATTACTGTATTGATTTGTAATGGCATGTCTAATTCATTCAAGTATTTAATCTTTTCTACTGTCAAATCGAAAGACCCCGGTGTTCCTCGGAAAAAATCGTGGATTTCTGGCGTTGGTCCATCAAGGCTGAATCCCCAGCGGGAAAGCCCTACCTCCTTAAACCGTTTCATTTTATCGACGGTGACGTTGGGCGTAGCACTTGGTGTCATGGAAACCCGCATTCCCTTTTTAATCGCATAATCAGCCAGGTCGTAAAGATCTTCCCGCATCATGCAATCACCGCCAGTAAATACCAGCATCGGGTTATCCATTTCAAAAATTTGATCAATAAGGTTTATGCCTTCTTCATAGGTTAATTCACGCGGATCTGCCGTCAGCTGGGCATCGGCCCGGCAGTGAACGCATTTCAGCTGGCAGGCTCTGGTCACTTCCCAAATAACGATAAATGGATTTTCATCATAATTTATGGTCTTGCCCAAACCATGGGGATGTCCTTTTCCAATTCCTTGCATGTTCATCACCAAATTCATATTTATTTTTAAAACGGTATTAAAAGGTTCTATAGATTAATTATAAATTTGGTAGAGAAAGCGTGAATGGACGGTTTGTTACAATTTTTCTACATTCAGACGTTACAATGACATTTCAATCGGTTTGTTACAATTCTATTACAATAACATTACAGGTGAATGGAGCATACCAAAATCATTCCGAGTATTTATCAGTAACTTTTGTGCAAAGTAATTGTCATAATAGGTCCATTTATTTCCTATTGAGTAAGGATTTCTTATGTAAACCATATCTTTGGTATTTTAACCATCTGTAAAGCTCCTTTATGATAGAGGTATATCATCTAAGGGAGTGCTACCACGTATGAAACATCTACTTACAGCAACTGCCGCTGCGGGCATTTTGTTTACTTCTTTTAGCGGGATCGCAAGTGCGCATGAAAATCTCTATACCGTACAATCAGGAGACAGTCTCTGGAACATCTCGCAAACTACTAAAATATCGGTCTCTGATTTAAAAGCATGGAACCATTTATCCTCGGATACGATTTATGTCAACCAAAAACTTTCCCTTTTGGCGCCACATACTCATGACTCTGAACCTTCTGCAGTCATTTCAGCTAATTCTACTACAACCTACACTGTTAAGGCAGGAGACACGCTTTCAGGTATTGCCAAACAATATGGCACTACTGTTACTACAATTAAAACCACAAATGGATTAACCACAGATACTATTTATATCGGACAAAAGCTTACGATTAATAGCATCCAGGTAAGTAAAGAGCAGACAGCTGCTGGTTCGACCTATACGGTTCAAAGCGGAGATTGTTTATCCGTTTTAGCTGCTAAATTTCATTTAACAACCTCACAGTTAAAATCTATGAATCAATTAACATCTGACACTGTTTATGTTGGCCAAGTATTAAAGGTCACAGCTGCAGAAGTACATGCTTCAACACCAATTGTTAACGTATCAAAAGCACAAATGGTTGTCGACGAGGCAAAAAAATATATCGGTTCTCCATATTTATGGGGGGGGGCAACCCCTGCTGGCTTTGATTGCAGTGGATTCACTAGTTACGTATTTAACAAGGTGGGTGTTGCTATTCCACGGACAGCTGCAACACAATTTTCGGGGCTTAAAGAGGTCAGTAACCCGAATCCCGGCGATTTAGTATTTTTTGAGACGTACGCACCCGGGCCATCACACGTTGGAATTTATCTCGGTGATCATAAATTTATCCAGGCAGGTTCAAAAGGTGTTGCCATTGCAGACATGGATAATAGTTATTGGAAACCGCGTTATTTAGGGTCAAGAACAGCATTTTAATAGAATGGAGAAGAGGTTGTCACAATAAAGGTTGTCTCGTTTTAGGATAACCTCTTTTTTCAAAATTGCAAAAATATTTTTGTTTATCAAATCATCGTTTGGGATTATACTTAAGGGTATGGTTCTAATTTTGCCATCAATGATGGTTGATCAGGGTAATGTTTTGGAGGTTGACATGTTACATTCCAGTTTATTTAAAGAGGTCTTTTTCCAATCGCGAATTCCACAGCTAATCGGTAGAAGTGATTTATCCTTCATACAATATAATCCAGCATTTTGTGAATTTACAGGCTACACGGTAGAGGAACTGGCTTCATTGTCCATGGCATCAATCTCACATCCTGAAGACCAGTGCCTGGATGATATGCTATTCTCGGAAGTATTGCAAGGCGAAAGAAATGAGTATCAACTCGAAAAAAGATATATACATAAATCAGGTTCTATCAAAACGGGAATACTAACTGTCTCTAGAGTTTGTGACTCCTACACTGGAGAGGAGTTTCTACTCGGGCAAATCCTGGATATTACTGAAAAAAGGCAGCTGGAAAATGTCATGATGCAGCGGGAAAATATTTATCGTCTGTTAGCGGAGCATTCCTCTGATATGATTATTTTGCATGATGTCGATTTTTCATTTCTGTATATTTCACCTTCTGTTAAGTCAGTACTTGGCTATGAACCTGAAGATATGATCGGTAAAAATCCCTTTCATATCATACATCCAGAAGATGTAAAAGCCATTTTTCTTCAACTCAGAGAACTTTCCTCTGAAAATAATTCCATGTTATTCACTTATCGCTGCCAGAAAAAAGATGGAACATACATCTGGCTTGAATCTACGGTTAAAGTACTATATCATCCAAAAACAGGAGAATTGCGGGAAATAGTCTCAGTTTCCCGTGACATACAAATTCGCTTGGAAACACAAGAAAAAGTAAGGAAATCGGAAAAGCTGGCTGTTGTAGGGCAAATGGCAGCCGCCGTTGCCCATGAAATACGAAACCCTTTAACACCTATTAAAGGTTTTTTGCAGTTGTTTAATTCTGAAAAAAAGCTGAACCCAGAATATTTACCCATTATTTTGGATGAATTGCAGCGAGTTGAAGGTATCATTTCAGAATTCCTTTCGATTGCTAAGCCGCATTCCACCAAAACCGCATACATTGATGTGAACAACCTTCTGGAACAAGTCATTAAACTCATGCAAACCGAAGCATTAATGAAAAATAAGAATATTTATTTATATACCAATCCTGAAATTCCGATGATCCAGGGTGATCCCCATTCTTTAAAGCAAGTGTTTGTCAATGTCATTCAAAATGCTCTTGATGCGATTGGGGAGAGAGGTCAAGTGGAAGTCAGGATTATAGTGGAACAAGCAGGAATTTTAATTGAGATTACTGACAATGGCTGCGGTATCCCTAAAGAGCGACTATCTAAACTTGGAGAGCCATTCTATTCTACTAAAGAAAAAGGAACAGGATTGGGTTTGATGACGAGTTTTCGAATTATCGAAAGTCATAATGGGAGAATTACAATTGATAGCGAACCAGGAGCCGGAACGAACGTGTCCATTTGGCTGCCATTCTCGATAAAATAAAACTAGTGTTATGGTGAATGGAGGGACAATGGTTAATCGAGCGATAAGTCTATCTATTTTGGCAATCATCATACTAATTGTCTATACCATGAAGGATTCCCTTTTTCATGTGTTAAACGAGGGCGGTATCCTATCAATCTGGATTAGTATTCTTATGACAGCCATTTCTGTGTTTTTTCCTATTATCCCATTTCCGTTGTTAGCTGGAACCATCGGAGCTTTACATGGCTTTGTTCAGGGAGCATTATTTTCATGGTTCGGTGTTATGACCGGTACCATGATGTTTTTTTTTCTAAGCCGATACGGTTTCCGAGAATACGCGCAAAACAAATTAAAAAAATTTGATAAGCTTAATAAATATGCCAGGTTAATTGAACAGCATACTTTTATTGCGGTCCTTGCCTTCCGGCTCATTCCGGTGATTCCAGCACCTGTGGTAAATATGGTTTGTGGTTTAAGTTATGTCCATTGGCTGCCTTTTTTTATTGCCTCAGCGATAGGAAAACTGCCAAATATCGTAATTTTGTCTTACGCTGGGTCCGTTTATCATGAAAATAAATGGCTGTCAGTTGGTTTATATGGGCTTTATTCATTGATAATTTTAATGATTATTGTGGTATTCAGGTATAAAAACAAGACAAACAATCATCATTAAAGTGCTTTCGGGATATGGAAATCTGATTTGGCTTCAATGGAAATGAATTCTTTAAAATAACTTTTTAATATCAGCCATTTCGCAGGGTAGGAATAGATAAAATCTTCGATCACATCTGGTGAATAATAAATAAAACAATCGAGCCGTATCGGGTCTTTTTTTAAATCATATAAAAGGGCGTGAAGAATCGTATAATGGTCGTATAGTTGAAAGGGATTAAGTTTAACCGTTTCAATGTTATGGTTTGATAGATACTGCTTGATCGATTCTTTCTGAAGGTTCATGCTTTCTTCAATTGAAAGACCGTTTAGGCAGCAGCGTTCATTAATATAATAGATTCCCTTCATCTAACTTCGTCCTCTCTATCCTGTTTAGTAATGTTATTGACAGTTGGAGAGAGAAGTATACTATTTTGATGTTTGTATTCAGAATCAAGGAGATAGAAAATGATAAGTGCTGCTATACATGGTTTTCTACTAGCACTTGGGTTAATATTACCGCTTGGAGTGCAAAATGTATTTGTTTTTAATCAAGGAGCTGCCCAGCCGCGGTGGTTGAACACCCTTCCGGTGGTTTTAACCGCTGCACTCTGTGACACTTTGCTAATCTTTTTAGCTGTATTTGGAGTATCTGCGGTTGTCTTCGCTATTAATTGGATTCAAACAACAATACTGATTATTGGAATTGGATTTTTAGTATTTATGGGATATACGACGTGGAAAAGCAAACCAAGCGTTTCAGGTGAAGCCAATCAGTTTTTTAGCCCTCGGAAACAGATCGCGTTTGCCGCTTCGGTTTCCTTATTAAATCCACATGCAATCATGGATACAATTGGCGTAATTGGCACGAGCTCATTATCCTATACAGGCTCAGCCAAGTACTCTTTCATGATAGCTTGTATTTTGGTTTCATGGATTTGGTTTTTGGGTTTGTCAGTGGCCGGCCGCCTTTTAGGGCGGATGGATCAGTCTGGAAAAATGGTCGGGATTCTCAATAAGATTTCCGCCGTTATTATGTGGGGAACAGCAATTTATCTTATTTTGACTCTTATATGAGGAGTTATCCTGATCATATATTGGCAAGTGTTTTAACTCATGCAAATGATTTTTTTCGTGCATTCTATACTCGGGTTGAGATTTTCAGCCCAGTTTGTCCTACAGGTTACACCCAACATACCTTAACGGAGGACTGATACGCATGCAAACACAACATTCGATTACGCATATCAATCAATGCCGCCAAATGGCTCAGGCCTTAATAAACCAAACGCAGCAAAGCAATCGCGTGTACCAGCAAATGCAAAAAAATGAACAGCAAAATGTTCAAATGTTGGAGCAAATGTTGCAAAAAGAAAGAATAGCGGTACAAACCATTCAGCAAAGCCTTCAAGGGCATGAAATGGCCATCCAGCGATGCCAAGAAGTGATTGCACAGTGTAATCAATTAGAGCGTGAATTATCAGGGCAAATGGGAATGGCTGGATACCAGGGACAAACGTTTGGGAATCCAGCTTTCCAGTATCAAAATTACCAAAATCAGTCATTCCGTCAATAAGAGCAACTATGACAGCACGCATGACCTCATACGTGCTGTCATTTTTGATAAGGCTCTGTTAAACGATAATGTTGATTTTTTAACTCTGTTGATTGAAGCGGAAGGCGCTCGACTCCTGCAGGAGTACGGGGCTGGGGNNNNGGGCTGGGGAGACCCCGCAGGCGGCTAAGCGCCGAGGAGGCTCCCCGGCACGCCCGCGGGAACGCTTAAGCGACTGGAGCGGAAATCAACAGCCAAATTTAACAGAGCCTTTGATAAAAAAAATGCCCCGGCGTTTCACCGGGTACACCAACAATATATATAAAAGGGGGCGGAGGTTAAAAGGGTTCTTTTTGGAACCTGATATAATCATAAAGGGTGAATATGAACAAACTATGAATAGATAATTAATAGATTAAGAAACTTAAAATTGGGGGAGGAATCGGAGATGAAAGACTACCATTGCTGCGCCACATGCAAAAACTTTCAGGCCCAAAGAAAAAGCGGCCAAATGCAATACCTCTGCACCCGTCTAGGCTACCAAACCAAAACCAACTATAAATTCAATTGCTGGGACCCCAGAGAAGACATAAAAAAACACCTGGGGGGCAATACCCCAGCGCGTTAATGCGTCACTAGAGTGGGGGCCAGTCCCCCAGTCCATTAGTGCGTTACTATGATGGGGGACTGGCCCGATTTACCGGTTTTTAAGTTGGAAGTAGGTGTCTAGTACGCGTCGCCCGATTTTGAGGCTGGCTTTGTTTTCGTTGTCTCCTTGGTAGGCCCAAGGGACTAAGACGGCCATTGCTATTTCTGGTTGGTTGCTTGGTGCATAGCTGACTAGGCTTAGGTTTATGACCGGTGGGGGTTCTTTGAATTTTTTCCTCGATGGCCCGTCATAAAAGGCTTCTGCAGTTCCGGTTTTTCCGGCAGGAGCGTAGTTTACGTCGGAGAAAGAATTGTAAGCTGTCCCCCCGGGCTCCTGCATGACCTTCTTAAAGCCGAGCTTGACTCGATTTAACCATTCCTTCTTGACGTCAATGGTGTTTAAGACGGTCGGGTTAATTGACTGTGCCACTGGCCCTAGTTCATCTGATGTGCTGGCAGTACTGCGGATTTCTCTTACAACATGAGGCTTCATCCGGAAGCCGCCGTTGGCTATGGTAGAAATATACTGGGCTAACTGCATGGCTGAATACGTATCGTATTGCCCAATCGATAAATCCAAAAGGTGCCCGGGAAGTCTGCTCGCTCCTTTATAACCAAATTGTTCATTGGGCAGATCGATACCTGTCCGGGTGCCCAAACCAAAAGCAGCAAAGTGATTACGTATGTCTTCGAATGCGTGTCTATTCGTGATCGTTAATGGTTTTTCGTATTCATACTTTCCTTTCCCGATTCGAATAGCGGTGTGGAACATATACACATTTGAAGACTTTTTCAAAGCCTGAATATCGTTTAATCTTCCCAGATATGCATAGGACTTTTTTATGGGTGTATCTTTAATTTTGATACCTTTATCATCCAGAACAGTACCAGGCGAAATCGCGCCGGTTTTATAACCGGTGAGGATGGTTGCCCCTTTTACGGTAGATCCAACATTATAGGTAGTTGTAAAGGTGCCAAGAGCGTCATCTTCCATTTGTTCCTTTCCGGTTTGTGGGTCTTTGACTATTTTTTTACCGGACATGGTCAAGATTTCTCCCGTATTCGGATCCATAAGCACGACATAGGCTCGATCTGTTAAGGCTGTTCCGGGCAGCTTTTTAAGAGCCCAAAGCTCCTCTTCAACCAGTTTGTCTACGGCTTTTTGTAAATCCATATCAATGGTTAACACCAAGTCCTTGCCTTTTTTTCCCTCGGTGACTGGAAGGGTTTCAATGATGTTCCCAACCTTATCGGTCACGTTTTTAACCTTTGATTTATGCCCGCGCAGCACTTCCTCATATTGCAGCTCCAACTGACTTTTTCCTACACGGTCATTTCGGCTGTAACCTCTTGCCAAAAAGTATTCCAATTGGTCTGCAGGAAGACCTTCTTCTGAATTGGTGACTTTGCCGAGGACAGATCTTAATGTCAAATCAAATGGATAAGACCTTTCCCAGTCGGTTGTGGTATCAACACCAGGGAGTAATTGCAGGTTCTCACTCACAGCAGCCACTTCCTCGTCTGTTACGCCTTCATTTTTAACAATTTGGGAAGTGAATTTATAGCCACTGTTAAAATTTTTATAAATAGCCAGCACTTCAAGTTCTTTATCGGTAATTTCAGCTAGCTCTTCGTTCGTAATCCGCTCTAATTTTAATCGGTATAAATCATTGTCACTTAGCTTTTTAGATGTGTACAGGTTTCTTTCAGGTTTTGTGATTTTGGCGTTAGCACGTTCAGGATTTTTTAATATCCAATAGTCACGTTTATCACGATCTGTTACCTTATCAGTATTTTTCACTATAAGATTGGCTAATCTTTCTGCTGTCTCAAGCATCTGCCGTGAATTAAATCCTTCATTCGTAAAGGTAATGGCACTTTTAGGGGTATTATCCACCATTAATCTCAAATGCCGGTCATACATTTTTCCTCTAGGAACGGGATTGGTGACCGTAATCGCTTCTTTCCGTTCTAAATCCCTCTTGAAGTTCTCCCCATAAACAATTTGTACGAACCCAAGACGCAAGATCAGTATGGAAAACAGAAAAAATACACTGAAGAAAAGGATATTCAATCGAAATGGAAAGTGAGACTTTGGTTTTTTCTGCTTCTGGTTGTCCAACTCGTTCACATCCTTAACAGGGCAAATAATTATTATTAGTATGGATAATAAATGGAAATAAATGTGTTATTCGATAACATACCATTCTTTAAAACCGCATTGACAAAAAGTAAACTACATAATATATTATTAATAATTAAATATTTCCTTTTTAAAGGGGAGTAGCTGTTACAATAAAGTCGTCATTCCGAGGATCAGTCCTCCGGCTTTATTGGCAACCTGGACGTTGTTAGCAAGACCTTTACTTTACTGTAAAGGTCTTTTTGTTGTCTTTAGGCCTTTACCGTAAACAGTAAAGGCCTATTTTTATGGGCACTAGGAATATTTGATACTCATTTAATTAGAGGGGGAAACAGAAATGGATGTATCTGTTTTAATGGAATACGGATGGGTGTTATTAATTCTAGTTGCCTTGGAAGGGTTATTAGCTGCTGACAACGCCTTGGTCCTTGCGATTATGGTAAAACGGCTGCCCGAAGACAAGCGTAAAAAGGCACTTTTTTACGGATTAGCTGGAGCATTTGCCTTTCGTTTTATTTCCTTATTTGCTATTTCTTATTTAGTTGATGTTTGGCAAGTGCAGGCAATTGGTGCGGCGTATCTGTTGTTTATGTCGGTTAATCATATTATTCGGAAAAACATAAAAGGAAAAGCGCAGGAAGGAAAGAAAACGTTAGAATCCCTTAACAAGGGTGGGTTTTGGGGCACGGTTCTGAAAGTGGAATTAGCGGATATCGCCTTTGCTGTCGATTCCATTTTGGCAGCAGTGGCGATGGCTGTGGTCCTTCCTAATACACCATTACCGAACATCGGAGGTCTTGACGGGGGTAAATTTTTAGTCATTTTTGCAGGTGGTGTGATTGGGTTAGTGATTATGAGGTTTGCGGCTAATCTGTTTGTAAAACTACTTGAACAGCGTCCGGGCTTAGAAATTGCGGCATTTTCGATTGTGGGCTGGGTAGGGGTAAAATTGGCGATTTATACGTTGTCACACCCGCAAGTAGCATTAATTAATGAACAGTTTGCTCATTCTCTAGAGTGGAAGATTATCTTCTATGTCGTATTAGTAGGCATTGCCACAGCTGGATGGTTTTTTTCAAAGGGAAAGCAAGCCGAATCTGGAAGCAAGCAGCAAAATTCAGCAAAGACGGTTAACTAGAATAGAAAAGGGGTGATTTTACAGCAATCACCCCTTTTTATAGTATTATCGAATCAAACTAGTATAATAATAATTGTTGGCTTAAATTTTGGTGCTAGGTCTAGGTAGAAAGGGATTCCAGATGCGATTAAGATTATATTTAAGCATTGCGTTTGCAATCAGTGTAGTATGTTTAATTTGTTTCAGTATACTTTCCTTGCAGATTAGTGAAAATAGTCTGCTCAGTTTTGACAGCAAAATGATCTCGCTTATTCAAGGACTTGAAACCCCATGGCTTACGGTAATTATGAAGTTTTTTACTTTTGTGGGTTCAGCGCCAATAGTGATTTTGCTATGTCTGATTTGCCTGTATATACTATATAAATTACTCCATCATTACACGGAATTAATCCTCTTCGTTTCAGTCGTTTTGGGTTCGGCCTTGTTAAATCAACTTTTGAAGCAGATTTTCCATCGGGCGCGTCCAGACCTGCACAGGTTGGTAGAAATCTCTGGGTATAGTTTTCCAAGCGGCCATGCAATGAATGCTTTTACAGTCTACGGAATTTTAGCTTTCCTGCTTTGGAAGCATCAGAAAACGAAATGGAGAAGAGTATGTCTGATTGTAGTAAGTACAGCAATGATTTTGTTAATTGGGATGAGCCGAATTTATTTAGGGGTTCACTACCCGACAGATATTATAGGTGGATACCTTGCGAGTGGGGTTTGGGTAACAACTGCCATTTTATTTTTCCAATACTACAAGGAAAAGCGGTATAATAGAAAATATAAGCTAGACGGGTAATTGGCAAAACATTGTTTTGCAAAATTGGAGTGATACATATTATAAGAAACAGTATTCCTAACTTATTTACATTGAGTAATTTATTTTTTGGGTTCCTATCTGTCATGTACTCCGCTCAAGGAGATTATAAAAATGCAGCCATTCTAATTCTTATAGGAATGATGCTCGACAGTATGGATGGACGAATTGCAAGAATGCTGCGCGTCCAGAGTGAATTGGGAAAAGAGCTCGATTCACTTGCTGATATCGTCACATTCGGGGTTGCACCGGCCATGATGGCCTATTATTCTTATTTTTCAATTTATGGGATTTTCGGGATGGCCATTGCTGGTCTGTTTCCCTTATTCGGTGCTTATCGATTGGCCAGGTTTAATATTAATGCCGTAAAATCGTCTCTAAAGTATTTTACGGGTGTCCCAATCACAGCAGGCGGGGGGATTTTAACACTGGTTACCTTATTCCAAGGGAAACTGCCAAGCATCCTGTTGCCAATCGCTTTTTTTGTCATTTGTTTTTTAATGGTCAGCACGATAAAAATTCCAAGTTTAAAAGAAGTCCCGCTCCCCAAATATGGAATTATCATTACTGTTTTTTTGGGATGTGCGATTATTCTCTTTTACAAAAGGGAACAATACCGGTTCCCATATTTTCTTTATATCGCGATTCCACTTTACTTTGCCTATATAAGTTATCAATTGGTAAGAAGGCGCCGCAGAAGAAGGCCAAAATAAAAACAGGGTATTGGGCTCAAAGTTATGAGCTCAATACCCTGTTTTTTTTACATGCCAAACGACATAACCCAGATGGATCCGGCAACGGCAACTACGGCAACTAAGAAACCGGAGATGACGTTGATGGTATTCGCAGTACCATCTTCGCCTTCGTTCATATGCATAAACATGTAAAGCTGCAATGCTGCCTGGATGATGGCTAAAGATCCAATAATCCAGATAATCGTTGTAAACGGAAGGGAGGTTTTTAACGCCACTCCCAGTGCTCCGAAGGTGAGAACTAATGACATGATGAACCCTAGAACATGAGTGACAGGAAATCCGTTTTTATGTTTTTCCATCTTATCTCACCATCCCTTGTAAATAAACAAATGTGAAAATAAAAATCCAAACAACATCAAGGAAGTGCCAGTACAAGCCAATTATAAAAGTCTTTCGTGCTGTTACTGGTGTTAATCCACGCTGGAAGATTTGAATAATGACCATGGTTGCCCAGCCAATACCCATACTGACGTGGAGTCCGTGTGTTCCTAACAGGGTAAAGAAGCTGGATAACCAAGCGCTAGTTTGCATCGTTGCCCCTTCATGGACGTAATGGATAAATTCATTTACTTCCATAAATACGAACCCCGCACCTAGCAGTAAAGTGATAATGAGCCAAAGCAATAACCCGTTCTTATTATTTCGGCGCATTTCATAAATGGCTAGCCCGCAAGTAAAACTACTTGTTAACAGAAGGATGGTTTCAATCATCACATCTTTAATCTCAAAAAGATCTTTCGGCGTTGGCCCGCCAGCAAAGCGGGCATTTAGAACCGAATAGACAGCGAACAATGTCCCAAACAGGATAATTTCCGCACCTAAGAAAACCCAGAATCCTAATATATTTAACCGATTTTGTTCTGTTTGATATTCAAGCGGCAAAGCTGTATTCACATTAGCCGACATGATTTTTCACCCCTTTACCATCACTTGAGCGCCATGATTTTTCTGTCTCTTTAATTTCATCGACGGTTACATGGAAGCCATCATTATAATCAAATGAACGGATAATTAACCCGATGATAATCCCAACGGCAGCCACAAGAGCAGCAAGTTTCCATTCAAAGACTAACAAGAAACCAGTGATTCCGAAGATGATCCCCATATAAAATGGCAAGCCGGAATTACTTGGCATATGAATCTCTTTAATTTCATCGTCGCTCAGGGTTAAACCTTCATTGTGCTTCTTCATATACCAGAATGCATCAAGTGTTTTCACCTCTGGAACCTTTGCGAAATTATAGAATGGAGCAGGAGAAGCTGTTGCCCATTCCAATGTTCTTGCGTTCCATGGGTCGTTTGAAATATTTCTGTCTGCATATCTTGCGCTCCAATAAATGTTGTAACAGAAAGTAGCAAAACCTAATGCCAAAATGACAGCACCAATAGCTGAAACTAAGAATAATGGTGCAAAACCAGATTCTGCAGAGTACGTATAAGAACGTCTTACCGCACCATCAAGTCCTAAAAAGAACATTGGCATGAATGTAACGTTGAAGCCAATGGTGAATAACCAGAAATGAATTTTACCAAGCTTTTCGTTCAGCATATGACCAAACATTTTTGGCCACCAGTAATACAGGCCGGCAAATACGGCAAAAACAACACCAGGAATTAACGTATAGTGGAAGTGAGCCACTAGGAATAACGTATTATGATACTGATAATCGGCGGCACTCATTGCCAGCATGACCCCAGTAATACCACCAATGAGGAAGCATGGGATAAAGGCAAGTGCCCATAACATTGCTGTTGAAAATTCAATCCGGCCTTTTCTCATCGTGAACAGCCAGTTAAACATTTTAACACCAGTAGGTATCGCGATCATCATCGTGGTGATGGAGAATACAGAGTTAACTGCTGGTCCAGCGCCCATCGTAAAGAAGTGGTGGACCCAAACGAGCATACTTAATAAGGCAATACCAACGACAGAGAATACCATTGATTTATAACCGAATAACATTTTTCTTGAGAACGTAGCAATAACCTCTGAGAACATCCCGAAAGCAGGAAGAACAACAATATAAACTTCAGGGTGCCCCCATAACCAGAACAAGTTGACCCACATCATATCCATTCCTCCGCCGCTAAGCGTAAAGAAGTGGGTACCGAAGATCCGGTCTAAAGTCATCAAAGCAAGAGCAACAGTGAAGATAGGGAAGGCAGAAACGATAATAACGGATGCAATGAATGATGTCCAAGTGAACATCGGCATTTTCATTAGCGTCATGCCTTTTGCCCGCATTTTTAAAATCGTGACAATAAAGTTAATACCACTAATCAGCGTACCAATACCAGCAATCTGAATCGCCACAGCGTAATAGTTGTTCCCGATACCTGGTGTGAACTCTTTACCAGCAAGAGGGAAGTAAGCAGCCCAGCCGGCATCAGGCGAACCGCCGATAACGAATGAAATGTTGAATAACATTGCACCGCTGAAGAACAGCCAGAAGCTTAAAGCGTTCAATTGCGGGAAGGCAACGTCACGTGCACCAATTTGCAACGGAATCACATAGTTCATAATCCCGATTAACAGCGGCATCGCCGCGAACAAAATCATAATCACACCGTGAGTAGTGAACACTTCGTTATAGTGCTGCGCATCTAAAAAGTTCATTTCCGGACGGGAAGTTTGGGCCTTCATCATCAGACCGTCAACACCGCCGCGGAAGAACATGAGAACGCCAGCTAAGATGTACATAATTCCAATTTTTTTATGGTCAACAGTGGTAAGCCATTCGCGCCATAGCCATTTCCACCTTTTAAGGTAGGTAAGCAATGCCACGATACCGATCACTGAAAGTAAAATCGCAATTTGCGAGCCCAATATAAGTGGATTTCCGACGATAAATAAATCATGCCAATTAATGTCCACTTTGCTCACCTCCATCAGAATTTTCATCCATATTCATACCGTCCATATTTGTGGACTTGTCTTTTGATTCTTCGTCTTTAAAAATTTTCCCTTTAACACCATGGACTTCATATAATTCAGGATTTGTATAAGTGCCTGAGTTCATCTTGCCATGGTCAACCCATTGTAAATGTGTGCCAACGTATGTTTCACGGCCTAAATGAGTTGGCTTTAATAAGCTTAAATATTTTTTCTCCGTCAATTTAGGAGCAGTATCTTTAACCTCTTTGACCCATTTTTCAAAGTCCTCAGGTTTTTTGGCCTCAACAGTGAACTCCATATCGGCATAACCACGGCCATTAAAGTTCGTGTTTCTGCCCAAGAATTCTCCAGGCTGGTCAGCGGTTAAATACATTTCTGTTTCCATTTTATTCATTGTGTATTTTTGACCGCCCAAAGCTGGTACCCAGAAGGATTGCATCGTACCGGCGGAGGTCAGTTTAAACTGAACGGGTGTGCCAGCAGGAATATTCACATAGTTGACTGTTTCAATGCCTTGTTCAGGATAGCTAAAAATCCATTTCCAATCGGCAGATGTTACATTAATGACGATTGGCTCCTTATCGGCATACTCCGCAGGCGGCTTTTCTAAGCCGTAAACCGTTTTGACGGTTGGAATCGTTAACGCTATAACAATCACAATAGGAAGTGCGGTCCAAATCATTTCCAGTTTAGTGCTGCCATGTTCTTCAGGTGGTTCGTATCCATCGTTATCTGGACGTGCTCTATACTTCCAAATAACAAAAACAAATAAGCCGATAACAAAGACAAAGATTACCACCATAAAAACTAGCGACCAGTTAATTAAATCCAAAATATCTCTTGCAGCTGGTCCCTTGGGATCAAAGACCACTAATTTGCCGTCACAACCGCTTAGTAACATTAAAGACAGCAGCGAAAGCAGGGGAATACATTTTTTAACATTTACTAATCGATCTCCTCTCCATTTATCATTTATGCATTGGCTAATATTGATGTGAATTTATTCACAATCTTTTATGTAATTCAGCCAATTTAATTAAGTGTCTTTGGACAAGTTGTAATTATTACGTTATTAGAATAATTACTGACTGACAAAGATTTGTCATAAATTATATTACCAAGATGGGTGTGATGATTATATAGGTTTTTGAACAAATTTGTGACAAATTTGTTAAGGTTTTAAATAGGCATTCAAGGGATTCTTTGGAAATTGCCTTTTTCTTGACAGTGTTTAATAAGATATATTTGCAATGAATTGTCTATTTTACTATAGTAATGAAGTAAAGCTAGTGAATATTTTGAAAGAGGAGATTTCAAACATGAACGTAAAAATTAACCGCAATGCGGCTAAAGCGTTGAAGAAAATGCTAGAAGCTGAAGATGCACAAGGAAAAATGTTCCGCGTAGTTGTGACAAACATCCATGGAGATCATGCCCACTATGATTTAATGCTCGATACTCCAACTGAAAATGATGAAGTGGTAAAAACCGATAAAGATATCGATTTTATTTTAGAAAAAGGCGACCAATATTTGGATGGAGTTTGGATCCAGTATTTCCAAGTACCACAAGAGGAATGGGTTATTACGAACCCAACAATGGGCGGCCATCACCATCATCACTAATATGTCAAAAAAACTGACCCAAGTTGGGTCAGTTTTTTTATGACTAACTACTATTATATAGATAACAGTAATTGCATTATGTTAACTAAGTAATAATTTTTGATTATTGAAAAGAAAACATGTTAATCTTATGAAGGGCAGAAAGGGGTTAATTTTGTTATGAAAAATAATCAAACCATCGATAAAGATATCAAACTGGTGGCACTGGATATGGATGGAACTTTATTAAATAGTGAACACCAGGTATCTGAAGAAAACCATCAGGCGATTCAAGAAGCACAAGAACAAGGGGTTGTCGTGGTACTTAGTACCGGGCGTTCCATTAGCACAGTTAGGGAACATGCGGATACCTTGGGGCTTAATTCTTATTTAGTGACCGTCAATGGAAGTGAAATTTGGAATGAGAACCGCGAACTATTCCGAAGAGAGCTTTTACCTACAGAGCAGATTGAATGGATGTATAATCTGTCCCGTCAATATAATACCGGTTTTTGGGCGATTAGCACAGAACAGAATTGGCATGATGAAATGCCTGAAGATTTACATAAATGGGAATGGATGAAGTTTGGCTTTAATGTCTGGGATGAAAAAGTCCGGGAGACCATCTATCAAGAATTAAAAGCCAAGGGAGAATTTGAATTAAGTAATTCATTTGTCCATAACATTGAAATCAATCCGATTGGGATTAATAAGGCGAAAGGCTTGCAAATTGTTTGTGAACAATTGGGAATCAGCATGGAAAATGTAATGGCCGTTGGGGACAGCTTGAATGATTTGGCAATGATTAATGAGGCCGGTCTAGGGGTCGCAATGGGAAATGCCCAAGAAACAGTAAAGGAAGCAGCCGATTGGGTGACATCTGCAAATGATGAAAATGGTGTTGCATTGGCTATTCGTACATGGGTATTAAAAGATGCGAAAAAAGGCGAATAAAATTCAGAATTAGGGGTAATGATAAAATATAAAGCATTTTAAATAGCTTTAATTTTTCAGGGAGGCTTCAAAAAAGAATGGAACATGGAAAAGTAAAATGGTTTAACAATGAAAAAGGATTTGGATTTATTGAGCGCGAAGGCGGAGAAGATGTATTTGTCCATTTCTCAGCAATTCAAGGTGATGGTTATAAATCCCTAGAAGAAGGGCAAGAAGTAACGTTTGAAATTGAAAACGGCCAGCGTGGACCTCAAGCAGTAAACGTACAAAAGCAATAATGGAAATAAGAGCAGACTCGCATGCGGGTCTGTTTTTATTTTTAACCATTTCTTATATACAAGCATGTTTGCACTTGGAGCACGATCTCTTGATTTTATTACTAGGTTGAGATTCTTCTATTATATAATAGTCTTACTACTAAGGGGGGAATGGAGCATGGAAAAACCAATAGCTATTGTTACAGGCTCTTCAAGCGGCTTTGGCTATCTCACCGTTTTAGAGCTTGCAAAATCAGGTTTCCACGTGGTGGCGACGATGAGAGATAGACAAAAAGCCGGGCCATTAATAGAAGAGGCCAAGAAATGGAACCTGGATTCCTGGATTACCATTCATGATTTGGATGTTACTCAAGAGGGCTCCTCAAGAAATTTAAGTTTGTTGGTAGAAAAGATGGGCCGTGTCGATGTATTAGTGAATAATGCAGGTTACGCGGCTGGGGGCTTTGTAGAGGAAATTTCATTAGAAGCCTATCGCAACCAATTTGAGACAAATGTTTTCGGTGTCATACAAGTGACCAAAGCAGTATTGCCATTTATGCGTAAACAGGGCAGGGGAAAAATCATTAATGTTAGCAGCATTAGTGGAAAAATGGCCTTCCCGGGATTATCCCCATATGTTGCTTCAAAGCATGCCATCGAAGGCTGGAGTGAAAGTCTCCGTCTAGAAATGAAGCCATTTGGGGTGGATGTTGTGCTGGTAGAGCCAGGCTCATTTAAAACCAATATATGGTCCACTGGGAAACAGGTTACACTTTCGGAGCCAGACTCCCCCTATTATTCTTATATGGCAGGAATAGAGAACTATCTTGAGGCAGGGGAAGCTAAATACGGCGATCCTCGAGAAGTTTCTAGAAAAATAGTTGAAATAGCCAAAATGAACAAACCAAGTTTGCGCTTTCCAATTGGAAAAAGGGTCAAAATGACTATTTTCTTAAGGAGTTTTATCCCATGGAAGCTTTGGGAAAAAATAATATGGAAAAACTTAACTTAAATTATAATTTTTTGAAAATAATAATTTGTGGGAAAAAGTCGAATTTTTTCTGAAGGATTTTCGGGAAAGGGTGAGAATATTTAGAGATAAGATAACTTTAGGGGAGGGGTAAGCTTGGATATTAAAGTGGTAGAGAAAGATAGTATGAAAGTCGTAGGAATCTCATGGAATGGCTGCTACTCACAGACAGAATCGATCCCAAGTTTGTTTAAAGTGTTGGAGGAAAGAGAAGAGGAGATTCCATATAAGTCGGAAGAACCAATTTTGGTTGCTCCATTCCATAGCAGAGAAACAGAGTTTACCTATTATGTTACGACACCTGTTGAAAAATTGGATGAGATTCCAGAAGGAATGGTAGGTTTTACGATTCCGAAGAAAAACTATGTGTACACTAAACATGTGGGTAAACCAGAAGACGTCCAAAGTACATATCTGCAACTTTTTACTTGGATGAACGAATATGGTTATGATCAAGACCACCAAGCATTAAGTTTGGAAATCTATCAAAAGAAGACTTCTCACCCAGAAGATCAAGGAAACCTTTACTTAGAGATATACTTACCCGTGAAGACCTATAAATAATTAGTCATAAATACTTAGGGGGAAGAGTTGTATCTTCTCCTTCATTTATTTGCACTCAGTTCAAAAACTTTTATTTTCCATTTTCTTACCTTATAATGTGTGTAAGTCCAATTAAATATTTCCTTCGGGGTCAGGTGAAATTCCGAACCGGCGGTGATGAAGCATATGCTTCTTAGTCCGTGACCCGGTTAACCAAGTGGTTAAACGGTGGATCTGGTGAAATTCCGGAGCCGACAGTTAAAGTCTGGATGGGAGAAGGAAAAAAGCAAGTTTAGATACAGGAAAAAAATCCTTGTGTTTAAGCCCTATTTTCTTATTGCCATTTTTGACCCTGGAGCAGATGCTTCAGGGTTTTTTATTCTTTTAAAAAGGAGAGGATCCTATTGAACGATTCATATTATATGAATTTAGCCTTAAACCTTGCGAGAAGTGCTTTGGGACAAACCTCTCCCAATCCTGTAGTAGGTGCGGTGCTGGTGAAGGAAGGCCAACTAATTGGTATGGGTGCTCATCTAAAAGCAGGCGAACCCCATGCCGAGGTGCATGCGATTCGAATGGCAGGGGACAAAGCCGAAGGAGCCACATTGTATGTTACGCTCGAACCTTGCAGCCACTTTGGAAAGACGCCGCCCTGTTCTGATTTAGTTATTCAAACGGGCATCAAAAAGGTGTTTGTCGCAACTACAGACCCCAATCCTAAGGTGGCGGGGACCGGGATTGAAAAAATGAGACGGGCCGGCATCGAGGTAGAGGTAGGACTGTTGCAGCAGGAAGCACGGGAAGTGAATAAGGTCTTTTTTTACAATATTCAAACAGGTCTTCCTTACGTTACCTTGAAGTCGGCTGTCAGTTTAGATGGGAAAACGGCTACTGTAACAGGAGAGAGCATGTGGATCACAGGTGAAGCCGCAAGAAGGGATGTTCACCAATTTCGGCACCAGCATGACGGCATAGTAGTAGGTGTGAATACCGTTATCCAAGATAATCCCACCTTAACGACTAGGCTTCCCTCAGGAGGGAAAAATCCAATCCGTATCATCTTGGATACAAACCTAAGAACTCCTTTAGAGTCTAAGATGCTGACTGACCATGCGGCACCTGTTTGGATCATTACTGGTTCTAAAGCACAGCCCCAACAAGAAGCGGCCTATCAAGAGTTGGGGGTTACCATCATCAAGACGGAAAGCCCGCAAATTTCTATCAAAGAAGTGCTTGTTATCTTGGGAAAACGCGGAATCACTTCCCTGTTTGTCGAAGGAGGAGCAGAGATTCATGGCAGTTTCTTAAAGGAACGTGCCTTCCAGCAGATTATTACTTATATAGCCCCGAAGTTAATTGGCGGAAAGCAGGCACCTGCTTCTTTCGGAGGCCAGGGCATTGAAAAAATAAATGAAGCCATCAATTTAACCATAAAACAGGTTGACCTTATTGGCAACGATGTAAGAATTATCGCAGAACCTGTATAAGGAGTAGGAAATATGTTTACCGGAATCATAGAAGAAATTGGTGTAGTCGCAAATATCAAGCGGACAGGAGAATCTTTTGTTTTATCGATTGAAGCAAAAATGATCCTAGAAGATGTCCATCTTGGCGATAGTATCGCCATAAACGGGGTGTGCTTAACGGCTACATCTTTCACAAACAGACATTTTACCGTTGATGTTATGCCGGAAACGGTTAAAGCAACCAGTTTAAGGGATTTAAAACGAGGCTCGAAGGTCAACCTTGAACGGGCCATGGCGGCCGGTGGCAGGTTCGGCGGGCATTTCGTTTCCGGACATATTGACGGAACCGGCATGATTATACGTAAGCAGGCATATGAAAATGCTGTTTATTATGAGATTGAAGCCGGAGCAGATATGATGGAGTACATCATATTGAAGGGCTCGATCGCTGTAGATGGGACGAGCCTAACCGTGTTTGGTGTGACAGATAACAGCTTTACTCTTTCGTTAATTCCCCATACGCTGTCGGAAACCGTTTTGGGGTTGAAAGGAGCAGGGGATATCGTCAATCTGGAGTGCGATATGATTGGGAAATATGTTGGACATTTCATGAAAAATGTATCGAATACAAAATCAAAGAAAACCGGTGGAATTTCAGTATCCTTTTTACAAGAAAACGGATTTATGTAAAAAACTGCGATTGATAAGGAGTGGTATTGCATGTTTGATTCAATTGAAGAGGCGTTAGCGGATTTGAAAGCGGGGAAGGCCGTAATTGTCTGTGACGATGAGGACAGGGAAAACGAGGGGGATTTTATTGCTTTAGCTGAAAAAGCAACCCCGGATGTTATTAATTTGATGGTTACCCATGGAAGAGGACTTCTGTGTGTTCCGATTGAAGAGGAAATAGCTGCAAAACTCGATTTAATGCCTATGGTATCGCTAAATACGGATCCACATGGTACTAATTTTACCGTCAGTATTGACCATAAGTATTCCACTACAGGCATCTCGGCCTTTGAAAGGTCTGCAACGGTTTTAAGCATGATTGACCCGGACGCAAAACCAGCTGATTTTAAACGTCCAGGCCATATTTTTCCCCTGGTCGCCAAAAAAGGTGGGGTATTAAGAAGAACCGGCCATACGGAAGCAGCTGTGGATCTTGCCAAACTCTGCGGAGCAAAGCCAGCAGGTGTCATTTGTGAAATTATGAATGAAGATGGAACAATGGCCCGTGTCCCTCAGCTTCGGAAAATAGCGGATGAGTTAAATGTAAAAATGATTACGATTAAAGATTTAATCCAATATCGGAACAAGCAGGACAAGTTGGTTAAAAGAGAAGTTGAGATTAAGCTGCCAACAGCATTTGGGGAATTTAAAGCAGTTGGCTATTCAAACTTAGTCGATGATAAAGAACACATGGCGTTGGTTAAAGGAGAAATCGATCCGAAAAAACCAATCTTGGTCAGGGTTCACTCCGAATGCTTAACCGGGGATGTGTTCGGGTCCTATCGCTGTGACTGTGGACCGCAGCTTCATGCAGCACTTCGGCAAATTGAACAGGCTGGTAACGGAGTTCTCCTTTATTTGCGCCAGGAGGGCAGAGGGATTGGACTTCTCAATAAATTACGGGCCTACAAATTGCAAGAGCAGGGCTATGATACGGTCGAAGCAAATGAAAAGCTCGGATTCCCGGCAGATTTACGGGAGTATGGGATTGGGGCACAAATTCTCAAGGATTTAGGAATAAGGAAAATGAAGCTGTTAACCAATAATCCACGCAAAATTAAAGGTTTGAAAGGGTATGACCTTGAAGTTGTGGAGCGTGTACCGTTACAAATGGAAACAAGAGCAGAAAACGAGAAATATTTACGTACTAAGCACGATAAGTTGGGACATCTGCTTCATTTATCATGATTGGAGGAAATATAAATGGGACAATTATTTGAAGGTAATTTAGTAGGTACTGGTTTAAAAATCGGTATTGTGGTAGGACGTTTTAATGAATTTATTACAAGTAAATTATTAGGCGGGGCGCAAGACGCTCTTAAAAGACATGGTGTGAACGAAACGGATGTGGATGTTGCCTGGGTACCTGGTGCGTTTGAAATCCCGTTAGTGGCACAAAAAATGGCGAAAACCAATAAATACGACGCCATTATCACCCTTGGAACTGTCATCCGTGGCTCCACTCCGCACTTTGACTATGTTTGCAACGAGGTTTCAAAAGGTGTCTCAAAGGTAGGATTAGATAGCGGTATACCTGTCATGTTTGGCGTATTAACCACGGAATCAATTGAGCAGGCTATTGAACGTGCCGGTACTAAGGCAGGCAATAAAGGCTGGGATGCAGCCGTTTCTGCTATTGAAATGGCAAACTTACTTAGAAATATTGAACAGTAAGACCGATGAAAGGAGCGGGAAACTGCTCCTTTCATTTGTGAATCTCCAATTCGTGCGAGAGAAACAGACACATTTTAGAGAGTAACGCTACAGCAACCGAGAGAGTAATAGCAAGCTATCCAAGAGTAAACGACGGGTGATTAAAAAACACATTTATTCCGAGAGTAATGTAAGATCTCGTCAACCTGGCAGCAAGTCCACATAGTAGAACCGTTCTTTGCCAGTGTTGGCATCTATTGTTTTTATCAACTTTTCAGGAGTCTTAAAATTTATTGGTCTAGCAAATATCGGTCCGTCAAACACAAAAGTATGAAATTCACCATTTTCGCCGCACCTATCCACTCCAAATGGAAGATCGCTTAAAAAATGGTCATCGATAGTCCTTCCAGCAAAAGAGGTGTCCAACCTGGTGCCATCTACAGCAGTTACCACCGTTTTAAAGCCGATATATAAAAACTCAGCCATTATACTTTCCGTACTCTCGCCCCAAAGCGGAAAAACCGCTTCAAGCGAGAATTTATGTACCATGATCTCGCGATATTCCTTAAGATCCTGTAAATGTATATCTCCAAACATGATATGGGTAGCTCCAGCTTCAAAAATCTGTTGAAAAGCTTCACCCATAGCATGTTCATACTCTTCATTCGTACTATTATCGGGAAGATATACCTTTCGTAATGGGATTCCTAAGGCTGCTGCCTGCTGCTCAATCAGTTCTTCCCTAACCTGATGAGAACTGGTCCGATGGCTTTCCTGCGAAAAGGTTGTCAGCAAGGAATCAATTTGCCATTCATTCGACTGCAACAGCCGATGTAAACCGAGAGTGGAATCCTTGCCTCCACTAAAAGAAACGACAATTTTTTTCAAAGAAATACCTCCTTTTGATTTAAGGATAAAATACGAAAGCAGAGAAAGATAGAAAAAATATTTTTAAAATCATATACAATTCATTTTTCAATTCGCTATAATTAACCTATCATAAAAAAATATCGGAAAGAGATAGGTGTTAAAATCTATTAGATTTTAACTTAATTGGGAAGCTGGTGAAAAACCAGCGCGGTCCCGCCACTGTAAATGGGAGCAACCTATACATGCCACTGTCTAAAGCGGATGGGAAGGCATAGGAAGCGATGATCATGAGCCAGGAGACCTGCCTATTTCTTGCGCGCCAACAAACCTACGAGGATAGGGAGGTGTGGAAGTCTAGATCTTTTTACTTCGTAAAATAGTAATCAAATCTACTCGTACCAACATCTCCACGCATTATTGATGGAGATGTTTTTTTATTGTGCAGCGCATTTTTTATGATCATTCCATACATAAACAGGAGGAACACAAATGAAAAAATGGTACTCACTATTGTTCGCGGTCCTATTAACATTAGGGGTTTTAGCAGGCTGCGGACAGCAGAACCAAGGAGATGAGAAAAAAGAAACACCAGGGGAAAAAACAACTGAACAAGCACAAGCTGCTTTTCCAACGACAATTAAAGACGCCTTAGGAAATAATATTACCATAGAGAAAAAGCCAGAAAAAATTGTCTCGCTGATGCCAAGCAATACGGAAATTACCTATGCCCTAGGCCTGGGAGATGAAATTGTCGGAGTCTCTGATTTTGATAATTATCCAGAAGAAGCGACTAAGAAAGAAAAAATGGGTGGAACAGAAATCAATCTTGAAAAAATTATTGCGTTGAAGCCAAATTTAGTATTGGCTCATGCCTCATCAGCGCATAATTCTGAAGCTGGTTTAAAGCAGCTTCAGGATGCTGGTATCCCGGTTCTAATCGTCAATGATGCGCAAAATTTCGATCAAGTATATGATTCCATTCTTATGGTTGGGAAAGCAACAGGTGAAACCCTGAAAGCAGAAGAGCTAGTCAAGGGAATGAAGGAAAAGCTAGCGGAAATTAAAAAGAAGGCTTCAGAAATCACAGAAAAGAAAAAAGTGTTTGTTGAAGTTTCACCGGCACCTGAGATTTACTCGCCAGGAAAAAATACGTTCATGAATGAAATGCTAACTGCCATTAATGCGGAGAATGTTTCTGGTGATTTGGATGGATGGGCAAAAGTCGACCAGGAAGCGGTTATTAAACAAAATCCGGATGTTATCATTACCACGTATGGCTATTATGTGGACAATTCAATTGAACAAGTCCTTAGCAGGGCCGGCTGGGAAAATGTCACAGCCGTTAAAAATAAACAAGTTATTGATGTGGATTCTGATCGCGTCACCCGTTCAGGTCCACGGATTATTGAAGGAGTAGAGGATCTTGCCAAGGCAATCTATCCAGAAGTATTTAAATAATAAATATCTGGCTTATTTAATAGCCGGGCTATTCCTACTCATTTCGATATTATTGGGGATTTCGATTGGAACGGTGTCAGTACCCGTTCCAACGATCCTGCACATATTTCTAGCGCAGATTTTTGGATGGATACCTCTGGATAAAATTGACCCAATGTATGTAAGTATTGTCATGGATATCCGATTGCCCAGAGTCATCCTATCAGGCCTAGTCGGGGCATCTCTTGCGATTGCAGGGGCTGCCTTTCAAGGCCTCCTCAGAAATCCGCTGGCTGATCCGTATACATTAGGGGTGTCATCAGGAGCATCGGTCGGAGCGGTTTTAACCTTATTTCTTAACATCGCTCTTCCTATCATAGGGACATTTACGTTGCCATTGCTCAGCATTTTATGTTCGTTTCTTACGATCTTTTTCGTACTGGCATTCGCAAGGAAAATTGAGCGGTCGATGCGGGTGGAAACCATCATTTTAACAGGAATTATTTTTAGTTCTTTTTTAGGGGCGTTAATTTCCTTAATGATTGCCTTAACAGGGGATGAGCTGCGGCAAATAATTGGTTGGCTGCTGGGAAGTGTTTCGATGCGGGGCTGGGAATATATAAAAATCATTCTGCCATTTTCTATCGTCGGTTCGGGCATTCTTTTCTTGAATGCAAAGGAATTGAACGCTATGTCGTTCGGAGAGGAACGGGCACATCACTTAGGGGTGAATGTTCAAAAACGAAAGCTGATTGTGTTAACAGCTGGTTCAATTTTAACAGGGGCAGCGGTTGCCGTTTCAGGAACGATTGGGTTTGTCGGTCTGGTCATTCCCCATCTTGTGAGAATCGTATGGGGGCCCGATCATAAGCATCTCCTCCCCTTGTCCGTATTAATTGGGGGAGGATTCCTCATCCTGGCCGACCTTGTTTCTAGGACGATGATATCTCCCACTGAGCTGCCAATCGGAGTCATTACCGCAATAATAGGGGCACCAGTATTTGCTATCATTTTAATTGAAAGAAAAAGAATGGAAAGAAGGGGGTAAAGGATGCTGAAGCTGAAACATGTCTCGGGTGGTTATTCAGGCGAAGTTGTTTTAAAGGACATATCGTTTGAAGTAGAGAAAGGTGAATTGTTTGGGATTCTGGGTCCAAATGGAAGTGGAAAGACGACGCTTTTAAAAATGATCAGCGGCGTTCTGCCCTACCAATCAGGAGAGATCTTGATAGGAGGGAAAAGGCTTCAAGAATATAGTCCGAAACAGCTTGCGCAAAAAGTGGCTGTCCTTTCACAGCATTCGTCAGAGTCCTTTTCGTATACTGTCAAGGAAACCGTGTCCCTAGGGCGCTATGCCCATCAAACAGGATTCTTTCAAACCTGGAGCAAGCAAGACGAAGCAGTCGTTCAAAGAGTGATGGAGCAGGTCGGAGTCGGTGCGTTTCAGAATAAAAACATCCAAGACCTGTCTGGCGGGGAGAAACAACGAGTATTCCTTGCCCAGGCTCTGGCCCAGGAACCGGAAATATTATTGTTGGATGAGCCGACCAATCACTTGGATTTATCCTATCAAAAAGAATTACTGGACCAATTAACACAATGGTCCTCAGAAAATAGATTAACGGTCATTTCGATTTTTCATGACTTAAACCTGGCTGGGCTGTATTGTGACCGGCTGCTTTTGTTGGAAAATGGGAAAATCAATATCCAACATGTCCCGGCGGAAGTGTTGAAGGAAGAACGAATAAGAAAGGTTTATCAGACTAGTATTCAACAGCACCCTCACCCGACAGTTGCCGCTCCGCAGATGGTTTTGCTGCCGGACATCCCAGTTGTTAAACCGGAAGCCGAGATAAACGAAGCAATGCTGTCCCTCTCATCCGAGATGATCACGCTTAGGTCACCCGTCTATTTACGAACGATGTCCTCTGGTGTCATCGGTTCTGGAACCGGCTGGCATCGGACATTTGTCAATCGCCATGTGGACAAGAATTATAATTGTGACGATCATATTCAGGAAATGGCGGAATATCTGCGGTCGAACGGCTATGAACCGATAGACACAGTTGGGATGATGACAGCTGTGTTTCTTGAAGATGTAGTGGTCAAAAGGCTGGAAGGTGAAGGATTCTCTCTTGTGGTTGTGGTGACCGCCGGAGTGGGGAATGCCATTGATGCATCCAAAGGCGAGGCCCATACCTATGGACTGGTACCCGGCACAATCAATACTTGGATATTTGTGAACGGTGAATTGACAGATGAGGCCTTTATTCAAAGTATCATGACGGCAACAGAGGCAAAGACCAAAGCGATGTTTGATTTAAATGTGATGGATGGTGTGACCGGAACAACTGCAACTGGAACCTCGACTGACAGCGTTTTGATTGCGGCGACGCAAATGGGGAGAAAGTTAGATTTTGCCGGAACCATCACCCCGCTCGGAAAGCTGATTGGCAAAGCTGTTTATCAGTGTACAAAGGAAGCCATTCAAAAATCACAAAAAAGGAAATCGGTATGTTAGTCAATCACTTACTCTCTATAACTCTTGCTTACCTACTAGATATGCTGGTCGGCGACCCGCCCAACTGGCCGCATCCGGTACGATGGATCGGGTCTTTCATAGCTTTACTTGAAAAGCGTTGGAATCGAGGGAACCATAGAAAAACCAAAGGTATTGCCATGCTCCTGGTTATATTAGTTTCCGTACTAGCGGTGGCCGCACTGATTGTTTTGTTGGCATATCGGATCCACCCCTATGTGGGGATTGCAGCAGAAGCTGTAATGATTGCTTCGACTATTGCTCAAAAAAGTTTACGGGAAGCATCAATGGCGGTTTATCAGCCACTCATAAAAGGTGATTTGGCTAAAGCCCGGACAAAACTTTCTTATATAGTTGGACGTGATACAGATACTTTGGCCGAAGGCGAAATTTCCAGGGGAGCCATTGAAACGGTGGCAGAGAATACGAGTGACGGGGTAACGGCCCCGCTATTTTGGGCATTGCTTGGCGGAGCTCCATTGGCAATGGTATATCGGGCTGCAAATACTTGTGATTCGATGGTCGGGCATGTCAGTGACAGATTTAAAGAATTTGGCTGGGCATCTGCGAAATGGGATGATGTCATGAATTGGGTACCTAGCAGGATTACAGGGATGATGATGGCATTAGGCAACCGTCCTGCTTGCAGTCATCGGAGCAAAACATGGGCTATTTTGTTCCGTGATGCGGTAAAGCATCCTAGTCCGAATAGTGGTTGGGGTGAAGCGGCAATGGCTGCGATACTTGGTATCCAGCTGGGCGGAATTAATTATTATAAGGGTGTTGTATCGGACCGGGCCAAAATGGGTGACCCGCTGCAGCCAATTCAAGCTGGTCACATCCTTCAGGCAAATGCAATCATGAGTAAAACGGTATTTTTATTTATCTTATTTTTATGGATTGGAGGGATAATCCTTGAAACTGCCTTCACATGGCTCTAATCCGCATTATCTTTACGAGGCATTGGGCCTGAATCTTCCGGAGAAGTATATTGATTTTAGTGCCAACATTAATCCGCTAGGACCTCCTGTGGCCATTAAAGAAAACTGGAGTCGTTTTTATCAAGATATTCTGACCTATCCGGACCCCTTTGCAACGAAACTAAAACAACTCATTTCTGAGAAAGAGGATGTTCCAACTGGTTCATTATTGATGGGCAATGGTGGAGCCGAGCTGATTGCTCTTATTGGAAGGATGCTAGCGGGGAAAAAAGTTCTGATTGTCCAGCCAGCTTTCTCGGAGTACGAAACTGCCTGTAAGGCCAATCAGTGTGAAATAACCTATTATCAATTGTTTGGGCCCGACTTTGAATGGAGCCTCGACGATTTTCTTTCAAAAGCGGATAAAGTAGATGCTGTATTTATCTGCAGTCCCAACAATCCAACTGGTATCCAGTTTCCACCATCCTTGATTGAGCCAATTGTTAGGGAATGTGAGAAACACGATTGTACCGTTATTCTGGATGAAGCTTTTTATGATTTTTTAGATGACTATCAATCTTTTATTCCATACATAAACCAATATACTAATTTAATGATTATTCGTTCAATGACCAAGATGTATGCCATTCCAGGCATTCGGCTGGGATATTTAGCTGCTTCTCCGTCTGTAATAACAAAACTTGGCCGCTTGCAGCCCCATTGGAGCATCAACTCAGTTGCCTTGTCGGCTGGTTTGCTTTGTATGGAGGATGAGTCATTTGTTCGAAAAACGATAGAGTTTATCCGCCAGGAACGTGAGCGACTGTTTTATTTTTATCAAGATTGCGAGTTTCAAGTTTCCCCATCAAAAGTGAATTTTTATCTCTTAAGAGATCCGTATTGTGAGGATCAATTTGAGCTGTTTTGCTATCTTCTGCAGGGGGGAATTATTCCCCGCCATACCTTTAATTTTCCGGGATTGGAAGGAAAGTGGCTTCGTTTTGCGATAAAAAGCAAAGTGGATAATGATCAGCTGATGGAGGTGCTCGAACAGTGGCGCATGTCCCATCCCTCGTTTTCATAACTGGAGGAGTTCGCAGCGGCAAAAGCAGTTTCGCCGAAAAACTCGCTGTGTATCTAGCTGCAAAAACTGGCGGCCAGTTAACTTATTTAGCTACGGGTGTACCTTCTGATGAGGAAATGAAGGAACGAATTTTAAAACATAAACAGGATCGGAAATCAGGGGAGCTGCCTTGGAAAACCATAGAAAAGTCAGCTCAAATTGGGGATGCTGCACGTCAGATTCATCAACAGGATATTGTGTTATTAGATTGTATCACTACTCTTTTAAATAATGAGCTATTTTCAAGTAAGCAAACATGGGATGCTGCCTTTTTGCAACAAGTAGAAGAAAGCATTATAACGGGAATAAAACAAATTAAGAGCCGTGCCAAAGCATTGATTCTAGTAAGCAACGAAGTGTTGTATGAGCCGTTAACGGGCAATAATCTTGTCTATACATATGGAAGCCTATTGGGGAGGCTGCATCAGCAAATGGTTCGTGAGGCAGACCAGGCCTATTTAATTGAAGCTGGGATTCCAATTTTAATGAAAGAGGTGAGGGGATGAAAGGAATCATGGTTCAGGGCACATCCTCTGATGCAGGCAAAAGCTTTATCGTGACAGCACTTTGCCGGATGTTTGCCAATGAGGGATTGAAAACCGCACCATTCAAATCACAGAACATGTCCAATAATTCCTATGTTACCAAGGATGGGAAAGAGATTGGCAGAGCCCAAGGAATTCAGGCAGAAGCGGCGAAAACAGAAGCGAGCGTTTGGATGAACCCGATTTTATTGAAACCCCGCTCGAATCAAGCTGCGGAGGTGGTTTATTTAGGGAAAGCCACCGTTACACTTTCAGGCAGGGAGTACCGTGACAGCTTTTATGACAAGGGGATTGAGGTCATTAAAGAATCGTTGAAGCAATTAGAAAAGGACTATGACATAATTGTCTTAGAGGGCGCGGGCAGTCCTGTTGAAATCAATCTCAAGGAACGCGAGCTCGTGAACATGAAGGTGGCGGAACTGGCCGATGTACCGGTTATTCTGGTGGCAGACATTGACCGCGGCGGAGTATTTGCCAGCATAGTTGGAACTCTTGAGCTGTTAGAGCCAGAGGAACGAAAGCGGGTTTGCGGGATTATAATCAATAAATTCAGAGGAGATCTCAGCTTATTTGATGATGGGATCAAATGGCTTGAGGAGAGAACCGGCATTCCAGTGTTGGGGGTGCTTCCTTATATGGACCATCATATGGTGGATGGGGAAGACTCATTGTCAATCCAACGTCAATTTTCTCAACTTGGAACAGGTGCCATTGATGTGGCTGCAATCCATCTTCCGTTTATTTCTAATTATAGCGATCTAGAGCCGTTTTTATTTGAGGATGATGTCAGGGTTCGCTGGGTCAAACATCGGGATGAATTTGGCTCGCCGGATGCGGTCATTATACCGGGAACGAAAAGTACAATTGCTGATTTGAAAAAACTTAAAGAAACTGGGCTGGACCAATGTATTTTGGACATTATGAAAAACGGCGGCTTCCTAGCTGGCATTTGCGGCGGCTATCAAATACTCGGAGAAGAGTTAATTGATGAAGCAGGTTCTGATACGGGAGTTCCGAATACTAAAGTACGGGGACTAGGTGTCATTCCGGCGCAAACGATTTTTCAAAAAGAAAAAGCAACCATTAGAGTCGAAGCACACCTTCATTCCAATACAGGCCTTCAAGCAGAAGGAAAGTTGAACGGTTATGAAATCCATCTGGGACAAACGTTTTTAAAACAATCAGGTTCTTCTTTCTTGTTAACAGAAGAGGGCAGAGAAGAAGGATATTTCGGCAGAGAAGGACAGGTTATCGGAACGTATTTCCATCATTTATTCCATAACGATGAATGGAGAAACCAATGGTTAAATTTAATCCGCAGCCGAAAAGGGATACCTTTACGAGAAGTAAATACAATCGGGGATTTCAAGGATAAAAGCTTTGATGACCTTGCAGCAAAGCTAAAAAGCCATCTAAAATGGAATTTAGTAAAAGACATCATTCACCAATGGAGAAGCCGAACATGAAATTTATTAGAGGTTTTTTGATCGGGGTGCAATTTTTTACAGCGATCCCCATAACAAAGGCATTTCCGATGGATGCGGAACATCTGAAAATGACGATTCGAGTTTTCCCACTTTTGGGATTACTGCAAGGGATTATTTACTCCCTTACCATTTACTTAATGGTTGAGTTTACCCCATTTTCACATCTGGCTTCCGCTTTCCTGCTTTGGTTGGTGACGATCTTGCTTACGGGAGGCATTCATCTGGATGGCTGGATGGATGCTAGTGATGCGTATTTTTCCTATCGGGACCGGGAAAAAAGGCTGGAAATCATGAAGGACCCTAGGACAGGCGCTTTTGGTGTTCTCTCGATAATCATTCTTTTAAGCAGCAGGTTTCTATTTATCTATGAAGCAACAAGCCATGTCCAGCCGCTATTACTAATCATGATTGTTAGTATTCCTTTTTTGAGCAAAATGGGCTTGGGGGGTCTGTTATTAACCGTTCCATCTGCTAAACAAGAAGGGCTCGGCCATCTGTTTCAAACTGCTGCTAAAGCAAGGATCCTTTGGCTTTATCCAATCTATTTGTTCCTTTTTCTAATGGCAGTTGCACTAATGGATGTCAGATTTTTGTTAACAAGTGTGCTGGCAGTGGCAGCGGGGTGGTGTTTGCTCTTTTGCAGACGGAAGGCTGTCAAATGGTTTGGCGGGATTACCGGCGATGTTTTAGGAGCTTCTGTAGAAGGGACGGAGTTGGTGTTATGGATGACCGTGTGGTTATTGCATTATTTCGTCATGGCCTGACAGAAGCGAATAAACGAAAGGCTTATCTGGGCTGGAGCAATTCACCATTATACGAAGAGGATCAACTTTTCTCCACCAAGGAGTATGAGAGTTATTTTTGCAGCGATTTAGATCGTTGTGTTTTAACGGCACAACGCTTATTTCACGGACCGGATTTTCATATAATGAAAGAGTTAAGAGAAATGAATTTCGGCGATTGGGAAGGAAAAACATATGAGGAACTAAAAGAAGCGGAGTCCTATCGACGTTGGCTGTCGAATCCATTCCACAAAGGTCCCCCCAATGGGGAGTCATTTGGGCAGTTCACGGCAAGGGTAAATGTCGGCTGGAATAGGATTGTCACGGAAGTAATGGACCAAAACCTTCAGAGCTGTGCTTTGGTAACCCATGGAGGGGTCATCAAATATTTGTTATCTGCATTTGCTCCGGTTGAACGCGAGTTTTGGAGTTGGAACACACCGCATCATCTTGGTTTTGAATTAAGCTTTACACGTAACAGTTTAAGGAGGGGTGAACGGTGCACTTTATTACAGGAGGTGCCTTTAACGGCAAACGGTCCTGGGTGAAAAACAACTTTAACATCATGAATAGCAACTGGCTGTCGGCCTATGAAGGCCATCCACTCCCAGTTGAGTTAGATGATATAACTGCGGATTTAATTGTATTAGAAGGTATTGAGATCTGGATAAAGGGCTTAACAGAGGAACATGATGCCGCCCAATGCCGGGTAATCTGGAATCGATGCCTAACTCATTGGGAACGTTGGGAAAAAACAAAAAATCACCAATTAATCCTCATTGGTACGGATATGACCAAAGGGATTGTTCCGATTGAAAAGGAAAACCGGATTTGGCGCGATGTTACCGGCTGGGCCTTTCAAGACCTGGCCGCGAAGGCAGATAAAGTGGATGTAATCTGGTATGGGATTAACCAGACGATAAAAGGAGGAATGATAGTATGAGACTTTATACAAGAACGGGAGACAAAGGTAAAACGAGCATTATCGGCGGGAGAGTCGACAAAGATGATACAAGGGTCGAGGCTTATGGAACTGTGGATGAGGTGAACTGCTTTGTCGGTCAGGCGATTACGGAACTGAAGCCGGAACTTTTTAAGGATGTGCTGGATGATTTAGAAAAGATTCAGCATGAGTTATTTGACTGTGGAGGCGACCTTGCCAATATCACAGAAAAGCGGCAACTAAAGCTTCAGCAGGAATCAATTGATTATTTAGAAACAAGAATTGATGAATTCATCAAAGAAGCACCTGAGCTCGAACGGTTTATTTTACCAGGAGGAACCAAACCTGCTGCCTCCATCCATATAGCCAGGACGGTAACGAGAAGAGCGGAGCGGTTAGTGGTCAAATTAATGAAAGCAGACCCGGAAACACCAGAGCTTGCGTTGCAATACTTAAATCGACTGTCAGACTACTTCTTTGCACTGGCCAGAGTCATCAACTTTCGCCTCAATGTTAAGGATGTAGAATATGTCCGCAGTGCCAAGGTGTTTAGGGATGGGAAGCGGAAGGATGAGAAATAGAGGGAAAATCATCAGTGGACTGGCGCTGTTTACCGCCTTGTCCGCAGCAGGCGCCATGATTAAGGTGCCTGCGCTCATTGGAAGTGTGGCATTAGATGCATTTCCTGCTCTCTTGGCAGCAGCCATCTTAGGGGGAGGCGCTGGAGCAGTTGTTGGTGCATTGGGACATCTGCTATCCGCGATGCTGGGGGGTTTTCCTTTAGGTCCCCTGCATTTCTTGATTGCCGGTGAAATGGCAGTTCTTGTTTGGATTTATGGGGAACTTTATAAAAGGCACAAACTATTAGCCGGCGGGGTGTTTGTGCTGGGAAATGCCCTGATAGCTCCTGTGCCATTTATATTTTTAATGAATTTTGGTTTTTTTATCGGAATGGTGCCGTCACTTTTCGTCGGATCCATTCTAAATACCGCCATTGCTTTGGTTCTCACCCCTCGTCTTGTTTCGAATAGATTCATTGCCAGGGGGTTTAAGCAATGAGAAACGCTGTTATCCTACCTATTGGCGGGGGAGAGTGTTTAATCGTCGCTAGTGATAATAGCGGTGGAATTGGCATGAAGGTGAATGATCATGTTCATGTTCCTTACGAGACGGTTGCTTATTATGCTTTTCGTACGGCGAGTATGGAATGCATAGCAGCAGGCGGGGAGATTATTTCAGTGGTGGTCCATAATTTTTGCGGTAATGATCCTTGGACGGAGCTAGAAAAGGGGATACAAACAGGATTAGATGAATTAGGTCTAAAAGATGTCCCGATAACAGGTAGTACGGAAAGTAATTTTCCTTTATTGCAATCGGCTGTTGGAGTAGTGGTAATTGGGAAAAAGTCATGCAACAATATAAAAAAAATGAATGATTGCGAAGACCTAAAGCTAGCTGTCATTGGTTTGCCGTTAGTGGGAAACGAAGTAGTTGAACAGAAGGAGCAGGTTGCCCCTCTGTCCTTGTTTCAAGCAGTGAGTTTGTTACCGGATGTAATTACATGGCCGGTGGGCTCAAAGGGAATATTATATGAACTAGGACAGATGTTTCCCGCCCAAACCATGACAGAGGATATGGTTGCAACGGATGTGGACATATTGAAGTCTTCAGGACCGGCCACCTGCTTTATTGTTGTGTTTTCAATCTATCAGGAAGAACAGGTTAAGAAGTTGGCAGAAAAATTGTTTCATCCATTAACAATGGTAAAATAGCACGCCTTGATGGCGTGCTATTTTTGTATATTCCTCAGTTTTCCAATCAGTGTATCCACCGCTTCGCCAACCTGATCCATTGTTTGGTCTAATTTTGCCTTCCATCCAGGGGCATTTTCTTTGATGACAGAGCCAATTTTATCCGCATTTTGCTTCAGTTCTTTACTAATTTCCTCCGCCTGGTCTTTTACACTTTTTCCAGGGTTTGCTTCGCCTGCGAGCCTGGCATTCACTGATACCACTTCAAATTCATCCTCTGGCAGATATTGAACGGATGTCCTCATGATTTCTTTAAAAATCGGAACCACATTTGATGAACTGGAGCTCGGCAAGTAATGTTGCTGATCTGTCTGGTCATAACCAATCCATATGGAACCGACAAGATTTGGGGTGTAACCAACCATCCATTGATCTTTTGTACCGCTGAACCCGCTGAATGGCAGCTGCGTAGAACCAGTTTTTCCGGCCAATGACACGCCGGGAATTTGAGCTCGTTTACCAGTACCCGTTTCGACAACATTTAACAGCATCGAGGTTATTTCGTTTGTCACTTTTTTAGATGTCACCTTGGTCGCCTTTGCCTCATGTTCCGCAATGACATTGCCCGTTGGCCCGACAATTTTCGTAATCAAATGGCTGTCGTAACGTTTACCCCCGTTAGGAAAGACGGAAAAGGCATTAGCCATTTGCATCGGGGAGACGCCTTTGCTCATACCGCCCAACGCAATGGCCAGGTTTTCATCTTCTTTTTCAACCGGTATGCCAAAACGTTTCAATGAGTCCAGGCCTTTATCTAAACCTATTTCGTTTAACAGCCAAACCGCCGGGACATTTAACGATTCTTCCAGTGCCTTATACATCGGAACCTTGCCTTGAAAGGTCTTGGTAAAATTTTCCGGTTTGTAATTCCCGAAAGAAATTGGTTCATCTACCAGTTCTGAATCATAGTCGTACCCTTCCTCTAATGCGGGGGTATACACGGCCAGAGGTTTAATCGATGAACCCGGCTGAGCCTTCAATTGGGTTGCCCGGTTAAAGCCGCGGAATACATGTTCACCGCGCCCGCCAACGAGCGCACGGACACCGCCGCTTGCCGGGTCCATTAACACCGAACCACTTTGGACCAGTTCGCCGCCCATCCCTTTTGGAAACAATGATTTATTGGCATAAACCTTTTCAAGCCCGGTTTGCAGGTTCTGGTCCAATTCCGTATAAATCCGGTAACCCCGGGTCATGATTTCGTCTTGTGTCAGCCCGTATTTAGACTCAGCTTCATTTAGGATGGCATCCACATAATAGGGATATTTCCGTTCCACATTGCTGCCGCCGCCATCATGAAGGGTAATTTTTTCGGCCTTCGCCTGCTTGTATTCGGCAGCAGTGATCATGTTCAGTTCCTTCATTTTAGCTAAAACTACATTTCGCCGCTGGATGGCTTCGTCGTAATTTTTGAATGGGTTAAGATAGTCAGGGGCGTGAAGCAGACCTGCTAATAGTGCTGCCTGGCTAATCGTTACATCTTCAATATCTTTATTAAAATATTTTTTGGACGCGTTCCCGATTCCCCAAGCGCCGCCGCCAAAATAAACTTGATTCACATACATCTGCAAAATTTCATTTTTTGTATACACTTTTTCAATTTTGACTGCTAGAAATAATTCTTCTGCTTTTCGTTTATAGGTCCGCTCTGGTGAAAGCAACGCATTTTTGGCAAGCTGCTGGGTGAGTGTGCTGCCGCCGCCGGTGATTCTTCCAGCGAATATGTTACCAAAAAATGCGCGGGCTATGCCTTTGATATCAAAGCCATTATGTTCGTAAAAACGCTCATCTTCAATAGCCACTACAGCATTTGGCACGTACTTCGGAAGATTTTCAATTGTTACGCCTTTTGTCCGGTTTGTTGCCACATTAGATGCAACCTCGCCGTCTTTATCATAAATAACAGTAGGCTGGCTTAGTCCTTCTTTTAACGATTGGACATTTGCCCGTGTTGCCAGCCATGCAAAATAAATAATGGCCGTCAAGACGACGACAAGAATAATTAATAGTAAGATTTGTGTTAAATGCCGCTTTTTCCAGAATCGGACAAACATTTCCCATACTGGTCGTAGTTTCTCCATTGTATCTCCTTGCCTTCTTAGGAATGGTTGATTTTTTTATTATAAATTTTCTATCTGAAAAAGACCAATAAAACCTATTGTTTCACCTATTTTACCCACAATGTAAAAATATTACCAAGATTGTATTAATCAACAAATTTTTTATTAAAACTGTAGGGGTTGGGCCGGATTGATTCGTCTAATAGGTTGTAAGCAAGGGAGCAGGAGGAATTACAGGATGATTAAAATAAACAATTTAAGTCATGAATTTGTAATCGGAAAGAAAGGGAGACAAACGATTGTACCCGTACTTAGGAATATTTCTCTTTCCGTTAACCGAGGGGAAATTGTCACGATCGTAGGCCGAAGCGGCTCTGGGAAATCCACACTTCTCAACTTAATAAGCGGGTTTATTCGCCCAAAGGAAGGCGAGATTTGGATTGCCAATGAAAAAGTAACAGACTTGAATGAAGCGAAGTTTGCCGATTTCCGAATTAACAATCTTGGATTCATTTTTCAAAGCTTTCAATTGATTCCAAGTATGACAGCTTTTCAAAATGTGGAGCTGCCATTGATTTTAAAAGGATTGAATGAGAACGACAGAAAACAACAAACAGAAGAAATGATGGACAGAGTGGGCTTACTGGATTATCAGGATCATTATCCAAGTGAATTATCGGGTGGCCAGCAGCAACGGGTGAGCATTGCCAGGGCATTAATCGTCAATCCACCAGTGATATTGGCAGATGAACCGACGGGCAGTCTTGATAGTGAGACAGAAGAGGATTTGCTTAAGTTTATAAAGCAACTGAATCGGGATTTGGGGATTACATTCCTAATTATAACCCATGATGACAAAGTGGCTGATATTGGAGACCGAAAGATTGAATTAATAGACGGCATGATAGTGGAGGAGGTATTGGTATGAAGCTAAAGGACCAATTCCGTTTTGTGCGGCAAAATATGAAGAAAAATAAAACGCGGGTAATGATGACCATATTGGCCACCGCGATAGGCTGTGCCTTTCTAATCGTATTGGCTTCCGTAGGCTTTGGCTTGCAAAAATCAGTTGTTAAAGAAATTACTGAACGCAGGGTGATTACTCAAATTGATGTACATGGCAAAGAATTAGAGTCAAAAGGCAATGTTCGTCCTGTTAAAGTGGAGGACGTTCAATATTTTAAATCAATTAAAGACGTGAAGGCCGTTACGAGCAGAAAAAACTTGCAGCAGGAAAGCGTTTATTCGATAGGGGATTATCAAGAAGGGGCTCAAACATTCGTTACGGATTTTTCGGATGAAACGAAGGCTGGTTTTGAATTGTCAGAAGGCCGGCTGCCTGCCTCAAAGGATGAGATTGTGGTCGGATATAATTTTCCTCTAAACCTAGCATTAAAGAATGCAAATGGGGAGCTATATGACGAAACAGGACAAATAAAATCTGAGTACTCATACAAAGGAAAACTATTGGGTGAAAAGGTAGAACTGTCGGTAAAACAGTATAAGAATGGTGAGTTGGAGGAAAAAAGGATTCCTTTAACAGTCGTCGGAATTGCTAGTAAACCAACCAAGGAATGGATGATAGATCAAAATGTATTTATTTCAAATGTGTTATTGAAGGAGATCGAGGAGTTTACCAGTACATCTAGGGGATTGCTGCTTGATCCGAACAGTCCTGCAACAGAAGACTTGAGCGAAACCGATGATACTTATGACGAGGTGACCATTTTTGCGAAAAATATGGAATCAGTCCAAGGGATTGTCGACCAATTAAAGGAAAATGGCTACTTTACTTATTCGGTCGTGAATGAATTAAAAGAAGTCAATCTAGTCTTTATGATCGTCAAAGCAGGCCTTATCTTTATTGGCACCATTGCTATTATTATTGCCTCGATTGGCATTTATAATACAATGACAATGGCTGTAACCGAGAGAGCGCCCGATATTGGCATTATGAAAGCAATCGGCGCTAATCCAAAAACCATTAAGAAAATTTTCTTGCTCGAGAGCAGCTATATCGGCATCGTGGGTGCTTTAATCGGAACGATTATTTCTTATTTGATTAGCTTTGCGGTTAATTTACTGCTGCCGCTAATTATCAATCAGGCATTTGGCGAGCAAGCATCTTCAACGAAGTTGATTTTTAGTGACATACCGGTCGTTTTACCGATTATTTGCATCATCATCTGCTATGGTGTAACCATCCTGTCTGGCCTGCGTCCGGCACAAAGGGCTGTCAAAGTGGATGTACTAAAAGCATTGCGAAGGGAAATATAAATAAAAAACAGGCTTTAGCGAGCTAAGGCCTGTCAGATTGTAGACAAAAGGCATTCCGAATGTTCACATTCGGGTGCCTTTTTCTAATTATGACCCTTTTTTACTGTAGTTTTGTATTCAAACTGACCCCTCCGGGGTCAATTTTTATGCCATTTTTGGTTTATCCCAAATCCATGTCGCCATCTTTTTTAAATT
>NZ_HG942084.1 GCF_000612665.1 Neobacillus dielmonensis
TCTCGACAATCTGAGGCTGATTTTCAGCCTCTTTTTGCTTTACTTTTCCATTCCCGTTTATTGTCCACTCGGTTTGTTAAACCTTTTGCATCTAATCTTTCTAAAAAAGGAATAATATATTTCCTAGATAAATCGAGTATATCCTTAGCCTCTCCCACCTCAAATTCAGCGCTAGTCTGATTAATCAGTTTGGAAACGGCTTCGTTAAAAACATCCCCATGATAGGCAAATTGGTCATCTAGTTGGACCATTTGGCCCGTGTCTTCGAAGAAACGTTTTAGGTCCCCGCTAAGCTGGTCTGGTATTCCTGCTGAAGAAAAATAATCCTTCAAATAGCGAACCTTTAATCCGTCTCTCTTTAACTCCTCCAAAAGGTTTTCTGCTCGTTTTGCCCAGTTGTTTGGCACATGGGGAACAAAAATCTGCAAGGAAACAAATTGCTCTCTCCGTTTAAATACTTCACTCGATATGCCATTTTCAACCACAAAATCCAAAAGCGGCTTGGGAAATTTCTTTTGCATAGCCTGGAATAATTCCGCTTTATTCAATCCAGGCTTCATTGGGTATTGATGATGGTACTCCTGCAGCCGATCATAAATATCTTCTTCGATTTGATGAATTAACACCCTTAGTGTGTACTCTTTACCATTAAATAAAACAAAGTCGGCGTCACTCAACTGGTTGGTTAAAGTAATTTCATCTAAGGCTGTGCGTTTTATTAATTCATTTACTGTTAAGCTTTTTGCCTCGAGTAATGCGGCAGTAACCCGTTCTTTTGGTGAACCTTCTTTTTTCTTTTCGAGCTCATCAATGGTTTGGCTGCCAAACCGATATTTATTTCCCCTTGGGTCAATCACCCAGCCGCCGCCGATCGTTTCTTGAGGACTTGGCCGCCGTAAAATAAATCGGTCGCCGCGCTTTGTCAAAATTTCCTCTTCAAGCCGGAGTTGGCAGAGAATTTCGCCATTATCCTCTTTTACTTCATTCCTGTCAAAAAATACAATCCGCCCCATCACTTCAGATGTACCAATATGAAGCTTAATGGGCATCCTCTGTTTTACGATATGCTCCAACTCATCCACCAGTAAAATAGCTACATCAATAATTTTTGTGACTATAAAGTGTTCAGATGATACAAGTACATCTCCCCGCTCTACCAGTTCTTTTGCGACTCCTGACAAATTTACTGCTGCCCGTTGTCCGGCAAATGCTTTAACCGCTTGCTTATGGTGAACCTGTATTTGGCGGGCACGAACATCCAGTCCTTTAGGCATAATTTTCAACGCCTGGCCTTCCTCGACGGTTCCTTCGTACACAGTCCCACGGACCACAGTTCCTTGGCCTTTTACTGTAAACACTTGGTCAATCGGGAGCCGGAATGGTCCCTTTGCGTCGCGCATCTCTTGTTCTTTAAGCTTTAAAATAATTAGCTCCTTTATCTGGCCAATTCCTTTATTGGATAGGCTGTCCACTAAAACAAAGGGGGAATTTTCAAATACTGACCCCTTTAGTTCCTCCAGAATATCATCCTTGACGAGTTCAATGAACTCCTCATCAACTCGATCAATTTTGGTAATGGCTATGATTCCATTCTTAACACCTAAGAATTTTAAAATTTCAAGGTGTTCCCGCGTTTGCGGCATCACACCCTCATCAGCAGCAACCACAAGTACGACTAAATCAATGCCAGCGACGCCAGCAATCATTTGGCGAATAAACCGCTCATGTCCGGGAACATCTATGACAGAAATCTGAATTTCGTCATCCTCATAAAGTGGAGCAAAACCAAGTTCTATTGAAATTTGCCGTTCTTTCTCTTCTTTCAGACGATCTGTATCAACATTCGTTAACGCCTTCGTCAGCGATGTTTTCCCATGGTCAATATGACCTGCCATTCCAATGGTAAAATATCTTTTTTCCAAGCTTGCCACCTTCTTTAACGGTCTTCCTCTTTACTGTAGCTTGATTGGCAAGATAGTTCAAGTGTCCAATTTCAAACAGATAGAAGGGCTCCATAGGAACTTGAGAATTCCCCGTTTGCTACAAATACTGGCGTTAGCCCAAGCATCACTAGATAGTTTTCAAGCGTCGTCTTTAAAAAAGGATTATTAAGTAACGTGCTGCCAATCAGGACAATATCTTTTACTTTGTGTAGAGCAGCTGCCTGCAACGTTAACAAAATGATGGTTTCGGCAATCATATTGGTGACTGCAGCCATTCGGTCCGCTTCTGAATGCATAACCTTTGCAGCCTTTGCAAAATTGGCTGCTGTTAAGTCTCCATTAATAGGCGACTCGTCGGATTCGTAAATATCTTTTACCAACAAATCCAAATTTCCCTTTGAGCCCTTGCTTGCTAGGCTTGTCAGTTGATCATAATCCTGACTGTTAGCCAACAGGGAGCCAAGACCAACAAAAGTTCCTCCGCCAAGGCCGCTTCCAAGGATCCTTTCATAGTTTTCCCCCTTTACTAAGTGCCAAGAGG
Source organism: Neobacillus dielmonensis (assembly GCF_000612665.1). Lineage (GTDB taxonomy): Bacteria > Bacillota > Bacilli > Bacillales > Cytobacillaceae > Neobacillus > Neobacillus dielmonensis. Next base: position 2,485 of record NZ_HG942084.1, read on the forward strand.
TACCGGTGCCGATATTGATTATTAGGAAAGAGTCCTCGACCTTTGCTCCCTGTTCGGCTAATAAGAACCGTGCACCGTCACAGGTTGCTTGAAATTCAGGCACAATTGTCGCGTCAGGAAAATAGTTTTTTTGTAGGATATGCGCTTTGCCGCCAGTTAAAACAGCTTGAACGTCCACTCCTGCTGCCTTTACCCAGCTAATTGCTACATCCGCCTTTTCTATCGGGAATTTTTTAAAGTGAATGCGATTATTTTCTTTATAAGCTATTTTCAAAAGTGAACCGCCGGCATCGATTCCTGCTTTTACCTTTGACATATCCATCACTCCCTGAATTCATTTACATACTTTTTTGACAGCTATTGCTTATTTCCTGCTTTGACATAAAAAAACCCCATTCTCTTTTAAAAGATAGGGGTATTCCACTGTATCTACTCTTTCTTCTTCTGGAACTGGCTCATATAAAAGTTGGGTGCTACTTCGATATCGCTAGTTAGCTTGAACCCATTTTTTAAATACAAACTTTTGGCTGGGATATTGTCTTTACCGGTTGACACGTAAATAACTTTACTATCCGGATGAACATTTTCAACGGCGGCTAAAAGATTTTGCGCAATTCCTTTTCGGAAGAAATTGGGATCCACTACCATTCGGCAAATGGTGAGTTCTTGGCTATCGACAGTATAGGAAACTGCCCCCGCAAGTTCACCTTGCTCAAAAAAGCCTATAAAGGATTCACCGCAATTTCTGAACTCCGATAGCGTCTCTTGTAATGGAGGGATGTCATAAAAGTTAATCAACCGGGCTTCTACTAAATAAGCTTCCCGCTGCAATTGATACAACCTTTTTACTATACTATCATCCTGCCAATCAATATTTTGTATCATTCAATCCGTCCTTTTTTTAAAAAGCTCTGTTAAATTTTGCTGTTGATTTCCGCAGAGCATTTTTTAAAAGTCCTTCCAGGTATAGTCAATGGATAGGACGCCAATTTTTTCTTTTTGTATATAATTGTCTGAAACCGCCAGTGTTGGGTTCCGGAAACAGGCTAAATTTTTATGATAGCCAAACCTCTTACATACTTCCGGCCTTGCTGAGTAAATACCGCATTTATCATTTTCAACATCATAAAAAATACATGTCCCGTGATACCGTGTTTGCTTTTCTAGATTAGTACGTAATCTAGACGGCATTGCTTTTACTTTCTTTTTAATTTTGACAAGCTCTTTAGCCGTGATTGAGACAGGACCGCAGCATAAACCTTTGCATCCCTTGCATGGTAATGAATTCATTGTTCACCTGCTTCTAATCTGACATTATAGTGATACTTCCTCCATAATTTCACGATAGTAGCTTTCCTTGGACCGCTGACATACCAGCAGCACCAACAATATACTAGAACAAAATATAAGAATTGAGGCAAAAATCATGCTGTACCGCAATGGGAACAGTTCGCCAGAAAAACCAATCAATAACACCAGACCGATTTGTAGAATACTTTGAATGGTTCCAAAAACGCTTGAAATTCGGCCCATGATTTCGACAGGTACATTATTTTGATAAAAAGTGACTAATCCTGCATTTGAGAAAGAATTAAAGAATCCTAGAACGATAAAACCGATTGCTACCAACAAAAAGGACGTGGAAAAGGCATAAATGATATAACCAGCTGCTACCATTACGTATCCTAAACCTAGCAATAGTTTTATAGATAACCGTCTAGAAAAATAAGATAGAGCAGAGGAACCGACAAGATACCCAATTCCTGTAATAGAGACTAGCAAGCCATAATCTGTTTCAGTCAGCCCAACTACCTTTTCAATAAAGACGACCTCCTGGGCATCCATCCCTAGTGCAATAATCCAAAAAAACTGTCCGAGAAAAAAAACAGCAGCTATGTATGAATGTTTTTTTGAATACGATAAAACCTGCTTCCAATCATTCATTAAGACCTTAAGAGTAATAGATTGTGAGTGATTCCCTGACTTCTCCACATTTGGCAGGAGAAATAACATGAAGGCTGAGACAGCAAACGAAACCGCATTAATCCAAATGGCCGCATTAGCAGTTGTGAACATCAGGAGGGCACCCGCAATGGCTGGACCCACTACTAACGCACCTGAGGTTACAAAACTTCGTAACGCGTTAAATTGCTTACGATTTTCTCTTGGGATGATACTGGTTATATAGGTAACCGAAGCCGGTTCAAAGAAGGCTTTAGCAGCCGACAAAAAAAACAAACAAACATAAATCAGCCAAATGGATGGAAGTATCGGTATAATCGCAACTACCAAGGCTCGAATGAAATCAGTTAAAATCATCAATTCGCGTTTATTTGCCCGATCGATAATACTGCCTGACCAAAATTTAGTCAATATGGCCGCAATCGGGCCAATGATCCACAATCCGGCCACCGCTGCAGCGGAGCCTGTTAATTTCAATACAAATATATTGATAGCTATAATATAAATGAAATCACCTAATGAGGAAATACCTACCCCAAATAATAATAAAAAGGAATTTCTTTTATTAGTCATATTGGCGGTTGCTTGCAATTTAACCCCTCTTCCATTGTTGTAGTAAATTTTATCCTGAGTGGATTTTTCCCCATTTTCTGCTGCCGCACTCCTTATTGTTTGCATGTTTTCTATGAAATTATTATGGCATAATCAGGTTTACTTTCCAATTTCATAAAGTTGGGAAATATTTAGCTCACTCATACTTTCATAGGTGATGTTTTAATCGTATTGACTTTTCTGTATATTTTGAATACTATCTGATTCAACAAGATAAAATAATGTTTCACGGGGGGGAATGAATTTGAAGTATGACGTGATAGTAGTTGGAGCAGGTCTAGCCGGGCTTGTAGCCACCACCGAACTGGCAGCTTCTAGAAAGAAAGTTCTACTATTAGACCAAGAACCGGAGGCCTCATTTGGCGGACAGGCATGGTGGTCGTTTGGAGGCCTCTTTTTGGTTAACTCACCTGAGCAGCGCCGAATGGGTATTAAAGATTCCAAGGAACTTGCCTGGCAGGATTGGTTGGGCGCAGCAGGGTTTGACCGGGAAGAGGATGAAGATTATTGGGCAAAAAAATGGGCTGAGGCCTATGTGGACTTCGCTGCAGGCGAAAAACGGCAATGGTTATACGATATGGGTGTCCGATTTTTTCCGGTTGTCGGCTGGGCAGAACGGGGCGGTTATCTCGCTGAAGGCCATGGCAACTCAGTACCGCGATTTCATATTGTATGGGGTACAGGTCCCGGCATTGTTAAACCGTTTGAAGAAAGAGTACGCATAGCAATGGCAGATGGTCATGTCGATTATCGTCCACGACACCGGGTGAACAGTTTAATCACAGAAAATGGTACTGTTGTTGGAGTAAGAGGTGATATACTCATCCCCAGTAATGCAGCACGTGGAGAATCCAGTTCGCGTGAAAGAATAGCAGATTTTGAGTTTCAATCACAAGCAGTAGTCGTGACTAGTGGTGGTATTGGGGGGAACCATGAGTTAATCCGCAAAAACTGGCCATCAAGGCTGGGACCTATCCCAAGGAATATGATATCAGGTGTACCCGAACATGTAGATGGACGGATGTTGGCTATTACAGAAAATGCCGGGGGAAGAATCGTTAACCGCGACCGGATGTGGCATTATACAGAGGGTATTAGGAACTGGAACCCGATTTGGCCTATGCATGGAATCCGAATATTGCCAGGTCCTTCATCACTATGGCTTGATGCAACAGGAAGGCGGTTTCCCGCCCCTAATTTTCCAGGCTTCGATACTCTCGGTACCTTAGAAGCGATAATGAAAACGGGTTATGATTATTCTTGGTTTATTTTAACGGAAAAAATTATTGAAAAAGAATTTGCCCTTTCCGGTTCGGAACAAAATCCCGACCTCACAGGTAAGAGCATCAAAAAAGTATTGGCACGGGTACTTCCCGGCCCTACTGCGCCAGTGAAAGCATTTATGGACAAAGGTGAGGATTTTGTTATCGCCCAAACATTGCCGGAGCTGGTTTCAGGTATGAATAAGCTTGTTGGAAACCATTTGCTGAAATTGGATGAAGTGGAACGGCAAATCCAAGCCAGGGACAGGGAAATAGATAATAAATTTACAAAGGATTTGCAGATAACCGCTATGCGTGGTGCAAGGAATTATTTGGGAGACAAACTAATCCGAGTGGCCCCGCTGCATAAAATTTTGGACCCAAAGGCTGGCCCATTAATTGCAGTTCGATTAAACATCGTCACTCGAAAAACACTTGGCGGTCTTCAAACCGATTTATCAGGTAGAGTATTGGATTCTTCAGGAAAACCTGTACCGGGACTTTATGCAGCGGGTGAAGTATCAGGGTTTGGCGGCGGAGGCATTCATGGTTACCGGTCACTCGAAGGAACCTTCCTTGGCGGCTGCTTATTTACTGGTCGTCAAGCTGGGCGTTCCCTTGCTAAAAAATTATCTTGATACAAAAAAATCGGGTCTCTTAAAGAGAATTATATCTTTAAAAGACCCTGATTAATTAATTTATAAACACGAACTCTGTCCTGCTTCCAGTTTGACCGGCGATGACCTCTAATCGGGCATCAATCCGTTCCTTCAATTCGGGAACGTGCGAAATAATTCCTACTAAGCGACCACTATTTTGAATATCCATTAACGCTTCAATGGCTTGATCTAGAGATTCTGGGTCGAGCGTGCCAAACCCTTCATCAATAAACATCGTTTCTAACGACACACCGCCCGCATAATTTTGCACAACATCCGCCAAGCCCAACGCTAATGATAAAGAGGCCTTAAAGCTTTCCCCACCAGAAAGCGTTTTGACGTGGCGCTCCTGTCCAGTGTATTGGTCAAAGACTAACAATTCCAATCCACTTTGGGCATTTCCTTTGGCACGGTCTGTTTTTCTCAGCAGCCGAAAACGCCCCGACGTCATTTTTCTGAGCCGAATGTTCGCTTCTTGTAAAATATCATCTAAAAACGATGCGAGCACATACCTTTCAAAAGTTATTTTAAAATTATTGTCACCTTTGGCAATCTTGTAAAGATGACCAATCAGCGTGTATCGATCCTCTAGCAATTTAACCTTTTCGTTTAACTCCTGAACACGCTGATATATTTCCTCGTTGTTTTGCTTTTTCACCAGTAGGTCCGTTCTTTCCTGGTTAAGTATTTCAAGTTCATGGTTTACTTTTTCCAGTTCCGTTCTCAATCCATCTAAATCAGGTATTTTAATATTCGTTAACCGTTCGGTTAGTTCCGTTAGCCTGTCCGTAACTGACCGTAACTCCTCATGGTACATGCGGATATCGGTGGAAAGTTTCTGAATTTCAACTTCAGTCATCTTGGAAGCATGATATTGGGTATAATTTTCAAAGCCTTGTTCAACAAGCAAATTCTTAAACAATTCCCGCTCCAATTTTAGTTCCTGTTGTTTTGTGATAAAAAGCTGGTCCGCATCTTGTAATCTAGCAGTTTCAGTGGCATGTTTTTCCTTCACTGCATTAAAATTCTGCTGAGCCTGCTCCAGCTGCTTGACCAGTTTTTGATGGTTCAGCTGAGATTCAGCCAAAACTCTTTCATACTCAGCTTCAGAACGAAGACTTTCCGGGATTGAGTTCATCATCCGTTCTAATTTGGTTCTCTTCTCTGTCACCTGAACTGTTAAATCATTGATTTCCTTCGTCATGTCGGAAATAGCACTTTGTAAGGAAGCACTAGTTTGCTCCCCTTTTTCAATCCGTTCCACTATTTGCTGAAGCTGTTTTATTTGCAAAACAAGCTTTTCTTGTGTATGGATTATGTTGCTTTTCAAAGAAGTGATCTCCGCTTTTACATATGGGAGATCGTTAACAGAAAAGTCCTCTCGTGTTTGCTGAATTTCCTGCCATAACTCCTGCACAGCTTCTGACTGACGCCTTTCCTCTGCTTGGCTTTGGTAAAGTTTGGCTTCGTCCGCCGATTTTGTCGTTTCCCACTTTGCAGCCTGCTCTTTTGCTGCTTTTAGATCCTCTTGTTTTGGCAGTTGTTCATTCATTTCTAAAGCAGGAGATGGGTGATGCTGTGATCCGCATACCGGACAAGGTTCTCCATCAGATAGGGTCGCAGCTATTACCGCTGCTTGTCCATGCAGCCACTTTTTCTCAAGCTCCTCCACAAGGGCTTTGGCATCATTATATCTCGACAGACTATTTTGATACCGTTCTGTTGCTGTTTTTAAAAACTGTTCTGCTTTTTGATGCTGAATTGACTTATCTTCAAACTTAGCCAAGCGTTCAAGTTCTGTTTCATATTTTTCTAACTTCGCCTTATTTTCTAAAAAGGCAATTTTGCTTTTTTCAATTTCATCCTTCTGCTGTCTTAATGACTTCAGTTGCCTATCATTTTGCTCATATTGATTTTGATATTCTTGTTGCTTTCTATTAGCAACCTTCAAGGAAGCTTCTGTTTGACTTGTCTCTTTCTTGAATCTTTCAAATGAATAAACATCCTCTTTCATATTGACCAGGAAGTTTATCTGCTCGAGTGCTGCTTGCCGCTCATTCTCGCGATCTAGTTCTGCCTGCAATCGCTGTTCATATTGTTTAGCTTGAATATCAAGGTTGATTAGATTGGCTTTTATCGTCTGGACATTTTCTTCTGCCCTGTCCATATCACGCTTTAACCGGTGGCATGCCTCTTCTTTGCTCTCCAATAGCGCTGCCTTTTGAGCTAATTGAACTTGCTTTTCTTTTTCAGCAACCAATTGTTTTTGCGATTCAAGATCGGCTTTCTGAGTCTCTAATGCCTGCTTTTTTTGCAGCTGTTTTAGCAAATCTTGAGCTTCTATCAGCTTGGAAGTCAAAGCTTCTTTTTCTAGACCCTTTTGCTTAATTTGCCCTTCCTTTTGGTTGAGCCTTTCGCTCATGGTCTCAATTTCGCTTAATAGCAATGGCATAATAAGTATATCGTTCGTGCTGCCGGCCTCCAGATAGGCCTTGAGCTCTTCATTGGTTAGAGCCTGGATACGGCGGATGGCTTCATTTCGGAGCTGGACCTTGTCATCAACTGACCTTTTAAGTTCCGTTGCCTCTTCCTTTAATTTTTCCTCAATGGCTTTATATAGCTGCGTATGAAACAACCGCTGCAAGATCACTTCTTTGTCTTTACTATCGGAAGTTAACAGCTTCCGGAATTCGCCTTGGGGGATCATAAGAATTTGCCGGAATTGATTGGCATCTATTAGCATGATCTCTTTAATTTTTTCTTCGACATCGCTAATTTTAGAAGCCAGCAGCTGCTTTTCTCCGTCTTCGATCGCATATAGTTCTGCTTTAGCCCCAATCTGTGTATAACCGTCCCCTTTATCCTTCTTTTTCAGCTGCTGCGGCGATCTAGTAATCGAGTACATCTTGTTTCGCAGGGAGAAGTCCAATGATACCTCAGTTAATAAGTCATCTTTGGCAAACTGGCTCCTAAGCTCCGGACCGTTCCGATCTTCCCCGCTAGCCTTTCCATAGATGGCATAACTAATTGCATCAAATATTGTGGTTTTGCCAGCTCCTGTTTTTCCAGAGATGACAAACATTGTACGGTTACCCAGCACGGTAAAATCGATTGTCTCCGTTCCCGCATAAGGTCCAAACGCCTTCATGGTTAGTTTTAACGGTCTCATCTTACCACTTCCCCTCGCAACGCTTTTTCGATGATTCCGATCATGGCTGATTTTTTGTCCTCAGAAAATTCGGATGTTGTCATGTCAGAATAAAATTGTTCAAACAGTTCGAGTTCCGACTTTTTCTCGCTTTTGATGGAGTTAAAAGATTGCTTTTTCTTTAAGTCCGTCAGTTCAATTTTCCGTTCAAGATGTAGGACGTTTGGATATACCTGACGCAACTTGTTAATCGGATCGATGATTTCCCCTTCGTCCAATAAGGTAATTTTTAAATAATCATGGCTGCGTTGTTTTTCATAAAATTGCGGATCCAATAGCTCTTCCATATAGCCCTCGATTTCGCGCATATCATAGGTTGGGTTTAGTGACCGCAGGCGTTGAGTAAAGTTCCCTTTTTCATCCATTTCAATAATCGAGATAGACTTATTTTGCTTTGCTTCCGAAAAAGAGTATTTTAATAGGGAACCTGAATATTTGACCGTTTGATGACGGATCGCATCAGGGCTGTGTAAATGCCCCAATGCCGTATAAGAAAATGGCTCGAAGAGGTCTGCAGTTACACACCCAGAACCTCCCACGGACAACATCCGTTCGGAGTCAGAGGTTTGGCCTCCTAATACGAAGGCATGTCCCACAAAAATATTTGGTTCATTAGGATTGATTGATTCTTCTATTTTACCAATCATCGCTTTCATCGCATCTTGATGTGAATGAATGGTATCATCATTCAAAATCTGGCGGACAACACCAGGCTCTGCATAAGGAAGCAGATAAAAATTGGCTCCGTTAATCCGAACAGGGTCAAAGGAATTTGTTAGCTTGCCTGATAAATAAAATTGGCTATGCTTGTACCATGAACTCCCGAATGAAAGCCGTTCGGCGCTATCATGGTTACCGGCAATGCTGATAATCGGAGTTTTCAAGACGACATTAATTTTAAATAGAATTTCGTCAAGTAATTCCACAGCATCGGTCGGCGGGACTGACCTGTCATACAAATCACCTGCGATGACAACCGCGTCCGGTTTTTCTTCCGCTACGATGTCAACAAATTGCTCTAATGCCTCCCGCTGATTTTCAGTCATATAAACTCCGTGGACCAATTTGCCTAAATGCCAATCGGCTGTATGGATAAACTTCAACTGCCTCACCCCGTGTTAAGAACTATTTGTGCAATACTGTTATTATAGCAAAATATAAATCATAAATGACTTGGAATTGATTTCATAGAGTTGAGGTAACTGGTGGATGTAGAGAGAGGAACAACTCGGAAACTTCCGTTCTTGCATTTTTGGCCTTGAACGCATTAAAAAACAGTCCAGAATAGATCTGGACTGTTATAATTAGCGTAATTAAAATTACTTCTTAGTTACATTAGCAGCTTGTGGTCCACGAGCTCCTTCAACAACTTCGAAAGAAACTTCTTGACCTTCTTCTAGAGTTTTGAAACCTTCTGTTTGAATAGCAGAGTAATGAACGAAAACGTCGTTACCGTCTTCTCCTTCGATGAATCCGAAACCTTTTTCTGAGTTAAACCATTTAACCTTACCGTTTTTCATGTAAAAAAATCCTCCTATTGGCTTGCTATCAAGCCATGTGTAAAATTCACCAAATTACAACGTGATAGCTTTACTTTCATACTCTTATCCAAACACTGGTTAGAAACCTTTGAACAAGCTTGTAACATAAATCTATTCTCGTGCAACGGCTGACTCAAATTTACCACTATTACTATATGTTTGTCAAGAAAGCAGGATGTGACATGAACTGACACGTTTCCCAAACAAACAACTTTTTACCGTTGTTATTTTCCATTCCTTTGCTATCTTAATCACTACTGATTATATTATTTGTCGGTTTTTGAGGAAAAATATTTTGGGCAAATATCAATAGCTTCTTATTTGGGAGTATGGTGGCTTTGTAGAACAATATTCCTGTCAATTTTCCCCAGCCTACATTTAACCCCTTTAACGATCTCCTGAATTAATAGTTCTAGCCCAATATAAGTTAAGGATGGGAGATCAGCAAAAAGCTTCTTAACCTCCCATTTCAATTCGTTCTTCCCGCAGATGCTGTGGCGATTAATTTGTTCAACCTCATCCTGGATTTTGGCCATTTCAATTGCCTGGTCTTCCCTATCCAACAAGGTCATCTCATCCAACCGCTCTAAGAACTCAACCGACTTCATAATCTTATAGGCAACTTCATCATGAACCTCTTTTTGGATAAGATGATGTTTGTATTTAAACTCATTTAATCGCAAGGCGGAATCGTAGGTTGCCCGGACAATATCCTCTCTCGTCATTTTATTCGTTTCATAGCTGAGCATGTTTTTCCAGGAAGGCTGCTTCATTGCTGCACGGAAATCTTCCAGCTTGTTACAGAATTTTTTATAGCCATACGTTTCCGGATGCTCAAAGGCAGGACTTCCTGGGTCGAGGAACGGTGAGAGTGGAGCAATAAAATAAGAGATTTTCGGACTTTCACTACATTGTTTGTGAATGTTTTCACAAAAATCCACATTACGCATGGCACTTTCATAATCTTGATTAGGAATTCCAGTCATGAAAAATAAATCAATTTTTGCACAGCCATGTTTTAAGGCAAATTGAAGCATCTCAATGACTTTTGCATTCGTACAAGGCAGCTTTCCATTATATTTGCGGATGTCCTCATCCGCTGATTCCAAGGTTAACTCGATGCTGTACTTCGGCATGGCTTTATTTAATCGTTTAAAAAACTCTTCATCTGCATAATTAAATAATTCAAAAACAATCTCATTTTTTATATCCATTTGTTCTAAGCCGGAAAGAAATTCGTTAACATATTCCGGCCCACCCTGACGAATGTCATTTAATAAAAATATCGGGGCCCGTGTGAACCTTTGAATAAGGCCAATGTCCTCCAGCATTTTCTTCGGCGATCGCATCACCAGTTTCTTTCGGTTACAGTTTACGGCATAAGCATCTTTTGAACCACCGCAGATTAAGCAATTATAGGAACACCCTTTTGAGGTCAAAATGGCTGTGTTCGGATACTGAAGCCACCCTTTGTATGGCAATGGATCCAGCAAATTACAATATTTAAATACGGATCGGATGACATAACCATATCCCGGAAAATTAAATTCATCCAGACTATCTGGAACATAGGTCATAGCATTATAAAAGTACTTGCCGTCACGTTTCCAAGTTAAATTTGGGATATCAGTGTAATCACAATTTTTCTGTTCCAACTTATTTAAAAGCATAAGGATGAGCTTTTCCGTAGTGTCGCCGCGCACCACAAAGTCAATCCAAGGATATTCGATTAACTCTTTATGAAAATATGTACTTGACAAACCACCAAACAAAACGGGTGTATCAGGATGGTATTTTTTCACGATCCTGGCCAGTTCAACACTGCCATGGGCATGTGGCAGCCAATGTAGATCAATGCCGAATGCCTTGGTTTTTATTTTTTTAATTTTCTTTTCAACGTCGAAATCAGGATTTTGCAGCATTCGGTTAGCAATATTAATAATCTTCACCTTTAATCCAAATCGTTCTAAATAATCGCCAATACTTGTTAAACCAATTGGATACATTTCAAAAACGGGTGAAGATGGAACAACATCGCTGATGGGTCCGGTAAATAACATTTCTTTGCGGAAATCATATACTGTCGGCGGGTGGAGCAGTACTAAATCGTACACAGTTGAGTCACCTTCCTTCTTTATATTTCAATTTAATAGTAATACAAAAGCTTTCCTAAAAAAGTGAATAATTATTACAAAATTAAGAATTAGACCTATCCCACGCATTTTTTATTATAAAGCTCTGTTAAATATGGCTGTTGATTTCCGCTCCAATCAACGAGTTAAGACAATCAACAGTATCGTTTAAATGAGCCTATTATAAAAAGGCTCTTTTCTTTTGGATTGTTACTCTTCTCCTACCTGAAGGAGTAAATACATAAAGCCTAAATACAGACGACCGAACGTTCAGAAAACACACTGTCTCAGTCGTTATTAGGGCCCTTATTAACTATCGAACTACGACCTGAGATTCGTTTGCTGCCTTCGCGATCTTTCAGATGCACCGAAAACAGGTTCAAGCAGGCCTCTAAAACGCAAAAAAAGGGGAAGCTATTCTAGTAACCAGCCTCCCCTTTCTTACTAGAACATTCTGAATCTCAGAACCTACGATTTCCCACCAGGCACCGGAGTCCTTGGCAATCTACTCCACGAAATAACACTCCCGGATTTGGGTGTTCCCCTTGGTGTTAACATACACCTTGTATTTATCGACCTTGTAGGTGTCGGCCGCGTTATTGCGGATACTGAAGGTCTCGCTGATGACGTTGGTGCTGCCGTCAGAAAGCGCCTCGGAGATTTTAATTGTTAGCTTGTTCTTGTTGTCACCCAGCTGCTCGACCGAGGCTGACGGAGTCGCCGAGAGGACTACAATCTTTTTCCAACCGGCGTACAACGTCATGTCGGTGGTGACAGGCATGTCGAAGTTCCACGGGGTCTCAAGTTTGGCGTCGCTGAACCAGCCGCCAAACAGGTAGCCGGACCTGGTCGGGTCTTCCGGCTGTACAATTTTGCCCCCCTCATTCACAACCTGCGAAGCAACCGCAGAACCTCCATTGGTATCAAACGTTACCACATGATTTCTTTCCGAAGCGTCAACTCTTACGTTGTGCAGCATGACGGTGTTATTGGTTGTCATACCGCTGCCGGCATAGTCATAAGAGGAGTTGCCAGAGTTGTTAATGCGGATGCCGAATCCTCCAAAATTGTTTTTACCCAATGCGCCGGTTTCATCCGTCCACGAAATGTCAACCGAATTAGCCAGATTTTGCTGGGTTTGCAGTGGCGTCTTCTTGGACTGCGTCGATGCCTGGACGCGAAGGGTGCTGCCCGTTACGGAAACGGTAATGGTGCTCTTCGGCATAAACGCAGCTGTCCTAATCGGCTCGCTCAACATAGTCTGATTATTGCCGTCATATTTATACAGCGTCCACATCGTGGCGTTAGAGCCTCCGGCAGCGGTACGTTCTACACGAAGGCCGTATCCCACTCGGGTCGCTGGATCGTATTTAACATAGAGATCCAAGAAGTTACCGTTACCTCCGAAGCCCTGACCCTCGACCTTACTTGAGGAGTAGTTCAGGACCATCGACATGTCGCTGTAGCTGCCGGTTTGACCGAACACGAATCTGGTGTTCGTACCGCCGGAATTGTTCTGAAGACCCCAAATCTTATCCGTGCCGTTGGTTCCAATCCCCCATCCCCACGGGACTGCTGAACCGCTCACGCGATCAAAGAACCATCGGCCCTTGGTGGTCATATGGTCTTCATTGGTAAAATACAAATTCTTAAAGTCGGTATACAATGACCTGTCTGTTACGTCAGCCGCCGTGACAGCACGCTTGGAGTAAACCGTGATGGGTTCCCCGGAAGAGCTGAACTCATACTTTGGTGTGATAACAGCGCGTAAGTAATAACCAACATCGTACTTATTAAGAGCATAGTTTGTATACGGCTCATCTACGAAGAACTCGTTCGCGTCGTTACGCATCGTGCCGATATGAACGCCGTTTGTCGTATTGGGACCTGTCTCGCGATACCATTCAATGACAGAGGTATCCTTGTATCCAAGCTGGTCCAGCGTGTAGCTGAGCGTCGCAAGATTCTCGGTAATCTCAATCCCTTGCCCCGTAACGACAGGTGCGGAGACAGGCGTCGGGCGGATGTACAGCGTCGCGCCGGCCGAGATACCGCTAGGAAGTGTGCCCGTCACAATCGTCTTAATGATAGAGCCGGTATGGTTGGGCTTGGCGGTCAGCGTAATAACACCAGTCGCATCATCGACAGTGCCGTTTAACAGATTCGTATCGTACGACCACACCGTATTTTTTACGTCGACAGAATCCGCCGGGGTCGGGGCGGGCGTCAAAACAGCCCTGTTGGTATTGTCTGTTTTGTCGGAATACATGGTTTTACCCGTTGCTTCGATTAAGAATCGGTACGGCAGGTGGGCGTAAGGTTCCCACTCCTCACTGTACTGGCCTTTAGGGTCCCAACCGTCATCCCCCTTTAAGAGGTTATACACATTGTATTCCTCGCCGACCTTAAAGGCATTAAGGGCGTTTCCGGTAAGCGTAACAGAGGTTTGCGGCTGTGACGGGCTGATGACGAGCGGCTTTTTATCTTCACCGATTGTGTTGTTCGACACGAAGTGGCGGGCGTCCTCGCGCACCACGTTTTCCCACTCGACAGATTCGATCCGGCCGGTGAACTGGGTATCGATGATGGCAAAAATCCCATTAGCGTTAGGGCCGATTGCGTTGGACTGCTTAGCAAGGTAAACATCCGTACTAGTCATTTGCGGCATGCCAATGATTTTGCTGCCCAAAAGGACGCTGACACCGCCATTACCGGCGCCGTTGACGGACGGGTGGTTGCCGAAAAAGTGAAAGGTACAATTCTCGTATACATTGACACCGCCGGCGAAAATAGAGTCGTCGGTTAATTGGAAAGTGCTGTCTAAGAAATAAGCACGGGTTGGCGCAAGGTTAAGCATCATGTTCAAATAGCCGATAAATCGCGTGTTTTCGAAGTATAGCTTATCAGGCGCACCCGTGCCATTGGCTCTTGTTAAAACCTCGGCGTGATTTTTCGAGTCGATTCGCTTTTTCATATTTTGCGACGGATCGCGCGGATAAACCAAATCCTCTTGCGCGTAATTGGCGATGGTGATGTTCTCGCTGCGGAAGCCCGAGGAGATGCCAAGTGAATACCAACTGCCGTTCGCGCCTAAGCCGGTCTCTCCTCCCTCGCCGCGGTTGCCGCAGATAATCGTGTCTGTCGCATCCTTAGTCAAGCCGAGGAAAGAGACGTTTTCACCCAAAATGCTTAGGCCGATATTCGGACCTGCAATCACGCCGCCTTCCTTATACGTTAAATCTGTCCAGTACACACCTGGGACTACGTACACCGTCGTGCCCTCGGGCAGCGTCAGCTCGCGTTGGTTCTCGGATAGCGTTCCCAAGGTCTGCAGCGTTTTTGCAACGTAAGGATTTTCAAGCTCTTCAGCCGAGGCATAGGCGTTCAGCAGGCGATGCTTCTCGTCCACCTTAACCCACTTTGCGTAGAGCGTCATCGAATCGACTACCGTGTTGTTCAAAAAGTCCCACATATGTACATTAGTGGATTTGTCTGTGTACCAGCCCACAAATACCAAACCGTCTTTTTTTGGACGCTCTGGAACTTTGATCGTGTCGCCAGCGTACACGTGCTGCGAATCGACCTTGCTTCCGCCGTCGGTGTCAAACGTTACTAACAGAGATTCACCGCTTGAAGCGTTGGTTACGTTGTCGATGAGGTCGTTAGCCGCTTCTAAGGCTCTGCGTGCTCCCGTCCGTGCGGTCTGTAAGGCAGCCTTCTCCTCAGACGACGCCGCTTGGGCAGTTTCCAAACCGTCCGCCAGCGCTTTTACAGCGGCCTGCTGCGACTGCAGCTGGGCAACTGTGGTAGCATTGGCCGACTTGGCCTTCTTCAACGTGGTTACCTTGTTCTCAAGTTCCATCTTAGCAATCTCCAATTGGTTGATTTTTTCTTGGTCAAATCGAGCACCTGCAGGGGCAGCTGCGTTTGCGCCTTCCGCGGCAGACGCGATTGCCAGGAACATATTGAATACAAGCAGAACGCTGGTCAAAATACTGACTGCTCTTTTTACTACCATCAGACAATACACTCCTTCTTTTATTGAATTTAAATGCACCTTGGAATTATAAATGCTATATTCCTCTTTCTAAAACGACGCCGCCGCTTCGGGGAATGGGCGGCGCCGTTTTAGTTAAGGTTGATCTTCCTTCAAGTTCAGCCGCCGTCTCAGCGGTTTTCAATTAAATGGCTTTTTCTTACTTCACGATGTAGCACGCGCGAATTTGTCCGTTTCCTTTTGTGTTGACAAAGACTTTGTAGTCGCCGACACTGTAAGTGCCTTCCGCATTGTTTTCAATAGTGAAGGTTTCGGAAATATCATGGGTTTGGCGATTTTGATACGTTTCTGTTACGGTCACTGTCAGCTCATTTTGATTGCCTTTCTGTTTATGGACGACTGCTGAAGGCGCAGCATCCACCACTTTCAACTCGCCGACCAGATACACATCCGACCATTCACTTGCACCCGCTGAGTTGAGGGCGCGGACTCGGAATGAATAAGCACCGCCTTCTTCTGCTTTGGCAAGAATGGCTCTCAGATTGGCAAACTGATCGATATCCTGGGTTATAAAGCTGGTCGGACGGCCATTGGCTTTAATGGTCTTCAGGGTTATCCACTCATTAGAACCTTGATCCCATTGAATTTCATAGTTTTCTGTCAATACTTCTGTATTCATCCAGTTGACGGTAAAGGTATCTTTATATACAACGATTTTACCCGGTGCTTCAATAAACTCTCCCACCGCAGAACGTGCTTCATCATTAATCACAACACTTGAAATCTCTGGAGTTGTTGGCACCTCTTGTGCTTTCGGAGAATGTTGGGCACCGGAATAAGATTCAATTTCAGTTCGTAAAGCCTGGGAATGTTCCGCTGTACCCGTTGGCCAAACCCCTTTTTCACTAGGCCTAAATTTCCAATCCAATTGCGCTGCCGGACTTGTTGTCATATTTGGATTAGTAGTGGTCGAATCATGAGCAACGACGATTCCCACATCTTCTTTGACATTAAAGTTTTTGGCAGAGCTTTCGTCAAGTACATTTGGTTGAAGTTTCAGGGCAGCTTCTCTAAGAGCATCCAGGTCTTCTTGGGTAATGCCAGGCATAACATCGGTAAGTGCTCTAAATCCTTCTAACGTTTCAGGAAAGTCCCCTTGCGTCACGGCTTCATAGGACACGATAAATCCCGGGGCATCACCGAAGAAGTGGTTATATCCGGCATTTGGCGTTCCAGAAGGCAAGTCAGATCCGTAATCATTAGGTTGGAAGCCTCTTGCGTGACCTTGACGGCTTCTTAAGAATGGGAAATTGACATTGTCAAAGATATTCCCCTCTGCCCAAATGTTGGCATTATGGGCAGCACCGATTCCATAACCCGTATTACGGTCAAAGAGAGTGTTATGGTATGGATGCCCTTGAACATTTTGGTAGAGGTTGTTGAAGACGTGAACGCGTCCGTTACGGACCCGTGGTGTCCGTTCTTCAGAACCCTCGAACCAGTTATGATCGATGGTTCCATAGTGCGCGCTGATGGAGCTAGGACCGCCACCAATCAGCATGACCTTACTGCTGCCGCTGAAGTGGTTATAGGCAATGGTGTAGTTTCTTGCATGGTTGGTGATATCAACGGCGCCGTCGCCTTTCGCTTGGTCCGGATCGATTGCCTTGGCAAGGTACAGGTTTTGGCCATAACCGAAGCTGTTGTTATGTACCCAATAATTGGAACCTCTTGTGGCAGCGTTATTACCATTAAGTTCAATAGCGTCATTTGGCCAATAATCGAAGTTCAGGTTGCGGATGACAATATTGTGGGCGCCTCCGGTACGAATACCCCATCCATAAAGCAGTGCATCCGGACCGATTCCTTCAAAGGTGATATTTCCGTTGCCGGCACCGACTAAGCGGTCATCGCCGGTAATTTTCCCTAAGAAACGAACGATTAACGGCGTACGTTGATTTGGAGTAGCTCCTCGATCTGTCTGAAATACTGCATTTCCCCAGAATGTAGTGCCTTTATTTTTTTCGGTGACATAAATGATTTTCGCCTTAGGATTTACGCGTCCATCTGGCAGGTAGCCGCCGACAGCTCCATCTAAAGCAAATTCATGATTTCCTTCGAATTCATTTTGATTTGAAGGAACAAACGCAGCTCCGTTACGCGGGAATGAGCGCGTTTCTAGATTGGAAATGGTCTCAAGGACTTTCCCATCACTGTTTCGAATCTGGATTTCATATTGCCCTTTAGGCAGGCCGGGAATATCCACTCGCCAAGTGCCGCGGGCTTCGTCCACTACACGAACCAACAGTTTGTTTGCTTCGTCATTAACTAAAGTCCAGTCTGTTAAGAAGTCTTTGATCAAGCTTCCATCGCGCCAATCGACGATGTTTTCTCCTCGGACATAAACTTTATAGTCGGCGTCGTTACTTCCTGTCCAAGTCGCAAAAGCGGTCTCAAACCAGGTCCCGGATTCTTTGGCAATTATTTCATTAGAAGCCGCTAAAGCAGGGGAATCATTAGCTAAAATCGGTACATACACGAAAGTTGACAACACCAACATTGCCGCTAAGACGATACCGATGCCTTTCTTTGCTTTTGAAAAAAACATTTTGAACCACCTTCCCTTACTCCATTTTGTGCCAACAATATTCCACCATTTTCTCTCAAATTAACGCTTCCGCAGCCCCAATTTCCATTGATTTCCTCCTTTCTGGGTCTCATTATATCGAAAACGTTTTCAAGGATACATGAAAGAATTTTAGAATTTAGATTAATATATTTAGGTATTTAAACTTACAATTTTCCCATCACGAATTCTAGTTTTTAGAGACTTAGGAATATGCTTTCTCCATACCTCCTTATCTTCTCTATTTTCAAAACCTTCCACTGGCGTTAAAGCACCATGTTTATACTTTTTAACTAACCTTTCGGGATCAATAATTGATTTACTTTTAGCCCTGCCCTGTGCTCAGTTACAGTTCCATCTTGAATCTCTCCTAAAGCATCCAATTCATCTATTAGTTGAATTAACTCGTCCTCAGAATAAAATTTAGAAAGTTCCTTTTCATTTATTTGGGGTTTCAGTGATTAATAGTGAAAAACAACAAAGCATACAAAAAGCGCCGAAGAGATTAATTCTTCGGCGTTGTTCCTGTTTGTTCTTCATCATCCTTAAACTTATCAAGTATGGTAATAATCTCAACTAAATGATTATTGAATATTTGCCGGGCGACGGCAAGCAATTCAATAATCATCGGATCTTTAAGGGTGTAAATGACCTTATTCCCCTCTTTTGTCCCAGAGACAATATTTTTCGCACGGAGGATTTGCAGCTGCTGAGATACAGCAGACCCCTCACTCCCGGCAAGGCTTTGGATCTCATTTACACTTTGATCCCCTTCAGCCAAAATCTCTAATATCCGAATCCGTAATGGATGGGCAAGTGCTTTAAAAAATTCAGCTTTAAATCGCTGCATATCCAAATTCAATTTATCATCACCTTTTCTTGTTACTAGAAGGTTGCCGTTAACTTTTTGCCGCTAGTTTCAACTGTCTCACTCCCAGAAAGACTCTTACATTCCTTAAATGCATAATGCCTGCATCCTAAACACTTAGTTTGATTAATATGATTTAGTCCATATTGGATAGCATCTCCGGTATGTTCAAAAAAGTGCTCCTTGCCAATGATGTCATATAACCCAGTTTTTTGCAGAACGCTTTCTGGCTGCGAATTCAACCCAGATATTAATACTATACCACTTTTAGAAAAGTGACGGACAATACTTGATAAATTGGCTTCCCCTGTTGTATCCATAAAAGGGACACGGCCCATCCTTAACAATAAGATTTTTGGGTGGTAATCGATGGTACTCATAATGGTTTTTTCAAAAGAATCGGCTGCACCGAAGAACAGCGGACCTTCTACGTTAAAGATACTAATTTGCGGACAATCGTGCGTATCTGTCACCACACCGGATGCCATCTTTTCATGTTTGTGTCCACGGTTTGGCAAAGCCTTTGCTGTAACCATCAAATCGCTCATCCGTTTGGTAAATAATATCGCTGCCATCACCAGCCCGACTTCGACAGCTGTAGTTAGATTAACAAAGACAGTTAATAAAAAGGTCACCACAAGAACAAGTGAATCCGTAGATTTTGTTTTTAACACTTGAGCAAACACTTTCCGCTCACTCATATTCCACGCAACGATCATTAAGATCGGTGCCATACTCGCCAATGGAATATAAGAAGCGTATGGGGCAAAGAATAATAATACCAGCAATACAACAATACCATGTATCACTCCTGATAAAGGCGACACCGCTCCATTTTTAATATTAGTAGCCGTACGGGCGATTGCACCAGTTGCCGGGATGCCTCCAAAAAGCGGAGTAATCATATTGGCAATTCCCTGTCCAATTAACTCCTTGTTGCTGTTATGCCGGCTGCTGGTCATACCATCTGCTACCACCGCAGAAAGAAGTGATTCAATGCCCCCCAGCATGGCAATGACAAACGCCGGCTTTATTAAACTAACGATCACATCCATATTCACTTCGGGGAAATGAAGCCGCGGCAATGAACTGGGAATTTGCCCATAAGCCGTTCCAATCGTAGCTACTTCACCTGGGTAAAAAATAGAAGCCACAAAGGTAGATATTAAGAGTCCAATGAGGGGACCGGGAACCTTTGGCGCAATTTTAGGAGTGATTATGATCGTGACTAAACAAATAATTGCTGTGAATAGACTGTAACCATTTAGGGTGTGGAGATGAACGAAAATTTCCTTTCCATTAAGGATAAATTCTTCGTGTTTTTTTATTCCCTCTAAACCTAGGAAGCTGGCAATTTGTCCTGTAAAAATAGTTATTGCGATTCCAGCCGTAAATCCAATGGTTACCGGTCTTGGGATATACTTTATCAACGATCCCAGTTTAAAGATTCCCATTAACAGAAGCATGATTCCCGCCATAAATCCAGCAATAAGCAGATTTTCGTAACCGTATGTCATGACAATTCCGAACAATATCGGAATAAATGCACCGGTTGGACCGCCAATTTGGTACTTTGAGCCCCCAAATAAGGAAATAAGAATTCCGGCAACAATGGTCGTATAGATTCCATACTCTGGCTTCACTCCGGAAGCAATTGCGAATGCCATACCAAGCGGAATCGCAATGACACCTACGATCACCCCGGAAAGGAAATCTTTTGGCAGGCTTGAGATTGAATATTGATGGAACCTATTATCTGGTAACATATTCACCCTTCTATCTTCTTATTTTTGTATATCTGATTATTTGAATATAGAATAATAGTTTGAAAGATGCAAGGATTTTTTCACGAAATTTCCATTTGTCTTTTTTAACTGGAAGTGTTACAATAGCATAGCGATGAGCTGAGTTGCGTAAGTCGAGAAACATTTCCTTTTAGGAACGCACAATGTGGAGTGTGGTTTACTCGCCGCAATACGCAAAGGCGCCTGTTTTTTAACAGGCGCCTTTTTTAATTATCTCAGAAAAAAATAGCACTTTTTTCCTAAATATTTTACAATTAGAGGGAATAAGAAAAATGTGTGGAGGGAAGAGCCATGAATAACCACGAAATTGATTACAAGATTTATGGGGATGACATGCAGTTTGTCGAAGTAGAGCTTGATCCGCAGGAAACAGTGATTGCAGAAGCAGGAAGCTTTATGATGATGGAAGATGACATACATATGGAGACCATCTTTGGCGATGGGGCTAGCGGTGGTGGTGGCCTTATGGGCAAGCTATTTTCTGCTGGGAAACGTGTTCTTACAGGTGAAAGTTTATTCATGACTACCTTCACGAATGCCGGCACAGCCAAACGCCATGTTTCTTTTGCCTCCCCCTATCCAGGAAAAATCATTCCTATGGACCTAAGTCAATATAATGGCAAAATTATTTGTCAAAAAGATGCATTTCTAGCTGCAGCCAAAGGTGTTCAAGTGGGAATAGAATTTCAAAGAAAAATTGGCGTTGGGTTCTTTGGCGGCGAAGGTTTTATCATGCAAAAACTTGAAGGTGACGGGATGGCGTTTGTCCATGCTGGCGGAACCATTACTAAGAAAGACCTCCTTCCTGGTCAAACTTTACGTGTGGATACCGGATGTTTAGTTGCCATGACGAGCAATGTTCAATACGACATCGAATTTGTTAAGGGCGTTAAAACAGCGTTGTTTGGCGGTGAAGGATTATTCTTTGCCACATTAAGAGGCCCTGGTTCCGTCTGGGTACAATCTCTTCCATTCAGCCGTCTTGCAAGCCGTGTATTTGCTGCTGCCCCACACCGCGGCGGTGGCAAAGACGAGGGAAGCATTGCCAGAGGACTTTTTGATATGTTTAACGGAGATTAAAAAAAATAGGCTCTGTTAAACGATAATGTTGATTTTTTAACTCTGTTGATTGAAGCGGAAGGCGCTCGACTCCTGCGGGAGTACGGGGCTGGGGAGACCCCGCAGGCGCGGTACTCTCCGAGGAGGCTCACCGCAACGCCATAAGGTCCGCGAAGCGCCTGGAGCGCAAATCAACAGCCCCCATTAAAAGGGCAAAAAAGACTGTGGGCAAATCGAATTTCTTCGGATTTGCCCACAGTCTGAAACGGGATCAATCGATCCCATTTTTTTGTTTAATAAAACTATTTTACTTCCAGCTCTCTAAGCACTTTATTTACCTGTCCCCTTTTCAAATTATAAGACTGCCAAGGATAACTTGCTGTGAGTGCTTCGTTTTTCCGCTCTTGCAAAATGCTGGCAAGTTCAGGGATATGAGGATCCGTTTTATACAGTTCAGTTAAACCAAGCACCCCAGTGTAGGACAACCTATTCAAATAATGCACATCAATTTTTCCATATGTTTCATAACGCTGAATATTTTCCTCTACTACGATTTTATCCAAATCCATCACGGCGATGGCTGTATAATACAATAACGATGTGATGAAGTAAAAATGCAACAATGAAAGTTTTGCCATCCAAATTTTTACCAATGTATAAGCAAAAATTAAGATTAAAAAAATCATAAATGAATGGGCAAGGACTCTTGTAAACGTAAATCCGTAAGCTTCTTCATACATACTTAAGCGGAGAAATGCTGAACAAAGCATAATAGAACTAGTCAAAATTAAAACCGTTAACAGCACTTGGATGAGACGTTTCATTCCCTTTCCAGCTTGAAAAGCAAGAGTCAGAACCGCTACCGTAATTGAAAAATTAATTAGTGTTACGAAAAGCAGTTCAAAGAATCCTTTTCTTGCATACTCAGCGTACGTATAGTCTGCTTGCAGTGAGCCGCCAAAGAAATATTTAAATTGAACCACCGTAAACAGAACATAAACTGCATTTATTAATATAAGCACCGTAATGGTAATAATAGTATCTAATTGAAAGGCAATGGATTTTTCCGGATTTTTGAACACCTTGATTGGTTTTTGTAAAAGCACTTGCATAAATCCAAAAAAGCACAATGTAGTGATGACGACAATGAGAAACCGAATAACTTCCTCTGCATTAATAACCTTAAACCAGTTCGGAACACTTCCTACCAACCGTTCAAATTGGCTATCTGCTGACATGAGTAAGGTTAAAACAACAAACAAAACAGGAATAGAAATGACAATACCGATCAAAACTTTCTTCCAAATAACTAGTTTATCCTCCTTTGCCCCCTGTTTCACCCCAGTTCCAACAGCTGCCGCAAATTGGAAAATGTACTTTATCGCTGCAAAAATTCTCAATAATATAAAAGTGACAAATGCTGGCTGATTCCATTTTATCTGGTTAGGACTTGTAACCAACACTAAATGAAATATAACCAAGCCCGGAATGATCAATATATTTAATACCCGGAATAGAGCATTGTCGTTTAACATGTAACTCGCTGCCAATAGCCATACACAGCACAAAACTAGATAGCCTAAACGCTGATGAGATAACGAAATGGCCCGGTATCGCCAAAAAAAGACCGTATAAAAGGCAATGATAAAAATAATAAATGAAATGCCTACCTGTCCTCGAAAAAAAGACTCTTCTGCTAGCATCCCAAGCAGAAGGCAGAGAACGAAAAAGAAACCATCTTTCTTAACCCATTCCTGTTTCACTGTTCATTACCTCTCTTCATAGATAATCTATATACATTGAATTTCTAGGTAGTTATGCAAAAAAATGCTTATATCGACGCTTTCCTGCCCCAACGGTATCCTAACCAGCTAATCGGGTATAGAACCATGGTAAAAACGATACAAGCTACAATAAAAGTCTTTGTTAGTAATGGAGCAAACCATCCATGTGGAATAACTTCAAAAACCGTTAAAATCATTAAGGTTAAGTTTGGGATTAGCGAAAGTAAAAATGTGGTTCGAAGGAGTCTCCTCCCCCCATGGCCAAAACCTCTGCCGATTTCATACCCCAGCAAGGCCCAAAAAAACATATAGAGAAAGGCAATCAATGTTGGGATCGCTGTTAAGTAATTCCAAACCTTAGTTATCCAGTCCCATTCATAAAGATTGTGTACTAAGGTTAAAAGACTGCCACCGCAAAAGAGAACAATGTTCAATAAGATGAACAGCCATTTCATATTACTTGGAGTGACAGACAGCTCTTCTTTCCACATTTGAACGATTTCATCCGGGCTGCCAAGCCGGGAAACAAGACGGTTCATCATTTCCTCTTCATCGTTGCAATCAAGAGACTCCAATAAAATTTCATCGATATGTGCTTCATATTCTCGAAGAATATTGTCTTTTTCCAGATGGTCCCCCAATCCCCTAGCCAATGCATTAAGAAATTTACTCTTCGGCCGTACCATGATTTGATCTCCCAATCACTTTGTTCATAACCTTAACAAAGTCCTGCCATTCGCGAGTTTTTTCACGTAACAATTCCCTGCCAGCTTCGGTAATCCGATAATATTTTCTGGCTGGCCCTTTTTCTTGTTCCTGCCAGTAGCAATCAATGTATTCTTGCTTTTCCAGCTTGTGAAGTGCTGGGTATAACGTCCCTTCCTTCACACTTAATCCATGATCACTGCGCTTTTCAAGCTCTTTCACCAATTCATATCCATACATATTGCGCTCATTCAAAAGCTGCAGCAAAATTAAAGAGGTACTTCCTTTTACAAGCTCACGGTTAAACACTCTATCACCTACCTAGTTTTATTAGGTACATAGAAATTCTACACGAATAAATAAAAATTGTAAAGGAGTTATCTGAAAACTTCCAACAAAAAAGTGACGATCTGATTTCGTCACTTTTTCCTTCTGCTATTATTTCATTTTCAGGTTTTTTCTCTGTCGGTTAATAAACTCGTCACGTTCCCCGCCATCTGATAACTCTTCGGAAAACTCATGATCGGTTGTTTGGTCCCCCACAAAATTCCCTAACCTAAGTGTTTTCGGATGTAAATTATTATTCGGTGCAGACTGTCCATTCCAATCTTTCATGCTCATCACCTCATCATTAGTATTAGATTATGGCAATGATTTATCCTTATTCCACACACTTGAGCCTTACTGTGAGGGTTGAAATTTTTAACAAAAGTAATCACAAAAACGAGTAAATTCACATAAAAATATTATAACATGATAGCATTTCCGGCTAATACGGAACCAGAAACATTGAAAATACTTGTTTTTTTAGGCTTTGTTAAACGATAATGTTGATTTTTTTTACTCTGTTGATTGGAGCGGAAGGCGCTCGACTCCTGCGGGAGTGCCGAGGAAAGCGAGCGACTGGAGCGCAAATCAACAGCCAAATTTTACAGAGCCTTTTTTTAAATAAAAGCATAAATATTCCAATTTAGCCCATACTAAAAGAAAAGTTCTAAACCACCGTATTTAGACGGTTTTATTTGGACAAAAACTCTTCAATTATGACTAATTGAAAAACAATGAGGTGAAATAAATGGGATTACTCAACTCATTTAATCAATGGAGAGAGTCTAGGTACCAATCCCATCTCTCCAATATGAAAGAGCAGGGCAAATGCCCGGATTGCTACGGTCGCGGCTATACGGTGTACCCGTATAATGAATTCGCCTATTTTAACTCATTTGATTGTCCTGGTTGTCAGGGAAGCGGCCATTATGCAGATTGGGAAGAAATGAGATAGAAGATAAAATCTAATATCCCTTCCATAAAAATATGGAAGGGATTTGATGTTAAACAGCTTTTTTCATCTGCTCGCTATATATTCTTGAGGTACGGAGTTCTATCGTCAATGTGCCTTTTCCGACAATCGCCTTAACTAACAACGGCACTCCGGTGGTATTCTTAAACCTAAAATCCTTGCCCCCATATGAGACAGTGGCGTCACGGCCTGTCGGCACATATCCCACATGAAGGGAATGGTTGTGCTTTTCAATATAACTGACACCCAATTGATCAACCGCATTAAACAAGGTGGAGGATGTTTGACAAATTCCGCCGCCATAACCTTCAACCAATTTACCATCCATTATTTCTTCAGCCTTTTGATAACCGTGGGCAGCATCACTTGGACCCACCGTTGTATTAAAAGAGAAGGAGTCCCCGTTACCAATAATAAGATTGTTGATTGCTTGGGCCGATAATTCAATATTTTTGGTTCTCCCTGCTACATTGCTATTAAATTTTGTCGTATAGGCGGCCACAACGACTTCTCCCAGATGGGACACGTCTTCTACGTTATATCCACTAGCCGTTACGTATAATGGCAATTCTACATTGCCACCTTTTTCTGATGCCTGAAGCAGCCTATCCGTTAACTCTTCTTCATCCAGAACAGTTTGTGGAGAGCCTTTTATAACCTGTCCATTGGCATCAATTTTATCAAGAATCATTCGTTCGTCATATCCAGGTGCGGCCTCCGTACCTCTCGCCAATTCTTTTGCCCATTTTTCAAGTTCAACTTTGTATTGTTCTATATCTGTTTTATAGCCAAAATCTTTAGGAATAAACGATTTTATAATTTTTTTCGTTTCGGGTTCAACTATGTTGACCACTACAGGTTTTTCCTCTTTTTTCTCCACCTGGTTTTTTGTATTAGTGATCTTCCCCTGCTGTTCACTGGCTTTAGCTTCTTTTTCTTTAAGCTGGTTTTCACCACAGCCAACTAATCCTATTAAACTACCGGCTAACAAAAGTGAAATAACTGGTTTAAGCCTTTTCATCCTTACAGAACCCCTTCTAAATAAATCATGTACTAACTGACACCATAATAGACGCTGCGAAGAAATTAAAGTTTCATATTTTTTCCAAATCAATTTCGTTTTTTGTCATATTTTTAACATGAATGACATATTGTTATTTTTCTATTTTACTACTGCTAGTATAAAAAACCATGTATAAATTTTACTAATTCCCTTTCAAGGAAAGGGAATAACTTTCGATTTTACAACCATAATAAATATAAGTTTGTTTACTTTTTTGGGGGTGCAGGACATGTCTGTAATCATTTACCAAACATTTGTGATTAAACAGGAAAAGTTTAAGGAAGGGATTGACAACCTAAGAGAAATAAAAAAGTTTAGAGTTGAAAATTACAATCATTCTGTTGAAATATTAACACCCATCTCTGGAGCAGACCATACCTATGCTCTGCTTGCTACATATGAAGGTTTAGCTGAAATGGAATTACAAAACAAGAAAATGTTTGAGGATGATGAATATCTAGAGCTAATTGGGCCTTTCTTCTTGGAACATGTTGCAGAGGGCAGTTTGCATACTCAAATATATCGAACATTAAGTGATAAGAAAAAAGCAGCTGATAAGGAAAATAAATGAAGATTATTCAGTTTAACTCAAGCATAACAAAAGGCCGCTAAAGCAGCGGCCTTAAGGTTATTAAAGATTCGATCACCATAATTTTGCCAATTCTTGAAACTTCGGAGTAATGATATACAAAGACTCGCGTTTCCCATACAACTGAACCACTTCAGTCGTGAAGAATACCAACTGTTGTTTCAAATAATCCACATCGTCTTTAATTGGTACTGGCGTTGTATTGTGAAGAAGAATGGACATTTCATCTATCGCATCTCCAGCTCTGTATAAAACACCCCAATGTTTTTTTTGAAGCTCGGGGTTACTTGATGCTGATGATAGGGAACGCAAATGAAACTGATATTCCCTCACAACATGCTGAATTCTAAACAGAAGAGGGTTATTTTCCAACTTTAATTTTTCATTAACTTCTGCTATTATATTTTGACAAACCTGCTGAATATCCGCTATTACCCCCGGAATCAACTTCATCGCCCCTCATGAAATGTGTATTTTTTCAATTCTACAGGCTCCATTTTTAAAATGCGGCTGTTTGGAGACCAAATCCCAGGTTTCTAAGGTCAACACATTGGCAGCTTGATTTTCAGTCAATGTCCCATAATGAAATGGTATAAAAATGGCTCCTGAACTTACAGCATCCGTGATTCGGGCGGGAACCTGAATTTCTCCTCTTTTCGTTGTTATTCGAATTAGATCCCCCATATAGATTTCAAGCTCTTTGGCATCTGCTGGGTTAATTTCTACATATGCCTCCGGTGAAGCTAAATGCAGCATCGGCGCCCGACCGGTTTTTGTTCGTGTATGCCATTGATACACAAGTCTACCGGTGTTCAGTTCAAAAGGATATTCGTCTGACGGAATTTCAAGTGGCGGTGCCCAATCAAATCCATAAAGGATTGCCCTGCCATTTGCATTTATTGCCTGAAACTCCTCTCTGGTTCTCGCCCTGCCTGTCAGCAGGTCTCTTCCATAAGACTCCGATTCGTCAACGTTTGTTGGGAAGCGGTTATCAGTATATAAACGCTCCTTCCCGTTAGGGTATTGCTCATTGCAGGGCCATTGAATTCCACCTAACTGTTCCATTTTCTCATATGTCATTCCAGACATATCACATGGTCTTCCTTTTGAGACGTGTCTCCATTCATTGAACGCTTCTTCTGGAGTTCTGTAGGTAATGAGCGGCCGGCCGTTACGGTCTTTAAAATCCATTCGTTTCGAGAACTCTAATAGAATCTCAAAATCAGAAGGAAGGTTAAAGGGCGGGTCAACCGCTTTCCTCAACACATTGACCCTTCTCTCTAAATTAGTCATGGTCCCTTCTTTTTCTCCCCACATGGCTGTAGGGAGCACAAGATCAGCTAACTCCGCTGTTTCGCTTAAAAACGGGTCTTGGACGACGAGAAATGTTTTTTTCAGAACCTCGATCATTTTATTTCGATTTGGCAAAGAAACAGCAGGGTTCGTGAAAATGACCCACAGCAGCTCAATTTCGCCCTGCTCTAGTAACTGAACGATATCATTAATGTAGGTTTGCGGCCCAACCGGCAATATTTCAGGGTCGACGTTCCAAAGCTCCGCAATTTCCTTTATATGTTTAGAATTACTGTTGTTTCGATAACCTGGATAAAAACCGGCTCCGCCCACTTCCCGATTCGACATCGCACTCGGCTGCCCAGCATGTTGAAAAGGGCCTGATCCAGGTTTACCGATTTTACCCATAATCAAGTGCATGGAGTTCACTAGTGTGGCTGCCGCTGTAGCATCCATGCTTTGGTACACACCTTGCAATAAAATAGAAACAGTGGACTTCGATGTCCCAATCCATTCAGCACATTGGTAAATTTTACTTACACGGATGCCGGTAATCTGCTCTACCAACGCAGGAGTATAACGTGCAACGGACTGTTTTAATTCAGAAAAACCAACCGTATAAGAGTTAATGTAGTGATGATCAATCCAATTATTTTGAATAAGTAAATGAATAATGCCGTTCGCAAGGGCTACATTTGTTCCGCTTCTAGGTTGAAGGGACAAATCTGCCATTTTATCGCTTAAATCTCTGCGTGTATCAATTTCAATTATTTTCGTACCGTTCCTTTTTCTGGCCTGGAGAACACGTTCCCAAAAAACTGTATTGGTTTCATTGGAATTTCTCCCCCAAAACACAACAACCTCTGTGACATCTATATCTTCTTGGCATGCTGGAGGCCCATCTGAACCAAAGCTTTCAATTAGTGACCATTCCGCAGTTGCCGTACATAATCTAGTATTAGCATCGACATGATGCATCCTTAACCCGGCGCGGGTAATTTTGCTAATTGTATAATATTCTTCTAGATAGGCTTGGCCTGTATGATAAACGGCTAGGCCGCTGGGACCTTTTCGCTTTATGATGTCTTTTGTTTTTTCCGTTAACAAGGAATATGCATCTTCCCAGCTTGCGGGCAAAAGCTTGCCATTATGGCGGATCAGCGGGGATGATAATCGATCTAAGCTGTTATTGGCCCACCACTGATTTTCTCCTTTTGGGCCTAACCGACCTCGATTGACCGGATAATCCTCATTTCCCATAATCCCCACTATCTTATTATCTTTAACGGCAATATAACAGCCGCACCCATTTGAACATATATTGCATGTCGAATAAACAAAGCGTTCCACTTTACCTTGGGAATAAATATTCATATCAACTCGTGAGTGTTCCCATGCCATTCTCTCACACCTGCTTATCGTTTACGTGAAGTTTAACTATTTGTAGTTGTTCCTGATATGAGGGGAACCTTGGAAATCTTGAGACACTTCTGTATGGGAGAAATGGTGGAACAACTGGATTCATTGCAGAATAAATTGGGAGCTCCGCACTAGATAGGTCGGTTTCTTTTCGGAATGGAGGAACTAATAATTGTTGGTATGAAAGGGAGGAAGATTGATTCATGTAGCTCACTTCCTTTACATCTTTTTATCATCCTATTCAAACCACAAAGTTTTTATCACATACTATATCAACGTCGGTAATCCGAAATAGACTGTAATCATTCTATTCAAACATGTTCCAACCTGAGGACTTTGTTTTATCGGTATAACGAAAGATTCATTTTCACCTTAAATAAGAGCTTAAGACAATTTTCACCATTACCTTAGTTTTCCCAATGTAATATGTAAGCGGTTTCAATAGCATTCCTTATTTCTCCGCCCTCCCTGTTTTGTCGAAATCTAAGAAAATTGTTGTTTTATGTCATATTTTTTCGACTTTTAGCTACTTATGCAAAAGCTGTTTACATGATATAATCTATTAAAATATTATTTTAATATTATAAAAATTCGAAACAGTTATTGAAAGGAAGGTGTAATTGAAGAGCATGATTACTGCTGAATTCACTGAGATTCCCCAACCCAAAACATATGGACCGCTAGGAAACCTTCCTCAGCTGGACCTAAACGCCCCCTCCCAATCGATTATGAAATTGGGTGCTCAGTATGGACCGATCTTTAAAGTGAAATTCCCTACTGGAACAGGCATATTTGTTACCTCTGAAGAATTGGCCAAAGATGTTTGTGATGAATCCCGGTTCGATAAACTGGTAAATGCACCGCTTAAAAAGGTTCGTTCATTTTCAGGGGATGGGTTGTTTACCAGCTGGACAAAGGAAGAAAATTGGAAGAAGGCGCACAATATCCTGCTGCCCGCTTTTAGCCAGAGTGCGATGAAAGGGTATCATCTAATGATGGTGGATATTGCATCACAGCTCATTCAAAAATGGGCACGGCTGAACTCGGATGAGAGCATCGATGTCCCTGAGGATATGACCAGATTGACGTTGGATACGATTGGTCTATGCGGCTTTAATTATCGGTTTAACAGTTTTTATCGAGAAAAACCGCACCGGTTTATTAAGTCGATGGCCCGTGCCTTGGATGAGGCGATGCATCAAAGCAATCGGCTTGGCATTCAAGATAAGCTAATGGTAAAGAGCCGGCAGCAATTTAATCGGGATATTGAGTACATGTTTTCTCTTGTTGACCGGATTATCCAAGAAAGAAAAGCGAGCGACGAACAAGATGCTGACGACCTGCTTTCAAGAATGCTCAACTGTGAAGATCCTGCCACGGGAGAAAAATTAACGGATGAAAACATTCGTTATCAAATCATTACCTTCTTGATTGCCGGACATGAAACAACCAGCGGTTTATTGTCATTTGCCTTGTATTTTCTGATGAAGCATCCGGATAAGCTGGCTAAGGCTTATGAAGAAGTTGATCGTGTCATAACAGGTGCAGTCCCGACCTATCAGCAAGTGCGAAATTTAAAATACATAAGAATGATTCTCAACGAGGCCCTGAGATTATGGCCTACAGCACCGATATTTTCGCTTTATGCTAAAGAGGACACTGTTCTGGCAGGAAAATATGCTATTAAGAAAAGAGATGTTGTGAACATCCTAAACCTTAATTTGCATCGTGACAAACAGGCTTGGGGAGACGATGTGGAAGAATTTAGGCCCGAGCGATTCGAGGATCCCAAAAGGGTTCCCCACTTTGCCTTTAAACCTTTCGGAAATGGGCAGCGAGCTTGTATTGGTCAGCAGTTTGCTATGCATGAAGCAACCCTCTTGATTGGGATGATTTTAAAAAGCTTTGATTTGATTGATCATACTAATTATCAATTAAAGATTAAGGAAACATTGACTCTAAAACCTGATGGACTAACCATGCAGGTACGTCCGCGTGAACAGCAAGAGTCTATTAGTTTTGTAATCCCCGGAATGGTTCCAGCAGCTCAAGAGGAGGAAAAACTGCCGCTTCATTTGCAGACAACCTCATTTATCACCCATCTTACGCCGCTGCTCGTCCTGTATGGCTCAAACCTCGGTACCGCCGAGGGAATTGCTCGTAATCTAGCTGAAACTGGAAAAGCGAAAGGGTTTCAAGCTACTTGTGCCCCTCTCGATGAGTTTGCCGGCAAGCTTCCTAAGGAAGGAGTCATTTACATCGTTACGGCATCTTATAATGGTAAACCGCCCAAAAATGCACGTAAGTTTGTTAAATGGCTACAAGAAAATGATGATATTGATTTAAGCGGTCTCCGCTACACAGTTTTTGGCTGTGGTGATACCAACTGGGCAAGCACCTATCAAAATATACCGAATTTAATTGATGAAAAGTTCGCTGAAAAAGGGGCCTTAAGAATCGCTCCTAAAGGACAAGGTGATGCAAGTAGTGATTTCGATCGACAGGTAGAAGATTGGAATGAGCAATTATGGCCAACAGTTATAGAGGCATTGGGTTTAGACCTGGATCTTCCTTTAAATCAGGCTGATGAAGCTTTAACAATACAGTTTTTAAATGAGGCCCCAGAATCGGCCAGCCAAGAGAATCTTCCAATTATGCCTTTTGCTAATCCAGCCCCATTGGTAGAACGAGCTCTTAACCGATATGGGTTAGAAGTTAATACACAAATGGTCCTAAATGGCAGCGCACTCGAATATCATCACCTTCCACTCCATTTTCCTGTTCGTGCGTGGGATTTGTTAAGCTATAGTGTCGGTCTACAAGAAACTGCCACTCCTGAACAAATCAAAGAACTGGCGGCCTATACCGTTTGTCCACCACATAGGAAAGAACTCGAGGCACTGCTTGAAGAGGGGCCATTCACAGCACATGTATCTGAAGAAAAGGTCACGATGTTAGACCTCCTAGAAAAGTATCCAGCTTGTGAAATGCCGTTTGAAAGGTTTATCCAACTATTAACACCACTTCATACAGCAAGCACAAATTAGGTTAAAAAGCAGAGAGGAGAATCCCACTGACTAGGATTCTCCTTTTTTAGTTATGATTCTTTCTTCACGTAATGACTTAAATAAAATGCTAGTAAAACTAATAATAGATATAAAATAGACCAGCCACCCTGCGTTGCTAAAATAATGGCAGGGAAAAGAAAGGCAAATCCGCTAATCAAGAATGCGTTACCTGACTTTTTCCATAGCCCCCAAATAAATGACAACACAGAAACGATAATTAATCCCCAAAGAATAATTCCTGCCAAAAATAAGCTCCACTCACCATATATAAAACCCAGCCAGTAGCTTTCCACCATTTCCCCTCCTGTTTCTTCTGGCAAAAAAATTTCTTGTTTTCCTTTGTCTTACAATTTATTCATTGTTGATACATGCAGGTTGGTGGTTTAGCCTATCAGGTTATATAAAATTCCCCCTACTGTCAAGATGGATCTATCATGAAAGCCATTTTGAAGAACCCGTAAGTAGAGGTATAATACAATCAACATGACAAAACCTGTATTGTAAAAGGAGCAATCAAATGTTAGCGCATGAAATGATGATTACCAACGTTCATAAAGTAAAGGAAAATGAAACTGTAAGGTCAGTGATTGAAAAGTTTATTAAGTACCGAATTAGTGGACTTCCTGTTGTTAACGACAGAAACGAAGTAATCGCGTATGTAAGTGATGGAGATATCCTGAGATACATCGGCAAACACGAGGATCGAATCGTAGATAATTTCTACTATACATTTGTCATTAAGGGTGACCAGGAAGAATTTGAGGAACGTGAAAAACGGCTGTTGGACTTAAATGTGAAGGAAATCGCCAAGAAAAAAGTCATTAAAGTTTCATGGGATGATGAAATCGAAGTCATTGCGGCATTACTAGGAAAAAAACAAATCAAAAAGGTTCCTGTCGAACGAAATGGTGTATTGGTAGGAATCATCAGCCGTGGAGACGTCATACGGAATAGCTTTAAAGCCCTTCTTTAAGACATATAGAAAGAGGATGGTGCATACATGCACCACCCTCTTTCTATTAGCAGTGTTAGTGGATGTTTTTCTTCTTAAAATTACCGCCCCTGACCTCAGCAATATCGGCAATTGCAAGAAAGGCGGAAGGGTCAATTTCCTCGACGATTGTGGTTAATTTGGATTCTTCTAACCTGCTAATGATACTAAAAACAACCTTTTTATTCTCACCAGTAAAGGCGCCTTCTCCATTTAAATATGTAACACCTCTGCCTAATCGGTCATTTACAGCAGTGCCGATTGCTTCTGCGTTGTCACTGATAATCCAGACTGATTTGGTTTCTTCCAGTCCTTGAACGACAGTATCGATGGCTTTAGAGGCAATTACATATGCTAACAAAGAATACATCGCGCGGTCCCAAGAGAACACGAAACCGGCTGCTCCCAAAATGAAAAAGTTCATAAACATAATAATTTGACCAACGGAGAAAGGAACCTTTTTGTTTACGACGATAGCAAGGATTTCGGTGCCGTCTAATGCTCCACCATTGCGGATGACCAGCCCAACACCTATTCCTAAAATCATTCCTCCGAAAACAGTAGCTAAGAGAATATCCTCAGTGAAAGGGGGAATCGGGTGAAAAAAAGAGGTAAAAATGGATAAAACAATAATTCCGTAAATAGTTGAAAAAGCAAACGTTTTTCCCATTTGTTTGTAACCCATAAAAACAAATGGAAGATTAAGGATGAAAAGAAATAGTCCTAATTTCCAGCCGGTAATATGAGCGATCATAATCGATATACCGGTGATCCCTCCATCAATGACGTTGTTCGGAACCAAAAATATTTCTAGTCCTGTTGCCATGAGGATAGCTCCTATGGTGATCGCGATAATCCGAAATATGATCTTTGATAACGGCAGTTTACGATGCTGTTGAATCAGTGTTTTTTCAAATTCTGTCATTCAACCACTCCTCGCTATTTACTTTGAAGATGTTACTAAAATTAATCCTTCAATCCTATAAAACATGTAAAATATACTTATATTTTACCATTTTCCCCATAATTTGTGAACCTTTGTTCATATTTAATGAATCAAAAATTCTAAAGGGAACCAGCGGAGGAACTACACTCCGCTGATTCTGGCCGTTACATTAATCCTCAAAACCTGCACTCATTGTGTCTGGATCGGATCCGACACGCTCATCTTTATTTAATGCATCAATTTTCTTCATGTCCTCTTGGGATAGCTCAAAGTCAAAAATATTGGCATTTTCAATGATACGGTGCTCTTTAATCGATTTTGGAATTGTGACAACCTCAGTTTGTAAATCCCACCGTAAAATAACTTGTGCGGCTGTTTTACCATACTTTTCTGCAATCTCGTTAATAGTTGGATCACTTATTAATTGGCCTTGTTTTAATGGCGACCATGCCTCAAGCTGGATACCTTGATTTTGGCAATAGGTTAAAAGGTCTTTTTGAGTTAAATGTGGATGGTATTCCACTTGATTGACCATGGGCTTAATTTCCGCATCTTTCAATAATTCCTCTAAATGATGAACTTTAAAGTTGCTCACACCAATTGCCCGTACACGTCCATCTTTGTATAGTTTTTCTAGCGCCTTCCATGTTTCCTTGAACTTTGTTTTACCAGGCCAGTGAATTAAGTATAGGTCTAAATATTCTAGGCCTAATTTCTTTAAGCTTGTCTCATAAGCTTGGAGAGTAGACTCGTAGCCTTGGTCACTATTCCAGACCTTGGAGGTGACAAATAATTCTTCCCTATTTATACCGGATTCGCGAATGGCTTGCCCTACTCCCTCTTCATTCTGGTAAACAGCGGCAGTATCGATGCTGCGATAGCCATTTTTTATAGCTGCTTTTACAGATTCAATTACTTCTGAACCTTCTTTGACTTTAAAAACACCAAGACCAAACCATGGCATTTTTACACCGTTATGTAATGTGGTGGTAGCGGTTAAACTATTGGGCATTTTTATTCTCCTTTCAATATGTATTAAGGCAGGACGAAACTATTATGTCCTGTTTCTTATTTTACCTATACATGATTTATTTAGCATTAAAAAAGCACTTCTTGACGAAGCGCTGTTGCTAGTTTTTCAATTATCTACTGACCCAATGGCCCGTTCTATGACTATATCTTCAATTATTCGATGGCTGCTCAGCGGACCTGTGTGGATGATTTTCTGCCCCTGCTTTTGCCTTTTTCGGACCTCTAGATTTACCTCTGCTAATAAAAGTCCGGAAAATAATAAATAGGGAATCACAATCACACGCCCATTAAAAGTTCTATTAGAAATAGTATTTAGACCTTCCTGAAACCGTGGCTCTGCAGCTGCTAAGTAACAAACAGATACATGCTCAATCCCGAGCCGCTTTTGTAATCCATCTGCAATTTGTGAAAAGGCAGTATGGACGCTAGGGTCACTGCTTCCCCTGCCCACAATTAATATAGAATCCTGTGGCATCAAATCCACGACTATATCCCGGACCAGTTCCATTATTCCATCCAATATTTTATCTTGTACCCCAAACGGGTCTCGTACGTCTATGGTTACCTCAGGAAATTGTCTTTTTAAGGAAGATAACTCGGCAGGTATGTCTTCCTTAATGTGCCCTGCAGCTAATAGAAAAAGAGGAACAACGGTAATTTCCGTTGCTCCACGTTGTACGCAGCGCCTAAAGCCCTCACCTATGAACGGCTCCGTTAGTTCAAGGAAACTTATTTCCTGAATCGGCACAGGAATCCTCTCCATCACGCGATGGATAAATGCCTTCGCGTCTTCAGCACCTTTTTTTGAACGGGTTCCGTGGCCAATATATAGAATTGCTCTCATTGCAGCGTACCCCTTTCTCCTTAAAAAGCGATTAAATAATATTGTTATCTCTTAAATAATTTAATATTTGTCCAACCGCTTCGTCAACTGTAACTTTTGATGAATCAATGGTGATTTCAGGTTTTTTCGGCGCTTCATACGGAGAATCAATCCCAGTAAAGTCCCTAATTTCCCCCCGGCGGGCTTTTGCATAAAGCTGCTTCGGGTCGCGGCGCTCACATTCTTCAATTGGACAATCAATATAAACCTCGATAAATTCTCCTTCTTCAAACAGGGCGCGTACTTGGTCTCGGTCCGAACGAAATGGCGATATAAAGGCTGTTGTTACAATTTTGCCGCTATCCACAAATAGCTTTGCGACTTCGCCAATTCTGCGGATATTCTCGGTCCGGTCGTGCTCGGAAAATCCAAGATCCTTGTTAAGGCCATGGCGGATATTATCACCATCAAGTACATATTCATTAATTCCCAATCGAAATAATTCGTTCGATACGGCGTTAGCAATAGTTGATTTACCTGAACCAGAGAGCCCGGTAAACCATAGGGTACAGCTGCTGTGGGCATTTTGCGCACGCCTGTCATGTTTGGTAATCGTCGATTCATGCCATGTAATATTCGTTGATTTAGTCATTGTTTGTTCTCCTTACACCGTGGTTTTTTCTCGCATGCCTTCGATTAGGACTTCTACAACCTCTTTGCGGCTGAATGTTGATGGAGGCAATACTCCTGCACGAAGCATTTCTCGTACTTTGGTTCCAGAGAGAATAACGCGATCTTCTTTGCCATGCGGGCAGGTCTTATCTGAAGCCATTCCTTCACATTTTGTGCAATAGAAACTATGTTCAAAGAACAATGGTTTGATTCCTAGTTCTTCCTCTGTAAAGTTGCTGAAAATATGTTGGGCATCATAGGTACCATAGTAATTACCAACACCGGCATGGTCACGACCGACAATAAAGTGTGTGCAGCCGAAGTTCTTACGGGCTATTGCATGGAAAATGGCCTCTCTCGGTCCAGCGTATCGCATGGCGGCAGGATAAACACCAAGTTGTACCCGCTCTTTTGGATAATAATGATCTAACAGTACCCGATAGCTTTTTAACCGTACTTCAGCGGGGACATCATCTGACTTGGTTTCCCCTACAAGTGGGTTAACAAAAAGTCCATCTACTGTCTCTAATGCAGCTTTTTGAATGTACTCATGAGCACGATGAATCGGATTTCTAGTTTGGAATCCTACTATGGTTTTCCAACCTTTTTCTTCAAATAATGCTCTAGTTTCCTTCGGCTCAAACCAAACATCGCCAAAGACACCCTTATCCGATTTCTTGACAAGGACTACGTCCCCAGCAACATAAACAGGTCCTCTTTCGAACAGCCGCTTCACGCCTGGATGCGCTAATTCGGTTGTTCTGTATACATTTAAGGCTTCTTTCTCTAAATCTGGTTCGTACCATTCAGAAACCTTAATCACTCCATAAACCTCACCACCATATGTGAGTTTGAATTCCTCACCGACCGATAAAGTCTCAGCAGTTTCATAGGATACAGGGAGTGTGACTGGAATCGACCAAATCGTATTGTTTGCCAACCGCATATTTTCCACAACCGAGTCGTAATCCTCTTTTCCTAAAAAGCCAGTTAGCGGACTGAATAATCCAATGCCAATAAGCTCCAGGTCACTTAACGCAATAGCATCAATCTCAATATCTTTTACAACCTCGGTTACATTATAGTTAGGATTAAATGCATCAACGAGCTTTCCTCCATGTGGTTTTGGTAAAAATGACATGTTAATCAACCTTCCTTAAAGTATTATTCATTTCTGCTACATTTGATTTATTTAGAGCTCCAATTGCGGGGGTCTTCTTCATCAAAGAAATCACCCCAAAAACGGAGATAATCACACCGATCATAACAACGATTGGATAAATATTCTGTTCAATCACCAATTGAATAATGGTATAAGAGAGTACCATGGATAATACCGGTGAAACAGCCCAAACAGTCAAAAGCTGCACCACGATATCCTTTTTTAGTACTTCTTTCCCCTGCTTAGCAAAACCAATGCCAATGATGGAAGATGTGGTGATTTGTGTAAGAGGAATCGGGATCCCAAATAATGATGCAGTTGTCACAATACTGGCTCCCGTTCCCGAAATGATACAGCCTTCTTCCAGCCGAAGTGCCGTAATTTTCTTTCCGTTTGTTTCAATCACTCGGTGTCCGAAAAAACAAGCACCGGCAGCGACTGCTATGCCACCCCAGAGAACCGCGTGCCCTTTGGTCATTAAGGACGCGGCGACTAAGGGACCAACAGCATTTGCCACATTATTCATCCCCGCGGAAAAGGCTTCGAATAAACCCATAAAAACAACCAATATAGCTAGCACTGGACCGGCCTTCGGTTTCGCTAGCCATGCCTGCAATGCTTTTAACTTTAATAAGTTGGCAGCAGCAACTGCGATAAAAAAAGCCGCAACAGGAGATAACAGCCAGAAAAGAACGATCCAAATGAGATGGCTTACGTATACAGATTGATAAACAATACCGGCACCAACCACTGCTCCTACAGCTACTTCACTGGTCGATAATGGTATGCCAAACACATTAGCCAGAAATAAAGATAGAGCTGCCGATGCTAACACGATTAAGGCAATGGCATTGGTAAAGGTGCTGCTGGGAACAATACCGCTGCCAATGGTTTTGACAACTTCTCCTCCTCCAAGGTATGCCCCCAGGAAAACAGCTATGGAGCAGAGAAATAGTGCTAATTGTTTTTTTACAACCCCTGCACCATAGGAAATTCCCATTGAGGCAGCTGCACCGCTAGCACCAATATTGACTGCAAAAAATAATCCAATGGTTATAGCAATGATGGTTACCGTAGGAATCCCCCCTTACGTCGTGTGCAAGCCACACTCTGTCTTACTGCTCCCGGACCACCGTCCGGCACGGGAATCTCCGCCCGCCTCAACTGCCTGGGTGCATGGGAAGCAGCCGATACTTGGATAATTTTGATCATGCAATTGGTTATATGGAAGATCTTTACTGCGGATATATTCCCAAACTTCATCCCATGTCCAATGGATTAACGGACATATTTTGATATTCTTAAATTTCTCATCCTTGTTAAGGAATTGAGTATCCTTCCTTGTAGGAGACTGGTCTCTGCGAAGCCCGGAAATCCAAGCTTGCTTTGCTGTTAGCGTTTCACGAAGCGGCAGGACTTTGCGGATGTGACAGCATTGGTTCGGATCCCGCTTCCATAGCGCAGTGCCATACTGTGCCGCCTGTTCGTCTAATGTTAATGACGGCTGTTTTCTTTCAATTTTCAAGGACGGGAACCGTGCCTCAATCCGATCGATTACGTCATAGGTTTCGAGAAAATGCAGCCCTGTGTCTAAAAACACAATATGAGCATCGGGTTTCACTTGCTGTATTAAATCAATTAATACAATTGCCTCAGCTCCAAAGCTGGATGAATAAACAATTTGATCTTCTGGGTAATGCTGATAAGCCCACTCCAGAACCGCTAAGGCACCTTTCGTTTTATTATCTATGGAGAAGGAATCTGATATTTGGTTCCAATTTTCATAGGTTAGTAAGCTAGTCATTTTCAAAACCTCCTAATATTTCAATAAAAAAAGGCAGTCTTCCACCATCCTTTGGTGTTAGACCGCCTCTAGTTTGTCTAGTCAGCGTGGTTTATTTGATTGAAGACGAACCTTTTCGCTTTTTTCAATTTGGACGACCTTGCCGTCCTGTACAACTAATGTAATGGATCCAAACTGGATATCCGTAAGCATTCTCTCAACATGCTCGGCAATTTCTTTCCATTCAGATGGTTTCAGCCGATTCGCCCCCCCTCTATAAAAAACATATCAGGAAAAGAATTTTTTATTGGTTGAGATTAATCCTATTATACCAATAGGAATTTGTCAATATAATAACTTGAAATATTATAAAAATTTAATTCTATCTGTCAAAAGGTTTGTTCTGCTGCTCTTCAAACGGAGGAATTGTAAATTAATGCCTTAATTGTTTCCTGCCTGAAACTATTTTTACTTTAAATATAAATTTAAGAACTAACTAAAAACGTTGCTCTAGACCCACTTGCTACATGCTTGTTAAGATTATGTAGGAGTATTCGTGGAGGCAAAAACAATGGACCAAGAAAAATATTTGAGCTTAAGAAAAGGGGAAAAAGGTGTCATCATCAGTATAGCGGTTTACCTTTTCTTAGCCGCCCTAAAAATTATTGTTGGATATTTGGCAAATTCTGAAGCTTTAAAAGCGGACGGATTAAACAATACTACCGACATTGTATCTTCTCTTGTCGTATTTATTGGGTTAAGAGTTTCCCAAAGACCCGCAGACGATGATCACCCCTATGGACATTGGAAAGCAGAAACAGTCGCTTCGATGGTATCTTCCTTTATTATGATGGCTGTTGGCATTGGCGTCTTATTCGAAGCAGTTTCAACCGTTGTCAAAGGAAAGGAAACATCACCAGACCCTATTTCCGCTATTACCGGATTGTTATGTGCCGTTGTCATGTATCTTGTCTACCGATACAATCGAACCCTTGCAAAAAAGACGAGCAGCCAGGCAGTTATGGCTGCTGCAAAGGATAATCTGTCAGATGCATGGGTTAGTATTGGGACAACCCTCGGAATTCTAGGTGCGCAGTTAAACCTCCCATGGCTAGACCCCGTTACCGCTGTTGTTGTCGGCCTGCTCATTTGTCATACAGCATGGGATATTTTCCGCGATTCTTCGCATCGATTAACGGATGGTTTTGATGTAAATGAAATCGATGCATTCAAAGTAACCGTTCAAGGAATTAGCGGAGTAAAGGGAATAAAGGACTTGAAAGCAAGAAATTATGGCAGCAGTGCAGTGGTTGATATCGTCATTCTGGTCAATTCAAATTTAAACGTACGTGACGCCCATGATGTCGCTGATAAGGTCGAAACGGAATTGAGAAAAGAACATGATGTATTTGATGTAAATGTCCATGTGGAACCGAATTAATTTCCTAGCCCTCATAGCAGCCATATCCTAGAATAAATGGACTACCTGTTGTGTAAAACTACTCATAGTTGTTAATTTTACAGGACAAGGAGCCACATTCATGGAGAAAGAATTATCCTATGGGAGTGATTACAAATTCATTCCCGCTACTTCCATTGGGAGCGGTGTTGGAATATCGGTTTCACCGGACATTTATTGTTACACTATCCAAATTGTTAATATCATTTTTGTAGGAGATCCCAATACTAATGAATTTGTGTTGGTAGATGCAGGGATGCCTCACTCATCGGATGAAATTATTAGGGTTACTGAAGAGCGATACGGGGCAGGTGCCGCTCCCAAGGCCATTATTCTTACCCATGGCCACTTCGATCATGTAGGGGCGATTGTGGAACTGGTGCAGAACTGGGAAGTCCCGGTTTATGCGCACGAATTAGAAATACCCTTCTTAACAGACAAAAAAAGCTACCCAGAACCAGATCCTACTGTTGAAGGCGGCTTGGTAGCCAAAATGTCCCCGCTGTTCCCGACCCAGCCGATTAATCTCGGAAATCATGTGGCAGCACTTCCTGCAGATGGCAGTATCCCAGATATGCCTGGTTTCCGCTGGATTCACACACCAGGACACTCGGTTGGCCACGTATCATTTTTCCGAGACTCTGACAGGATGTTAATTGCTGGTGACGCGTTTATAACCGTTAGGCAGGATGCATTATTCAAGGTCATGACACAGGAACAAGAATTAAATGGCCCGCCGCGGTATTTGACAACCGACTGGCAAGAAGCTTGGAATTCGGTACGAAAATTGGAGGCATTAAAGCCTGCTGCTGCCGTTACCGGACATGGTTTACCGATGTCAGGGGAGGCTTTATCGAACGGCTTATCAAGGCTTACAAAAGAGTTTGACAAGCTTGCCATTCCTGATTACGGAAAATATGTAGATGGGCAATTGCCTAAACCTGCAAAAATTAAAAAGGGTGAGAAGCAATGACATGTCATTCGCCTCCCACCCTTTTTCTAATGCTCTTTTCTATGAATTGTTACTATTCATCGATCATCGGAAGAAGTGTTAACAGAGTTACCTATTATTAGAGACCGAACTCCTGGCAAATACCACCAAACTCTCTGGAAAATCACGAGACCAGTAGTTAATAGCCTTGATGCGACAGAATTCGGTCCGATCAATCGTATTAGAAGACACACTTTATCAGTATGACAAATAAGGAAACCAACAACATCTACCAAAACAGCCTTTTCTAATTAATTAAACCATAATTTTGCAAATATCATTCGTAAAGTCCACTGGATCTTCAATTGGCAAACCTTCAATTAATAAAGCTTGGTTATAAAGCAGATGAGTATATAGTGTTAACTTATCTTTATCATTTTCAAACGCTGCTTTTAATGAAGCAAAGACATCATGATGGACGTTAATTTCTAGAACCTTATCCGCCTTAACATTTTGATTGTTTGGCATCATATTTAGAACCTTTTCCATTTCAATCGATACTTCTCCATCTGCCGTTAAACAAACCGGATGCGATTTCAACCGTTTTGAAATCCGAACATCCTTTACTTTCCCCGATAAAAGGTTTTTCATAAACTCAAACAATTCTTTGTTTTCCTTTTCTTCCTCGGCGGTGACTTTTTCTACCTCATCCGCTTCAATGCCCAAATCTCCGCTTGCCACATTCTTAAATTCTTTATCTTTAAATGCCATCAGCATTTTAATAGCAAACTCGTCGATATCATCGGTGAAGTAAAGAATTTCGTATCCTTTTTCTGCCACCAATTCTGTTTGCGGCAGCTTCTCAATTCTTTCGATTGTGTCACCAGTCGCATAATAAATAAACTTTTGACTTTCAGACATTCTCGATACGTATTCGTCTAAGGTTACCTGTTTTTTCTTCTTTGAAGAGTAGAACATTAACAGATCTTGCAATTCCTCTTTATGGGTGCCGAATTCACTATATACACCAAATTTCAGCTGTCTGCCAAAGGCTTTGTAAAACTCTTCATATTTCTCTCTGTCATTTTTTAATAAGCTAGTGAGCTCACTTTTGATTTTTTTGCTAATATTTTTGGAGATCAGTTTCAATTGGCGGTCGTGCTGTAACATCTCGCGGGAAATATTGAGAGACAAATCCTCAGAGTCCACCATACCTTTGACAAAACTAAAATAATCAGGAAGCAAATCAGCACATTTGTTCATGATGAGGACGCCGCTGGAATAAAGTTCTAAGCCTTTTTCATATTCTGGCGAATAATAATCGAATGGGATCTTCTCCGGAATATATAAAATGGCGTTATATCGGACTGCACCATCTACACTAATATGGATATGCCTAAGTGGTTTGTCAAAGCCATAATGCTTTTCCATATAGAAATTGTTATAATCCTCATCGGTCAATTC
Source organism: Neobacillus dielmonensis (assembly GCF_000612665.1). Taxonomy (GTDB): domain Bacteria; phylum Bacillota; class Bacilli; order Bacillales; family Cytobacillaceae; genus Neobacillus; species Neobacillus dielmonensis. The sequence goes on from NZ_HG942084.1 coordinate 46,700, forward strand.
CGATTTGTTCTTTCGCCAAATCGGAACCATGCTGTTGATGGTTTCTTCTTCTTGATATTCTTCATATTCATTATCGCTATCTGATTTCTTTCTGCTTTTGGTAACATCCATTTTGATAGGATAGCGAATAAAATCAGAGTATTTTTTAACGATGGATTTTAAACGATATTCTTCAAGGTATTCATCATAGTTTTCATCTTCGGTATTCTCTTTTAGCTTTAAGATAATGTCTGTACCCACTGAATCTTTCTCACAAGGTGTGATGGTATAGCCTTCCGCACCTGCTGATTCCCATTTATAGGCTTCATTGCTGCCCAGTGCTTTACTAATAACTGTTACGGTATCAGCTACCATGAAGGCGGAATAAAAACCCACTCCAAACTGTCCGATAATGTCATGTCCATCTTTTAACTCATTTTCTGATTTAAAGGCAAGTGAACCACTTTTAGCGATGGTACCTAAGTGGCTTTCCAATTCTTCCTTGGTCATACCAATACCTGTATCAGTTATTTTCAGGGTACGGGTATTTTTGTCTGCCTCGATTTTTATGTAGTATTCATCTTTGTCGAACGTTAACGTATCGTCTGTAAGAGCTTTATAATAAATTTTGTCAATCGCATCACTTGCATTGGAAAGTAACTCCCTAAGGAAAATTTCCCGATGAGTATAGATAGAGTTAATCATCATATCCAATAAACGCTTAGATTCGGCTTTAAACTCTTTCGTTTCCACTATATCCACTCCTCTACTTTTCATTTCAAATATGATTATAAATCATCTGTTCGACAATCTTCAAACTTTTAGCACTCAGATTAAGAGAGTGCTAACAAATACTTTAATACCATATCTTGATAAATGAGTCAATAGGAATCACAAGAACTTAACAAAACCCCTAAAAAAAAAACGAACAACAGTCTCCTATTGTTCGTCTTCCACTCTTAAAGCGGGAGTGTTATTTCAATGATGGTTCCGTTTGGACTACTAGATATATGAAAGGTCCCATTATGGTTTTTAATAATTTGCATGCTAATCATTAACCCAAGACCAGTCCCATTTTCCTTAGTCGTGAAAAAAGGCTGCCCAACATGGTCTAAATGCTCATTTGCAATTCCAGAGCCCTGATCTGATACTGTAATCATCACACTATTCTCATTATACTTATCAACTTCAATGTTTATAGTACCACCATCGGGCATTGCTTCGATGGAGTTTTTCAATAAATTGATAAAAACCTGCTTTAATTGATTTTCATCACAGACTAAATGAGGGATTTTAGTTGTACAGCTAATTGTCACATTGGTATTATTTAAAATAGCCTGCGCATCAATAAGTGCTTTCACGTTTTGTAAGATCTTTATTATGCTGGTTTCCTTAATCTTTTGTCCTTGTGGTTTCGATAACAATAATAATTCGCTGAGGATTTGCTCGATTCGGTTCATCTCTGAATTAATAATATCAATGTAAGTGGATTTTACATTTTTATCGGATTCCATTAATTGAAGAAAACCTTTAATGGCTGTTAAAGGGTTCCTTATTTCATGGGCAATTCCCGCAGCCAGCTGCCCAGCAACTGTAAGTTTCTCAGATTGCAGCAGCATTTTTTGGGTTCGCTTTTTCTCCGTTATATCTCTGATAATGATATGACGTGCAGGCTCATTCTGATAGATGGCGGGAATTGCCTTTATTTCTACATCCATAATCTCACCATCGAGACGAACTAGCTGTATTTCAATAAAATCGACAATCTTCCCTGTTTCGACTAGTTTTACACGTTCTTTTATAATTTTTTTATAGTCACTGAGTAAAAAGTCATAGATATTGCGCCCAATAATTTCTGATTTTTCCTTGCCACCTACTAAGTGAAGCGCCGTGTTATTCGCAAAAAGTATCTGTTCGTGTTTTGCTATTACTACAGCATCAGGGGAATGTTCGACAATTTCCCGATAAACTTCTTCTCTTTGCTGAATTTCCTCGGTTAACCTTCTCCTGCGCTGTTTAATTTCAGTTATATTTTTAGCGATACCATATACACCAATAATTTCCTCGTCTACGACAATTGGATAATTGGTAATATTCACATCTATAATAGCCCCATTCTGATGGATCACCTGACAGTCAAAATTTTGTAACTTTCCTTCTAAGGCCTTATAAAAAAAGGAAAGAGCCCGATCTAAGTGTTCTACCGTGACCACTTTCATATAGGTCAGTTTCGAGAACCGCTGTGGATCATACCCAAATATCCGCTCGCAAGCTGGATTTAACGGCAAAAAGAAACCGTCTAGGTCCATCACATAGATGGCGTCGGAATCACAGCCAAATAATGAACTGTATTGATTCAAACTTCCCTTGATATGGTTTTCCAACAAGTCCCGTTTGTGTTGTTTTATTTTTAAAATAGATGTATTCATCTGAATTTATAGATCCTTTCTTCATATTGAAAAACAACCAAATTAGAAGCTGTTCTAATTTGGTGCATGTCTAGGATCACTACTGTACAATCATTCAACAACGTTCGTCATATTTCTTTTATCCTACTATAATAGTAATGGTTCATTAATAGATTTTCAATATGTTTCTAGCTTATTACAGACTCGAATCTTGACAAAAAATGTTGGGAAAATTTTTAAAAAAACTATTTTGTAATCCACCATTTTCCATTGCTCATACTTAATAAACATAATCGAGTAATAATAGACAATTAAGAATATATTAAGTAGGGATAGTCAGCTAACCCGAGATAAAACGACAAAAGGAGTGACTGTTTTGGAAGCTCAAAACCAAACACAAGAGGCATTGCTGCAATACAAACAAGGAGTTGGAACGTTTACCCAAAAAATGCCTCAGCTTGCCAGAGCATACAATGAATTTACCGAAATTTGCTTTCAGGAAGGACAATTAAGCCAAAAACAGAAGCAGTTGATTGCCTTGGGGATCGCCCTTCATTCTCAAGATGAATATTGCATTATTTATCATCTTAAAGGCTGCTTAGACCAAGGTTGTTCTGAAGAGGAGATTTTAGAGGCCGTTGGTGTGACTGCTGCTTTCGGTGGCGGTGCCGCAATGAGTCAGGCTGTTACCCTAGTACAGCAGGCAATGGATGACTTTAATCAAATAAGCCATTAAAAAGAGATATCACCAGGTTTCTCAATATCAACTTATAAGCAAAATTCAAAAAGCGCAGGATCCATCTGGTCCAGCGCTCTTATTTTATGCTTATTAGCTCGCTTTTAGTGGGGTTACACCAATTGGGTAAACTGATTATTTTTATGTCACTTCCTTCATAATCCTAATGGTCGTCTCATAAAATGGACAAGGAGGCGGTTATAGGAGGTATGAAAGTGGCCAAAAAATCTAATATAGATAGAGAACAATTTTATTACCGATGAAAAGAACTATTTTGACGTATTTTTGCCTGCTGCTTGGCGCCACCCTGCAAGGAATGTCGATGTCATTGTTTTTATTTCCTCATTCTATCCCCTCCGGAGGGGCAGCGGGCATTGCCATTCTATTAAATCACTGGTTCCACTTGTCGCTTGGGTTTTCTTTGTGGCTGGCTAACATCGTCTTCTTATTGTTTGCCTTAAAATACTTTGGCTACACTTGGACCTTGCGGACGATCTTTTCAGTAGCAACTACCTCCACTGTGGTAACCATTCTGACAAGCACTATTCCGCACCTTCATTTTCATACATTCTTTGATATTGGAGCTGGCAGTATTTTCTTTGGGATTGGCGTAGGATTACTAATTCGCGCCGGCGCATCCAGTGGTGGAATGGTAATTCCTGCTTTAATGATTGCCAATTACAAAAATTGGAGCCCCGGCAAAGTCATGATGGGCATTAACCTTCTTATATTTTTGCTAACATCACTAGTTATCGATTATAAAATTGTTTTGTATGCCGTTGTTTGCCAGTTTTTCTCGACTAATATCATTGATTTTATTTATGAATTAAAATTCCAAAACCTATTTTTCTTATCTGCCAATTGGAGGAAAAGATAAGAAGACCACATTAAAGGATCTTCCTTTTCTTTAGGTAATCTATAATAAAAGTAACAGACTCCTCTATCGTTACTTTATCGGTTTCAATTTTAATGTCCGGCTGTTTGGGCTGCTCATATGGGGAGGAAATCCCAGTAAACTCAGGGATTTCCCCTTTTCGTGCCTTCTTATAAAGCCCTTTTGGGTCCCGGTCTTCACATACCTCAATTGGACAATACAAATAAATTTCAATAAACTCGTCAGGCTCAAACAGGTCTCTTACTAACTCTCTGTCTTCCCGAAATGGGGAGATAAACGCAGAAGATACGATTTGCCCACTGTCAACAAATAGTTTGGCAACCTCACCAACCCGGCGGATATTTTCTTTGCGGTCACCAGCCCCAAAGCTTAAATCCTTGTTTAAGCCATGGCGGATATTATCCCCATCAAGTACATAGCTGTTTATGCCATTTTCAAATAAGGCATAATCAACAGCATTGGCCAACGTAGATTTTCCAGAACCTGAAAGTCCTGTAAACCATAGGACACAGCTTTTATGACCGTATTTTTGATGACGGTCTGCTTTTGTGACAGTGGTTTGATGCCATGTAATATTTTTGCTCATTCCCATTATCTACACCCTCTGTTTATTTGGCTAAACTGATAAATGGTTATTTGTTAGCTAATTGGAGAATTTTCACTTTCATATACTTCCTTCATGCCTGCAATAAGGATTTCTACGACTTCCGGACGGCTGAATTCCTTTGGAGGCTGCACTCCATTCCTTAACATCTCTCTTACTTTTGTCCCTGATAAAACCACGCGATGCTCGCTCTCATGCGGACACGTCTTTTCCGAGGCCATGTTTTCACATTTTTTACAGTAAAAACTATTCTCGAAAAACATCGGAGTAATGCCCAGTTCTTCTTCCTCAAAGCAGCTAAAGATTTTTTGTGAATCGTATGTCCCGTAATAATCTCCTACGCCGGCATGATCTCTTCCTACAATAAAATGAGTGCATCCAAAGTTTTTACGGACAATAGCGTGAAAGATGGCTTCTCGAGGGCCTGCATATCGCATTGCTGCTGGAAATACGGATAATAGTACACGGTCGGCAGGATAATAATTTTCAAGGAGTGCCTGGTAGCTCTTCATGCGGATTTCACCAGGGATATCGTCTGACTTCGTTTCTCCAACTAGCGGGTTTAAAAAAAGACCATCTATGGTTTCTAGTGCAGACTTTTGGATATATTCGTGTGCTCGGTGCACGGGGTTTCGTGTTTGGAATCCCACTACCGTTCTCCAGCCTAATTCGTGAAACTTCTTTCTCGTTTGGACTGGGTCAAAAAAATACGATTCAAAAACGCCTTTATTAGGACGATTAATTAGAGTAATCGGACCAGCCATATAAACCTCAGGGCGCTCATATAGCTTTTTAACCCCTGGATGCTTTAATTCGGTTGTTTTGTAAACACTTTTCGCTTCTAATTGTTTATTAGGAAAAAACTTTTCGGTCACTTTCATGATTCCAAAAACTTCTCCCTCATGGACAAGATTAATGGTTTCCCCAATTGCCAGTGTACGAGCCTTTCGTTGACTCACAGCCAAGGTGATGGGTAAAGACCATGGTAGTCCATTTGCAAGTCTCATCTGTTCAACAACCGAATTGTAATCATCTTCTCCCATAAATCCTTCAAGCGGGCTATAAGCCCCATTTGCTATTAGCTCTAAATCACTTAATTCAAGCCTATCTAATTCGACATAGTTGGCTGAAAAATCAATAGGATATTCCAAGTTAATTCGGTTGATTAATTTACCGCCATGCGGGATACTCTTTTTCAACTGATACCCTCCTCCAAACTAGTTATACGTTTTTCCCGATTGTTTACTGCTGATGCAACCCGCACTCGGTCTTGGAAAGACCTGCCCAGCGCCCCGCTCGGGAATCCGTTGAATCACCAATGGGCTGAGTGCATGGTGCGCAGCCTATACTTGGATATCCCTTGTCATGCAAAGGATTATAAGGCAATTGATTTAGGTCAATATAGGTCATGACATCATTCCAGGTCCAATGAATCAAGGGACAAACCTTTATATTTTTAAATTTCTCATCTTTATTTATATAATCTGTCTGGCTTCTCGAAAGGGATTGCTCCCTTCTTAACCCCGATATCCAAGCTTTAACACCGCTTAATGCTTCCCTTAACGGTTCCACCTTCCTTAATTGGCAGCAAAGATTAGGATTTTGCTTCCATAACTCCTCACCAAACTGCTCAGACTGCTCCTTCAAGGATAATTTAGGTACCACCATTTGGATCTTTAACGATGGGTATTTCGTTTCCACCTGGTTAATCAATTGGTAAGTTTCGGGAAAATGAAGTCCAGTATCTAGAAAAATAATTCGGGCATCTTTTTTGACTTTATGAATTAAATCAATTAAAACAATCCCTTCTGCACCAAAGCTGCATGCATATACAATATCATCGTTATATTCTTGATAGGCCCATTTGATAATATCTAAAAAGTCAGGTTGCTGACTTAAAATATTGCTAATCTTCTCCTGTTCCCAGGATTCATAGGTAAGTACAACTGACAACCATCATCCCCTCCTATATTTGGTCATTTATTAGGGTAACGTTAATGTCACGCAAGCATTGTTGCCAAGATCACGCTGATTCATAAAATTGATATCCCCATACTCTACATAGGAGAGCATCGCTCTAATCCATGAGCCATGTCCAAATGCTAATACATTTGAATGATTCTTATATTTCTCTAAAAACAAAACCACTCGTCTCTCTAAATTTCCAACCCGTTCACCCAGAATTAGGTCTTTCGGATTATTCCTCCATTGATCACCATATTGATCCCATAAAGTCTGTTTTGACATTCCTTCAAATGGTCCGAAATCCAATTCGTCTAGCAGCCCTTCTGTTTCTGGCTGAAATCCATAAGCCATGGCTGTCTGGTGGGTCCGTTTTAAGCTGCTCGCTAAAACAAGTTCAAATGGAGCGAGATTTCGTAATACTTGTTGATTATGAATAATGCCTTGCTGGTACTCCTCCGTTAATGGTGATATTTCAATATCCCGCCTCCCTTGAAGCCATGTTTTTTTATTCCATTCCGTAGGTAGATGCCTGATTAAAGTAAGTTGCATTCAATGTCCTCCATGAAGAATGTTTCACTTCGCAATCCTACGCGCTGTGTTTCTAGTACTAAAACATCCTGAATTTTCACATTACCTAAATTCACATTGGGCCCGACTTCTTTTATAAAATACATTTGGTGTTTCGAGGAAGGTGCCTCAAAAATAATTTTGTTAGGATCGACATCTTTAATTAAATCTCGGATTAAATCAAATTTAATGGTTCCGCTTTTTTCATAAATTCCAGAAGTACCTGAATCTCGACCTTCAGTTATGACGTATTCACATCCTGCTGTTAGTAACTGTTCAATTTCATTCTTCCATTCGGATATGTCCATATCTTTATTGCAATCCTTGGAACCAACCTCAGCAATGACATGAAAATGTTTTTTTAACTTGGATACTAAATGGAGGCGGTCTTGAATGGAAATATCCAATGTCCCATTCGACACCTCGATCCATTCAATTCCCAGGGATTTTAAGAAAAGTATATATTCCGGGATTTTGTTTTGGTAATAACATTTTTCAAATAATGTGCCACCACAATACGGACGGATATCATGCTCTTTGTATAAGTTAATCTTTTCTTTTAAATTAGGTGTTAGATATGCAGAGCCAATACCTATTTTGGCAATGTCAATGAGGTGTCCATAGTCGACAAGAATGTGTTTCAGTTCCCCTATGGGAGTGCCAAAATCCACAACGGAAGTTAGGCCATAGGTTCGTTTTCCTGTGGTCCTTTGTGGTAAGGTTAAAAAATCCATAGGCAAAGCGCCTCCTCTTTTTTTCTAAAATAGACTATTCAAAAACTGGGTGAATGTGTAAATAATAGGCCTTTTTTCTTATAAATTAGGCAAATGCCTTGAATAAACTTTTGTAGCAAATCAAACAATAATGGAGGCTTATTCTCACAGTTAGGAGTGTGCATTTTGGGAAAACAAAAGCATAAAGGCTTGACTATTTTAGCCATCAGTTCCATCCCCATGATTCTGGTTCTGGGAAACTCAATGTTGATTCCGCTTCTCCCAAAGATGAAGACTGAGTTAGATATTTCACAGTTTAAGGTTAGTTTGGTGATTTCTGTTTTTTCCATCGCTGCTGCTATTTCTATTCCTGTTTTAGGTTATTTATCCGACCGGTTCTCTCGAAAAGCCGTGATTATACCGGCACTTATTTTATATGGGAGCGGCGGCCTATTAGCGGGGGCAGCATCTGCTTGGTTTTCCAGTGCTTATACTTGGATATTAGCGGGAAGAATCATGCAGGGTATTGGTGCTGCAGGTACTGCACCGATTGCCATGGCGTTAACTGGTGACTTGTTTAAGGGCGGTGAACAAAGTAAAGTTCTGGGCTTGGTCGAAGCATCAAATGGATTCGGCAAGGTTATCAGCCCAATCCTAGGCTCCCTTTTTGCCCTGTTGTTCTGGTACGCTGCTTTTTTTGCCTTCCCGATTTTTTGCCTAATCTCTATATTACTAACGATCTTTTTTATCAAAGAGAAAAAAGCAAAAAAGGAACCACCGCCTGTCGGTAAATATGTGAAAGGGTTGGCTAGTGTCTTTAAAACAGAAGGTCGGTGGCTATTTGCTGCCTACTTGACCGGAGCGACCTGCCTGTTTACGCTATTTGGTATTTTATTTTACATTTCCGATATTCTTGAAAAACAACATGGCATTGATGGGTTGCTTAAAGGGGGAATCCTGGCGATTCCACTGCTGTTTATGACAACCACTTCCTACATTACTGGGAGCAAAATTGGAAAAAGAATGGGATTGATGAAGTCGTTAATAATTTTAGGTCTTTTATTGATGACGGCCTCATTTGCATGCCTGATCTTCTTTAAAAGCCTTGTGCCATTCTTTTCCGTTTTAGTGGTCAGCAGTATTGGAACTGGATTAGTACTTCCGTGCATTAACAGCTTTATTACTGGTTCTGTTCCGACAGACCGCCGGGGGTTTGTCACCTCTTTATATGGTTCTGTTCGTTTCTTAGGGGTTGCCATCGGGCCGCCAATCTTTGGAACCTTAATGGAATGGTCTCGAACTGGCATGTTTTTAATCACTGCAGGTTTAACACTATTTTGTGCTCTTCTATGTCTCGTTCTGATCCATGTTGCAAAGAAGGAAAAATCGTCTAAAGAAAATGATACTCTATTTGAAAAACTGCAGTTCACTTAGAAAGTGGAAGCGCCGGCGAGGCGTTTCCTTCATTTAAAAAAGTATTGCCAATCCAAAAAAGGGAGTGAATTTTGTTGCAAATTTATTTTTCTCCAGAGGTCATTACTCCACAATTTCAAGTGTTAAATGTTGTAGATTCTGAAAACAAGGCGGTTGGAAATGTGGCCTTCTTGTTTGATGAAAAAAAGTTGTATGTATATGGAATTTTAGAAGAAGAAGGTGTCGGAGAAGATTTTAAGGACTTGGTGACTCCTTACATAAAGGGGTTGGCTAAAGCTAAACCAGATGTTGAAGTATTTTCCTGTTTATATATTGGCTGCCAGAAAATAAAACTACATGGTGATGAAGAAGACAAATAAATGGTCTATTGGGTATATTTCTAAGGGAGGAGTTCCTCCCAATTTTTTTTAGAAAAGTTTGTGTAACATGGCATTTGACCACTTCATACCTTATTGTATCTTTAGCTAGAGATATGGAGTGTATGCCCAATGAGTATAGGCATCATCTTTATGGGGCTTTTTATTGGTTTTATGGTTGGATTAACCGGTGTAGGCGGTGCAGCTCTATTAACACCTATTTTAATTTTATTAGGGATTAATCCTTCCATTGCGGTTGGTACAGACCTGTTTTATAACTCCATTACTAAATTATTTGGCTCTATTCAGCATTTCAAACAAAAGACGATTAACTTAAAGCTTGTCAAGTACCTAGCGATTGGAAGTATCCCAAGCGCTCTCCTCGCAGTAGGCATTCTCCATTTATTTAACGCCTACTTTCATAATCAGGAACAAATCATTAAACACTCACTCGGATATGTATTAATATTAGTGGCCGTTGCTACCTTAATTAAAACCTTTATGAAAAATAAAATTGAATGGAATCAGCTTCAGCTAAAGCCTGTAGAGGAAAAACGAGCTATGTCAATCGCAATCGGAGCAGTACTGGGATTTATAGTTGGTCTTACCTCGATAGGTTCAGGTTCTATGTTTGCGCTAGCCATGTTATATCTGTATCGGTTGGGTCCTTCAGAACTGGTCGGAACTGATATTGCCCACGCTTTTTTATTAGTGACCGCAGCAGGAATTTTGCATGCTGGTATTGGAAACGTAGATTATATGTTAGCTGTCAACCTACTTTTGGGGTCCATTCCTGGTGTGATTATAGGAAGCAGCCTATCATCCAAATTCCCAGCGAAACCTTTAAGAACCATTTTGGCCATTATGATCTTACTAAGCGGCATAAAGCTAATATAATCATATTCACGGTCCAAATATAAAGCCCTGTATACCAATAGTGTTACAAGCAGAGGATGGACTAAAGCCGCCTCTGCTTTCTTATGTCTACTATGTTGTGATTATAATACTGGTCTTCCGGGTCCTTCTAAGTTTTTTCTTGATTTTCTCTTGATGATCAGGAACATCCCAATGAGAATGACCTCCAAAATAAGCCCTAACGAACTCCATGTATAAAAAGAATAATGAATATGCTCCATACTGTTCTTAAATATAAGGATGGAGATATAACCCAAAATAAAAGCAAAAGGAAATAAAAACTTATTCGTGTTAGATTTATAAAAAATACTAAAGCAATGGTTGATGCCGTATAACAAAAACGCCGCTTTCGTTATGAGTGTGGGAACCCAAACTGCCACAATGACTAAATCAAGCCGGTCCAGGAAATCTGTCAGATTGATTTGTTGAATGAGTATATAGGATGGAAATGTAGCTTCCATCACTATTTTTTTCCCCAAAACAGCAATCTGCATCACAATGACGATGAGGAATAATCCTGTCCCTATAATAGCTCCCCATAGAACGGCACTTCTTGCTGCTTTTATAGGGTTAATATTTCCAACTACTATGAGAATGATTAACATCTCACCCAGCCACGAAAACGTGAAATATACAGATTTAATGAGCGACAATGCAGTATGAAAGGTAGGCAGGGGTTGAAAATTTCTAACGTCTGCCTCATTCAGCATTATTATGGGCAGTATTACAATTACAAACCCCAGAATAACAAAATAAATCGCATTTATTCTTGCTGTAACCTCTAACCCGGCCATAGCAACGTAAGTAATGCCCAAAACGGTCAATATCATAATGACTGAAATCGGTGTACTAGGCAAAAGGACAGATGCCACAAAATCAATCATGGCTCTTAAATCACGAATAAAAGTTAACAGGAGAAAGAGTAAAAAGAAGAAAAGAAAACCCTTTTCCCAAAAACTGCTGTGTTTTTCTACCATAAAAAGTTCTCTTAAGGATTCGGCATGCTTTTTCTTTCCAAACAAAAGGTAAACAATTAGGATTAATATCGGCAAGATCATTAAGGGTACAATCCAGGCACTTTGTCCCCCGATATGAACTGTAATTTGCGGAAGACTAATGACCGTTGCACTTACAATAAAATTTGCTACTAAAAACATCACTTGTAAGTTGGATATTTTCTGTTTCATATATTCACAACCATTCTAGAAAGACTCCCGAATGTATTATTTAAGAACACTGTCACAATATTCAAATTGATATTTAATCCTTGTAAGATAGTGCAGCTTATTACTGCTAAAACAAGCAGATACATCCATTTTCTTTCTTTTTTTGCTAAAATCTTTCCTTTTAACATCACAAAAACGTAGATGATTAATGTGAGCCAGACAAATACAATACCGATATCCATGTTTTCATTTCCTCTCGATATTTCCTGTATTGGTGGTTCTTTGTATATCAGAATCTACATGAATATTTACTTTCAGCGTTGGAAGAGTCTTTTCCCAATCTTCCTCCCAGTTATTCTTCCATTCATGATAGTGATTACGGTACAAATACCAACCAAACCCGTAAACATCTATTCCCTCGGAATGTGCATGATCTAAGACAGCTTTAATATTAGATTTAATCATTTCTTCCATCTTTTTGATGATTAAATGATAGGTCTTAGGGTCCTCAATCCTCAAATCTGGTTCATTTTCTAAAAGAATTCCTATTGCTCTCACTTTTAGATCAAAGGAAGGTTTTCCATTCACAATCTGGAAAGCAGGTTTTATGCTGCTGTTAATAATTTGAACTGATATTTCCTTATTTTTTAGCACTTGAAAGGAGAAAGGTTTCTTGACCATTTTCTCATTAAGCCACATAATCCCCTGGGACTCACTCTTGTTTGTAGTGAATACCATCTTATCCTTGTTAAATAACGCGTAACTCCCCATCAAAATTTCTTTCCCATTCTTTTCCTTCTTGGTGGTGCCAGTGGATTCGATTACGGGGGCGACAATATCCTTTCCTGGACGGGATAAATCTTGCATAGCATCCATTGCTGTCATATTCAAGGATGTCTTAGACATTTCTCTAATGGCTTCTCCTGAGAATTGTTCCATTTTTGGCTGTGCCTGTAACATTTTTACAGCCTCACCCTTAGAAATAACTAAAAAAGTTGATAACCTTGATTGAGGATGAATAAAGGTAGCAAGTAATGCCTCCTTGATCCCATGTTTAGCTAAATCCTCACCGATAATGAATACTCGTCGATGACCGAAAAATATCTTTCTTGACAACCTTGCCTGTACATCCTCTAAGCTTTGCCGGATATTATCTCCTGTTCCTACAAGAACAGATATTGGACCTCCACCGCTTGTTCCTCCTCCACCGCCGCTCGAACCGGATCCGCCCATCGAACTTGGCAATGGAATTTGGATGGCTACTTTATATTTTTCCTTTGGAGCTTTGTCCACAGAGGTGGCAAGAACAAAGGCATTATCATTTATTTCAGTCCGATCCCAACATCCCGTTAAAATGAATAGAGGCAGGGTGAAACAGAGGATCAAACGAAGTTTTTTCATGAGGAACTCCCTTCTTCCCTTATTTTTCCGGTATTCTCAGTCTGTCTGACAACATCATCCTTTACTAGCTGGTTAGGTCTTCGGTCCATGGCCCACCATGGCACTCGTAAAAAGACATCCTTTAACGACTTTACGGACATGGGAGCAAGTGGCCAGAAATATGGGATGCCAAACGATCTCAGTTTGCACAGATGCGTTAACACTGCCAAAACGCCTAAAACGACTCCGAATAACCCAAACATAGCACCGAGAAAAATTAATGGGAAACGTAACATACGAAAAGCAACCGACATGTTATATCTTGGAATGGTAAATGAAGAGATACCAGTAAGTGAAATAATAATAACAGTTGGTGCCGATACAATACCTGCCTCGACTGCTGCCTGTCCAATAACCAGTGCTCCCAAGATTCCAACCGCTTGCCCAACTACCTGAGGAAGTCGGATCCCTGCTTCTCTTAATGCTTCAAACGATAGCTCCATAATCATTACCTCAACAAACATTGGGAATGGGATCGCCTCTCTGCTTGCGGCAATCGACAACATTAATGAGGTAGGAATCATTTCTTGATGGAAGGTAGTGACTGCTACATAGATTCCAGGTAAAGTGAGCGCAATAAACACAAACGCGATCCGAAGGAATCTTAGGAAGATATAGATTTGAAATCGGCCATAATAATCTTCACTGGCTTGAAAAAACTGCCAAAATGTCGCCGGTAAAATTAAAACGAAGGGAGTTCCATCCACTATAATCGCTACACGGCCTTCTAATAGATTGGCTGCAACCGTATCAGGGCGTTCTGTATTTTGAATCTGGGGAAACATGGTCCAAGCACTGTCCTCAATCAATTCTTCGATATAACCGCTCTCTAAAATTCCATCAATACTAATTTTGTCGAGCCTTGACAGCACTTCTTCCACTAAATTTGGAGCTGCAATCCCCTCAATATAAAGAACGGCAATACCTGTCATTGTCTCCTCGCCAATATCTTTTGATAATATTTTCAAACGATTCGAGCGAACTCTAGACCGGACAAGAGCTGTGTTTACCCGTAATCTTTCGGTAAAGCCTTCTCGGGAACCACGGACGGAAGATTCTGTCTGCGGCTCGGCAACCGTTCTCCGGTCACCTCCTTTAGCATCAAATATAATCCCCTTTGTGAGTCCATCTACCAGCAACACGGTATTAGCCTTTAAGACATTGCTTACGACATCGTCCAATTTGGATGTTTCAGAGACAGAACTTAATGAGATTACTCGTTCCATCAATAAATTGGCTGATATCCTTTCTGTTTCTACTTCTTCCAAAAGCTGGCGGATCCCATTCAGTTCTACAGATTTGGAATCAATAAATCCATCTACAAACACGACAAATGCATGTGCTTTGCCAGCCACGATTGGGCGGAAGACAATATCGGAACAATCTTTAAACAACTCTTTTAAAATGCTTATATTGTCTGTTAATTTTGGACTTATCTCTTTATGTGTTTCATCGCTAGTTAATGCATTTGATTCTACATTCTTGAATTTTTTAAATTTCTTCATTGCTCAAAACTCCACAGTATCATATTTTTTGGCTCCGTTAAATTTGGCTGTTGATTGCAGCGAAAGAAGCTCAGCGAACCCGCGGACTTGCCCCTTCCGTTCCAATCAACAGAGTCAAATATCATTAACGTTAACAGAGCAATTTCTAAAAGGGTTGTTACGGACTCAGCTAAATCAGTTTTTAATATAACCCACATTTAGAAATTTATCCCTTGGAAGAAACAGCAAATAGAGAGTTTCGAATTCTTGTCCTTCTATTAACGAAATACAAACATATAATGGAAATGAAATCTTTTTAAGGAGGTTCCTATGTTTATTTTTATTGAAAAAGCGGTATTAGGAATGGCCTTGTTAAGGGTGCTTTCGGGGAGTATTGAAATTTTCGCGGCGCTGCTCATGCTAAAATTTAATTCAGTTGAAAAGGCCCTTATGGTGAACAGTTCGCTTGCCCTGGTCGGACCGATTATCCTAGTTCTTACCACTACCATTGGAGTTCTAGGAATGGGAAACCTATCTTTATTCAAAATTGGATGGATTTTTCTTGGTGTCAGCTGTATCTTAATCGGGGTTTTAAAGGCTTAAAAAAGCTGCCTTAGGATTATTCCCAAAGCAGCTTTTTAAAAATGTTATTTTGTTGTCGCTTCTTTTTCATTATAGTCATATTTTGACCGGTCTACCGGAGTAAAGCCTTTCGGAGTATAGAATCGTAGCAAATCGCCATTAACTACCTTATCCGAAAGAGCTAATTTTTGTTCAACAATTGATTTATATTTTTTCGCATCTTCCATTTGATTTTGTTCTAGCTTCGTCCCCGTTTTGGAATCATAGTATTTGCCATCAACAGAAGTGATGTCAGGACTGACATAATCACCATTTCGGAACGGTACAATTTGGTCATGCTGTTCGGATAAAAGGTCTGTCCCGAACTGTACATCGTCTTTATTGTCAATTCCCAGCAGATGGAGCAATGTAGGAAGCAGGTCAACTTGTCCGCCATATTGATGTTGGACTCCACCTTCGATTCCCGGAACATGAATCAGTAAAGGCACCCGCTGCAATCCTGCACTTTCAAATCCATTTATTTCTTTACCCATCACTTTTGACATGGCTTTATTATGATTCTCAGAAATACCATAATGGTCACCGTACATGATGATGATAGAGTTGTCATAAAGACCCGATTCTTTTAAATAAGAAAAGAATTGCTCTAATGCCTCATCAGCATACCGCGCTGTTTGAAAATAGTTGTCCACCGACGGGTCTCCCGTTGTATCTGGAGCAATCGTAGCATCCTGTTCCTTCAGCGGATATGGATAGTGATTGGACACTGTAATAAACTTTGTATAAAAAGGCTGCGGTAATGATTCTAATAGCGGAACGGACTGCGAAAAGAACGGTTTGTCCATAAGGCCATATTCTGCAAGATCTTCAGAATTTATATTATAGTTTTTGGCATCGAAAAACTTATCATAACCGAATGACTTATAAATTTCATTGCGATTCCAAAAGCTTCCTGAATTCCCGTGAAATACAGCTGATGTGTAACCCTGTTGGCCCAATATAGCTGGTGCTGCTTGATACGTATTCGTGCCTTTCGTCGTATAAGCAGAGCCTTGTGGCAATCCAAATAACGAATTTTCCAGCATAAATTCCGCATCTGATGTTTTCCCTTGACCAGTTTGATGGAAGAAGTTATCAAAATACAAGGTATTTTGATCTTTTGTAAGAGAATTTAAAAATGGAGTTACTTCTTCCCCGTGAAGCTTATAGTTTATCAAGAAATTTTGCATCGACTCCAAGTGAAGATAAATCACATTCATCCCTTTTGCTTTGCCAAAATAGGCAGGGTTAGGAGCCGCATAATTAGATTTTGTATAGTTGATGACTTCTGTAATATCATCACTGTCAGCCATAACTCTTTGCGCAGAAGCTTTTGTACTTTTGACCGCATCATAAATCGTGTAATTATACATTCCTAAATATTTAACAATATAGTTACGGTCAAATCCCCGAGTTAATAGTTGAGGACGGTCCGCTTCAGCTAAAGCTAAATTCACAAAAGAGATGGTTAAGGCTAAAGAAACAATGGCAGGCAGTTTTCGACGGGGATTGCCATCAACATGCTCCATTTTTACTATTTTAAAAAGTAATAGACTGATTAATACTATAATATCTAGAAAGAATAAAAAGTCATATGACTTTAACAAAGAACCAACGCTGCCGCTAACATCCCCAAAGTTTTGTGTCTGTGTAATAGTTGGCAATGTAATAAAGTCATTAAAAAACCGATAAAATAAAATATTGGCATATAATAAAAACGATAAAATAAAATCAATGACAATCAGCCAAATATACTTCTTTCTCCCCTTAAAGAAGAATGAAAGGCTTAAAAACAACAATGATGAGCCTAACGGATTTATAAATAAAAGGAATTTCTGCAAAGTATTTTCTATACCTAAGTCAAATTGTGTTAATTGGGCTGTATAAGTTTTTATCCAAAGTGCAATCACAGCCAAAAGGAAAAAGCCATTGTATTGATCAAGAATAAACCGACCTCTGGTTCGTAATTTATTCATTTACTTACACCTCGCCTTCCAAAGCACTATTATGCCATAAATCCGACAGGTCATGTCAAGCATATTGAAGCCAAATCCACTGTTATTTAACTAAATAGGAAATATATCCTTCTTCTAAGAAAAGCTGCTAGTTTATTTTTCATGAATTAAATCATGTTTCACCCTGCCATTAAACTCTTTTCCTTTCCAATATGCCATACCCGTTGCGGCCAGTAATAACAATCCGGTTACCATAAAAACACTTTGAGCAGGAAAAATGCCTCCAATATATCCGCCGACGACTGGTCCAACCATTCCACCAATTTGATTGGCGGTTTGGTTAAAGCTGAAAGCTCGTCCACGGAAATCATCCGGTGTAGACCTCACAACTAGTCCATTTAGAGCTGGGTACACCGCACAGAAAAACACACCGTAAATAAATCGAATAATGGAGAAGCCCCAAATTTGGCTAAACAAAACTTGGGCAAGCGTCCCAATTGCTCCCCCAAGTAAGCCAATTACAAGAACACGTTGAAAACCAACCTTATCTGCCCACCGGCCCCAGAATGGAGCAAATAACGCGCTGGCAATCCCTGGAAGAGAAAAGACAATTCCAGCTAATAGAGAAGCATTTTCAGCATTGCCGCCCAATTTAACAATATATAAAGGCAGAACTGGTTCAATTGTCATAACTGAACCGGAAGTAACGACTGTTAAAAACAGGACAAGAACAAATGGACGATACGTCCATGCCTGTTTAAAATCGTTCCTAACAGAACCTTTTTGTTTATTTGGAGTAAAATTCTCTTCCTTCACCCAGAAAACCACAAGAATGGTGGAAATAAATACAATTAAACCTGCACTGCCAAATGCCAGGCGGTTTCCAGCCAAATGTGCGATCGCTCCGCCTAGCAAGGGTCCAACAATATTCCCTGAAGCCGAAGCGGTAGAGATTAAAGATAATGCATAGCCAACTTTACTGTTAGGGGTATTGGTTCCAATTAAGGCAATGGCACCAGGAATAAATCCTGTCAGTAGTCCTTGGGAAATCCTTAATGCTAATAATTGATAAGGACTTGTCACAAAGGCGGTTAACGTATAAATTACAAACAAAGCAAAACCAGCCCGAATTATCATTGGCTTTCGGCCATACTTATCTGCCAAACTCCCCCAAAAAGGAGAAGAAAGTGCACCAGCGAAAAAGGCTGCACTGTATAAGACCCCAGACCATAATTCTACGTGTTGTTTCACACCAATCTGAGGGAGAAAGATTGGCAAAAAAGGAATAACCATCGAAAAACTAGCTGCTGTAAAAAATACTCCGACCCATAAAACATATAGATTACGCTTCCACACAGGCATACTGATCCATCTCCAAGTCAATTCATTATGGATTTGTTCCATTTATTATTTAATAATGGCTATCATACCACAAAATTTAAATATTTTGATACCCGAAATATTATTCTTCAACAAACGTTCACTTTGTAAAATGCTTATTTCTTGCCTTATCTTCCTCTCAATTGATAAACCGTTTTTTTTCCTCTATAGTTTAACTAAAGTTTACAAATGAGAGATTCTTTTGATAAAGGAGAGGAACAGCATGGCAACACTCAAGCAGCCCAACATTTTAGTGTTTCATCCAAAGCAGGCCAAAGCATATGCGGACTATATCCGTCTTCACGGTTTTTCGGAAGTAACGGAAGCAGCAACCTATGAGGAGGCAAAACAGCATTTGCCTAACACGGAGATAATCTTGGGATGGAAGTTTCCCACTGAATTGCTTAGACAGCAATATGGTTCATCTGTACGATGGTTTCAATCCATCGGAGCAGGAGTAGATGATTTGGTAAAAGATAATCTGATTCCAGCCAACATCCTTTTGACCAGAATCATTGACCAATTTGGCCCTGCGATATCCGAATACGTTTTTACCTATCTATTGTACTTAGTAAAAAATGTCCAGCGTATGATACAAGCCCAACAAAACAGGCAATGGGATCCTTTTGTTTCTGAATCTTTAGCCGGCAAGACGATTGGGGTAGCTGGTTTAGGCTCCATAGGGGCTGAAATCGTTCGAAAAGCACGCGCCTTTGATATGACAATCCATGGGTTAAGCTTGAGCGGCAAACACACATCATTAGTTGACCGGCACTTTGACTCTGGCGATTGGACAGAGTTTGTCAAAGACCTCGACTATTTAGTGTTGACCCTTCCGCTTACTAACGATACCTTTCATATAATAAATAAAGATATCCTTTCTGCCATGAAACCGTCGGCATGTCTAATTAATGTCGGACGTGGGGCTTTGATTAATGAGGATGACTTAATTACTGTCCTCCAGCCAGGCCAGCTTCAAACGGCTGTACTTGATGTGTTTGAGACTGAGCCATTGCCTGCGGACCACCCTTTCTATAGCTTGCCAAATGTTTATATTACATCACACTTGTCTGGTCCAAGTACCGTTGAAGGCGTGGGTAAATTTTTTGTAGAAAATCTCCATCAATACATAAATGATCAGCCTTTGGCTGGTTTGGTAGATAGAGAACGTGGGTATTAGCACGAACACAAAAAGCTGACTTTCTAGTCAGCTCAGATTGTCGAGAAAGG
>NZ_HG942085.1:0-19056 GCF_000612665.1 Neobacillus dielmonensis
CCCAGTACAGTATCGCTTTAGTGCAGCGGGGGTCTGTCCCCCAGTACAGTATCGCTTTAGTGCAGCGGGGGCCTGTCCCCCAATACGGTAACGTGTAAAAGCAGTGGGGACTGTCCCCACTGCTTTTGTTGTTTAGGCTCCGACGCTTGCGAGTTGGTTGATTTGTTCGGCGATTTTTTGTTGGATTTGTTCTACTTTGGAGAAGTCCATGGCGGCGATGTAGATTTCTTCGAGTTCGTCGTGGAGCTGCTTGGCGCGGGCCAAGTGGCTGGTGGCTTCGTTCATTTTATTTCTATAGCTGACGGAAATTTTGCTGATGATTTCGGCGAAAATTTCGTCTGTGCCCGGTTCGATTAGCAGTTCATACATATCGATGATTTCGTCACCATCACTGCTCGGGAAGTATTCATGCGGGGCCGTGCTGTCAAAAATCGCAATTCCCAACTCCCTAAAAATCAGCATATCCAGGCTGTGCGGGTCAAAACCGCAGTGGTATACTTCTGTATCAATCCCGCGTTCCTCTGCTAGTTGAGCCAACTTTTTCAGCATGGTGGATTTGCCGGACCCCGGGCGTCCCTTCACAAAATACCGCTTCGGAATGTCCTCCGTCAGATTCGGGACAAAGTCAACTGCGCCTTTCGGTGTTGCGGCTCCGAGGAATCGGTGGCGCACATCGGCCTGTTTATTCAATTTCATTTTTCCAAAAAAGGATCCTGCCAACTTGTTGGTCAACTGGTCAGCCTTTTGGAAATTCATACTGTTGATATAGATTTTTTCCCAATCATCATGGATATCTAATGCTTCCTTAAACGTGTCATACGCTTTTTGGAACGCTGCACTGATTTCTGCAGTCAGCTTCTGAATCGTTTTCTTGTGGGTGCTCAACGTTTTGGCATCCCATGCTTCCCCCAGGTTAATGTATTCCTCGACTGCCCCAGGCGCTTTTGGTTCAATGACGTGGGGTGCAGTGCCATCGACAATTCCTACCTTCAACGCCGGAATCAACACCCCATCAATAGAATTGTTATCCGAAGAACAATGAAGGAATTCAATATTAAAGCCTTTTTCGACCCACTCGCGGCCGATCTTTTTCATCAATGAAGATTTTCCGGTCCCTGGTCCGCCTTTTAAAATAAACAGCCGGTCCAGTCCTTGGAGATTGGAATCATACAGATTATGAAACCCTCTGGCTGTATTGCCGCCGGCGAAATAATTTTTTATTTTTCCTGCCATCATCAACGCTCCCTTTTCCACGAATCAACTGCATCTGGCTGCTGATTAAGACGTTTTAGCCAGATCATGCAGGAATGACCTTCACACCATAACCTATGCAGGTGGGCGTATATAGGTGAATGCCCATAGAAAAATTTCTGCCATTCTAGCTATTTGATAATGTCAGATATTTCGGCGTTGGTAACTTCCTGCAATTGAGTTGGTGATAGTACCATTTGGACGCCAATTTTTCCGGCGCTGACGATAATTGAGTTGATTCCGCGGCAGGTTGCATCAATATAGGTTTTGTATTGTTTTTTCATGCCAATGGGGGAGCAGCCGCCACGAATATAACCTGTCCACTTTTGTATGTCTTTTACAGGAACCATTTCAATGTTTTTCTCACCGGCTGCCTTGGCCGCTTTTTTCAAGTCCAGTTCCGCTGCCACGGGTATCACAAACACAAAGAGGTTTTTGCTTGCCCCTTGGGTGACGAGTGTTTTGTAAACTTCTTTTGGGTCACGGCCAATTTTATCTGCCACCGAAACTCCATCAATTTTGCCGTCTTTGTTATCATATGTAAGCATTTCATAGCTGATTTTGTGTGAATCAAGGATCCGCATTGCATTTGTTTTTGATTGCGCCATGGTTATCATCCCTTTTTTAAAAATTAACGCTATTATACCAGTTGTTTTAGTGCTTGCTCTAGTCGTCCGGTGGAGTTTAGTCCTTCCTCAGGGGGATTACCGACCAAGTTCACACTTTTACCGGCGCTTTCCACCACTTTACCGGCAAAGTTCACATTTTTACCGGCACCTTCCGAACCCTATCAACCTTAATCGCCCCTTTACCGGCAACTCCCCCCTAGAAAGATGCCAACCCCAAAAAAAGAGAACCCCCGGCTTAAACAAGGACCCTCCTCAAATACTTAGTTTAGAGAATTTCATCAGTTGCTAGAACCGGATCCGCCTGTCCTTGTTCCCCATAAAACATTTCCACAGAATTTCCACAAAATCAACGAAAATTCGTCAATGTTTAGCCAATGGAGGACTCTTTATTTATAGTAAACTAGAATCATCAAAGAGACCCCCAGATAACAACATACTAAATTTGCTAATGTCTTTTACACATTCATGTGAAATTATTCACAATTGAAGTTCTTTTGTAAGCCTATGACATATAGAATTCGCAGTTTTTAGTAAACAAGAGTTGGAGTGAGAAAAATGAAATATGATTTAGTGTTGCTGCATGCACCAAGTGTTTACGATTTCCGTAAAAATTCTCTGCTTGCCGGCCCTATCAGTGACGTCGTACCATCGTCACCTGTTTTTGAAATGTACCCAATTGGGCTCACCTCTATTGCTGACTATTTAGAACAGTACGGACTTCGGGTCAAGATCATCAATATAGCTAATAGAATGCTAATGAGCGAGAACTTTGATGTTGAGAAAAAGCTCAAAAACATTAAAACACGTGCATTCGGAATTGACCTGCACTGGCTGCCCCATGCTCACGGAAGCATTGAGCTCGCGAAACTGGTGAAGCAGCTTCATCCCACAACGCCGATGATCTTTGGCGGGTTATCTTCTACCTACTACCATAAAGAACTAATCGAATACCCGTTTATCGATTTTGTGATGCGCGGCGACTCCACTGAAAAGCTGATGCTGCTGCTCATGAATAAAATTGAAACAGGAAACACCCATTACGCCGATATCCCAAATCTAACCTGGAAAAAAGGGAACGAAATTGGCTGCAACCCGTTAACCTATGTCCCATCCGATTTGGACGATGTCGACGTTCCCGGATACCGCTATACGGTCCGCTCCGTCTTTAAGTACAGGAACTTCCTTGACCCACTTCCATATAACGGCTGGCTGCAATACCCCAACACTGCCTTATTGACTGCCCGCGGCTGCACGCAAAACTGCCTGATTTGCGGCGGTTCCCGTGATGCCTACGACCAGAACTGCAACCGTAACCGGCTGGCGTTACGGTCACCGAAGAAGCTGATGGAGGACATTCAATTTATTTCCCGGTTCAGCCGTGCGCCCATCTTTATCCTGCACGACCTGCGCCAGGGCGGCCGCGAGTATGTAAAGGAATTTTTCAGCCGATTAAAAGAATTGAATTTGAAAAATGAAATCGTGTTTGAATTATTCCAATACGCCGATGAGGAATTCTTTAAAATGATGGAAGACAGCTGTCCAAAATACAGCATTGAAATTACTCTAGAAACCTATGAGGAAGGCTTGCGCCGGTTTAACGGAAAATTCAACTGTACAAACGCAAAAGTCATCGAAACCCTTAACTTTGCCTTAAAGCATGGCTGTAAAAAAGTCGACCTGTTCTTCATGGTCGGGGTGCCGGGGCAGACATACCAAAGTGCCGTGGAGAACATAGATTTCTGCGAACAAATTCATCTGGCCTGCAACAGAGATCCAAGAATTTTCTACTTTGTCGCACCGCTTGCACCATTCCTTGATCCAGCTAGTCCGGCATTCGAACATCCAGAAATTTATGGTTACAAAAAGTTCTGCAACACACTTGAGGACCACCGCAGAGCCATTTGTCAGCCATCCTGGAAGCATATGTTAAGCTTCGAGACAAAAGAAATGACTCGGGATGACATCGTCAATTCCACCTATGAGGCAGCCCAAAAGTTGAACGACTTCAAACTAAAATACCACTTGATTGATGAAGCTGGTTACCAGGAAATTAAAGAGAAGATTGAAAAATCACAAGCCTATATTGAAAAAATTGACTATATCCTGGCGCTCCCTGAAGAGCAGCAAAAGCCAGAATTAGATAAGCTTCAGAAGGAAATTGAGCAGCTCAACAAGTACAGCATTTGCGGCAAGAACGAATTGAAGTGGGAAGTCCAAAAGAATTATGCGAACTTCTTTTCGCTTACACTTGTGGGCTTGGAACAGCTGTATGCAGAGTATAAAAATAAGTTTAAACATCTGCTCCAGCCAAAGCACCGCTATCAATTTAAACTAGAACAGCAACAAAGGAAAGCGAATCTATAGCCAAAAAGGGAATTGGTTGACTCCGCCCATTCCCTTTTTAATGAAATCTAGTTTTCTGCTATACGCGTTGGACAGGGATAGCGTTTTTCTAATTAGTGCCCGCCCAGATACGCTTTTCTAATCTGATCGCTCTGACCTAGTTCCGCTGCCGTGCCGGATGCGACAATTTTTCCTGTCTCAATGACATATGCACGGTTAGCAATGGACAAGGCCATATTCGCATTCTGTTCCACTAATAGAATCGTCGTCCCGGTTTGGTTGATTTCCTCTATGATTCGGAAAATCGTTTTCACCAATAACGGTGCCAATCCCATCGATGGTTCGTCCAATAACAGCAGCCGCGGCCGGGCCATTAACGCGCGGCCCATTGCCAGCATCTGCTGCTCCCCGCCAGACAAGGTACCAGACTGCTGCTTGCGGCGTTCGAGAAGCCGTGGAAAGAGCTGAAACACTTTATCAAAATCCTCTTGAATCCCTTTTTTATCTTTGCGCAAAAAAGCCCCTAATTCCAAATTCTCTTCCACCGACATATTGGCAAACACACGGCGCCCTTCCGGAACCTGCGAGATGCCCCGTTTCACAATCAGCTGTGGCACCTTGCCGGCCACGTGCTCATTCTCAAACAGGATTTCCCCGGTTTTGGGTTTTAACAAACCAGAGATGGTCTTTAACAGTGTGCTTTTTCCCGCACCATTGGCCCCAATCAGGGTGACAATTTCCCCTGCGTTGATGTCCAGCGAAACTCCCTTTAAAGCATGTATATTGCCATAATAAACATTGATATCGTTGATTTTCAGCATATTAAGAGACCTCCTCGCCGAGATACGCCTCGATGACTTTTGGATTGTTTCTGATTTGTTCCGGCGTCCCGTCGGCAATCAATTGGCCATGGTCCAGCACATAGATTCTCTCGCAGACTCCCATTACGAGATTCATATCATGTTCAATTAACAGAATCGTTAACTTAAATTTTTCACGAATCAAGGCAATGAGATTCATCAGCTCTTCCGTTTCCTGCGGATTCATTCCCGCAGCCGGCTCATCGAGCAAAAGCAGCCGAGGGTTCGCCGCGAGGGCACGGGCGATTTCCAAGCGGCGCTGCTGACCGTACGGCAGGTTTTTCGCCTGCTCATCCATCACACCCTCAAGCTTAAAAATTTTCAAAAACTCAATGGCCTTTTCCTCCATCTCTTTTTCCCCGGAAAAATGGGGAGGGAGACGCAGAATCGAACTCAAGATCGAATGCTTAGCCAGTGAATGATAAGCAATTTTGACATTGTCTAAAACAGATAAATCACTAAATAAGCGGATGTTTTGAAAGGTCCGGCTGATGCCCATTTTTGTGATTTTATATGGGGCAAAACCGTTTAACTTTTTACCATCTAGTTGAATGCTGCCTTCCGTTGGCACATAGACACCCGTCAGCAGGTTGAAAAAGGTCGTCTTACCAGCACCATTCGGCCCAATCAGACCAACTAACTCGCCTTCTTTGAGCTCCATATTGACATCTGAAACAGCCTTTAAACCGCCGAACCGGATCCCGGCATGATCGACTTTAAGCAACGGTGTGTTTGTCATCTTGCATGCCTCCTTTTGCCGTGCGGCCAGCCTTAAAGAATGCGGTAATCTCCTTTGTCCCCATCAACCCCTGAGGACGGAACAGCATCATGACAATTAGCACAAGGCTATAAATAACCATCCGCACCTCCGGATAACTGGATAGGAAGGTAGAGATAATTGTCAGCAAAATCGCCGCTATGACGGATCCGGACATACTGCCCAATCCACCGAGCACCACTAGTATCAAAATATCAAATGACTTTAAAAAGCCAAAGTTGACCGGCTGGATAATATAAAAGTTATGAGCGTGCAAAGCGCCCGCTACACCAGCAAAAAAAGCACCGATGGCAAACGCCATGACTTTATAAAAAGTCGTATTAATGCCCATCGCATCCGCCGCAATTTCGTTTTCCCGAATTGCCAGACAGGCCCTGCCATGGGTCGAGTTGGTAAAATTAACAATCACCACAATCGTAATGATTACGCAGGCCACCAGGATTGGCCAGGTAATCAAATGCGATACCGTCATCCCGCTGGCACCGCCAACATAGTCAATATTTAAAAAGGCAATTCGGACAATCTCGCCAAACCCAAGCGTGGCTATCGCTAAATAATCACCGCGCAGCCGTAACGTCGGAATTCCGATGATTAACCCGGCAACCGCTGCGGCCAACCCTGCGGCCACAATCGCAACTGGAAACGGCATCGCCAATTTCATTGTGAAAATTGCCGACACATAGGCACCAACTGCCAGGAAGCCGGCATGCCCAATCGAAAACTGGCCGGTAATCCCAATGATTAAATGCAGGCTGACCGCCAGGATAATATTAATGCCAATTGAAAACAACGTATTCACATAAAATGAGTTTAGCGTGCCCCCGTTTATGAGAAATTGGATGACGACGGACAAGACAATTACAATCACGATGGTGCCCCAGAACCCTTTAGCATTTTTTAAAGTTTTCGCCATATCTCTCGCCCCCTACACCTTTTCCCTGACATTTTTGCCAAAAAGGCCGGCAGGGCGGAAAATCAGGATTAATATCAGCACAATAAAGGCAACTGCATCACGCCATAACGAGCCGCCCAAGGCACTTACCAGCGCCTCAATAACGCCCAGTAACAATCCTCCAACCATGGCGCCAGGAATGATGCCGATTCCACCCAGAACGGCAGCGACAAAGGCCTTCAAGCCCGGGATGATCCCCATTAATGGTTCTATCTTTGTATAATACATGCCAAAAATGACGCCGGCTGCTCCAGCAAGAGCTGACCCAATGGCAAATGTGGCTGAAATGGTGTTGTTCACATTGATGCCCATCAACTTTGCAGCATCCTGATCATGGGACACGGCCCGCATGGCTTTGCCAATCTTGGTTTTATGGACGACAAACTGCAGGACAATCATCAAGAAAATCGATACAGCTAAAATCAAAATCGACTGTCCGCTGATTTTGACACCGAACAACTCGATACTTTTTAACGGTACGACATTATTTGGATAGGCCTCTGGCTGCGCACCGCGGATATAGATCGTGCCGTATTCAATGAACAAAGAGACACCAATGGCAGTAATCAGGGCCGCAATCCGAGTCGCATTTCTTAACGGCTTGTACGCAATACGTTCAATCAGTACCCCAAAGAGAGCGCAGGCTGCCATGGAAATCAGCAGCGCTGGGAAAAATCCTAAATGTAAAAAAGTAATCGAATAAAATCCAATAAATGCACCGACCATGAACACGTCGCCATGGGCGAAATTAATCAGTTTGACAATACCGTATACCATCGTATAGCCAAGGGCAATCAACGCATAAATACTCCCCAAGGAAATACCGTTTACCAGCTGCTGAATAAATTGTTCCATGTCCAAAACACTCCTTAGAAAGGACTTTAAAAAAGAAAAGGGAGAAAAATCTCTCCCTATTCAACTAGTATTCTATTACGGATTAACCTTTGTTTTAAATTGCTGCTCTCCGTTTTTATACTCAAGAATAACGGCAGCTTTGATTGGGTTATGGTTTTTATCTAGCTTCATAACACCAGTAATCAACTCAAGGCCATCTGTTTCAGCAAGTGCCTTTTGGATTTTCTTAGGATCGCTGCTTCCGGCACGCTTGATCGCATCGGCAAGGAAATAAGCAGAATCATAACCTAAAGCATTGAACGCATCTGGTGACTTGTCTTTGTATTTCGCTTTGAATGCTTTGACAAATTCTTGTACCTTTGCATCATCGTCACCAGAAGAATAGTGGTTCGTAATGAATGTATTGTTCAGTGCATCTTTTCCGGCAAGGTCAACTAATGTAGGAGAATCCCAACCGTCAGCGCCCATTAATGGAACGGTGATGCCTACTTCACGTGCTTGTTTGACAATGAGGCCAACTTCTTCATAATAGCCAGGGATAAACACGAAATCAGGATTTTTCCCTTTGATATTGGTTAACTGCGAATGGAAGTCGGTATCTTTTGCGACATAAGCCTCTTCGGATATGATTTTTCCGCCTTCCTTCGCGAATTTCTCTTTAAAGGAATCCGCCAAACCTTTGGAATAGTCACTGGAGCTGTCAATAAAGATGGCGGCTGTTTTTACCTTTAGATCTTTCGCTGCAAACTGTGCTGCAACTGTACCTTGGAATGGGTCAATGAAGCAGGTACGGAAGACATAATCATTCAATTTACCGCCTTTCACCGTCACGTCTGCTGCTGTTCCCGTCGGTGTCAAAAGAGGAATATTGTTGCTCTGTGCAATTTCAACCTGTGCTTTTGTATTTCCGCTCGTTGCCGATCCGATAATCGCGGAAACCTTATCCTGGCTAATTAGCTTTGTCGCACCGTTAATGGCTTCTGGAGCCTCTGATTTGTTATCGAATGTTACCAGTTTTACCTTCTTACCATCGATACCATCTTTGTTAATTTCATCGAGTGCCAAATCAATCCCTTCTTTGATTGACTGACCGTAGGATGCCACACCACCGGATAATTCCAAGTTGGCACCAATTTTAATTTCGCCGCCTTTATCGCTGCCTCCGCCGCCACCCGAGCTGGATTCGCTGCAGCCGGCAATTACGCCTGCCGCTACCATAAGCGACATGAAAATACCAGCTAATTTTCTTTTTCTCATCGTTTAACCCCCTATTTTATAAAAAATTTTCCCAAGTTCCACGCCCTAGTTGTCTTAAAAGAGATAATATTCTGAAAACATTGTACATAATATTAGGCAATTCGTCTAGTAATAACATTTGCTTTTTTAAAATAATTTTGAATAATAAAAATATTACTGTTAACAAGGTCTTTACAGTATTAATCCAATAAAGCATAAAAGCATCTAGCCCTCTCTGAAAAACATTTTGTCCAAAAAAATTTTGTCCGGATAAAATTTATTTTTTTTCATAAAAAAAAAGAGGCTCCTGCAACGAGGAGTCTCATACCGCAATTTATTATGCTAATTCTTGGTTTTTCGTTTCTTTTCCCAAAAATAGGACAGTAAAAGCGCCAATTAATACTGATAGGCAGAAAATCGTAAAAATCAGTGATACCGATACATTTCTCACCACAAAGTAGCCGACTGCAAGCGGCCCCAGCACACCGCCCAACCGACCAATTGCTGCAGCCATGCCTGTTCCGGTTGCCCGGATCCTTGTCGGATATTGTTCAGGCGTGTAAGCGTAGAGACCGCCCCAAGCTCCCAAATTAAAAAATGACAGCAAAATACCGGATGTCAGTAACAGGGCAAGTGATTCAGCCGTGCCAAAGAAGTAGGCACTAACCGCTGTCCCAATCAGATAGGCCCCCAAGACAAATTTCCGGCCCACTTTTTCAATCAGCCAGGCTGCAGTAAAATAGCCCGGCAGCTGTGCTAGTGTCATAATTAGCACATACTCAAAACTTTTAATTAAGCTGAAGCCTTTCATCACCATTACACTGGGCAGCCACAGAAACATTCCATAATAGGAGAAAACCACACAAAACCAGACAATCCACAGCACTGCGGTTTGCCGGGCATGCCCCTTGGACCATAATTCCTTTAAGCTTTGCAGGACAGTTGGTTTTGTTTGAGCCTGCATCTCCGTATATTTAGGTGAGTCCGGAAGACCAATGCGTAAATATAATCCATATAAAGCAGGAATGGCGCTGATAATCAATGCGATTTGCCAGCCATAGTTTGGAATGACAAAGTACGAAATCAGAGCTGCTACCAGCCAGCCGCCAGCCCAAAAGCTTTCTAGAAGCACAACCGTCCGGCCGCGCTTTTCTGCCGGAACACTCTCTGATACCAGCGTAGAGGCAACTGGCAATTCACCACCTAATCCCATGCCAACTAGAAATCTTAGAATCAAAAAGATTGTAAATGTGGTGGTAAATGCGGAGGCACCACTAGCCAATGAAAACAACAATAATGTAATGATAAAGACCTGTTTGCGCCCGACTTTATCTGCCATAATGCCAAAAATAAATGCCCCAACCGCCATTCCAATTGAGTTGATGCTGCCAATCAAGCCCATTTGGCCTGGGGTCAGCTGCCATTCCACCTGCAATGCCGCGATGATAAACGATAGCATCCCAACGTCCATCGCATCAAACATCCAACCCATGCCGGCGATTCCCAGAAGCTTTTTATTAGAGAAGGTATCGGACTTGTTTAGTCCCCATATCTGGCCGCCGGCAGCCTGTTTTGTGCCGCTCATGATTTATCCCTCCATTTTGGATACTATTAACATTATTCCCCAAACACACTATTTCACTAGGAAAATGCATTCTACGGATTAGTTTAACAGTTGTCTTTACACTTGTCATTAACAAAAGATATCCTGTCTACCATGCATCTGCAGAGCTTATCGGCAAAAAATGAAATATATCAGCAAAAAACGTCTAGATATCAGCAAGAAAAACTTATTTTTCGGGAAAAAAAGTCAATATATCAGGAATTCAACAGTATTGCTGCCAAAAAAGGACACCGACCTCTGTCAGTGTCCAAGAACTTCTGTTATTTAGATAGCTTCAGCATTTTTGAACTGGCTGGAAAACATCGCATAATATCTTCCTTGCTTCGCCATTAACTGCTCATGATTGCCGGCCTCAATGACCTCACCGTGATCAATAACCATAATGATGTCGGCATCACGAATCGTATTTAATCGATGCGCAATGATAAAACTGGTCCGATTCTCCATCAGTGCAAGCAAGGCTCGCTGAATATGAAGTTCAGTCCGAGTATCAATACTGCTGGTGGCCTCGTCCAAAATCAGCAACGCCGGCTTTGCGAGCATGACCCTGGTAATCGCCAAAAGCTGCCGTTCGCCTTGACTTAAGTTTCCGCCATTTTCAGACAACAGCGTTTCATATTGGCGGGGAAGCCGTCTGATAAACGCATCGGCACCAGCCATCCGGGCCGCCGCAACAATTTCCTCATCAGTGGCATCGGGTTTTCCGTACTTAATATTTTCCTTAATCGAGCCAGTAAACAAGTACGTATCCTGGAGCACGAACCCGAAACATCGCCGCAGGCTGTCCCTCGTATACTCCCGGATATCCCGGCCATCAAGAAGGATGCTGCCTTCAGTCACGTCATAAAACCTGGTCAAGAGATTGACGACCGTTGTTTTTCCGGCCCCAGTTGGACCGACTAAGGCAATACTCGTGCCTGCTTTCACCTCAAAGCTGACATTTTTTAAAATCGGCACATCAGGACGGTAACCAAAGCTGACATGATCAAAGACCACATTGCCTTGCGGATTCTCAAGCAACACTGCACCTTGTGGGTCATTTGGTTCCTCTTGTTCATCCATCACTTCAAACACTCGCTCGGCTCCGGCCACACCGGACTGAAGTATATTAAAAATATTAGCCAGGTCATTAAGCGGACGAACAAACTGCCTCGAGTAGGTAATAAAGCTGGCAATCGCCCCGATCGTAATCAAATCCTTAACCGCCAGCACACCGCCGACGATGGCCACTACTGTAAAACCTAGGTTTCCGATCACATTCATAATTGGCATCAAAAACCCCGACCAAATTTGCGCCTTAAGGCCGACTTCACGCAGCTTCGTGTTGACCTCCTCGAACTCCTCAATCACCTTATCTTCATGGTTAAATGCTTTGACCACTTCAATACCCGAGATTGTTTCTTCTATTTGACCATTCAATTTCCCGAGCTGCACCTGCTGATTTTTAAACAGGACACTGGTCCGCCTGGCGATCGTCCGGGTCAGCAAATATACAAGGGGAACCGTAATCAAACTGGCCACCGTTAAAATCGGACTTAACACCAGCATCATCACCAGCGACCCGATAATCCCGATCAGCCCTGACATTAACTGCGTGGTTGATTGTGAGATCGTGCTGCTGACATTGTCAACGTCATTGGAAAGCCGGCTCATTAATTCTCCGTGCGACCGGGCGTCAAAAAAGGATACCGGCAATCGCTGCAGCTTTTTAAACAGGGAGTCCCTCAATTCCCGAACAATCCGCTGGGCCACGCCAGCCATCAGCCAGCCTTGCAAAAAATTGAGGACAGCACTGGAAGCATATGCACTAATCAATATCATAATCATGATTTCCAAAAAGCTGAAATCGACCGCTCCTTTTGCCGGGCTCATCGCGTCAATTGCTTTTCCGATCAAATAGGGATTGAGCAGGATGAGGACAGCATCGATGACAATAAACACAAAGATAATAGAAAGCATCCTTTTTTCTTTGCCAAAATAATTCCACAACCGCTTCAGGGTGCCTTTAAAATTCTTCGGTTTGACGACCGGACCGCGCTGGTGCGGGCCGCCTGGCCTTAGTGGCGGCGGGCCTGGGGGATTGTTTCTCTGTGGTGCTTCGTTTGCCATTTATATCGCCTCCTTGCCCATTTGTGACCGATAGATTTCCTGATAGACCGTACATTCCTTCAACAACTGGACATGTGTGCCGACACCGGCGATTTCTCCATGATCTAACACAACAATTTTATCGGCATCGATCATCGACGTGATCCGCTGGGCAATCAAAATACAAGTAATTCCGCTTGCAACTGTTTTTAACCCTTGCTTCATCTTCGCCTCGGTGGCGACGTCGACCGCGCTCGTGCTATCGTCCAAAATCAAGATTTCCGGTTTCTTGACTAAGGCACGGGCAATCGCCAGCCGTTGTTTCTGCCCGCCAGAAAAATTTACACCGCCCTGGCCAATATTGGTTTCATAACCTTCCGGAGACTCAGAAATAAACTCATGGGCACAGGCAACCCGTGCGGCTGCTTCAATTTCAGCAAGATTGGCATCCTCTTTGCCCCAGCGGATATTTTCCGTAACCGTTCCCGTAAACAGGATATTTTTTTGCGGAACAAAAGCGACTTTTTCCCGAAGAGTCGTTGGATTGACTTCCTTAACATCCACTCCGTCTACTTTAATCGAGCCTCTCACCACGTCATAAAACCGGGGAATCAGCTTGACCAGAGTACTTTTCCCGGATCCGGTGGAACCGATTATACCCACTGTTTCCCCGGGAAGGATGGAGAGAGTAATATTTTTTAAGACTGGCTCCTCGCCATTTGTATCGTAGGAGAAGCTGACATTTTCAAAATCAATCCTTCCAGGTTTCTCAGGGGAAGAAATCATTTCTTGGCTCCAAGCAAAATCATCCTGCTCAGCAAATACGTCACCAATTCGTTCAGCCGATGCACGGGCCCTGACAAACATGTTAAACACCATGGAAATCATCATTAAGGAAAAAAGGATTTGTGTCATATAGTTGATAAAAGCAATCGTCTGCCCGACTTGAACTCTGCCGGATTCAACGCCAAGGCCGCTCAGCCAAAGCACAGCAACGATTCCCATATTGACAGTCAGCATAATCGCTGGGCTGAACACTGCCATCACCCTACTTGCGGCAATTGACTGATTCTTAAACTGTTCATTCGCTCGGGAAAACTTTTCTACCTCGACACCGAATCGGTTAAACGCCTTGACGACCCGGACTCCGGATAAATATTCGCGGATCACCAGGTTGACCCGGTCCAGGGCGTTCTGTACCTTGGAGAATAACGGAAAGCCAAATTTCATGTTGAGGATAATTAATAAGGCAACAATCGGCACCACGACTGCAAGAACAACGGCGAGGTGCAGATTCAGCCTTGAAGCCATAATCAACCCGCCAATTGCCAGCAAAGGTGATTTCACAAAGATTCGCATTAACCCGTTGACAAACACTTGTACTTGCGTGACATCGTTGGTCAGTCTGGTAATCAGCGAGGCCCGCTCAAACTTATCGAGATTTTTAAAGGATAATGTTTGAATTTTTTTAAACAAATCGCTCCTTAACTCAGTGCCAAACCCTTGTGATGTAATGCTGGCCATAACGCTTCGCGTCGCGGCTGCCACAGCACCCAATGCTGTAATCGCAAGCATCAAGCCGCCCATTTTTAACACATAATGCAGATCTTGATTGGCAACGCCATTATCGACAATATGGGCCATGACGGTTGGCTGCAGCAAATCACATATTGCTTCAATCGTGAGGAAAAGGACGGCAACACTAAATGTCTTCCAGTATTTCTTTACATATTTTTTAAAAAAATCCATCGTCTCACCCCGGTGCTCCTATCTGAATAACTGTATTATAGGTTTGTCAGGTTATATTAAACAACTAATAAAGCTTCTAATTTTTTCAAAATACAATAAAAATAGACCGGGGAGGGTCCCGGTCTTGCTTCATCTATGAGAAGTTACTTTCCATTGCACTTCTGGCGCCTCGCTCCGTGAGTAGTTTACTACATTTAGCAAGGAGTGCCCCTCTGCCTGGCGTGTTTCAAGGCATTCTTTACACGGCAAGGTCCCTTTTTTGATAACAAACGTACGTAATGATGGAAAACGCTGCGGTTAATCCAATGGAAATCACCACAAACACAGCATCCAGCCCGCCGCCATACATGACATTCTTTGCTTCAAAATATTTGAACGGCGTCAAGTACTTGAGCCCCTCGATGTTTGGACTTAAATCAATGGCGACCGACAGGACATATGTCAGCAAAAGAACGGCTGATGCTAGGGAAGCGGCTGATTTGGGCCGTTTTTTCACAGCAGCAATCGCACTGCCCAGCACCATAAACAAAACTTGTAAAAAGAACATTCCTGCCATCGTCATACCAATGTCGCTAGTGATATCCCCACCTTTCGCATACTGTCCCATCAACACAACGGATGATCCGTAGGTTACTAGATTGAAAGTAACAATATTCACGAATGCGGCGAGCAGTTTCGCGGTGATAATCATGTTCCTCGATACCGGCTTAACAAATAAGAACTCCGAAGTTTTATCACGCTCTTCCTTGGCAATGATCGTAGCACCCAGCATCGCTGCGTGGATCGTGGCCATCAATAATAGGTAAAGAAACAGCAGTCCATAGTAGCCGCTTGGTTTGGAGACATCCAAATCATTGAAGCCCAGCACCGCTGCCAACGACTTCGGCATATCCTTCAGTAAATCATTCATTGATTGCCCAGACGAAGAATATGCTTCATATTTGCTCATACCAGATACGACCATCAGGAACACACCGATGCACCAAAAAATCAGCGATTTGCGATGTGACTTTACCTCTTTTAAAAATATATTCATGTTGGTTCCTCCCATTAAACCGCATGGATATCCTTTTTCACAAATATGAAATAGCTAGCCAATATCGCAGCCACTACAATCCCCAAACCTGTTATCAGGTAGGATGCTTCAAAACTCGTATGTTCCATAATATAGCTGCTATCAAAATATTTAAATGGCGATAGGTACCGCTTGGCCTCATCACCTGATGTGGCGCTGAGCATGCCAACAAAGTAGAAAGCGAAAACGGTAGCCAATGAAACCGTCAGTACGGATTTTATTTTTGGAATAATCACTGAAACGATCATCCCAACTGCTAAAAAAATCAGCTGAATGAACAGCAGTGATAGTGACAGAAGGAAGAAGGTTTTCATGCTAAAGTCGTCTGTCTTCACTTGCAAAGCGGTGATGCTGGCGGCAACAAAGTAAACGACAAATGTTATTACTAGGGACACGAGGGCCGCCAGGAGTTTCGCCGTTAAAATTTGCGTCCGGGTGACAGGCTTTGTTAATAGAAAGTCGGCAGTTTTTTCCCGGACCTCTTTGCTAACGATTCCCGTACCTAAGTTCATCGCCTGAATTGCGCCGCACAAAGTAATAAAGCTAAGCGGGTAGCTATAAAATCCAAGTATTGAAAAGAAGTTATCTAGGTTTATGCCGAATGCCTTTCTGACCGCCTCGGGATAGTTTGCCAGCAATCTCGTAAACTCCTCAGCATCTTTCGCAAAGGAAGCATAGAACGACATAAACAAGGCGATGACAACGACTAACGAGAGCGACCAGATGATCGTCGACTTCCGATAAGCCCTTAATTCATGAAGGAAAATATTCATGACGTCTTATGCCTCCTTCTCGTAATAGTGCATGAAAATTTCCTCGAGGTCCGGCTCTTCAATCCACAGGTTGGCGATATCCAGTTCAGCGATTTTTTTCACGATATGGTTAAGGTCACCGCGAAACATAAAGCTGGTTACATTGCCGTTAACGATTAAATTATGTGTGCCTGCTTGTTGAAAATAATCGTTTGGCAGAGGCGACTTGGTTTGGAGCTTGAACTTTTTATAATTGTTTTCCTGCAGCGTGCTGATTTTTTCGACCGCAACAATTTTTCCTTCTTTAATGATCGCGACCCGATTGCATAAGCGCTGCACTTCGCTAAGGATGTGTGAGGAAAATAAGATCGTCGCACCCTTTTTGTTTTCCGCCTCTAATAAATCGAAGAATTTCTGCTGCATCAACGGATCTAATCCACTGGTCGGCTCGTCGAGAATAATCAGTTTCGGTTCATGGAGCAGCCCTTGGACAATCCCAACCTTTTTCTTATTCCCTAACGACAGGTCATCAATTTTTTTATTTAGGTCGAGATCCATGATTTCCGCCAGCTCTTTGATTCGCTTCCTGCAGTCCTTTTTATAAAAACTAGCGGAATAGTTTAGTAGATCTTTCACTTTCATATTGTCATAGTAAAAAACTTCAGATGGTAAATAACCAATTTCCCTTTTTATTTCCTGGGCAAACTGGATACAATCCTTGCCAAAGATCATGGCGCTGCCGCTCGTTGGGTAGATGAGCGACAGCAACGTTCGGATTGTGGTGGATTTGCCGGCCCCGTTTGGTCCGATGAAACCAAAGATTTCTCCTTCCTCAACGGTAAAGCTGATGTCAGTGATTCCCCTCGACTTGCCATATGATTTGGTTAAGTTTTTGATTTCAATGACATTCATAGGTAAAGCCTCCCTTTTATCGATAAAAGACTTTGGTTAAGATTTCAAAATATTCTTCGGCTTCCTGTCGGATACTTGAATAATCAATGTCATGGCCTGGTACTAATTTGGCTTTGGCCAGCTCCTCATCGCTTAATTTCTCCAGTGACCATGTGATGATTTTCAAGATTTTTTGAATGTCGATGTCGTCTCTGAATTTGGTAAAGTCGATGCCTTCATAAATTTTTCCGAAGTTGCTTGCATTAAGTTGTTTGGTCTTATTTTCGATGTCAGCTTTAATTTCTTTTGAGTCTTCCAAGATAGCCTCTTCGACAAATTTAAAGATTTCCGGATATTGGGTGAGCAGCTCCATTTTGATCATGACAGCCTGGCGCATTCTTGCAAAAAAGTCCGTCTCCCTTAAGTCAATTTTTTTGTAAAACTCATCGGAAATGATTTGAATACTGTGGTCAAATAAAAATAAGAATAGTTGCTTTTTGTTTTGGAAGTAGTGAAACAGCAAGCCTTTTGAGATGCCTGCTTCCTTTACGATTTCATTTGTGGATGCTTTATCGTATCCGTTCCCCGCGAACTCTTTGATGGCCGCGTTGATGATTCGGTCTTGTTTTTCTTTTTCTAGGCTAAAAAATTTTGAAAACAACTTGATGGCTGCCTCCTTTTTTTGATATTGACCAGTTGAGTCAATGTTATTGTAATTCCGTTGACCCCTGTGGTCAATAGGCGTTTTTTACAAAATTATGAAATTGTTATTCTCTTCATAGTATCGGGTATGGGGATGTGCTACGATGCAGGGTGTAAGGCATTTTTATGGAGGTGTTAGCTATTTGTACGGTAAAAGAAAGAGATCCTTCTTTTAAGCTTCAAGGGTTGTTGGCGGGTCAAGCCCGGCTGCCTGCGAGTCATCCGCTTTTTCCGGTTTTGGCCGCTAAGCAGTCAGCGTTGGAGGCTGGGATTGGCGGGGAGGAAAGGGTGGCTGAGGTTCTTCGTAAGTGCTCCTTACCGTTTGAGCATCAAATTTTCCACGATTTATCTCCTGCATCTGATGAGTGCTTTCAGATGGACACATATGTTTTTACGCCATGGTTTGGGCTTGTGTTGGAGGCAAAAAATATTGCCGGCATTCTGGAGTTTCACGACAATCCGCCGCAATTAATCCGGATCAGGGAGGACGGGCATCAAGACGGGTTTGAAAGCCCGGTGGCCCAGTTAGAACGTAATTGCGAATTGCTGCGTGATTGGAATGTGCGGCACAACGTTAAGCTGCCGATATATGGTGCTGTAGTAGTTGCTTATCCTAGACAAATTGTCGCTGTTGCCCCAGCCAAAACGAAGGTGCTGTTCCCCAGCTCGATTACTTCTTATATTAAAAAAATCCCTCAGCAATCCAGCAAGCTGGAACCTGAAACCTTCAACTGGCTTTCTCATGAACTCCTTACCAGTCATCGTCCTTTTATCCCAAAGCCGCTCTCTGAGTCATATGGGATTCCTTTTAGTGATTTTATACCAGGTGTGCGTTGTTTTGTGTGCGGCCGGATTGGCATGGTTAAGTTACCGAGGACATGGCATTGCCCGTTTTGTGGGGCAAATGATCACTTGGCACATGTAGCGATGTTTAGGGAATGGTTTTTGATATTTAAGAGGAGTATTACTAATCAGGAGTGCCGTTGGTTTTTGGGAATTGAGGATATTCATACTGCCAGTAGAATTCTGCAAAGTATGGGTTTCCCTAGTGTAGGTGCATTTCGTTATCGGGAATATATGATTGAGCTTTTTTAAGAGAATTTTCTGTTGCAAGTTGGAGGGTGCTATCCGCTAGTTGGATCGGGTTATCCACTAGTTGTATCATTCCATCCGCTAGTTGAAGCCCGCTATCCGCTAGTCAGCTTGCCTTTCACTAGTTGAGGCCGCTTATCCGCTAGTTGGATCGTGGTATCCGCTAGTTGAAGCACTCC
>NZ_HG942085.1:19660-141780 GCF_000612665.1 Neobacillus dielmonensis
CTAGTTGGACCGCGGTATCCGCTAGTTGAAGCACTCCTTCCGCTAGTCAGCTTGCCTTTCGCTAGTTGAAGCCGCTTATCCGCTAGTTGAAGCGGGTTATCCGCTAGTTGGATCGTGTTATCCACTAGTTGAAGCGCTCCATCCGCTAGTCAGTTTTCCTTTCGCTAGTTGAAGCACTCCTTCCGCTAGTTAGCTTGCCTTTCGCTAGTTGAAGCCCGCTATCCACAAGTCAACTTTCCCTTTAACTCCCTAAAAAAGTGTAGCTAACCCTATAAAGTGATATGATAATCATGAAAACTCAAAAAAGGGAGTGTACCTACAGTGAAGAATGAACTAATCAAAAGATTTACTTCCTATGTAAAAGTCGAGACCCAATCCGACGAAAACAGCGACACTACGCCATCCACAGAAGGCCAGTGGACATTGCTCCGGATGCTAGTCGACGAACTAAACGAAATCGGCATGCAAGAAGTAACCATCGACGAGAATGGCTACGTCATGGCGACACTGCCTGCCAACACCGACAAAGACGTGCCAACCATCGGCTTCCTTGCCCACGTAGACACAGCAACCGACTTCACCGGGAAAAACGTCAACCCGCAACTTGTCGAGGACTACAATGGCGGAGACATCGTCTTAAACGCGGCACTCAAAGTAGTGATGTCACCAAGTGATTTTCCTAACCTGCAAAACTACAAAGGCCATACTTTAATAACCACCGACGGAACCACCTTACTTGGAGCCGACGACAAATCTGGGGTCACCGAAATCATGACCGCAATGAACTACCTGATTCAACATCCTGAAATTAAACATGGCCGAATCCGTGTCGCCTTCACACCAGACGAGGAAATTGGCAGAGGACCCCATAAATTCGACGTCAAAGCCTTTGATGCCAAATACGCCTACACCGTCGACGGCGGTCCGTTAGGGGAACTCGAATACGAAAGCTTCAATGCTGCTGCCGCCAAAATCACCATTAAAGGCAACAACATTCACCCAGGCTCAGCTAAGGGGAAAATGATTAACTCCATGAAAATTGGCATGGAATTACATAGCAAGCTGCCAGCAGAAGAAGCACCTGAATATACCGAGAACTACGAAGGCTTCTACCATCTCATCTCGTTCAATGGCGAAGTCGAGCAAACCAAACTCTACTACATTATCCGTGACCATGATAGAGAAAGCTTCAATAACCGCAAAGCGACTATGGAAAACATCGTCAAAGAGCTGAATGAAAAATACGGCCAAGACACCATCGTACTTGATTTAAAAGACCAATATTACAACATGCGGGAAAAAATCGAGCCTGTCAAAGAAATCGTCGATATCGCCCATCAGGCAATGGAGAACTTAGGCATTACGCCAATTGTCCAACCGATCCGGGGCGGCACAGATGGTTCCCAGCTTTCATTCATGGGTCTGCCAACACCAAATATCTTTACTGGCGGCGAAAACTTCCACGGCAAATATGAATTTATCTCCGTGGACAATATGATAAAAGCCACCAACACGATTGTTGAGATCATCAAGCTTTACGAACAAAGAGCTTAATTCCAAGCTAACTGGGGCCTACCAATGCCTTGGTTAGCTTATTTTTTTGTCGCTCAACGAACCCGCGGGCGCGGCCAGCCCTGTACTCAGACAGGATTTGAGCTCTTCGTCTAGCAGAGCCATTTTTTAAAAAAGCCGCTCCAGACACTGCTTTAATACAGAAGTTGTTTCCTCCAGCTGATTCTCCAGCTTCTCCCGTGGCCATTTACCATCCTCCGCCGCAAGGTCCCGTTGAATCAGCCCCACCATCCACATCGAAAACACAGCTGAATATAAATAATACTCTTGTTTAAATGCATCATAATCTTCTACTTCAAACATGACCTCATCCAGGTAAAGCTGCAGCACTTGGGCCCGAAGTTCACTAGTCATTTTTTTGGGAAAAAGGGGGTGAGACAAATCGAGTAGATGGTACAAATCCCAGAAAGGAGAGTTAATATGGGCGTGTTCCCAATCTAGGACAACCAGACGCTCACCAGCAACAGCAAAATTCCCCAAATGCAAATCGCCATGCGATAAGACTAGTTTCTTTGAAAATACGAAACTATTAAGTAGGGAGAAAACTTGAAAAATATCTGCTTGATTGATGTCAAACAGAGGTAGTTGTAGCTCTTTACGATTAGCTATCACATCAGCCATAATATTCTCGAAACGTGGCTTCTGCCCTGTATTTGGAATGTCAGCAAACGTCTCAACCGGAAGGGAGTGCCAGCGCGCCATCCATTTTGTCACGTTCCAGATGGTTTCTTCGTTATATTGATGGGAAAGAGAACCAACATCCTCCAAAATGATCCAAGATGTTTCAGGATTGCCCGTATCAGAATGAGCAATTAGTTTTGGGTAAATCTCAGGCAAGCGGGGCAGCAAGTGATCATATACCCAAACCTCTTTCCCAAGCTGTTTGTTTTGGGTTAACGGCTTAAAAATGTAGGAAGACCCATTCTCAAGAACAAACCTTTCCACCAACCGGCCATTTAAGCCTTTGTAAAGAACTTCCCGATTTCGTATCAACTTATCATTTAATCTGCCTTCCGCAGTAACTATATTCCAGGGCAATTTTCTCATTTTCCCACCTTCTAGTTTTTAAATTAATTATATATCGACTTTTAGTAAAATATTGGTAGAAAAAATATTTATTACAGCAAAAGTCGGCAAGATAATTGCTAATAACAACAAATTTATTATACAATTATAGAATCTAGTTTGAAAATTCTGATTAACAGGAAGGTGAAGTTATGCAAATTGTGGATTATGACCAGCAAGTAGATGCCTTGTCTGCGAAGTCTTATGTAGACCAGGTGTTTGAAACAGTGAAGAAGCGCAATCCTCATGAGCCTGAATTTCTTCAGGCTGTTAAGGAGATTTTTGATTCCCTCGTACCAGTGTTTGAAAAGCATCCCATTTATAAACAGCAAGGGATTCTTGAACGAATTGTCGAACCAGATCGGATTATCTCCTTTCGCGTTCCATGGGTAGATGACTCAGGAAAAGTCCAGGTAAACCGCGGCTTCCGCGTACAATTTAGCAGTGCTATCGGACCATATAAAGGCGGATTACGCTTCCACCCCTCGGTCAACGCTAGCATTATTAAGTTTTTGGGATTTGAACAAATTTTTAAAAACTCGTTGACTGGCCAGCCAATTGGCGGCGGCAAAGGCGGCGCGGACTTTGACCCCAAAGGAAAATCGGACGGCGAAATCATGCGATTCTGCCAAAGCTTCATGACGGAACTGTATCGTCATATCGGGCCGGACCTCGATGTTCCTGCCGGGGATATTGGGGTAGGGGGCCGAGAAATCGGCTACTTATTTGGAATGTATAAACGAATTCGTGGCAGCTTTGAAGCGGGCGTATTAACCGGAAAAGGCATTGGGTATGGAGGAAGCCTTACCCGCACTGAAGCGACAGGATATGGAACAGTTTATTTTGTCAACGAGATGTTAGAAGCGAAGGGTCTAACTTTTGAAAATAGCAGAGTCGTGGTTTCCGGTTCGGGAAATGTTTCGATTTATGCCATGGAAAAAGCTGCTCAATTTGGCGGAAAGGTAATCGCCTGCAGTGACTCTAACGGATATATTGTAGATGAAAATGGAATTAATTTAGAAACTGTTAA
Source organism: Neobacillus dielmonensis (assembly GCF_000612665.1). GTDB lineage: Bacteria > Bacillota > Bacilli > Bacillales > Cytobacillaceae > Neobacillus > Neobacillus dielmonensis. Next base: position 23,328 of record NZ_HG942085.1, read on the forward strand.
GAGGATCAAAGAGGTTGAACGCAAAAGAATTAGTGAGTATGTTCTCCATCATCCGGAAGCCCAATATATTGAAGGATGCTCGGGCATTTGGACCGTCCCATGTGACATTGCCTTGCCATGTGCAACCCAAAACGAAATTGATGAGGCAGCCGCCAAGCTATTGGTCACAAACGGTGTAAAAGCCATTGGTGAAGGAGCGAATATGCCTTCGACACTTGAAGCAATTGACGTATTTTTAGAAAATGAGGTATTGTTTGGTCCTGGTAAGGCAGCAAACGCCGGCGGGGTCGCTGTTTCCGCCTTAGAAATGGCACAAAACAGTGCCAGATTAGCTTGGACTTTTGAAGAAGTAGACCAAAAGCTGCATAGCATTATGACCAACATTTATCAAACCAGCATGAAAGCTGCTGAAGAGTATGGATGCCCAGGCAATCTCGTGGTTGGCGCCAATATTGCCGGTTTCCTAAAAGTTGCCGACGCCATGGTCGCTCACGGAATCATTTAAAAAGATTTTCCATATTTCCCGCATGATTTCTTGTCTGATAGGACACATTAACATTTGTCCAATGGATAAGGAGGATGCTGAAATGAATCAAGAAAGCACACATGAGTTTGTTGAAAAAATCCATGAAAAACAAGCCAAAGATCAAAAGAACCGCCAGCAGCAAGGGAGCAATACGCCCAGCAAAAAGCTGCCAAATAAACAGCACTAAGTTTTTGTCTACTAGAAAGCCCCGCATCAATTATGAGCGGGGCTTTTTCCTTACTTATTCATATTAGCTAAAAACCCGCCAAGCAGGTCATCTGCATCCAATTCTTCTTCTTCCTCTTCCTCAGTAGCCGCCGTTTCTTTGACGGCATTTTCCCAATCAAACATGTTTAAATCATCCATGATATCCAGGTCAGGAGGGGAGGGCGGTTCCTCCTCTAACTTAGCGGCCTTTTCTGCATGTTCATGGTGGTTTGGCTGTTCTGTAAGCAGCTGCTCCTGCAAATATAAAGCCTCATCAATATCCAATGCATTACTTGTTAATGAGGCTAATAAAGAGGCCGAGCGGACAGGGTCAGCAATCAATTGATAAACGATGCTGCCCAGCAGTGCCTCAGAATGCTCATGCTTAAGCCAATCCCGCTGCGCCTTGGTCAATTTCCTAGGCAAGGGGATCGTAATTGTTTCTTTTTCACGCGAAAAAGACTGGCTGACCCCCTGCAGTACAAATTCCGCAATGGTGCTGGAAAAATTTCTCCGCTCTGTTTCCTTAATTTTTTGTAGCTGTTTTACTAAATGATCCGGCGTATCAGAGGGGATGCGGAACGAAATAGCCTGGCCCCTCTTCATTTCATTACCAGCAGCCTTATTCATAGGATCACCTTATCAGCTTTTCACAGGCTGCTTGTCCGCTTTCGGTTTCTCTTGCTTCCGGACATAATCCATAATCAGTTTATAGTAGGCATTGGCCATCATCCAGATGCTTTCTTTATCATCCTCAAAGAACTCAATATTGTAGCCATCCAAATTATTATTTAATGTTTTCAAATAATCCTTCAGCACATGAGCTCCGCCGCCGACAAAATAGCAAATTTCCGACTGTGAATTCTTTTGCCAAACATTGCGCAGCAGGCGGTATTGCTTTTTAGCCAACTCTAGCAGAATACGGTCGGTAATATCATGGACGCTGGTGCGGCTTCCTTTCACCATGATATGGTTGCGGTCATTTTTCCGAGTTATGATCTCAACTACATCCCGGCGGCTATCCAGTTCAACCCCATGCTTTTTCCTGATTTCCTCACGGATTGATTCCAATGATTCGGATACCCCAAGATTGAATCCTTGGGCTTTATCATCGTCGACATTGCGATTTTTAATGACTGCGATATCTGTCGACAAACCGCCAATGTCTTGAATAAGAATTCGTTTATCAATCAAATCCTTGTTGATGATTTTTAAATCATTGTCCATGACTAAGTTAATATAAGCGGCGAAGCCTTCAGGATATACTTTCACTTCATTAAATTTAATATTAACCTTTAATCCTTGATACTTTGGAGTGACCAGGAATTCTACCTGGTGCACAGAGCTTACTAATCTCGAACGGTAGCCGGCGTCTTTGCCTTCCTTAACCTCACGAAGCGGGAGGCCTGTCCCTAAAGTATATTGGGCGTCAATAACGTTTTTTGTTCGCGGAAAAATTTGTGCATTTTCATCCTTAACAGCATCCAAGGCCAATGTGGCAAACAGCATCACCAGGGTCTGATCTTCTTCTGACTTGCTTGAGCCTGGATCTAATTCGGTTGCGTTATCGGCTTTAGTAGCTAACTGGCCAACCCGGTAAATGACATTGTTCTCTTTTAGGGCAGGGGAGTGGACTTTAATGTGAATCCCATCCAATGGATTTTTGGAATCAAGTTCCTCAATTCCGATAACCGGTCTGTCCTCCGTATCCCTCGCAATAATGTTTGGAATATTTAATTCATATTCTAATTGGCCAAAAATTGCTTTGATTGAGTCGTTACCTACATCAACAGCGGCAATTCTAGATTTCGTCAAATTCCTCATTCCTTCCCAAAATAAATAGATGTATGTAAAAAGGGTGTCTTCTATTAACAATATAGTAGATTGATAGATTGTTCAATAACTCTGAAGCAAAAGAAATACAAGTGTAAAAGTGTAAACAATATGTAAACATTAAACTTCAATGTAAACGCATTTGTAAACATTGAATACAAAGTCGTATACATGGCGTTCTTATCAAATGTACACAACTTTGTATACATATAAACATATTTGTAAACACAGTGTAGACAAATAGTAAACATGTATACAAATATGTTTACAACCCAAAACTTTCCATTTATCTTGCGTTAGCAGTCTTACTGAATCATTCTTTTCTTCTTTGCAAAATGCTGTGTTAAACGATATTGTTGATTTTTTAACTATGTTGATTGGAACGGAAGGAGCTCGACACCTCGAATATTCTCAATTATGCTATTGGATAGTTTCACGCGAAGAAAGCTCATGGAAACTCTCTTTGTACTATCGCACTTTCTTCGTGCGTGGACGGATTCGAAGATGAATTTCAGTGTCCTGCGGTGTACGGGGTCGGGGGGCGCTAAGTGACTGGAGCAGAAATTAACAACCAAATTTTAAAAAAGCCCTGCAAAAAATAAAGACACCTCTGAAGGTGCCGTTATTTTTATTACATATGAACTTAAAAGCCCGCTATCTGTACATCATTCATGGAACTAGCTGCCATATCAGCATTAACATATAAATAGTACCAGTTATTTTGATAGTTCACCCAACCGGGTACGGTCACCTTAGTGCTGCCTAAGAAATAAGAGTTTCCAGATAAATCAACCCAGCCTGTGTTCGACACATCTTGAGCGGAACTTCCAGAATCGACTGGAGAAAATGCCGTCTTGAGAGCCCCATTGGAATGGATATAATACCATTTGCCCGTTTCGTTAATCCAACCCGTCTTCATCATTCCTGTTTCATCAAAATAGTGCCATTGTCCGCCCTGTTCCAACCAACCGGTCTTTACCGCCCCATTGGAATCAAAATAATACTTTTGACCGTTTTCCTCCAGCCAGCCCGTCTTCATCACACCACTTGGATCCAGATAATACTTGGTGCCGCCATCGAGTAACCAGCCGGTCCTCATGATGCCATTTGCATTCAGATAATATTTCATTCCGTTGTCTTCCACCCAGCCCGTTTTCATAACCCCTGTGCCGTCAAAATAATATTTCTGTCCATTCACCTCAAACCATCCTATTTTCATGGCCCCATCATCTTCAAGGTAATACTTTTGGCCGCCATCCTCCAGCCAGCCCGTTTTCATGACACCATCCTGATCCAAGTTAAAGCGCTTACCATTAACATCAATCCAACCCGTCTTCATGACACCATTACTGTCCAGGTAATATTTTTTACCGTCACTGGTCATCCAGCCTGTTTTCATGGCACCTTGTTTATCAAAAAAATACTTTTTACCGTCAATGGTTTGCCATCCCGTACTAGCGGCACCGTTCTTATAGTAAGACTTTTTTCCGCCCGCTTGTACCCATCCGTCTGTCGGTGTGGAAACCCCAGCAACGCTGGATGGAACAGTCACGCCATACCCACTTGCCATGGCAATTTCATCAAAGCTGCTTGCTGAATAGGTAATGACGACTGGTGTATTCATCTGCACCTGGTCAAATAGCCAGCGGACCTCCGCGTTGTGCATTCGAACACAGCCAGCACTAACATATTTTCCAATCGAACTTTCATTGCTATTGCCATGAATAGCATACGTCGTGCCATATGTGCCACCGACTTCAAGCCCCATCCAGCGGTCACCCAATGGATTGCGGGGATTGCCCCCGGGGATGTTGTGCTTATAATAAGGCCGATTCTTTATCATTGTGACAATCCTGAATGTCCCCTCCGGCGTTAATGACCTTGATTTACCCGTTGCCACTCTAAAGGTTTTCACTAATGCCCCACCCTCATAAAATGCGAGAGTGTTGGTTTTTTTATTAATAATAATCATTTGGGAACCACCGTTGGCCTCAGTCTGGCCAGCGTAAAGAAAGAAGCAGAATAACAAAATGAAAATTGCTGATAATCTCTTCATATAAATCTCCCCAATATTATGTTGTTACTAATAAAAATACCATTTATAGCAGGAATATTTTGTCATATTTTAGCGCAAACTTGTAATCTTTTTGTATTTTATTCATTTTTTAGAAATAATTTAAATTTATATGTAAAAAAACACCTAAATTCTAGGTGCTTTTACATGGTTTATTGAATTCGATATGCCCTACATTTGTCATAAAAGCTAGTTTTACCGACTTTCAGCAGTTTTGCCGCTTCGATTTTATTGCCATTGGTCATGGTAAGTGCTTTTTGAATGGCTTGCTTTTCTGCTTGGGCAAGCGTTTCTTTTAACGGCTGCACAGTCAATGGGATAGAGGACCGAAACGGGGTGGACAGCGACCTTGTAAAAGATTGTCCATCATTTTCTTCTTTAGATTTGGTTTCCTGATCTCTAAGATATAAAGGGAGATGGACCAGTTGTATTGTTTTTCCATCCAAAACATTGATGGATCGTTCCAACACATTTTCCAGTTCCCGAACGTTTCCCGGCCAAGAGTGCTGCATTAGCCGCTCCTTTACTTCATTTGAGATCTCGAGACCATGACGATAAAATTTTGGCTCCAGTTTGTTTAATAAAGCCTTTGCTATGTCTGGAATATCTTCATTTCGTTCTCTTAGCGGGGGGATGTCAATTTTGATGACATTTAGACGATAATATAAGTCCTGGCGGAACTTTCCTTCCTCTACCAATTGTTCTAAATCCCGATGGGTGGCTGCGATAATTCGGACGTCAACCGGTATCGGTTTATGTCCGCCCACACGATGAAGCTCCTTCTCCTGAAGAACCCTTAACAGTTTACTTTGCATCGATAGAGGCATATCCCCGATTTCATCCAAGAACAGAGTTCCTTCGTTGGCAATTTCAAACTGTCCTTTCTTTCCTCCTTTTTTCGCTCCGGTAAAAGCACCGTCCTCATAGCCAAACAACTCAGATTCCAGCAAATGCTCCGGGATGGATGAACAGTTGATGGCAACAAACGGAAAAGCAGCCCGGACACTGCTGTTATGAATCGCATGGGCGAACAGCTCCTTCCCTGTACCGGATTCACCATTTAACAGGACTGATGAATTGCTTCCGGATACCCGTTCCGCCAGTTTTTTGACTGCCAGGAAAGCGGGACTGCTGCCGATTAAATCCTTGAAGGTGTATTTACTGCGTAAATCCCTTTGGACCTTTGCCTGGTAATAATTTAGCTCCTCAACTAAACTCTGGATTTTGGTTTTGTACATCCGCCACTCCTCAGGGTTGCGGAACATTACACTTCCTATTGCGCCAACGAGTTCTCCATTCTCAAAGATAGGAAACCGGTTGGCAATCATTTCACTGCCATTTATTTTTTGAAGCGCTGCCAATTCTTTTTGTCCAGACTGAGCCACAATGTGCATGCGGGAGTTTTCAATCACATCCTGTACGGGTCGGTTCACTGCCTCTTCAACCGTTGTCCCGATAAATTCACAATACCCCTCATTTATGTATAAAATCATTCCATTGCGATCGACTATGACAACTCGTTCTGCTAATAGATTAATAATTTGCTCGTGCCAGCTTTTGGGAACTTGTTCAAATGGCCGATTCATCTCATCCCCCCCTTGTCCAATAAGTCCATTATAGCAAAATGTTTTAGAAAATTATGTGAATTAGAGCAAAAGAGAATCCTGTTATCAAAATAGGATTCTCTTTCTCTTCACTACATTTTCCTAAAAACGGGCAGCCTTACTGTGCGGTATATCCACCATCTAGTACGACAGCCTGCCCTGTTATGCCTCGGCCTTTCACACTTGCGAGGAATACCGCATAATCAGCAATTTCCGAAACAGCTAATAATCTTTTTTGCGGAACAAGCGGCAATAAGACTTCTTCCACTACTTGGTCAAGGCTGACGTTCCTGGTTTTTGCCAAGTCAGCCAGCTGGCCCCTGACTAATGGAGTATCCACGTAGCCAGGGCATAAGGCGTTTACAGTAATTCCATGCTGGGCGCCTTCCAATGCGGCGACTTTGGTCAAACCAATGACCCCGTGCTTGGCACTATTGTACGCGGCTTTTCCGGCAAAGCCGACGAGGCCGTTTATGGAGGCCATGTTGATCACCCGGCCAAAGCCCTGCTCTTTCATGTATGGGAATACATGTTTAATACCGACAAATGGTGCTGTTAACATAACTTTTACTAATAGTTCAAATTTTTCCGTTGGGAATTCTTCTATCGGCGCTACATACTGAAGGCCGGCATTATTGACTAAGATGTCCAATGTTCCAAAGTGGCTGCGGGCAGACTCCAGACTATATTTAAAGGCATCCTCGTTCGTGACATCACAAGGTGCAGCAATTGCTGCAACCCCTTGTTTCCTTAGCTCTGAGGCAACCTGTTCGCTTTTTTCCGCATTTAGGTCGGAAATCACCACATTGGCGCCTTCCAAGGCAAAGGTTTTGGCAATTTCCAAGCCAATCCCGCTGGCCGATCCTGTGATAAATGCTGTTTTTCCTGCTAATGCTTTACTCATACTTAATCCTCCTAAACTCTCAACCTTGATGTCTCGTAGTTTGTCTTCCTATTAAGCAATTCCAAATAATGTGTAAATGGCAATAATCACAAATACCGCTAATGTTTTAATAATCGTTATGGCAAAAATGTCTTTATAGGACTGTTTATGTGTAAGTCCTGTTACAGCGAGCAGGGTGATGACTGCTCCGTTATGCGGCAGGGTGTCCATGCCGCCTGAAGCCATTGCCACTACGCGATGCATGACTTCAGGCGGGATGTTGGCCGCAGCGATCGCTTGGTTATATTTATCGGCCATGGCACCTAAAGCAATCCCCATACCGCCGGAGGCTGATCCCGTCATTCCAGCGAGGGTACTGGTCGTAACCGCGCCATTTACTAGCGGGTTGGTGAACGTGCCGGAGATTCCATCACTGATTTTCGTAAAGCCTGGAAGGGCAGCGATGATACCGCCGAATCCGTATTCTGCACCTGTATTCATCGTAGCCAGAAGCGACCCGCCGATTGCGGTATTGACCCCTTCTTTAAAGCCTGCGGTAACCCGCTTCCAATCGTAAGCAATAGAGGTAACGATTCCGACAATAAGTGCCATTATGATTGCCCATATCGAGGCAGATGCGGCCACATCGACGGTATACGCCTGTAAACCAATCGCCTTAAAGTCAAAGCCATTTGGATACCATTTCGGAATATTGGTCACAAAAATCTTATTGGAAACCCCTACTAGAATAAGCGGAACAAAAGCAAGGATCTGTCTTGCTAATGATTGCTGTGTTGTAAGATCTGGAACCGCAGGCTCATTATCAGCCAGCTTTTCCTTTTCCAAAGCAGCAGCTGTTTCTTCCCCAAACCCATAATAGCCTTCGCCGGCTTTCTCAGCCTTTTTCCTCCTGGTTTCGAGATAAAGCAAGCCTGCTCCCAAAACGAGAATTGCGCCGATGATTCCGAGAGTCGGTGCAGCATAGATGTCTGTTTTAAAAAATGAAATTGGGATAACATTTTGGATTTGCGGTGTGCCTGGCAGTGCGTCCATCGTAAAGGTAAATGCACCAAGAGCAATCGTACCCGGGATTAACCGTTTCGGAATATTTGCCTGTCTGAACATTTGTGCGGCAAACGGATAAATGGCAAATACGGCCACAAATAAGCTGACGCCGCTGTAGGTTAAGATGGCACCCAGTAAAACGATGGTTAACATGGCCCGCTTTGCGCCCAGCCATTGAACGATGGTTTTGGCAATCGATTCGGCGATTCCCGACATTTCGACAACCTTTCCAAAAATAGCACCTAATAAGAAAACGGCAAAATAAGATTTAATGAATCCGACCATTTTTTCCATAAACACTCCGGAAAAGAATGGCAATACGTGGCTTGGTGCTATCAACAGAACAGCCAAAAGCGCACAAATTGGTGCAAATAAAATGACGGAGTAACCTCGGTAGGCAACAAAGATTAACAATCCCAGTGCCAATAAAATAACTAATAAATCCATACAAATCCCCCTTGTATATTATTAAAAAGAACAATTTCTATAGTAAGCGTTTACATGAAATTGTCTTTATCTGATATCTTGCAAGTTTCATGCCAAAACGATTTGAAATGAAGATTCTAGCATTTCCATTATCATTATAGGGTTAATTCCATGAATCATGTTTATCGATTTCCAGATTTCAGGAATTTCAGCTTCCGAAACAGCGGAATTGTTCCGGTTTTTCGGAAGCTGTTTTATTAGATTATTACTCTTCCTTTTCGACAATGGTTGCAATGCCTTGGCCGCCGCCGATACAAAGGGCAGCTAAGCCGTATCGCGCGCTGCTCCGTTTCATTTCATGCAGCAAGGTTACGAGAATTCTCGCGCCGCTGGCACCAATTGGGTGTCCGAGAGCCACTGCACCACCGTTCACATTGAGTTTATTGTTTGGTATGTTTAGTTCACGACCGACAGCCAAGGACTGGGCGGCAAAAGCCTCATTAGCCTCTATTAAATCCATGTCCTCTATGGTAAGCCCTGCTTTTTTCAATGCTTTTTTCGTTGCCGGGACTGGGCCGATTCCCATAATTTTCGGATCAACTCCGGCGGTACCATTGCCGCGGATAGCAGCCATTGGTTTAATTCCAAGTTCAATAGCTTTGTCTCGGCTCATGAGCACTAGTGCGGCGGCACCATCATTGATTCCTGAGGCATTTCCTGCTGTTACCGTTCCTTCCTTCTTAAAGGCCGGCTTTAATCTAGCCAATGTTTCAGCCTTGGCACCAGCTCGGGGGAATTCATCCTTTTGAAATACAATCGGATCTCCTTTCCGCTGAGGAATCACAATTGGAACAATCTCCCCCTCAAACTTCCCTTCGTTGATGGCTTTTTCAGCTTTTTGCTGGCTCCAGGCGGCAAATTCGTCCTGCTCCTTACGGGTTAGACCATACTGCTCGGCGATATTTTCAGCAGTGACGCCCATATGGTAATGGTTGACCGCACATTCTAAACCATCCTGAATCATGCTATCGATGATTTTCCCATCACCCATACGATAACCTGTGCGACCTTGGGGGAGAAGATAAGGAGCCATGCTCATATTTTCCATCCCTCCGGCCACCACAATTTCCGCATCGCCTGTTTGGATTGCTTGAACGGCAAGGTGGACGGCCTTTAGTCCGGAACCGCAAAGCTTGTTGATGGCCATTGACGTGACCTCAACCGGAAGCCCGGCTTTCAGTGCTGCCTGACGGGCAGGTCCCTGTCCGAGACCAGCCTGAAGCACATTTCCCATGATGACTTCATCAACTTGTTTACCAGTGATACCGGCCCGGATGATGGCTTCCTTGATCACCGCCGCACCTAATTCGGTTGCCGGGGTATTGCTTAACGCCCCCATGAAACTGCCTATCGCTGTACGAACAGCACTAACAATAACGACTTCACGCATAAAATTTCCTCCCCTTTGAACTTCCAGTTTATGAATCGGTCGGCTCAGTTACTGCTGGCTCATTTTTTGGGCGCCTTTGGTCGCTGAGCTTCCTCCTTAGTGACCGCTTCCCTTTTTTGACCTCCTTCAGGCACTGAGGACTCGCATCAATAACCGTTTCCTCTCTTTTTGCCTACTCCGGCACTGACAATCTACTAATTAGGATATTTGAAGTTTCGGATTTATTCGAAACGAAGCCTCCGTTTTTTCCTGCACTGTCTCAAGGTCAACGCCTTCTTGAAGTTCCTCCAGCAGTAGTCCAGCTTCGGTTACCCGGAAAACGGCTAGCTCCGTCACAATCAAATCGACTACCCCTTTACCTGTCAACGGAAGCCGGCATTTCTTGAGAACTTTAGACGACCCGTTTTTTGCTGTATGCTCCATCGCAATAATCACTTTTTTTGCACCCGTTACTAAATCCATTGCCCCGCCCATACCGGGTACCATTTTTCCTGGAACCATCCAGTTTGCCAGATTCCCCTCCTCATCGACCTCCAGTCCGCCAAGAACCGTTACATCGATATGGCCGCCGCGGATCAGTTCAAAAGAGAACAAGCTGTCAAAAAATGCACCGCCGCTTACAATTCCTGCTGGCTGCCCGCCGGCATTCACAATGTCCGGGTCCACTTCTCCCTCGAGCGGCCCGAGACCGATGTACCCATTTTCAGATTGGAGAATCACATTAACACCCTCGGGAAGAAAGTGCGGCACCATCGTCGGCAGCCCAATTCCAAGATTGACGACATTTCCATCCTTCAGTTCCCTTGCCACACGTGCTGCAATGATCTGCTTTGGATTGATAATTGTAGGAGTCATGATACATACCCTCCATTTACAATAATTTTGTCGATTAAGATTCCTGGGGTCATCACTTCATCTGGATCAATTTCTCCGATTTCGACAAGTTGCTCCACCTGAACAATGACGGTATCTGCAGCCAGAGCCATTAATGGATTAAAATTACGGGCTGACCGGTGATAGACTAGATTCCCTGCCTTATCCGCTTTATAAGCTTTTAATAAGGCGACTTCAGCTCGCAGAGGCTTTTCCAATAAGTATTCCCGTCCATCAACCATCAGCTTTTCTTTCCCTTCTTCTGCCACAGTTCCAACCCCAGTTGGAGTGAGAACACCGCCAAGCCCCGCACCGCCTGCCCGGACACGTTCTGCCAGAGTCCCCTGGGGAACCAATTCAACCTCTACTTCCCCAGCAATCATCTGCCGGCCAGTCTCAGGGTTGGTGCCAATATGTGATGCTATCACCTTTTTTACCCGCTTGTTTGTAATTAAGGGTCCCACCCCCGTCTCTACGAAAGCGGTGTCATTTGCAATCAAAGTAATATTTTTGACGTCCGCCTTAAGAATGGCGGATATCAGCTCCTGCGGTGTCCCAACCCCCATAAATCCGCCGGCCATGATGGTCATCCCATCTTTTAAAAAAGAAGATACTTCTTCCAATGATGTAATTTTATTCACGTCAAGCCCCTCCTTAGGTGAATAATCTTTTCATTTAATAATCTTGCAAGTTTTGTGCCAACTTGTGAGGGGCAGCAAAAATCCATGTACAGAAACTGGTTTTATATTGAAATAACAAAAAGAGTTTTCCACAAAAACGGAAAGTTCCGCAAAGACGGAAGTTTATTAGAAGTCCTTCCGAAGTTCCGGAAAGTTTGTTAAAAAGTAGTGTCGTAGAATTGCTGTCGATAAGCGGGGAACCAATAAACGCCAAAAAAGAGACCAAGTTTTCCACTCAGCCTCTTTCTTGAAACCACCTATTTGAAGCACGAGAACCGTCCCTACGCTTCACCCGCACATCTGTCAGTTTTCGTCTATATTTTTACGATCTTTCTTGAATAGTTTGGATAGTATTTCATATACGATTGGTACTATGATTAGTGTTAATAGGGTTGAACTGGTTAGGCCGCCGATGACGGTGATGCCGAGTCCTTTGGAGATAAGTCCGCTGCCGCCGCTTCCCAGAGCTAGTGGGATAAGCGCTCCGATGGTGGCGATCGCTGTCATCAGGATTGGGCGCAGACGAGTCGCTCCTGCTTCCAGGATAGCTTCACGCATGCCCATGCCAGCACGTTCCATATGGATAATCCGGTCAACCAATACAATCGCATTGGTGACGACGATCCCAATCAGCATTAACAGACCCATCATGACCGATACCGATATCGTTTCGCCTGCAATTAACAATCCAACAAACGAGCCAATTACTGCAAACGGCAGCGAGAATAGGATGGCAAACGGCGCCAAACCTTCTCCAAAGGTCACTACTAGAATAAAATAGACAATCGCAATCGCTGCAAGCATCGCCATTCCAAGCTGGGTAAAGGTTTCCGTCATATCCGCCTGGACACCGGCAACTCCTGCTGTTACACCTTTTGGTAAATCTAAATTATCAATCTTCTTACCGACTTCAGAAGTGACTTTCGAAATATCATCACCCTTGACAGTACCGGATACACTTGCATAATATTCGCCTTTACTGCGTGCCAGTGTATTTAAAGTCGTCCCTTTTTTAACTGTCACCAGTTCAGAAAGCGGCATCGTGCTGCCAAGCGCTGTTGGTACAGGAGTATCTAGGATTTCATCAATTGATTTTGGCTGTTTCGATTGCTTTTGCTGAACAATAACATCCAGCGAATCCCCATCTTTCTCAACAGTCGTTAACACATCTTTCGTGTTATCCGGACTTAACATCATAACAATTTGCCCTGTGGTTAAGCCATATTTCATTAATTCATTTTGATCGGTTCGGAAAGTATATTCCACATATGGGTCTTCAAGACTGGAAGTTACCTTTTCTAATCCGTCATTCTTCTTCAAGATATCTTCAGCCTTTTTGACTGATTCTGTTAGTTTATCTAAGTCCTCGCTATAGAAGGTGTAGCTGAGTTCATTTTGATTCATCGACATCGACGAGAAGTTTTGGCTCTTCCATTCGCCAGACTGGCCAATGTTGGTCACATAGTCCTCAATTTCTTTCCGCACCTCTGGGAAATCCTTCATGTCTGGGTCGAAGATGAGATACATCAAGGCACCATCGCCGCCTCCGCCCATCATCGCTGCCATCGGGTCGCCGCTTTCCGTTACAGATAATTGAACGATATCAATATCTTCACGTTTTAACAGCTTCTCTTCAACAGTTTGCACATTTTTCAACGTATCGTCCTTCAACTCGCCAGTTCCCGGAGTATACGTCAAGTACATAACCTTTTCTTCTTCACTGCCCATAAAACTGAAGCCAATAATTGGCGTCAGCGCTAAGCTTCCTACTAATAATACAACCGCGATCACAGAAGTAATGACTTTATGATTAAGGGCCTTTTCAAGTACGCCCTTATACCATTTGGCTAATTTCCCAGCCTCTTTATGACTAGATTCTGTTTTCTCACCATATAACTTTTTCTTAAATAATCCGTGCGCCAAGGCAGGTACGATCGTAATCGCCACGAGCAAAGAAGCACCCAGGGCAAAGGTCATCGTTAACGCAAACGGTGCGAACAATTCCCCTACCATACCGCCAACGAAAATCAACGGCGCAAATACTGCAACGGTTACTAACGTCGATGCCAGAATTGGCTTGAACATTTCAATCGTCGCTTCACGAATCAAGGCCCGGCCTGATAATTTTTCTCCTTTTAGGTGCAGGCGGCGGTAGATATTTTCTACCACTACGATGGAGTCGTCGATTACCCGGCCAATCGCCACTGTAACCGCTCCAAGTGTCATGATATTTAAGGTAATATCCAGCCAGTGCAGCAGCAGGAAGGCCATGAATACCGATACCGGAATTGAGATAATCGAAATAATTGTTGATTTAACATCCCGTAAAAACAACAGGATGATCAGCACGGCAATCAAACCGCCGAATACAGCTTTTTCAACCATGGTTGAAATCGACTCTTCAATTGGCTTTCCTTGGTCAAGCGATACATCAACGGTTAATCCATCAATTTTTGCTTTTTGGTCTTTCATTAAATCTTTTACTTTATTGACCACATCAACAGTATTCGCTTGCTGCTCTTTCACCACTTGAATGGCAATGGCATCTTTGCCGTTTGTCCGTGATACAGACTGCACTTTACCAACCGTTTCAATTCTTGCAATATCACTTAACTTGATAAACGGTGATGGATTGGCTGCAGACGGTGTCACAGGAATCATCATGTTCTTCAATTCATCGACAGTCATGAATTTACCGTCAATTGAAACGGCCTGTTCCCCTTCTTTAAATTCATAAAGTCCTAAGGAAACTGCCATGTTGCTAGCCTGAATCATTTGTTTGACTTTATCTTCCGTCAAGCCATACTGAGCCAGTTTTGCCTCATCATAGGTAAGGTCCACTTCCTCAATATGCTGACCTGTAATCGTAGCTGAGGCCACCCCATCGATTTTCTCAATTTTAGGAAGCAGTACATCTTCCACGGTCGATGTCAGTTCGACAATATCTTCTTTGGAGCTGCTGACACTAAGGGCAACAACCGGCATCATATTCATGCTGATCGCCGTAATTTTTGGCTCTTGAGCCCCTTCAGGCAGTTTCACTGTATCTAGCGCTGATTCTAATGCCCGTTTTGCCTCATCCATATCAATTCCATATTCATATTCCACTTGAAGGCTCGACATGTTGGAATAGGAGTTGGAATAAACAGCCTTCACATCTTCAAGTCCTTCGACTGCCTTCTCAATCGGCATCGAAATATCTTCCATTACTTTTTCAGGAGTCGCTCCGGGATATACGTCCATTACCATTAAATAAGGAATAGAGATATTCGGAATCGTCTCCATGTTCATCCGGGTACCAGAATAAATCCCGGAAACGGTAATAATAATCGTAAGCAGCCAGACTGCTAGTTTATTTTTCAGAACAAAATTGACTAATCCTTTCACTGTGACACCTACCCTTGATTGACTTATTGCACTCAACTATTTATACTAATGACCAGCCAGTCATTTGTCAATCAAAGACTTAGGAGAGAATTACTATATGTTGAAAAAACAATTAATTATGGAGAAGGCATTAGAGCTATTTGCCAAACAAGGATTCGAGGCCACCTCCGTCCAACAAATCACCGATTATTGCGGCATCTCTAAAGGCGCCTTTTACCTATCATTCAAGTCCAAGGATGAATTAATTTTAGCCTTGATCGATTATTTTTTAAGTGAATTCATCTCCAATACTGACTACTCAGTCAGAAACACGGACGATGATGAGGTTTTATATCAGTTTTATTACAACACCTTTGATTCTTTTCAAAAGCATTCTAATTTTGCAAAGGTTCTTATGAAGGAACAGTCACACTCGTTGAACAAAGAACTGTTCCTTAAAATGCGTTATTATGACAGCTTACTTGAAAATATTATATTATCCATGATTGACCGTTTATATGGCTGCGAAATCGAGGATACTAGATATGATTTAATGTTTTGTATAAAAGGATTCATGAATACTTTTTCACAGTTTTTCCTATTTAGCCATCTTCCTTATGATTTGACCCGGCTGTCTCAATCACTTGTTGAAAAAACAAATCTGCTGGCCAAGCAAACAACGATCCCCTTTATATCAAAAGATATGATTACCATTGTAAAGCAGTCAGTCGATGAAACCACAAAAGAGAACGTAATGGAGTTATTAGAACAAAAAGTGGAAGAACTGGATAACGCATTGGTTAAGGAATCTCTTATCTTATTAAAACAACAGCTTAACGAACCTGTATTTCCCCAGGCCATTGTGGCCGGGCTTTTAAAAAACATTCAAGAACATCCGCACTGCAAGTGGGTTGCCTACTTGCTCCGCCAGCGTCTAGGTTGAACAAGGCTTATTTTCTGCTCCAAGGTTAATTCACAACCGTCGGGTTAAACTAATCGGTAGTTTAAACCGGTAAAGGATGTGTCTTGAATGAACTTCATTTCAAGCCAGGAATCACTTACTGTGATCCAGTGGGTACTAAGGGCAGTAGTGGGATTTGTTTTTTTAATCGTGATCGCAAGAATTTTAGGCCAGCGTGCCATTTCTCAATTGAGATTGATTGATTTTGTCATTGCATTGGTGATCGGGGACGTGATAGCCCACCCGTTATCAAATGAGGAACATAGTTTTAAAGGAGCCCTTATCACAACATGTGTACTGGTCCTTTTATACCTCATTGGCATTTATCTTGTTCTGAAATTTCCTAGTTTCAGGAAATTAATTACTCCTCCAGCGATTACCGTCGTTAAGGAGGGAAGAATCCTTTATCATGGATTAAAGAAGGCTAGGATCTCCCTAGACGTGTTATTAGAGCAGCTGCGGGAACAAAAGGCGGACGATGTCAAAAAAGTCGCTTTGGCGATTTTTGAAGCAGATGGAAAAATTTCTGTATTCCTTGATCCAAAGTATGAACCTGTTACCCCAGCAGACTGCCAAATAGAAACACAACCTTTCAACTTACCACGGACTATAATTAAAGAAGGGAAAATCAACACGGAGGAGTTATACCAGTCCCAAAAAACCCGGGAATGGGTCATCTCCACATTACAAAACCAATATCAGGCTGAAGTACATAATGTCCTACTTGCTACTCTAGATAATCGTGATAATCTGAAGGTGTTTTTCTACAAATAAGGCAGCAGAAGAAAACACAGCTGCCTTATTTTGATGGAAACCAGTGGTTATCATTTACAAACTGAATTCTCATTTACCCTATTTATACAGTAACTATAATTAAATTTAGTCATTCACTACTGATAATGAACAAAAATCCGATAACTCACGCTTCTTAAGCAAGAATAAGCTATCTATTTAACTACATTACTATATAGGTATACTAATAGCGATAAAGCGCTTACATATAAATTCATCTTTTTTATAGTTTATATCTATTTAAAATAATTATTTATTTTATTTGACAAAAATATTATAAGATATCTATAATAACTAATATAAATTAATAATAATTTTAGATAAGCCTGGACATACTATTACTAGTAGTGGACAAGCTATCTATTATTAAACATAAATTTTTAGGAGGAATTTTATTATGTCTCTAATTGGAAAAGAAGTACAACCATTTGTTGCACAAGCTTTCAAAAATGGTGAATTTATCGAAGTAACAGATGCAGATTTCAGAGGTCACTGGACTGTTGTTTGTTTCTATCCAGCAGACTTTACATTCGTTTGCCCAACTGAACTTGAAGACCTTCAAGATCAATACCCAACACTTCAAGAACTTGGAGCTGAAGTATTCTCTGTATCAAGAGATTCTCATTTCACTCATAAAGCATGGCACGAAACTTCAGACGCCATCGGCAAAGTTACTTATGGCATGATTGGTGACCCTGCCCATGTTCTTTCTACTCAATTTGAAGTATTAAGAGAAGGCGAAGGCGCTGCTGACCGTGGTACATTCATCATCGACCCAGACGGCGTGATCCAAGCTGTTGAAATCAACGCAGACGGTATTGGCCGTGATGCTAGCACATTAGTTGATAAAATTAAAGCTGCACAATACGTGCGTAACAATCCTGGCGAAGTTTGCCCAGCTAAATGGAAAGAAGGAGCTGCAACACTTAAGCCAAGCCTTGACCTAGTAGGTAAAATTTAAGGAAGTGCTATAAATGATACTCGATGCAGATATAAAAGCACAACTCAACCAATATCTTCAATTATTGGAAAATGACGTACTGCTTAAAGTCAGTGCTAGCACAGATGAACTTTCAAGAGACATGTTGTCTCTTGTGGATGAGCTGGCAACGATGTCACCTAAAATTAAAGTAGAAAAAACAGCATTAGATCGAACACCAAGCTTTAGTGTCAATCGTCCTGGGGAAGACACCGGCATTATTTTTGCCGGTCTTCCATTCGGACATGAATTCACTTCCTTTGTGCTAGCCCTGCTCCAAGTCAGCGGCCGAGCTCCAAAGGTCGATCAGAAATTAATCGATCAAGTGAAAAATGTAAAAGGCGAATATCGCTTTGAGACATTTGTATCATTAAGCTGCCATAACTGTCCTGATGTGGTACAGGCCATGAACGTGATGAGTGTCCTCAACCCCGGGATCAGCCATACGATGATTGATGGTGCTGCATTCAAAGAAGAAGCAGAACGCCGAAACATCCTGGCAGTACCAACTGTTTTCCTTAATGGAGAACCATTTGGAAGCGGCCGGATGACACTGGATGAAATCCTTGCCAAAATGGGCAGTGCTCCAGATGCATCTGAATTTGCCGAGAAAGAGCCATTTGATGTATTGGTTGTCGGCGGTGGTCCTGCCGGATCCAGTGCCGCTATCTATGCAGCTCGTAAAGGCATTCGTACTGGAATTGTAGCGGAACGCTTTGGCGGCCAGGTGCTTGATACCCTTGGCATTGAGAACTTGATTGGTACTAAATATATTGAAGGTCCACAGCTAGGCGCAAGTCTAGAAGAACATGTGAAACAGTACAATGTGGATATTATGACAGCACAGCGTGCGAAGCGTTTGGAAAAGAAAGACCTCATTGAAGTCGAACTTGAAAACGGCGCTGTTCTAAAAAGCAAGACAGTCATTCTTTCGACGGGTGCCCGCTGGCGCAATGTCAATGTCCCAGGCGAAGCTGAGTTCAAAAACAAAGGGGTAGCCTATTGCCCTCACTGTGATGGACCATTGTTTGCCGGAAAAGACGTTGCTGTAATCGGCGGGGGTAACTCTGGTATTGAAGCAGCCATTGACCTTGCTGGCATTGTTAAGCATGTCACGGTCATTGAATTTGCGCCAGAACTGAAAGCTGACTCTGTACTGCAAGACCGTCTCTACAGTCTTCCAAATGTAACGGTTGTAAAAAATGCTCAAACAAAGGAAATTACCGGTACTGACAAAGTAAACGGCATTACCTACATTGACCGCGAAACAGAAGAAGAACATCATATTGAATTACAAGGTGTGTTTGTCCAAATTGGTCTTGTACCAAATACGGAATGGTTAGCCGACACGCTTGAACGCACTCGAATGGGTGAAGTGGTTGTCGATAATCGTGGCGCAACCAGCACTCCTGGTGTATTCGCTGCAGGTGACTGTACGAATAGTCCATATAAACAAATCATTATTTCAATGGGATCAGGTGCGACAGCATCCTTAGGTGCATTCGATTACCTCATCCGAAATTAATACTATCCGCTGTGTTTTGCACAGCGGATTTTTTATTTTTTGTCTACTATATTAGAAATCTCTCCAAAACTTAGAATATGATTCAACACCCCCTCTCTTTGCTTTAAAATTAATCATACATACAAATTTGACTGGCATATGGAGGTACCGTACTTGAAGAGTCATAGAATCAATAGTTGGATCCTATTATTCGTTGTTTTTGGTGGATTTCTTTTTTTCGGGCTATCGGAAAATATCAAGGGGCCCGCTCTCCCGAGTATGCAATCGGAGTTCTCTCTCGAGGAATCACAGCTCGGTGTCCTGCTCTCCCTTAACTCTTTAGGATATTTACTAGCCTGCTCGTTCACCTCGGTTCTTGCTGATAAAATTGGCATTAAATTTACAGGGATTCTCGCTTTTGCCTCAATGGCCTTATCGGGAGTCTTTATGTTTCTATCAAAGGGATATCTCTCCTTAACTGCTTCCTATTTTCTTCTATACATAGGAAACGGGATGTTAGAAATTGGACTTGGCATCATGGCCGCCCGCATTTTCACTAAGAATACAGGGACCATGATGAATTTGGCCCACTTTTTTTATGGTCTTAGCTCGATTGGGGCGCCGATTTTAGGAGCTGCTATGATGGGCTGGCACCTGACAGATCATCAATTGGGATGGCGGGGCATGTACCTGATTCTTCTTTCCTTGTCCCTCTTGCCGATTATTCCTTCGCTAATAGGAAGGTTTCCTGAGGAGCATCAAAGCGAGGGAGAAGCAGCCTCGTTTAGCGGGTTATTGCGCGACCCGATTGCCTGGCTGATTGTAGCGGTACTTTCATTTGGGGTGATTTCCGAGTTGGCGGTCGGAAGCTGGCTTGTCTATTATTTGGAGCATGCCTACGATTGGTCCTTAAAGCAATCGTCAGGAATGCTATCATTATTTTTCCTGTTTTTTACCCTATCCCGTTTATTTGCCGGTCCAATCACTGACAAAATCGGTTACGCTCTTTCCATCATGCTGTTTTCTGCCTTCTCAGGCATATGCAGCTTTGCTGCAATTTTCATTGGGGAAACCGGGGCCATTCTTTTTGCGATTGCCGGGATTGGAATTGCCCCTATCTATCCTACGGTGATGGCACTGCTAGCGAAGCGCCATGCCAAAGGAGTGGGGACGGCGATTACCTTTACGGTTACATTGATGGGAATTGCCAGCGTAATCGGAAACCTGTTAATCGGGTTCATTATTGATATGGTGAATGAGTTTTTTGGAAAAAATCAAGGGAACGAACTTGTTGGCCTGCAAGCCGGATATGGATTTATTGCTGGAATGGCCATTCTTTGTTCACTTTGCTGTTTCTTTTTATATAAAATGCTTCGAAGAGCCCGGCAGGATACGGTAATATGACGAGATCGATTAACAAAAAAACAAGGCCTGACATCATTGTCAGACCTTGTTTTTTACAACATTATCGTTTAACAAAACCGATCTTAAAAACAGCAGCTATGCTCGCAGCCGTTCTCTCGGCGTATTCTCCTGCATGCTTGAAAGCATCCTCCAAAGAAGTCACCCCAGGAACAATACTGAACAAGGCATCGATGCCATGTTCATAAACTGCCTCACTATCTTTGGCGACGTTACCAGCAATCCCAACAACAGGGATGCCATGTTTTTTGGCTGTTTTCGCAACACCAATGGGAGTCTTGCCAAAAATGGTCTGCCCGTCAATCTTTCCTTCTCCCGTAATGACCAAATCCGCATCCTCAACGATACTAGATAAACCTGTTGCTTCAATCACAATATCGACACCCCGCTTCAACTCTGCCGACATGAAGGCGAGCAATCCGCCGCCGAGTCCCCCAGCGGCACCAGCACCAGGGACATCGTTTATATTTTTGCCAAGGTCCCGCTCAATAACGGCAGCATAATGCGCAAGATTTTGGTCAAGCAGGGCTACCATTTGTTGGTCTGCCCCTTTTTGCGGTCCAAAAATCGCCGATGCTCCTTTTTCCCCTGTCAGCGGATTATCAACATCACACGCTACTTCAATTTTCACATGGGAGAGACGTGGGTCAAACTCTGAGAGATTGATAGAATCTAAGCACCCTAGGGCACCGCCGCCTTCCTCTATTTCCGCCCCATTTTGGTCAAGCAGCTTTGCCCCAAGTGCCTTAGCCATACCAGCACCGCCATCATTCGTTGCACTTCCGCCTATACCAATGATGATGTGGTCAACCCCATGGTCGAGTGCTGCAGTTATTAATTCACCGGTTCCTCTTGTCGTGGTCACCAGTGGATTTCGCTGCTCAGCAGGAACAAGGTGAATTCCAGAAGCCGCCGCCATTTCGATGACCGCTGTCGTTTTGTTGCCAAGGATCCCAAAAAAAGCTTCTACAGGTTCTCCCAGCGGTCCAGTCACTGTTTTAGAAATGATTTGACCGCCAGTTGCGTCTACCAGCGACTGAACGGTTCCCTCACCACCGTCAGCCATCGGCACCTTTACATATTCAGCATCAGGAATGACCCGTTTAAAGCCTCTCTCAATCGATTCTGCTGCCTCTAATGCGGATAAACTTTCTTTAAAGGAATCTGGCGCAATGACAATCTTCATCTTTTTCCCTCTCCTGTCTAGTTATTCTTACCCAAAGATATGGAATACCCCGTAAATCAACGTGGAAACAATCGCTAACGTTAAACCAACCAATGTTTCATATGGAATCACTTTTAGGCGTTCTTTGATTTCCATATTGACACTGCCTCCTGTCGCGTGGAAAAAGCTTCCGTGCGGTAAGTGGTCGAGTACAGTCGCACCGGCATGGATCATAGCAGCGCCTGCGATGGCGGAAACGCCCATTCCCAATATCGTTGAACTAAACACTTGGCTGGCTACTGCTGTACCAGCTGTTGTTGACGCAGTGGCAGCTGACATAAAGATACCTGAAACTGGTGCCAGAACATAACCTGGAAGACCTAGTGCATTTAATCCTTCAATTAAAACATCTTTTAATCCGGAATTGGCAATAATGCCAGCAAGAGTACCGGTTCCAAGTAGCATGATCGCAACACCGGTCATTTTTCCCAAACCTGAAATGGCATACTCGTTTACTTTTCTTCCTCTGCCCATCACGACTGCACCAACGATTCCTCCAATAGGCAATGCAATCATCGGGTCAATACTGATATCGAATAAAGGCCGTAAAGCTAATAAAATTATGGTCACAATTGGCGCAATCAAAGCCGCTATGAAGGAAGGAAGCGGGCCGCCGTTATGTGTCTGAATTTCTTGTCCTTGTACAACTGAACCCTTTTTGACTAGTTTTTTAGCTAAGAAATACGTTACAACCAGTCCAAAAATGGCTGGTATGATTCCAGCAGCCATAATCGATGTTAATGGAACTTTAAACGCATCCGAAGCGGCAATGGCATTTGGATTTGGCGACATAATGTTTCCGGCTTTACCGCCGCCAATCATCGCTAGTAATATAGCAGTCTTTGAAATGCCAGCTCGTTTGGCAATGGCCAGGGCAATCGGAGAAACGGTAATAACCGCTACATCAATGAAAACCCCAACTGCTGTCAAAATCATCGTAGCAACAGCCAAAGCAAGCAACGCTCTTGTTTCCCCTAATTTTTTTACAATCGTTTCTGCAATAACAGCAGCAGCACCTGATTCAATCAAGACGCCTGCTAAAACACCTGCTGCTAAAATCCTTAACACAGCTGGAATAATGCCTTTGGCACCTTCCATCATTAATGTAACTGTATTGGTTATATCAACACCGCCGACAAGACCTCCGACTAACGCACCGGCGATCATTCCGTAGGCAGGAGAAACTTTCTTTAAAATCAAAACAATCGCAACAACTAAAGCGACAACTGCACCTAAAGCGCTTACTTGAACTTGAGCATCCATAACTCTATTCCCCCTTGTCTTGTTGTACTTACATTGTAAGCGGTTGCGAAAATGTTTTCATTATTCACCCTATCAAAAAAAGACCTGGCAATCCCAGGCCTTTTTGTGCATTTGCACAATTTCATTTTACTTGATGCTGCAAAATAGATAAGTAAAGTTCCAGTAAATCCTTTACCTTTCGAGGGTCTTTGTCGGTTATTTCCGTAATCCGTTCTAAACGGTAACGGAGGGTGTTTCGGTGAATGAAGAGTCTTCCTGCTACCTTATTGATATCCCCATTCTCCTCGACATAACTCATCAAGGTCTCCAGCAGTTCCCCCTTTTTATCATGGTGCTGCAGCTGTGCAAAATAAGGACCAATATCCTCCGCAATTCCAAGTTGATTTGCTCGCGCTAGAAACACAGGCAGCTTATAATCCTGATAAAAATAAATCGTTTTGTCTGGATGTAGTTTTTCTCCCACCTTCGAAGTATCAACAGCATCCTGATAAGACTTGGAAACCCCGTCTAAACCAGCATGATAATCACCCATTACTACTTTTAAACGATTCTGCTGCTGGCTTTTTAGTCCCAACATCCACTTTTCCAATCTATGCAAAGTTCTGGAATAGTCCCATTCATACTCCTTTATATGTACCTTTTTTAACAGGACAATATGATCAGGATGCATCACGTATAAGTCATCTTTCTCCAATTTTTCCTGAATATATTTATACGCATTGGATTGGTTTTCAACACTCAAAAGAATCACCACTCTGGGGATATCCAGGTTAATCCCCAGCCGTTCCACCCGTTCAAAATAAAATGGTGTCAATTTGTCGGTGCCCTGAAGCAGCTGGCTGATTAATTCTTCCTTTAGCCGTTCATCCCACTGCATTTCTTCGACAAGGACAGCCTGTTGCAGAATCATTTCGGCTGCCATTTTGACTAATTCCCCATAGTTGCGGATTTCATCCGGTGCTCCTGTAATCCCGATCACACCGACGACATGATCCCGAAAGGTAATCGGCAGATTGATGCCTGCCTTGACTCCGTGAAGCAGTTTCGCTTCAGCCTCCTCAATTTCAAAACCGGACTTGTTCTCAATTACCCTTACGGCTCCTTCATGAATCGTATCAATCCTTTTTTTATCTCCTGAGCCGATAATGATTCCCTTTTCATTCATCACATTTATATTTCGGTTGATGATTTTCATCGTCCGATTGACAATTTCCTGTGCCAAGCCCTGGTTCAAAAATCTCATTTCAATCCCTCTACTCGATGATTTCTTTTGTTTGTTATTCATTCCTTAACATATCAGCAAGCTTACGCAATGCGTCTGGCTGCTGAATCAAATAGGACCGGCCTTCCTTTTGCAAGTATCCTTTCTCACAAAATTGCCCAAGGACGTGTAAAAGGTGGCGATAAGAAACCCCTAAAAAATCACAAACCATTACGTGTTTTTCTTTGTAAACATGGCCATCTGCTGTTTGCAAAATAAACTCCGCCAGTCGGTTTTCAAGTGGAAAGGCCAGGCTTTGTGTATACTTTGCCGCCATAATGGTGGATTTCAGGCTTAATAATCTGGTCAGTTCACGAAGAAATACCACATCTTCGAGCAATTGCGCCCGGCAACGATTAAATGGAATCGCCAAACAGATTGTCTTTGTAGAGCTTTGAATCCCTTTTGTATAGTAGATATCATTTAAAAGCTCCATTTCCCCAATATACTCGTTCGGGTTAATAAAATTGATCAAGGACACTTTGCCGTTTTGATGGGTCACATATATTTTTGCTTTTCCTTCGATCACATAAAATAAATAATCCGGCCGTGTGCCTTCTTGGATTATCCATTCATCGCGTTTATATTCATGGACTTCGATATAGTCTTCAATCGGAAAAGAGAATAAATGTTTAATCGAATGTTTCTCCAAAAAATGCTGTCTTTTTTCATTTTTATAAATTTCCATTCTCCACCCCAAAATATGAGATATCTCCTATTATCTTATCTTTCTCCATGATATCATGCAATCATTGGGGGGATTCAAGAAAATGAATACGCAACGCTGGATGGGCAGACAATTTTTCACTTTTTATTTGACTTGGGGCATCTTTCTTCCTTATTGGACGGGATGGTTGGTCGAAACAAAAGGGGTTTCCATCTCACAAGCGAGTTTGATTATGAGCTTAGGTTTGGTTGCCCGGGGACTTTCCACCCTATTTGCCTTTCCGTACTTATCGGGGAAATTCAGCAGCAAAACATTATTAAATGGCATGGCCGTTATCACGCTGGCCGCCTTATTGTGCTATATCCCAGTAAACTCATTTAATAGTTTACTATTGGTAACCTTACTTCTTCATATTTTTTACCCTACCTTAATGCCCGCATTGGATAGTGCGGCTGGTGTTCTGGTACAAAAGGGTCTATTAAAACATTACGGAAAAAGCCGTTCATGGGGATCTATAGGATTTGTCGCGGCTGGTATGATTTTAACGGTCTTTACAGGAAAGTTTGGCGATGAGGTTATTTTATGGACACTGTTACTTGGCTCAGCAGCATTTGTGTGCCTTGGTTTGATGCCTGCTCCACAAGTTTTATCGGAAAAACCGCAAAAGCAGCCAAAAGAGAAGGCGGGCATGCTCAAATTGTTTCGCATTAAGCACTTTAGTTTAGTGCTCATTATTGTCATTTTACTGCAATCAGCACATGCTTCTTACTACAGCTATGGCTATCTCTTTTTACAAGACATTCATGCACCAAAATATTTAATTGGAGTCATCCTGAACATTGCCGTGCTGGCAGAAATCATCTTTTTCTCGATTGCCGATCGGGTATTTCCTAAATTTTCAGCAGGTGCTTTGCTGGCACTATCGGCCTTGGGCTCAACGCTAAGGTGGATCTTAGTATTCGCCTTTCCAAATGTGGTTGTATTTTGTTTTGCCCAAACACTGCATGCCTTTTCCTTTGCCATGGGGCATTATGCGTTTATGAAATACTTAATCACACATATCCCTAATGACCAAATACCAATTGCACAGGGTCTGTATTCCGCATTGGCGCTTAGCTGGGGCACAGCTGTGTTCACGATATTCGGCGGCTATTTATTCGAAATGGAGCCAAGATATGCCTTTATCGGCATGATTGCTTGTTCGGTACCAGCCATGCTGTTAGCCCTCACCTTTCGTAAAACAGAAAGTGCATAGGAAGAGAATTTAAAGAAGCCACCCTTCGTGTAACGGGTTCGGTTTTCGAGAAGAAAACGTTAATTTGCAACCCATTTAGCACCTAAATTAACAAGCGTTTTGAAACCAAATTAGTAAATGAAAAAGCAATGGAATTCGTTATTCCATTGCTTTTTTTTAAATAGGAGTTATTTTCGTTTCAATTTTTTAGCTTAAATTCAAAAAGAAACCTTAAATTCAATGATTGAATTCCCATTACTTTCAATGACTTCAGAAGTTACTTCAGTGACAATCGTTTCGAAGCTCTCCTCAAATGGCTTTGTAACATCCAATGCTGTTAGAAACTCAATATCATTTTTTAATCTCCCAACAGTCAAATGAGGAGAATAGGTATGTTGACGGCTCATAAATTCAAATAATGGACCAGAATATAACCGATCGTGCAATTCGATTAAATTGTCGTTTCCCTTTTTAACATTTAAGAATAGGTAATTATTTAGCGAACCAGTAACTCCCTTCAACAGAATAGGAAAAGGTTTGACCCCAATTAATGTATTTTTTATGTGTTCTTCAAGAGTTAAAGATGAGATTTCGCTCTCAAAGGGGAAGACAAGCGTAATATGTGGCTGCACAACCCCAAACAATGGGTCATACTTTTTTCTTAATTCTTCTATCAAATTTATATTCTTAAATTCGGGAAAAATATGAATTGCCCTTTGCATATATGTCACCTCGCTCTGTATATTTTTTAAGTACCTTTAAAATTTGACTGATGATTTCCGCTCCAGTCGCTCAGCGAACCCGCGGGCGTGCCGGGGAGTCTCCTCGGCGATGAAAGCGCCTGCGGGGTCTCCCCAGCCCCGTACTCCCGCAGGAGTCGAGCTTATCCTCTCCAATCAACAGGTTTTAAAAATCAACATTATCGTTTAACAGAGCCTTTTTGAAAAAAAACCTTCAATTCAAAATGAATTAAAGGTTTAATCTAATTTAATGCAGAACCAGTTCTTTTTCGACTAGGCCAAGTGCCTCTGCTGTTGTACCATGAATTTTATCAAGAAGCTCTGGATTGTCCATTAGTGACTCGCCGTACGATGGAATCATCTCTTTGATTTTCGATTCCCAGTCTTCAATTTGACGAGGGAAGCATCTTTCCAATACCTGAAGCATAACGTGAACAGCCGTCGAAGCACCCGGAGAAGCACCGAGCAAGGCAGCGATTGAGCCATCCGCCGCCGTAATCACTTCCGTACCAAATTGAAGTGTTCCTTTGCCGCCTTTTTCTGTATCTTTAATCACCTGAACACGCTGTCCAGCTACTACCATATCCCAATCTTCAAGCTTTGCATTCGGGATAAACTCCCGTAACTCTTCCAGTCGCTGTTCCTTCGATAACATTAATTGCTGGATGAGATATTTTGTTAAAGATAACTCTTTTACTCCTGCTGCCAGCATTGTAAGGACGTTATTGGGTTTCACAGAACCAATTAAATCAAGATTCGATCCGGTTTTTAAAAACTTTGGTGAGAAACCGGCAAACGGTCCAAACAGCAAGGTTTTCTTGTTATCAATGAATCTTGTATCAAGATGCGGAACAGACATTGGCGGAGCACCTACTTTGGCTTTACCATACACCTTTGCGTGATGCTTCTCCACCACTTCCGGATTGTTGCATACCATAAATAGTCCGCTGACTGGGAATCCGCCAATATGTTTTGACTCAGGAATTCCTGTCTTTTGCAGTAATGGCAAACTTCCGCCGCCGGCGCCAATAAACACAAACTTGGCATAATGCCGTTCGATGTTGCCTGTAGCCATATTCCAAATTTTGAGTTCCCATAAGCCATCTTCCGTACGCTTGATATCCTCCACACTGTGCTTGTAGTTGACCTCAACGTTTTGGCTCTTTAAATGATCAAATAAGATGCGGGTTAACGCACCAAAGTTAACATCCGTTCCAGAGTCAATTTTGGTTGCCGCAACCGGCTCATTGGATGCACGGCCTTCCATGATGAGCGGAACCCATTCCTTCAGCTTTTTAGGATCTTCTGTATATTCCATTCCTTGGAATAGAGGGTTATCCGAAAGCGCTTTAAAACGCTTTTGTAAAAAAGTAACATCCTTTTCGCCTAGCACCAGACTCATGTGAGGCAATTGTCTAATAAACTCCTGCGGATTTTGAATCAGATTGCTGTTCACAAGATAAGACCAAAACTGTCTTGACAGCTGGAACTGTTCATTAATGCTGATAGCTTTGCTGATATCAATCGACCCGTCCGGTTTTTCGACAGTGTAGTTTAGCTCACACAGTGCGGAATGTCCCGTTCCTGCATTATTCCACTCATTCGAGCTTTCTTCTCCTGCACTTTCAAGTTTTTCAAATACTTTTATGTCCCATTCCGGCGCCAGTTCCTTCAATAAGGATCCCAACGTGGCGCTCATGATTCCAGCCCCGATTAAGATAACATCTGTTTTCCCCTGTATGTTACTCATGATATCCATCCTTATCCCCTATATTGGCAAAAAAGGGCAAGTGCTCCTGCTTGGTTTCAAAAAGCAAGATATCACTTAGAAACACACCTTTTCTGTCTCCATCACAAAGATTCATAGTCTAAAATCATTATACTACTATTATCTGACTATTATAAACTATTTAGAGCTTTTAAAAAAGTGAAAAGTCCTTCCACATGCCGTTCAATTCATCTCCTAAGCGTGTTTATTTTGAAATGGCTACAGATTGTTTTATACTATGGTTTGAATTCTTAACGGAAGGAGCGTGGTCAATCTTGAACAATGAATTAAATCTTAAAAAAGCTGCATTAGTGGTCATTGATTTGCAAAACGGTGTGGTAGCTCTTGAAGGAAAACCTTATTCAACAAAAGATGTGGTATCAAAAGCTGCTAAGCTTATTAATGTGTTCCGGGAAGAAGGGGCATTTGTTGGAATTGTTCGAGTAACATCGAAAGACGGGAAAGATGTTTTAAAACCCCTAACCGACATTTCCTCGCCATTAATTACTGGAAAGCCGCCAAAGAATCCGGGGGATATTGTTTCGGAAATCGGCGTGACGGATACAGATTTTCTGATTACCAAACATCAATGGGGTGCGTTTTACGGAACAGATTTGGATCTTCAGCTCCGCAGGAGGGGAATCGATACGATTGTTCTTTGCGGAATAGCCACAGGCTACGGCGTTGATACGACCGCCAGGGAAGCATTTCAACATGGCTACAACCAAGTATTTGCCATTGATGCGATGACCGGGATCAGCCAAGAAGAACATGAATATGTTTTGAAGTATATTTTTCCAAGAATCGGCAGACTGCGTACAGTAGATGAAATTATTGAATCCCTATTGGATTAAAGTAGAGTTTATTCCTGTTTAGAGAAGCGAACTTATATCATCGTTCCCTTCTCTAAGACCTTTTACCATTTACTCGGCTATTCCATGCGCGGCCATCAATTTTAGTTAAATTATTAAAAGGACACCGATATACGGTGTCAAATTGACTAAGGTTCAAATTGGTTTGTGCTAGATTTGGCCATGTCCGCTTCAATTCGGTTCATAAATTCTTCTGCCGCGCTGTAGCCCTGCTGCTTCAAATACCAGTTATTTGCGGCTGCCTCAATTAATCCCGCCACATCCCGTCCAGGCTGGAGTTGAATTTCAATGGAAGGAATTTTAACCCCCATATAATCAGTATAGTGAAACTCCTGTTCCAAATCATTATACAAGGCATCCTTTTCCCATTTGGTTAAATGAA
Organism: Neobacillus dielmonensis; assembly: GCF_000612665.1. Lineage (GTDB taxonomy): Bacteria > Bacillota > Bacilli > Bacillales > Cytobacillaceae > Neobacillus > Neobacillus dielmonensis. Next base: position 53,385 of record NZ_HG942085.1, read on the forward strand.
TATCCAAAGAGATTCGGGTCTCATCTTGAAAAGCCTTGCGCCCGTACAAGCGGACCACATTTAACAGGCCAATGCTCCGAAGCGCCAAAAACTCTTTATTTTTCTCATTATGTGTCCCTAAAATGGTTTGCGTACTTAGTTTCTTTAGCACAACAATATCATCCGCTACCAGCCGGTGTCCTCGGCGGATTAATGTGTGTGCAGTCTCGCTTTTTCCTACTCCTGAGCTTCCGCGAAGCAAGATGCCGATACCAGACACATTCATACAAACCCCATGAATTGCCATTTCCGGTGCCAATTCCTTCACCAAATAAGCATCTATTTTAGTGATAAATTCTGAAGTTGTTTCCGGCTTGTTTGTGACTAGCAATGGAATGCCCTGTTCGGTACAGTGGTGAATTAAGTAGGTAAGTCCTTCTTCCCCAGCTGTTACAATAAAGCACGGCGGATGATAGTGGACAATATTGCCGATGCGGACTTTGCGTTCTTCTCTGCTTAACTTATGCAAATAGGTAATTTCCTTTTTTCCCAAAATTTGAACCCGTTCTGTTGGAAAAAAGTCAAAATGGCCAACAAACTCCAGGCCTGGACGATGCACCCGTGGTTGCGTAATTTGTTTCTGCAGTTGACGTTCACCTGCCAGGACCTTCAAAGAAAACTTCCTAACCAAGTCTCCTACTGTAATTTCTTTCACCCTATTCTCACGTCCTAATTAACCTTGTTATAATTGCCATTATACTTAAGATTCCTGAAAACGTCATCAACTGATTATCCCAATGTTACCCATATGGGTGACTCTAATGTTCCACATGAAACATTTTTTCTAAACCTCCCTTCTGGGTTATAACAGGAATTTTAAAATGAAAGTGGAATTTTTAATGGTGGACCCTACCTCATTAAAGAAAAAAAGCTAGAAAGGATTTTTAAAATGACTGTTCAAAAACCAGCTGAAATTAGCACAGATGGCTCTTTCAAGCGTCAAGTAAATAAATTCACCACACCTTTTGGAGATAAACCACAGGACCTTCCAGTTATAGCGGGCCGCTATCGACTCATATGGTCTGCAGCATGTCCTTGGGCCCATCGTTCTGTCATTGTACGAAAGGTCCTTGGATTAGAAGAAGCCATCAGTCTAGGAACTGTTAGTCCAATCCGTCCGAGGCTGCCACATGTAGACTGGGAATTTTCATTGAATAAAGGCGGGGTAGATGACGTTTTAGGTTTCCAGTACATGAGTGAAGTCTATAACAACACCGATCCAAACTATTCGGGCCGTCCGACTGTCCCGGCCATCGTTGACATTCAAAGCCGTAAGGTTGTCAATAATGATTATTTTAAACTGACCAATTATTTTGAAACAGTTTGGAAACCCTATCATAGGGAAAATGCACCGGATTTGTATCCTGAGCCTCTCCGCCAGGAAATAGACACATTAAATGAGATTATTTTTACGGACATTAACAACGGGGTTTATAAATGTGGGTTTGCACAATCTCAGGAGTCTTATGAAGCGGCTTATGATGTGTTATTTAATAGATTAGATGAATTTGAGCAACGCTTATCGAAACAGAGATTTTTATTCGGTGATTTTATAACCGATTCAGACGTCAGGCTATACACAACACTTGTCCGCTTCGATGCGGCTTACTTTACAGCGTTCCATACAAACCGGAATTTAATCCGTGAATTTCAGTACTTATGGGGTTATGTGCGTGACTTATATCAAACGCCAGGTTTTGGTGACACGACAGATTTTGATGCTATAAAAAAACACTATCATTTATCAATTACGATTTCACCCGAGAAGTCAGAACCGAAAATCCTGCCAAAAGGCCCTGATCTATCCGTGTGGAATTCGGAGCATTACAGAGATGCACTGAGTGGAAACCAAGAAAAGTTCCTTATTCAATAAAACAAAGGGGATATGGATGGAATGGAAAAATTAGTAATTTACGATGCTGAAAAAGAGATGTACCCGTCTATCCGAGAACAAAGAATAGAGGCTTATCGCCAATACAAAGATGTTCTGCCAGCAGACCACTGGGAGGCTTTAGCCAAGTCCATTTCTTCGGCTGTGGCTGAACAGGAAGGAGTAGAATTAATTGTTGCCCTCATACAGGAGAAAATGGTTGGAAGTGTTGCTTTATTTCCTGCCAAAACAAATGCCTATGAAGGATATATCGGCGAACTCGACTATCCTGAAATTCGCATGCTTGCCGTAGCATCAGAGGCCCGGGGCAAAGGAGTGGCTTCAGCACTTATACGTGAATGTATAAAACGCTCCAAGGCAAAAGGATTCAGTACCATTGGGCTGCATACTGGGGAATTTATGAAAAATGCCATCAGTCTATATGAAAGATTTGGCTTTGAGCGATTGCCCCAATTTGACTTTGAACCAGCTAATGACGGAATTCTTGTCAGGGCCTATCAACTTAAACTCTAATTTCAAGAATTGCTAGATAAATAACCAGCAAATAAAACTGTAATCATCATCCGCCAATCTGTATGAATAAACTGCTCGATTAATAAACGGGTGTAGAGAACACTACACCCGTTTATTTTCATTCGAAACTATCCTCTTCTTGAACCGTATTTCCTGTTCAAGATTCCTTCCCTTTTGCTACTGAGTTCTCTTCATAAGAGACCCAATCACTATAACTGCCTGCATATAACTTTACATTTTGATAGCCTGCTATTTTTAAAGCAATATAATTTGGAGTGGCTGTTACCCCTGAACCGCAATAAACGATGATAGGCTCTTCCTGATTAAGCTCAGCAAATCTCTTTTTTTGCTCATCGCTATTTTTAAATGTTCCCTGTTCCAATCCTTCTGCCCAAAACTTGTTTATGGCACCCGGAATATGTCCTGCTATTCGATCTAGTGGTTCCACTTTTCCTAAATACCGAGCTTCATCCCTCGAATCGATTAATACCGGGGATGAACTCTTTTGGTCGACAATTTTTCTTACCTCATCATAAGAAGCCAGCATATCTTTTCGAATTTTCACCTCATATTCTGCTGGTTGGTACTTAGGCACTTCTACTGTTGTTGGATAACCTGCTTCATTCCAACCTGTAATGCCCTCATTTAATACATATACTTTGTCATGGCCAATATAGGTAAGCAGCCACCAAAGGCGGGATGCATACTGCCCCTCTCCGCCGTCATATGCGACTACTGTACTCGTATTGCTGATTCCAGCCTTTTCAATTTCAAGCTTAAACTCATTGATATCTGGAAGCGGGTGCCGCCCTCCGTGTACTCCAACAGGAGCAGATAACTGTTTTTCTAGATGAAAATAGACCGCTCCCGGGATATGGCTTTCTTGATAGAGCCGCTCCCCTTTATCCGGATTGCCCAATTCAAAGCGGCAATCTACAATCTTCACCTGTTCATTATTTAATTGTTCAACGAGCCATTCCTTGTTAACAACAAAATTCACTCCAACCAACCTCCATCTTGAGCCAGCATACATTTTTATAAGACCTAATTTGTATTATTGGACACCAACCAGTCCATTTCCTACTTCAAAAGGCTTTACTAACAACAAAAAATGCCTGTTCACTTTACGTTGAACCAGACATTTTATTATTCTTAACTAGTTTATTCCTTTTCTAATCCTTACTTCACCGTTAATTGAGCTATTGTCCCGTTTTCCACACCAAGCTCTTGTAACCATCTCCGATAAGCTATCGTAAGGGCATCTGACTTTAAGTGCATTTCTGCTTGCAGATCCAATGGAAGAAGCTCAGGCTTTTGACTTTCCACTATATCCAGGTCTTGATTAAAAATAATATCCTGGAATTCAATAAACGGTTCATCCGGCTTATCCAAATCATAATTCCTGGTTAATAGCATAAAAGCCTTTGATTTTTCGTTATCCTCTTGATTGACAGCAAGCAATATCGTAAATTCCTCATCGGATCCTTCAGTCGTTTTGGTAAACCTGACTGTCGTAGGATTTAAAATTTCATACACATAGTTGGCATATCCACCCTTTGACCGGCCATCCGGGTTCGGCTGATAAACTGGAATTTTACTAGTGACAATGCGATTATCAAGGAAATTCACATCGTAATTGGCCACTTCAGCGTGATCCTCATCTCCAAGCAAGCCTTCATGAACGAACATAAGATGAGAGACATCAAGGAAATTTTCAATAATTCTGGGCCCATTTGCCTTCACATCATACGGACCGCATAGCGCCGTACGATAGCCTTCCTGGCTAAATTCAGGATATGCAGCAAGTGGTGCTGGTTCATCACCCAAGTTGACCCAGATTAATCCAAGGTATTCCTGACAATGATAAACGGTTGCCCGTGCCTTAGTAGGAATTGGCCGGCCGCTTGGCAGCGCGGGAATTTTTACACATGTGCCTTCACAATTATATTCCCAAGCATGATACGCACAGGCCAGATTGCCATTTCTTACTTTTCCGAGTGATAATGCCGCTCCGCGGTGAATACAAAGGTCCTTAAATGCATGTACGCCTTTTTCATTGCGAAAAATAACGACACGTTCACCAAGGACAAATACCTGTTTCGGGTCATCCAGCAATGCCTCTGCCCTACATACCGGATGCCATTCATTCCATAATCGATCCTGTTGCATGATGAATCCTCCACTTTAAGATTATTAGTTTATCGTTACATTTACTTTACTTTTTAGTCCGCTGTCTTCAAGCTTTTGCGGAAGAACCAAATTAAGAATTAATGCCGTAATAGCCCCCACTGCTGTTCCTGATGAAACAAAATAAGTGACGATATGCGGCAGCCCCTTTGAAATATCGGCAGGCATTAGCACCGCAAACATCGCAAGCATGATGGACACACCGATTACAAGCATATTTCTTTCTGTAAACGGCACTTCTTTGATGACTTTAAATCCATTCATCATAATCACGACACATAAAATCGCAAACACACTGTTAATGACAACCCCAGGAATACAAGCAATAACATTCATCAGTTTAGGCATCATTCCCAGAATCACTAAAATGACACCGCCCATAACAATTGGTTTCCGGCTTTTTACGCCCGTAATCGCAATAATTCCTGCATTGGAAGAATATCCTGTTACGGGTGTTCCCCCAAAGAAAGAGCCGATAAAACAACCTAAGCCTTCACCAAACGCCCCGCCATTTAAGCGTTTATCTGTAAGCTCTTCTCCTGTTACATTACCAACCGTAAACCATGTACCAGTTGTTTCAATGGTGACGATGAAATAGATTGCAAGCATGATCAAGATTGAATTAACATCAAATGTTGGTGTTCCAAACGCAAAGATACTTGGCATCTGGAACCAGGCTGACTTTCCAACCGATGAGAAGTTGACCAAACCAAAAGATGAAGCAACAATCGTTCCAATCCCCAGTGCTAAAATAACTGATACCAGCTTAATATATTTCAGTTTTGTTTTTGACTTTTCCCCGACATACATACAAAAAATAAGCACAGCCGCTGTTATACAAGCCACCAATATATTAGTTCCAAAGCTTCCTTGTGCCGTATAAATGGAATTGATGGCACTCGGCATTAGCGAAATGCCGACCACGACAATAACTGTTCCCGCCACAATCGGGGGAATGAATTTTCTCACAACCTTACTAAAAACTTTGAGAGACCCTAATATCGCAATTAATATGGCGCCTGGTATCAAACTCCCAATCATGGCACCAATACCGGATGTGGTGCCAATGGCAGCCAGTGCACTTAGCGGCACAAAGGAAGGCCCCTGCATGACAGGCAGTTTCATCGCAAACCCAGCTTGAATAATGGTCGCAATACCACAAGCAAGAAACGTCATTTGAATGAGCATTGTACTATCAGAAACAGAAAAGGATAACATTCCAGCTAAAATAACCGGTGGTATAAAAAGGTCCATTGCCAACACTTGCTGTAAACCCAAGAATAATGCTTGCCCAGCAGAAACATCCTGCTTCATCTGCCCGCTGACTTCATCCCTTATTTCCTCAGATTCGAGTTTCCTTGCCGTACTCTCCATTATGGTCCATCTCCCCATTTGTTTCCCTATAATCACAGTTTCTAATAGAAAAGCCCGAAGCACATGCTTTCCAAAACGTAGAAAAGCATGTACCTCGAGCTTCTAAACAACGAAATACGAAAGAAAGAATAAACTCCAAATAAAGAAGAGTCCATCCTTGCCCTGCTTTTCATAGTCAGTTTATTTACGGTAAACGGGTAGAAACTTGTAGGCCATATCCCTACGATTATATGAAAAACAATATTTATTTTTTGAATGACGTCTTACAGAAAGAATTCGTGCATTTCTATAGACTACAAATTATTTATTCATTACAATCATGATAATAACACAAAATACGAACGTTAGGAAGATGTTTATGGGTAAATATACGCAAATTTTTCAAGGAACTGCTTTTACAAGTGATTCCCCCAAGAAACTGAGCATTTTAAAGGATTACCTTTTCTGTGTAAATGCAGATGGTATGATTGAAAAAATCGTTGCACCTAAACAAGCTGATTACCAGCTGTTACTAGATACCTATAAAGGGCAAGAAAACTTTCATCGTTTGGCGGAGGGCCAATATCTCTTACCAGGTTTTGTGGACTTGCATGTACATGCCCCGCAATGGGCTCAATCAGGTACAGCACAGGACCTTCCCCTATACGACTGGTTAAATGAGTACACTTTTCCCCTGGAAGCGAAATATTCCGATTTAACCTTTGCAAAAAAAGTTTATGAAGACTTAGTGGACACCTTACTATCAAACGGAACAACAACAGCCCTTTATTTTGCAACAGTTCATAAAGAAGCAAGTATCTTATTGGCAGAAATTTGTGCCCAAAAAGGTCAGCGTGGTTTAGTGGGAAAGGTCGTCATGGACGATGCTGAACAAAACCCTTCCTATTATCGTGATCAGGATACCAAAACAGCACTCATCAATACAGAAGAGTTTATTTTAGCCGTAAAGGAGTTAGCTCAAACAGTGAAGCAAGGGGTGTATCCCGTTGTTACACCTCGGTTTATTCCAAGCTGTACCGATGAAGCGTTAAAGGGCTTAGGCGAACTTGCCTTAAAGTATGATACACATATTCAATCTCATTGCAGCGAAAGTGATTGGGCACACCATTATGTACAAGAGCGTTTTCATAAACATGATGCTTTTGCATTAAACGACTTTGGACTATTAACGGACAAATCAGTCATGGCTCATTGCAATTTCTTAGATGACAATGATGCTTCCCTTTTTGCTAGAACCGGAACTGCCATTGCCCATTGTCCCTTATCAAATGCTTACTTCGCCAATAGCGTTCTCCCCCTGTCCCGCTTCATGGCCAAAGGGATTGATATTGGTTTAGGAACTGATATTTCTGCAGGGGCAACGCCTAGCCTATATGATAATGTCAAACAGGCCGTTGTGTCTTCCAGAATGTTAGAAGACGGTGTTGACACAGCCCTTCCAGCTGAGGAACGCGGTGTACCAAATTCTCGCATTACCATTAATGAAGCTTTCTATCTTGCGACCGCTGGCGGAGGAGATAGCCTGAATTTGCCAGTCGGACAAATCCAAGAAAACTATACATGGGATGTACAAATCATTGATACAAAAGTATCCACTGCAAAGCTTCCAATTTTTGATGACAATGAAGATTTATATGATGTGTTCCAGAAACTGATCTATAATGTTCGACCAGAAAATATTCGGGAAGTATGGGTACAAGGCGAAAAAGTCCATTCACGTTAAATGGACTTAAACAAATAGAATCGAGGTAATGTTCGACTACCTCGATTCCTATTCTTATAAATACTTAGATTATCTAAAAAACACCTTGTCTATATTATATTTCGCCTTAAGTTCATTAATGATATACGTTTCATAAATTTCCCTATGTGCCGGGTCATCCACAATACATACATCAATCCTCGCTACTTCATCCCGATGCATTTTCATTGGAGATACATTGTCCTCAAAATGCTTTTTAATCCTTTGGCGTAACTTTCTGGCTTTCCCAACAAATAATAGCTCTTGGTTGTGATTATAGAACATAAATATTCCACCTTTATCTCTAGGGATAAGATGGAACTCGGTAAACCCATAAATATTACTTTCCTCTGGATTATTCTTTTTGGTAATACTCACACTTGGTTTTGGGATCGTTATATTTATCACGTTTTTTCCTCCTTTGCAATGTGAAAATAAATTAAAAACCGTCTCAAGCTTATGATACGGTTCCCTTCATTGACTTATCCCGCATTAACGGGCAGTAATGTTCATTCTTCAACGCTTAACAGGATGCGGAAAGCATTTCACCTTATCCTGAAGTTATGTTTGCCGAAATATTTCGATATAAAACAAACATTTGGTAAAATAAACAAAAACCAATGATAAAGTATAACTATAAAGTAAAGAAGGAGTTATTACAATGTCTGAAGCCTATCAAGTAGTAAGTTTCGTCGAAAATCAAAATATAAAAATTGAGGTTTTGGAGTACCAGAACTTAGGTGGCAATGATAACTTTACTGTTGCCGAAAAGCTATACTTTGCGCAAAAATCCAGCATTAAATTACGACAAGTAAGGATTACTCTTAAAAACAGCTCCCTCACCGCTGAAGCCGGCGCACTGCAGTTTATGAAGGGCAATATTACGTTAAAAAGTTTAGGAGGTTCCGGCGCAAAGGGCTTTTTAAAAGGTTTGACCTCCAGTGTATTAACGAATGAATCAGCGATTAAACCACAATACCAAGGAAGCGGGATTATTTACTTAGAACCTAGTTTTAAACACTATATGATTGTGGAACTTGACCACGATGAAATGATTGCCGATAAAGGCCTGTTTTATTGCTGTGAGTCGAGTGTTACTGTTTCTGTTCAGGCCATGAAAAATATATCCTCCGCCATTGCCGGAGGAGAAGGATTGTTTCAAACAAAAGTATCCGGAAGCGGCTATTGCGTGTTTGAAATACCTGTCCCTGAGGAGGAACTGGTGGAGTTTGAACTCCAAAATGAAACGGTTCAAGTAGATGGCAATTTCACACTATTCCGGCTTGGAAACATTGATTTCACGGTAGAAAAGTCAACAAAAAGCATTTTCGGTTCTGCTGCATCCGGCGAAGGTTTGCTTCAGACATTCAGAGGAACCGGGAAAGTCATCATTGCACCAACGTTACCTGTTTATGAGAAGTTGGGTTATCTCTTAAACCCCATACCATCAACAAAGTAATCCTTTTAACACCTCAAGAAAGATCCAAATCGGTTATGCCCGGAATTGAATTTGTAGTCACTCTTGAAATCCGCGTCAAAGGTAATGATGTGAACTTCACCAACCATATTTTTGCCCTTGATGAGTAAAATCAGCAATAATGCTTAGCTACGATGACAATTTTACAGCTTAGTTAATAAAAAGGGTGCCCCAAATGGTTATACTTCCGGGACACCCTTTTTCTACCAATCTTCCAAATCATTGCTATTCCATAATTGATTAAAGGTATCATTCATGGATGAGGCCAAATCAGAATCCTTCACCGTTACGAGGTTTTCTTGATTTTCCTCTGCAGAATCTTTTGTGTAATTAAAAGAACCCGTTACGACTGTTTGATTGTCGGATATGGTCAGCTTGACATGCATTTTTTCATCTGTACTAATTTTAATAGGAATATTAAGTTTCTCAAACTCCTTAAATATCTTTCTGCTATCTTTATTTTCTGTATTTTCTCCATCCGCAATGATCCTTATGGAAACTCCTCTTTCTGCAGCAGCATAAATGGCGTCTGCAATTTGCTCATTATCAAGGTTATAGATGGCAATATTCAATTCGCTTTTTGTGTTATTAATCACATGAACTAAATCTTTCTCGGGGTCACCTTGATAACCCGTGATCGAATAAGATAACTGCGTACCGCCTGAATCTTCTTGCGTAGAATCTTTTATGATGATGCCTAAAAACACCAAGTTTATTACCAGTGATAAGAGTAAAACAATTGTACCTATTTTTTTGCTCAAAATATTATACCTCCAATATTATAATAACCGTTAACTATTATATTAAGAATTAACCTTAAACTAACCTTAAATCAAAGTGGTAGGCACTTATTTTAATGGCAGGTAAACAGTAAAAAGGATATAAATAATTTCGAATTTGTCTGGTACTTCGGATGAAATATGGGCAAATTATCCATTGCATTCATAAATAAAAAAGAATATTATAGACAAGTTTGAGTGCATCAGGAGGTTACATATGCGATATGGTATTTCGATTTTAGGTATTATTGTTGTATTGTTTTTAGCTTGGCTGGCAAGCTCCAACCGAAAGCAAGTAAAGTTTAAACCAATTATCATAATGATTGCCATTCAAATTATTTTATCTGTGCTGCTGTTAAACACAGAATATGGCTACATCATCATTAAGGCAATAGCTACGGTTTTTAACCAACTGCTCGAATATGCAAGTGAAGGAGTTTCCTTTGTATTTGGCGGTATGGCCAACAAAGGAGAGGCCCCATTCTTCTTAACGGTATTGCTGCCCATTGTCTTTATTTCCGTCTTAATTGGGATCCTTCAACATTTAAGAATTCTGCCGTTGCTCATGAAAGCTATCGGATTGCTATTAAGTAAAGTAAACGGCATGGGTAAGCTAGAGTCCTATAATGCAGTAGCTTCGTTGATGGTAGGCCAATCAGAGGTATTCATTACCGTAAAAAAACAACTCGGCCTGCTGTCAAAACAGCGTCTGTATACTCTATGTGCTTCGGCGATGTCAACAGTATCGATGTCCATTGTCGGGTCTTATATGACGATGCTCGAGCCAAAATACGTTGTTACCGCTTTAGTATTAAATTTATTTGGCGGGTTCATCATCACTTCGCTCATTAATCCGTACGAGGTGCAGTCAAGTGAAGATATTTTAGAGATTCAAAATTTAGAAAAACAGACCTTTTTTGAAATGCTTGGGGAGTATATCCTTGACGGCTTTAAGGTTGCGGTTATCGTTGGAGCCATGCTGATCGGGTTCATTGCTTTAATGTCAGGCATCAATCATGTGTTTGAGTTATTGTTTAGCATTTCCTTTCAGCAGCTATTAGGTTATCTGTTTGCACCTATTGCCTTCATGATGGGAATTCCTTCATCGGAAGCAGTGAATGCCGGGGGAATCATGGCCACCAAGATGGTAACGAATGAATTTGTTGCGATGCTGGATTTGTCTGGCGGCGATTATCACTTCAGTGACCGTACACTCGGAATTCTTTCGGTGTTCCTGGTTTCCTTCGCCAACTTTTCATCCATTGGTATTATTACTGGGGCGGTTAAAAGTCTGAATGAAAAGCAGGGAAATGTCGTGGCGCGTTTTGGTCTGAAACTGTTATACGGCGCCACACTTGTCAGCATTCTTTCAGGGATCATTGTTAGTGTTGTATTATAAATAAACTAGTTTTTACTAAATCAAATTGTCGAGAAGGGTATCTTCTCGACAATTTTTTTGAATTATACTCTATTAAATTGAGCTGTTGATTTCCGCTCTAGTCGCTTGAATGAGCCCGCAAGTCGTGCGCCTTCCGCTCCATATGTCTCCGCTAACGCAAAGAGCAACTCTATTATAGGATTAATGTCAATTCCAACAGACCATTAATCATAATATCATATAGTTGTATATACCACCCGATATCTGTCTAATTTAAAATTCCTTGTAAGTGAGGGTTTTATATAGGTGCGGATTTTCTTTCCTTTAAATTGGTATAGACATCTATATTATAGGAATGATAAGATTAAGGTGAACGGAAAGGATGGAACTTTGATGGAGACAAAATCTAACAGTATATTGCTCAAAGGTATCCAAATTTATTCTGAAGATAAATGGATTAACAATGGGTATTTAAAAATAAAGAATCAAAAAATAGTTGAACTAGGAGCGATGGAAACCCTATCCTCCCAGGAAGAATTTGAAGTAATCGACCTTCCTTTAGGATACAAAGCCATCCCTGGTTTTATCGATGTCCATATCCACGGAGCAAACGGAGCAGATACGATGGATGCTACGCAAGAAGCCCTGGATATCATGTCACATGCATTACCTGGTGAGGGCACTACTAGCTTTTTGGCAACCACCATTACCCAGGAAGAAAGTCAAATTGAAGCTGCCTTAAATAATGCGGGAAAATACATCAACAAATATCAATCACCCGGAAAAGCAGAAATACTGGGAATCCATCTTGAAGGTCCCTTTGTAAATAAAACCAAGGCTGGTGCTCAACCAATCCAGCATATTATTGACCCAAATCTAGAATTGTTTAAAAAGTGGGAAGAAGTCTCAGCTGACACCATTAAGCTCGTCACATTGGCACCCGAACTGCCTAATGGAATCGAGCTGGTTAAATACTTAAAAGAAAAAGGAATTATTGCTTCCATCGGTCATACGGATGCAACCTATGAAGAAGTGATCGAGGCCATTGAGGCAGGAGTAAACCATGTTACCCATCTATACAATCAAATGAGGGGATTGCACCACCGTGAACCAGGTGTCGTGGGGGCTGCATTTCTAAAAGATGAATTAAAAGCAGAGTTAATTGTTGATGGAGTTCATGTCCACCCTGACATGGTGAAACTTGCCTATAAACAAAAAGGGAAAAAGGGAATCATTCTAATTACTGATGCTATGCGGGCAAAATGTCTAAAGAACGGAAATTATGATTTAGGCGGCCAAGATGTCACAGTGAAGGATGGAAAGGCTGTTTTGAGTGACGGAACACTGGCCGGAAGTATTTTGAAGTTAGGCCAAGGTGTTAAAAATATCGTTTCTTTTGCTGGCTGCCAACTGGAGGATGCCGTTGAAATGGCGGCTGTCAACCCTGCTAAACAACTAAATATTTTTGACCGCAAAGGAAGCCTTTCAGAGGGAAAAGATGCAGATATTGTCATTCTTGACGAGAACATGGATGTCTATATGACTCTATGCCGTGGTGAGGTTGCCTACTCTAAAGGAGGAGAACACAATGAAAATCATTGAAGCAAAAGATTATCAAGATATGAGTAAAATCGCTGCTGCTTATATCATTAAAAAGGTGAATGAGAATCCAAAAATAAAACTTGGGCTTGCAACAGGTGGAACCCCCATCGGTGTGTATTCTAAATTAATTTCTGACCACCAAGAGAATGGAACCTCATACCAATCAGTCACAACCTTCAATTTAGATGAATATGTTGGACTCACAGGGGATCATGTAAATAGTTATCGGTATTATATGAACGTTAACTTATTTAATCATATTGACATTCAGAAGAATAACACCTTTATTCCCCGTGGGGATGTGGATGATGTCCTTAAGGAATGCGATGATTATGAGCAACTAATTGCAAATCATAAAGGCATTGACTTACAACTTCTTGGCATCGGAGCAAATGGCCATATCGGCTTTAATGAACCCGGTACATCCTTTGATTCCGAAACCCATTTAGTTCAATTAACTCCTTCAACCAGAAAAGCGAATGCAAGATTCTTTACTAGCTTAGAGGAAGTACCAACAAAAGCCATTACAATGGGAATCGGCACAATTATGAAGAGCAAAGAAATTCTCTTACTTATTTCTGGAGAGCAAAAAAGAGAGGCCTTAAAAAGGCTGGTGACTGGAAATGTCGATGAAAGTTTTCCAGCCTCCATTCTGAAAAGTCATCCATATGTTACAATTATTGCAGATAAGGCTGCGATTGCTGATTTAAAGGTCCATTGTTAACATCTTCATCTCTTTAGTCCTTTAATGAAAGGCTTTGTTAAATTTGGCTGTTGATTTTCCGCTCCCGGTGCTCAGCGAATCCGCAGGCATGGGGCACCTTCCGCTCCAAATCATCAGTTAAGAAAATAAACATTTCCGTTTAACAGAGCCTAATGAAAAGCAAACAGTTTTCAGTTTAAATAGAAAGGATGCAGTTGAGAGGAGAATGATTAGAAAGGATTCCCCAATCCCCATTTATTATCAACTACAAGAGCTTATAAAGGATTTAATCGATAAAGGGGAATTAAAACCTGGCGATTTAATTCCTCCGGAAAGAGAATATGCAGAAAAACTGCAAATCAGCCGGATGACAGTAAGACAAGCTTTAACCCAGCTTGTCAATGAAGGATACTTATATCGAATTCAAGGCAAAGGAACGTTCGTCTCAGAGCGAAAGATTGAACAGCCCCTTCATCAATTAAGAAGCTTTACCGAGGATATGGTTTCTAGAGGGCTTAAACCGGGAAGCCAACTCATTTCCTTTGAAGTGATCCCTGCAACCATCCAAATCGCCAGCCAATTAGGTATCCAGGAATATGGACCTGTTTATGAAATTAAACGCATTCGTTTGGCTGATGATGTTCCAATGGCATTAGAATCGAATTATATTTCAGCAAACCTGGTTAAAGGACTGACAGAACAAATTGTAAAAAAATCTGTTTACGCATTTATTGAGGAACAATTGAATTTTACAATTGATCATGCATCACAGGTCATTGAAGCGTCGATTGCCAGCGATGTTGAATCCGAATATTTAAGGATTAAAAAGGGGTCTCCCATTATGCTAATTCAGCAGCAAACCTTTCTAAAGGACGGAACGCCAGTTGAATATGTTCGCTCGTCTTATCGGGCTGACCGCTATAAGTTTATGATTCAAATGAAAAGATAAAAGCCTGTTAAAACCTAAAAAAGGTGTGTAATTATTTTTGTACACACCTTTTTTAATAGTGCCTAGACTTATGGAGAACACCTAACCAAGATTCCACTTGGTCAATTTACATACCGCTTCCCTATCAAAACTAATCAATTCATTCGTTAAATTTGGAAAATAACGCGAGGTAAAAACTTCTTCACCATTATTAATGAAAATCTCCAGGGAAGAATGATCGATAAAAATCTGAAGCTTAGAAACAGAATCTATTTTGCAGGTTCTAGTTTCAATGGCATCTGTTTTCACATTTCTTCTTTGCAGACTGATTTCCTTTTTATCCGGCTCAAAGAATAAAGTGGCCTCATTCCGGAATGAAATTTGAAATGGAACAGCTTTCCCGTCTAATTGCAGCAGCAATTCCGCTGATACTCCATTCAGTAGGATATGATTCCCTTCATACTCTTGTTGATCTTTCCTAAGTTTTTTTAATTCCTCCACCGGCTTTTGATAAATTTTGCCGTCTCTTAGCTCCAATTCCCTTGGAATCGTTAAGGCATGCACCCAATGATTGGCGATAGTCGGTTGATACGACTCCGTTTCATCGGTAATTCCCATCCAGCCGTAAAGAATTGTTCTCCCCTGTTCATCTGTAAAGGTTTGTGGAGCATAGAAGTCAAAGCCGCGGTCTAACTCCGTAAATGCTCCATGTTGAAAATCAAGGGAATGATAATTTAATTCTCCAACAAAATAGCCAGATTGGAACAAATTATGATATAAATGGCCGCTTGGCTCAAGCCCCTGGGGCGAAACCAATAATATGTCTTTCCCATTTAAATGAATCAGGTCTGGGCATTCCCACATATAGCCAAAATCGCCGATACCATTCATTGCTGATCCGGCTATCTTTCCTAATTCCTCCCAATGATACAAATCTTGTGAACTAAATAAAACAGCCGCACCCTTTTCATCCAAAGTCTGGGCGCCCACAACCATATACCAGCGATTCCCTTCTTTCCAAACCTTTGGATCGCGAAAGTGGGGGGTATAATGCTCCGGGAGCTTTAGTACAGGACCGTGTTTTTCAAAATGGATTCCATCTGAAGATACTGCAAGACATTGATAAGTCTCGCGAGTCCCATCTTCTTGCTTTACATTCCCTGTATAAAAGAGATAGAGCTTTTCATCCGATGCAACAGCACTTCCAGAGTAACAACCGTTTCTTTCATACCAATTACTCGGTGCCAAGGCAATCGGTTCCTCACGCCAATTTACCATATCTGTAGATGTATAATGTCCCCAAAATTTAGCACCATGCGCCGTGTCAAATGGGTTCCACTGATAGAAAACATGGTAAACCCCTTTATACTGAATTAGCCCATTCGGGTCATTTAATAATCCAACGGGTGACATTAGATGATACTTTAAACGATAAGGGTCATTTATCACCTTATTCTTATATTTTTTCACTTCATTGTAAGCTTTTTGAATGAGGAGACCTTCTTGTTCAGTCATAGGTGAACCTCCTGTATGTTCTCTTAAAAAGAAAAGGCAAGTTGTATTCTTGCCTTTTCCCCTTTATTGTTTAATTTCGTTTGTTTCCTTATCTGAATAGCCGAACAGCCATGTCAAAATGAAGGCTACGGCAATGGCAATTAGGTTTACTAAGATATATTGCAATATCTGCCCATTTAAATAAAGCAAGGTACCAGGAATAACCGTAACCGCCATCCCTGTTGCCTTAAGTCCAAGGATTGAAGCCGTAAATCCACCTACGGCACCGCCAATTAAAGCCATAATAAATGGTTTACCATAACGAAGGTTAACCCCAAAAATGGCCGGTTCCGTAATGCCTAAAAATGCTGAGAAAGAGGATGGCAAGGCAAGCGCTTTTAATTTTGCAGACTTTGTCTTTAAGCCAACAGCCAGTGAGGCACCGCCCTGTGCTGCAACCGCGCACGTTACAATGGCGTTGTATGGGTTGTTTTTATACTCAGCCAATAGCTGGATCTCTAACATATTAAAGACATGGTGAACACCTGTGATGACAATAAGCTGGTTCAATCCACCAATTAATAGACCAGCCAAGCCAAACGGCCATGAAAGAACACTCGTAGCAACATGTAGAATTCCTTGTTCAACTGTATGAAAAATTGGTCCTATGATTAATAAGGAAAGCACAATCATGACAAGAAGCGTCAAAAATGGTGTAACAATTAAATCCAATGATTCTGGAACACGCTTTCTAATTGCCCTTTCAAGTTTCGCCCCTATAATACCAGCAATAAAGGCTGGAATTACAGATCCTTGATAACCAACTACCGGAATAAAGCCAAAGAATCGAAGCGCCTCTGCGTCACCGCCTGCAACGGCATAAGCATTTGGTAAGGAAGGCGAGACCAGCATAAGTCCCAATATTAATCCAATAATCGGAGTTCCACCGAAAACTCTGAAAGTGGACCAGGCAACAAGAGCCGGCAGGAAGGCAAATGCCGTGTCAGTCAATACCTGGGTAAATAATAAGAAGTTCTGTGATACATCATCCGGTTTCATTCCAAATAAAGCTAAGATTTGATCCTGCATTACTAAGCCGCGAAGACCCATAAATAAGCCAGTAGCAACTAGTACAGGTATAATTGGAACAAATACATCTCCAAAGGTCCGAATGGCTCTTTGGAATTTCGTTCCGCTTTTTACAGCTTCTTTTTTCTGCTCAGATGTGGACTTGGTTTCAAGGCCAAGGTTCGATACCTCTTCATATATTTTATTGACAGTACCGGTGCCAAAGATGATTTGGTATTGACCGGAATTAAAGAAAGCTCCTTTTACTTTGCTAATCTGTTCTATTTGTTCCTGGTCGATTTTTTCTTTATCATTGACCATAATTCGAAGTCTGGTCGCACAATGGGCCACGGATTGAATATTCTCTTTTCCTCCAACTGCTTCTATCACTTCTTCAGCAATTTTGCGATTTTCCGTCATCTATACTCACCCCTATTTTTAATTTGTGGAATGGACTGTCGTAATAAAAGATAAAAGTTATTTTTTATTATTAAGAAGATTCCACCCTATTTTTATGGAATCGATTCCATAAAGAAGAAAAAATTTTTGATTTGTTACAAAGCAATCATTGTGGAATCGATTCCACTTTTTCAAAAAAATAAAGTGTAACCGAGAAAACAAATATGAAATCGATTACACAGTCATTATATACTGGAACGTTCAATAAGTCTATACTTTACCATCTTAATTTTTTCATGGTAAATTTCTCCGTTTATTTGCTCTAATAATAAACCCGCTGCTTCGCGCCCTACCTCCTCCATTGAGAAGTCGAGGGTAGTTAAGGCTGGCGAAATAAATTTGGACAGCTCTGACGCACCCATTCCTGCCACTGCTATATCAGCAGGTATGGAAAGTCCGGCTTCTTTTATATATTGCATAGCTCCAATCGCAAGCCGATCGGTTACGGCAAGTACTGCAGAAGGCTTTTGTTTGGAAAAATCCATCATTTGTTTCATGCAATGATACCCGGATTCTACATCAAATATTCCTTTTTGCACCCAGCTATCTTCAACAAGTAAATGATTTTCTTTCATTGCATCTAAGTAACCAGCTTTTCGTAGATAACCTACGGAACGGTCCTTTTCATCTACCCCAATAAATGCGATCTGTTTATAGCCCTTATTAACGATGTAATTAACCATATCTTTAGAGGCCTGGTAATCATCAAAAAGCACATTGGCAAGTCCCGAGATATATTGTCCAACTGTGACAAACGGGATATTCAATTGATTAATTTCATCTATTAGAGGCTGGTTAATAATAGTCGCAGACAAGATAATTCCATCCACATGTCTACTTTTCAATAACCTTAGATATTCTATCTCTTTTTCAGTTTCGAGATTTGTATTTGTTAAAAGAATTTGATAACCCTCTTTTGCCAATACATGGTCCAATCCCTTTACAAGACGGCTCGATGTTTCTGTACTAATTTTAGGAAGAATCACGCCAATTACTTTTGTCTTCTTCGTCCGTAACGATTTTGCATTTTCACTTGGGATATACCCTGTCTCTTCTATTACCTGTAATACTCTCTTTTTTGCTTCCTCACTAACGTAACCAGAATTATTTATAACTCTTGAAACGGTGGTGCGCGAAACCTTTGCCCTTTCAGCTATTTCTTTAATTGTTGCCATGTACGGGTCCTCCTGGGCAGCAAATGATCATATCCCTATTTTACACAATTATTTTATTTAAGGTAGATTGAATTTTCTCCATTCCTTTTTTTAAGCGGTGGCTTCAAATAAAGAAGAACGGGGCAAATAATAATGCCAGTACGAAAAGAAGCGGGTAGAAGACAATTCGAGTTATTGAATTTCTATTGATTGAAAGTGCTTCAAGCGGATCTGCAGCCGGAGCATAAATCCAGTTTGCCAAACGATTTAGCTTACTCTTTTTAATGGATATATCCGGAACTTTCACATGAAATTCATCCAGCCTGGTTTGAAGTTCATCCGTTATCTCATTTTTACTCATCCGTTCTCCTCCAATAGACCTTTTAATTTTTTTAGTGATACGTGCAGCCTTGATTTCACTGTACCGATTGGGATTTCAAGAATGTTTGAAATCTCCTTTTGTGACAAATCATGATAATAATATAATAAAATAACTGAACGTTGTTCATCAGGCAGCTGCTGGAGGGCTGCTTGGATGCTGAGTATCTCATCATGTGAAATTTGTGTTTTATGATTCTGGTTGTATAAGAATGGCAGCAATTTATTCATGCGGCTTCGCCTTTTTAACCGATTGATCATCAGCTGGTAGGCTATCCGAAATAAATAGGTTTTTAGGCTGGACTTTTGTGAATCAAATTGTGCCTGATATCTATGAAATTTTTCAAAAGTATCTTGGACAAGATCAATACTAAGCTGTTCATCTTGGCAATACCGATAAACAAATTGGTAAATGGGAGCTTTGTAGGTAATAAATAATTCTTCTATCGAATACTCCACCTGATTTTCTACAACATCAGATGCTTTTTCACTATTTGAATTCATCAGACCACCGCTCTTTAATCCCTTTAAAAACATAGGATATTCGGGTAATAAACCAAATAAAGGTGATTAATGAAAATACAAAGGTTTGATGCAGAAAAAACTGGATCCACGGGCTTTTGATATTATCGCCCCGAAGCAAAAATATAAAAAGGCCCATGATACACAAAAATGTGTAAACAGCAGCTAATATGATCGTATAATCCCATCTAGTCCAGTAAAAATAAATGTCAGACTTACAGAAATCAATGTTCCCTTTGTAATCCCTAACTACCTTTTTATTCATTGTAGCAATGAGTATTGCAAAAGTCGTCCCAATTATTGCTGCTGCAATTGTCCCTATTAACCAGCCTAACGCCATCTTTCATCCACTCCCTCTAATTCATCTATAAACATATACAACTGAGCAGATAAAAAGGTTCATTTGGGAACCATGGGGACGGTTCTTGTGGATATTTTTCCGGAGAATGCCATAAGAACCGTCCCTGTGGAGTAAATCCAGTACTAAGAAAACATAAAAGGAGACCGTCTAAAGCCAGACGGTCTCCCTAACTGAATACATTAAGGATTTGTTGGTTTCGTCTCTCCAGTCACTGGTTCTGCCTCTCCAGTATTCCCTTTCCCATTGTTGTTGTCATTCTTCTCTTGGTGATCTACTGTAACAGATGTGGAAGCTGGTTCACTTGTTCCTGTATTATTGGAAGCCACTACCTTAATGACATACGTTTGACCTGGCAGCGGGTTACTCAATGTTGCATTCGTCACGGATGTTGGCGCTAAAGTTTGGGTAGTGCCATTTACTGTAAAAGAAACTACATAGCTCACATTTTGTGCATTGGCATTATTGTTGCCCCAACTGATTGTAATTTGGTTCGAGTTTTTATCATATTTAGCTTGCAATCCACTTGGACTTTTTAACGCTTCTTCTGTACCTTGAACCGTTAAGGAAGCAGAAGCCGCATCACTCTTGGTGCCTCCCGTAACTGCAACGACATTAAACACATAGGTTTTTCCTTTCTCAGGGCCTTGCAGAACTGCTTGCTTCTCACCCGTTGACGGCAAGCTTGCAGCTTTTCCGTCCACCGTATAAGAAACTTCAAAGGTTGTCCCGGAATCTCCTGAATTGTAATTCCATGTTAATTGAATGCTGTCGGAAGCTTCATCATAGGCTGCTTTCACATCCGTCGGTTTATCCGGTTTTGGCGGCTTCGGTTTTTCCCCGCCTTTTACGTAGTATTCATTCCCGGATTTTGCCACACTGCTAGGTTGCTTAAATTTTTCTGTGCTGGCATCTGCCCGTGACAGGATGGCTTTAAACACTAACTTAGAAAAGTTTGCACTTGTGGTTCCTAAATAGTCATCTTTCGATTTTGTTTCGGTATATCCTGTCCAAACCGCACCGGTGTACTGTGGCGTATATCCTACAAACCAGGCGTCACGCGTTGCATTGCCCGGTAATCCATATTTTTTTATGGCTGATTCATCAAAGCTGGTGGTCCCCGTTTTGCCCGCTAAATCAAGACCTGAAATATTGGCCATGGTCCCTGTACCGGAATCCATAACCGAGCGCAACATATCTGTAATGAGGAATGCCGTATAATCCTCCATTACTTTCTTTTTACTTGAAGCCAATTTATCTTCTGTTCCATTTGCATAAACAATTTTTGAAACCGTGTATGGTTCAATATAATAGCCGCCATTTCCAAATGCAGCATACGCACCAGCCATATTCAGCGGTGATGCGGCATCAATGGCACCAATGGCATTCGATTCATTTGCTTTTTGTGTATCTGAAATTGGGAAACCAAGACTATTGGCAAAATCTGTAGCATAGT
This sequence comes from Neobacillus dielmonensis, assembly GCF_000612665.1. Classification (GTDB taxonomy): domain Bacteria; phylum Bacillota; class Bacilli; order Bacillales; family Cytobacillaceae; genus Neobacillus; species Neobacillus dielmonensis. The sequence goes on from NZ_HG942085.1 coordinate 74,886, forward strand.
CAGCCCCTACTTCTTGATACGTTTTTAACGCTGGAATATTCCGCGACCATGTTAAGTGATCTCTTATCGACTTATTTCCAGCATAGGAACGGTTGGCATTGCGGATTGGAGTACCAGTCGAATATTGATAAGGCTCGTCCTTTATAATGTGTCCGGTCGACCATTGGAATTTTTCAATGGCTGGCCCGTAATCAAGAATTGGCTTAATCGTTGAGCCTGGGTGGCGTCTAATCTTTGTCGCATAGTTATAGCCCCCGGTTTGATAATTCCTTCCGCCGCCGATTGCTTTGATGGCGCCTGTTTGTGTATCCAAAATGACAACAGCTGACTGTAACATATCATTATCTGGATAGTTGATATACTCATTGGTTGATAGGACATCTTCCGTTACTTGTTGGATTTTCGGATCAATCGTTGTATAAATTTTTAGCCCGTCTTCAAAAATATTCGCTTTTGTTTTGGTTTGAACTTCCTGTATCACCGTATCAACAAATGCCTGGTATTTATTCGTTTGTTTTTGTTGAATATTTAACGTATCTTTTATCGGTGTACTTTGTGCTTTTTGCATTTCCGCTTTAGAAATATAACCATGTCTATTCATATACTGAAGAACTAAATTCCTTCGCTTTTCTGCATTCGGAAGATTACTTTCAACAGTAGGAATATAGTTATTTGGGCTTTGCGGAATCCCCGCTAGTAAGGCCGCTTGTTCGAGCGTCAATTGATCTAACTCATCTGGACCTAAGCCGAAAAATCGTTGGGCCGCTTTTGCCACCCCATATACATCACTGCCATACAAATTTTTATTAAAATACATTTCAAGAATTTGATCTTTCGTAAATTGTCTTTCTAATTGGATAGCCAAATACCATTCTTGCACTTTTCGTGTAACTGTTTTTTGAGTAGTTAAAAATGAATTTTTGACAATTTGCTGGGTTATCGTGCTTCCGCCTTGAGAAGTACCAGAAGTGATATTCGTCCCAATTGCAACAAGTGTCCGTTTTACATCGATCCCGTGATGCTGGTAAAAACGGGCATCTTCAGTTGCCAACACCGCATTTTTGAGGACATCAGGTATTTGATCGATCGTAATATCGTCCCGTTTTTCTTTACCAACCTCGGCTATTAAAGTCTTCTCATCAGCCGCATATACTTCAGAGGATAACGGGTCTTTTAATAACGTTTCGTCAAACTTCGGCGCATCTTTGATGATATATAGAAAAGCACCTGCGCCCACTAAAATCATAACAAGCCCTAGGGTAAGACAAATATAAAAAACTTTTTTCCATACGCTCTTTCCGGTCTTCTTGCTCCCCTTTTGTCCTGAAGCTTTTTGCTGTTCTTGTATTTTCCTTCGCTCTGTGCGAGAGCGATACTCTTCTGACATGGTTCGCGTTCCTCCCTTTTCAAAATGGCTTCCAGTAAACCATCTGTATTCTATTATTCCATGGCGTATTCATTTGTTAAAATAATTACACTTGGAGTTTATCAAAAGAAGTATTTTATTCTCAATGTTTTTGAACATTTAGCTCCCTTTTCAATATAAGACATTTTTTCAATTTGTCAGAGGTAACAAGTATCATTCATAAACGGAATGGTAAGCTGGTAATAGTTTAACATGCTGTTTTTTATTATTTAAGCCCTTAATAGAATTTCATAGAGAAGTGGAAACAAGTTAGTCCTAATAAGATGACTGTTTAAAAAATAGAGACAGTATCCTACCCCTCTTGTGATATTTTACTATACTTCGGCATTGGAGACGAAACTGGACTAACTCAAAATATTTAGGTTTTAACTGACACTGCTTATGGGCAAAATGATAATAACCTCTCTTGTATACCTTCTAAGACTTCTTCTGGTATTGCCCTTACCTTAATATCTCCACCTAGGAACAGCAGCCAATTTGTTATTTCGGCCAATTCCTCAGGATGATCCACATGAATAAAAGTCCTTAGAATGGCTGTAGTTTGATAAGGATTTGTATAGGAAATAGAAACCTTTAAAGGATGGTATTTTCTGAACTGGGCAATTGCTTTTGGACCAAGTTCAAGAACAAGGTTTATTTCTTCTTCCCGCTCACTTAGTTTTTCTAAAATCTTTTTCTTACTTAATCTAGTTTGTGGCTGGAAGGGTTCAACATGAAGGAGATGGTCAACATTAAAAATCTTCCTCTTTTCTTCCTTTAGGTCAAATCCTTCAATCAGCCACAGGCTATTCTCATGATAAAGGTGCAAGAGATAAATATGATAACTGTTTATTACTTTTTCATCTTTCATCGTCACCAATAAGTAACTATCCAAAAGGAGAATCTGGATAAGTTTTTCTAACATGGGGTGGGGAAGGTCTGAAAGCTCAAGCAGGTCGGGATTATTGGGGTTGGTCCCTTCAAAAAGTAAGATTTGATTTAAATGAACCAGGTCATCTTGCTGATTTTCTGAGATGAGGCCCAGTAACTTTTCAGCTAAAGACTGACGGCTCTTTAGATAAGGAAGCTGCTGATTTCTTGTTGCCATAAAGGCAATAAAAAGCGCTTTGACCTCATTATCAGTAAAACGAACAATGGGAAGGACAGAGTTTTGCATGACAAAATAGCCCCCATCCCTTCCAACCTCAGCGACAAGCGGCATCCCCATGGCTTCTATTTCTCTGATATCTCTAATTGCTGTCGAACGAGAGATGTTAAATTCTTGCATGATCTCAGATATGGTAAAGTGGGAGCGGTTATTGATGTACCGCATGATGGTGTTAATCCGTTCAACTTTTTTCATCGTGACTCCTAAACAGTATCATTTTTTGACATGATTTAACGCTATTATAAACTCATCAAGTGAAAAAACAAATTTATTTGAAAGGAAGTTTTTGAACATGGCAGACTATTCTTTAGAAGAGAAAAAAAGTTTTACCGTTTTAGGCATTGGAACAGAGCTTAAGAGCAACTATACAGACTATGCAGGCATTAATAAGGAAAAGGCAGATTTTTGGCAGGCCGTTAAACAAAATGGAATGCTTGATAAATTAAAATCGATTGCCACAAATGACTACATTTTTGCCGTAAATGAAGCAGTGAATAACAAGATGATGCATTATGCCGGTGTCATGACAGAGGCAACGGTACCAGAAGAACACAGAGTCATCCAATTTCCTAAAGGGGAGTACCTGGTTGTGAAAGGGGAAGGCAAGACGGCTGATGAGTTAAGCAATAAACTTTCTGGCATTGCCTTCGGTCAAGTATTGCCGGAAGCTGCGAACTTTGCCTATGTTGGCGGGCCCAATACAACGGTTGAAATGGGACAGCGAAACGGCTTAGTATTTGGTGAAATGTGGATTCCAGTAGTACGGAAGTAAAGAGAGGAGGAATGGAAATGTCCTATATCGTTGATTTTAAAAATGTGTCTACGGTTGGTTTAGAGTCTTCACCAGTAGCAGAGGCACTTGCTGGTTTGCGTGCTAATGAAGCGCGTTACTTTATGAACAAATACAAGCATGAATTTACGGTTGTACCAGCTAGTGAAAGTCAGGATACACTTGATTACGTAAACCGGATCTTGAAAGAGGAACGTGATATTGAGTTTGCCGCCAAACCTTTAGAAACATCGCGTTTTCAAGTGGAAAATATCGATTGGACTTACGTCTTTTATGAGGATGGTCTTTCGGTCAACGTCTTGTATACGATTGATAATCCTAAGAAGCGGGCAGTTGGTTTTAAGCTGTCTGAAGGGATGGAAGTACCAAAGGAGTTAGAAGGAAAGTTTAAGTTTGCCAGGCAGAAGTCTAAACTAGCTGGAACCATTCGGGGCTCGTTTTTTGTGATTAAGGGAGAATATTAAAGTAGGTAAAAACGACTATTTATGCAACAAATGCTCTTCATCTAGATATGCATTGTAAAACAGCACCTCTCCATGATAATAGGAGAGGTGCTGTTACTTTTTAACAAGATCTTCATTAAAGATAACGTAGTCCCATCATTATATTAACGGTTAACTATAGACCCATTTTTCTGAAGGAATTTTGTCGATTTTTTGTTGCGTCTTGTCGAATGTATTTGGTACTTTTCGACTATTGTTTCATTTATAATTACTTCATAGAAATGCTGTTCGATATATTGGATGTGGCCACGAGATATATCTGAACAATAATGTATGGATATTCCAATCATTATTGGGAAGCGTTGAATTATAGCCTGTAACTGGACACTTGGGCTATAAGGAGCTACTAGTGTAACCGGCCCTCTTACATATTAAGAGGAGTGAAGATTATGTTAAAAAAAATGAAGAAGAGGTTCAGGAAGCAGGCTGCAGTGAGTACTGTTGCTGCTCTTACCCTTACAGGGGCACTGCAGACGGGGGTTCCTGTGTTTGCATTTGTTGATCCTTCAGTTGAAATTACTGCAATCTCTCAAAATGGTGTTGTAACCATCGCTTCGGGTCAAACAGTTAATTTTACCATTGAAGTAACAGTACCGACTGGTTACAATGTCGACGCAGATGTGTCAGTAGACACTAAATACTACCTAAAGTCAGATGGCTCAGTTATTTCAGACACTCCGTCTAAATCGGCAAAGATGGCACAAAATGGTACATTAATCATCCCAGCAAGTGTAACTGTTGCCGCTAATTTATCCGCAGGTAATATAACAGTACCAATTAAAATGACTGTCGAAAACGCAACGAATGGAACAAATAATAAGAATCGAATTATAAACGAAGTTATTGACAAATTTACCGTTAACGTTATTTCATCAGACACTACCGCTCCGGTTGTAACCATCTCCTCTCCGGCCAACAATGGGTATTATAAGTCTAGTGCGCTCCCTGTTTCACCACAGTATTCTATTGTGGAGGCAAATAGTCATACAGAATTGGTTACCGGTTGGGATAACACAGAAGGCACCCATACAGTCACAGTAACATCTACAGATGGTTCTGGAAATGTCGGCAGTGCTAGTGCTACCTATACTGTCGATAATACTGCTCCTACCATTTCAACAACTTTAGTGGATGATGGTATTTATAATGAGACCACACTCCAAAATATGGGGTCAACCTACTATTCCGTCCAAGATGCAAATCCAGGTACAGTTTCTGGAACGCTTCTAGATACTACTGAGGGTGACCATGAAGCTGTGATAACGGCAACTGATAAAGCTGGAAATACGGCCACTGAAACGATTCATTACACTGTAGACAATACGGCGCCGGTGATTACCTTTAATTTTTCTAACAATGGATTCTATAAATCTAGTGTTCTATCAAGTCTTAACCCTTATTATAAAGTAACAGATGCTCACCCAAATCCTAATGGTGTGAATGCACCATCACTTAACCTTGGAGAGGGCAATCAGAGTGTGAAGGTAATTGCGTCTGATTTGGCCGGAAACTCAAGCAGTACAAGTGCCTCTTATACGGTTGACGATACTGCTCCTAGTGTAACCATTAAGCTCGACCCAACCAAGTATTACAACAAAGTAGGCTTAGAGGCACTGGGTGATTATTATACAGCTACTGATGCTAACTTATTAAGCGTAAATGCTTCAGCTTTAGTAGATGACCAAGATGGAACTTATGAAGCTACTGTTTCTGCTGTTGATAAGGCCGATAACGAAACGGTAAAAACAGTTAGTTACAACGTGGATAATACGGTACCAGTTATTAAATTTAATTCAGCGCTTCAAAACGGCGGCTTCTATCAATCAAGTGCATTAGAATCTATTAAAAATTCTTTCTTTTCGGCAACTGATGCTCACTTAAAGAATGTATCTGATGCTTCACTTGATTTAACAGAGGGTCAGCATACCGTAACAGTTACTGCCACTGATGAAGCAGGAAATGAAACGGCCGAGTCGATTACCTATACAATTGACAATACTCCACCTCAAGTTGATTTTAACATCCCGGATGGAGGTTACATGACTTCACAGGATGTGGAAAGTCTTCTAAATGGAGGCAACTATTACAGCGAATCAGATAATATTGGTGTAGTAAGCGTTGTTGCAGACGAATTAAATTTAGCAGAAGGAACTCATACGCTAACTGTTACAGTTAAAGATGCTGCCGGTAATGAAACTACAAAAAGCTTAACTTATACCATCGATGATACTGCGCCAACTATTGCATTTAATTATCCAAATGATTGGTTCTTCAAGTCAACAAATTTTAATGTCAATAATATCTTTACTGCAACTGATGCGAATCTCGATACTGCAGTAGTTACTAACCCACAGGCACTGGTAACTACGGAAGGTACTCACACTGTTACGGTTAAGGCCACTGATAAAGCTGGTAATTCAACATTAGAAGATTTTACCTACACGATTGATGACACAGTTCCAACAATTATTGGCATCATTGATAGTACCCCTAATGGAGCAGGCTGGTTTAACCATGATGTAACGGTAAGCTTTGCAGCTGAGGATGCATTATCAGGGATTGCCAGTGTTACAGAGCCAAATACCCTTGGGGAAGGACCCGATCAAACTGTCATTGGTACTGCATTAGATAACGCAGGTAACTTCTCTTCAGCTACAGTGTCTGGCATTAATATTGATAAAACGGCGCCAACCATCAGCGGAGTAACAGACAGTTCACCTAATGCAGCAGGATGGTACAATAAGGATGTAACCGTAAGCTTTTCTGCCGATGATGCATTATCAGGAATTGCTAGTGTCACAGAACCAGTTATCTTTGGGGAAGGGGCCAGTCAATCTTCCACCGGTACTGCAACGGATAAAGCCGGTAACTCTGCTTCTACTACTGTGTCCGACATCAATATTGATAAAACGGTGCCAACTATCAGCGGTGCGGCAGATAGTTCGCCTAATGCAGCAGGATGGTATAACCATGATGTAACGGTAAGCTTTACAGCCATTGATGCATTATCAGGAATTGCCAGCGCCACAGAGCTGGTTACACTTGGGGAAGGTACTGACAAAACTGCCACTGGTATCGCAATTGATAAGGCCGGTAACTCTGCTTCCACTACAGTATCCGGCATCAATATTGATAAGACGGCACCGGTTATTACAATTAATGACAATGTTACCTATACATTAAATCAAGTTGCAACTTGGACTGCATCGGATGCATTGTCCGGACTTGCGACTCCTGCAAGCGGAACAATCGATACAAGTACGCCTGGCAAACATACTCAAACTATCACTGCAACCGATAATGCCGGAAACACAGTCGAGAAGACTGTAAGCTATACAGTTGTATATAATTATGGTGGAATCCTTCAACCTATTGACAGTGACGGGGCCAGTGTTTTCAAAGCTGGAAGCACAATACCTGTGAAATTCCAACTAAAAAATATCAGTGGCAATTTTATTTCGACTGCCCATGCATCCATTTCATTTGGAAAAATTACTGATATGGTATTAGGTACTGTTTCTGAGGTTGGTGTTAATAGTAACGCAAATGCTGGAAATGAATTTAGATACGACCCAACATCCAAACAGTACATCTTCAACTTAAGTACTAAGGGGTTAACAGCAGGTACTTATAAAATATCAATTACCCTTGATGATGGTACTACTAAAACTGTTAACGTAAGTTTAAGATAAAATAAAATACTAACATTTAAAGCCGAGGATTACTTGAATCCTCGGCTTTTTTATAACTCTCCAGTGACTAGGCACTCTTTATATTTCGCGATAAATATTAAGTTCTGTACTTTCCCGCATTTTTCGCAGTTCGGGAACCAATCTCTTAATATGTTCACTTTGATTATGCTGTTGAAGCGCCTCTTCGTCTTCCCATTCTTCGATTGTGGTAAGGACCAATGGGTCATTGATATCTTGATGGTAGGTGTACATGATGCATCCTTTTTCTTTTCTGGTTTCCTGGACAACTTCTCTAGCCAGACTCAAATAATTTTCAATATTAGCCTCAGGTTTAAGCTTTCCTTTACATACCACTCTAATCATTTGGTTTCTCCTGTATCTGTATTTTTTCATGTTTTGTATAATTTGTTTTATAATTACCATTTTATCAGAAGGAATAACTTTGTGTCTTTCATTACTCATAAACAGATTTGGCTAACATTTGCCTTTTTCTACGATAATTTTTTTATAAACACAACCTTAAGATAGTTGCCTTCTGGGAATTCTTTTATTGTCTTAAAGTCTTTCGGAAGGGAAAATTCCTCAACAAGCTGATATTTCCTGTTTGTTTCACTAAATGCCTGATCAATAAAACTTTTAAATTTTTTCATATTAAAAGAGCTTGAGTTGGTGGATGCAACGATCATCCCCTCATCTTTTGTTATCGCAATAGCCTCTTTTAAAAGATTTTTGTAATCCTTTTCGGCACTGAATACGGTTTTTTTTGACCTTGCGAAGCTTGGGGGATCCAGGATTACCATATCAAACTCTAGCTGCTTTTTCACCGCATACTTAAAGTAATGGAACACATCTTCAACAATAATATCCTGTGCTTCATCATCTATTCCATTCAAACTAAACTGCTCAATAGTCTTGTTTAAGCTTCTATTTGCTAAATCCACACTTGTCGTTTTTACTGCGCCTCCTAAGGCAGCAAATACTGAAAACGCACCTGTGTAGGAAAAGGTGTTTAGTACGTTCTTCCCTTTCGCATAAGCATCGCGGATCCTTTTTCTGACATCCCTTTGATCTAAAAATACACCGACCATCGCACTTTCATTTAAGTAAACAGCGAAGTTTACTCCATTTTCTTTTACGATAATCGGGAAGGTTCCTCTTTCTCCCGCTACGAAATCATCTTCTTCAATATACTTTCCGCTGACATCAAATCTTTTCTTTTGATAAATGGCTTTAAATTCAACCAATTCTTTCAGAGCATTGATAATATACTCCCGAAAGTGGTAGATTCCTTTGCTATACCAGTTGATTAAATAGTAGCCATCAAAATACTCTATCGTTAATCCGCCTAAACCATCACCTTCACCATTTACGATTCTGAAAGCGTTGGTATCCCGGCTATTAAAAAACGGCTCCCGATAGTTGATTGCATCTTTCAATTTATTCACAAAAAACCTTTGGTCGATCTGTTCATTCTCGTTTCGACTAAGAACCCACCCATAACCTTTGTTTTGTTTGCCATAATAGCCTTTTGCGATGAACCTGTTCTTCTCATCAACGAGACGGATAATGGTTCCTTCTTTAGTAACTTCGTTCAAATTAAGAATAGCTTCCTTTGATATGAGCGGATAACCGCTTTTATACTTATTTACAAACTTGCCTTTTATCGTTAAAGTGACTTCTTTTTTCATCTTGTCATCCTATCAAAAAGTTTTTTATCGTGCTCTTATTATTGTATACAATCATTTCGAGAGTCAACCATATTACGTTTACAAGGTGTCACAACTGAAACCTCATTTACTTATGTTAGAGTTCAACGTAACGCATCTAAAATGAGGGGGGCAATTTCTATACACAACAGGGGACATCCCAATATTTCATTCAAGAAACTGCCGTTTCCCATTAAAACTCCTTTTGTTGGCTAGGCTGTACTTTTTGTACTAAATAGTCTCAAAAAAGGAAAGCAAGGGATCCCTTTTTATTAGGAATCCCCTGCCTGCTATTCTGGCTACTATGGAAATAAGCTCACAGACATTCTTTTTTCTTTAATGCCTCTTTTTAAAAATTAAAAAATCAGCAACGAGCCCCGCAGAATTAGACGGCCAAAGAGCATTTCGAGTCCGGTCATTCTGGCTTTCTCCAACTATATCAATCTTTTTCACAGCTAGGTTGCCACGAAAAAGAATTAAATCTGATCTTCTGCTAAGCTGCGATTCTAGGTTTAAGACATCAAAATCCTGGCAGCACGTAAACCCAGGGCCTTCCCCCGCAATTGTCCATGCATCTTTAAAACCTGCATTCAAAAATAAGTGGTACGGTGGAGGATTGGTATTAACATCAAATCCAAAATCCCCGGTTATGATCAATGGGAGGTCAGCCGTATTGGTGAGTTGTACTAGTTCCGCAGCTTGTTGTTCCCGTACTTCCTCTGAATCAAAGTCAAGGCGAGTCGTCAATAATCTGAACTTCGTCCCATCCTTTGTTACATCTACAGAAACCCAGCCTCTAGGTTCGATAAATAACTGGCCGCCAATAGGAGCCAGAAAATGCGCTTGATATTGTCTGGATTTTATGTTGGAGATAATAAAATCTGAATCTTTCTTTGTGAGAATGATATTTCGATCTGTGAAATGAAGGATAAACCCGGTACTTGCCGGAACGTCGATGTCTAAGTTCTGATTAAACGCAATGGCCTCATAATTCAAGCCTCTATGTTTTAACTCTTTCAGAAGAATATCAAGAAAATCATATTCAAATTGAATCACGGGCTCAAATCCAGGTGGTGAAAATAGCTGCCATATTGCTGCGTCTTGGAGACAAATAAAATCAGGATTCTTCTTTTCAACTTGTTTGGCAATCGCTTTTGCTCTTTTAGGAAAATTTGTAGCTTGTATTTGCCGGTAAATTTCTGTAACAGCTGGCGGGACTTGTTCAGGGGTGGTATTAAGTATGATTTCAGCATCAGCGCCAAAATAGAGATCCCAAGTCATGACTCTTACTTGTTGTCCCTTTACTCTTACTCCCATTACTCTTTCTACCTACTTTCTTATTAAATATATTGTTTTCCCTGTCATTTCGGGGTAGAGCAGTTAACACTCCTCTGAAACTTCGATTTCCACTATACTTTGAGTTTGCTTTCTTGACTCTTTCTTATTTAGTAAGTAAATCTAGCGAATTGCCCCGCGGCATTAGACGGCCAAAGAGCATTCGAAGTGCGGTCGTTTTGGCTTTTCCCAACGAGATTCATCCTTTTCACATTCAAGTCACCACGAAAAAGAATTAAATTCGGCCTAAAGTTAAGCCCCGATACCAGGTTTAATAAATCGGGATCCTGGCAGCACGTAAACCCAGGACCTTCCCCTGCAATAGTCCAAGCATCATCAAAACCTGCGTTTAAAAATAAAAGGTACGCTTCAGGAGGGGGACTGCTATCAGCATCAAATTCAAATTCCCCTGTTACAATCAGAGGGAGATCAACCCCATCTGTGAGCTGTACGAGCTCTGCTGCTTGTTGATCGCGTATTGTCTCTGAATCATGGTCGAGATGAGTCGTCATTAATCTGAACATCTTCCCATCTTTTTTTACATCAACAGATGCCCAGCCTCTGGGAATAGGGATAAACTGGCCGCCAATGGGAGCTAGGAAAGCTGCTTGATATCGACCGGAATTTGCATTAGAAAGGATAAAATCAGATTGTTTCTTTACAAGAATGACACTTCGATCTATTAAATGTAGGAGGAACCCTTCACTAGTCGGCACCACAATATCTAGGTTCTGATTAATCACAACAGCCTCATACTTCAGACCTCTATTTCCAAACGCCTCAATTAGTATCTTGAGAAAATCATACTCAAAGTGAATATCCGGCTCAAAACCAGGAGGAGATAATATCTGCCATATCACTGCCTCTTGAAGACAAATAAAGTCAGGATGTTTCTTGGAAACCTGTTTGGCGATTGCCTTTGCTCGTTTCGGAAAATTTGTAGCTTGTACTTGACGGTAAATTCTTGTGGCAATTTCCGGAACTTGTTCGGGAGCAGCCCCTATAATTACGGTTGCGTCGGCGCCTAGATAGAGATCCCAAGACATGATTTTTACATCTTGTCCCATTAATCTACCTACTTTCTTTCTAAATATTAACCTTCTAGGTATGATATGTAGACAAGCTCGTTTATGTATAGACAGAGTTCATGGGGTAAAAGCTTATTTTCACCTTTTTGTTTCAAACGAATGGGAATGGAAAACCTCATTTACTTGGGGTGGAACCTTCTATTGCCCGTTGGATCGGATTAATAACTCCCGTATGCATTCCTTCATGGTGCAAACTAAACGTGAGAATTTCTCCAATTGTTTCCATCTCAAAACCAAGTCGTACAAAGGGTTTTATTGCTTTTTCCTGCAGACGGTTACCCAGAGATTCCTTGATGTAATCCGTTTGCTTTTTTAATTCATTGGATAAGGTTTGCAACGTTGGCGGTTCTACTTGCCATTCACTTGGTTTCGTCCGGTTACCAAATAAGGTGACAAATTCCGGAGAAAGTTGTTGCGGCAATCCTGCAAAGTTCGAAGCAATCTGTTCCTGAACAATTAAGATATGACCAACGTTCCAACGGATCGTATTGTTAAATCCCTTAGGCATAATATCAGCCATATCTTCTGTAATAGATTCCACCTTTTGGAGAGTAATGGCTCGTACTACTTCCACTTGTCTTAACACCATATCGTTCTTCATACTATTCCACCTTCTATCGAGTACGAACTAACCTATCTTTTCTTCAACCGTCTTCAATTCTCTCCTATTTCAATCTTCAAAAACAATTGCCTCCTTAAACAATTTGCTTTGTAGATACGACAATTTTTTCGCCATCACTTCAGGAGAATCTTTGAAATCCTGCTGAATCCAATACCTGAAAAAACCGAGAGTTCCATATGTTAAGAAATAGTTTAATGCAGGAACTTCAATTTCTGTTGTCTCACCCAGCTTTAAATCGGTGCTAGATATCTGTACTATACTTTCACAAAATTGATTTTGCGATCCTGGGACTACTTCTCCGTTTAAAATAAGGGAAAAAACAAATTGATTTTGATAGATAAATTCAAAAAGAGGGAGATGTCGGTACTCATCATCTGACGAAAAGCGCTCTAAATTTTGATAACTTTTACGAAAGTAAGTAATTAATTCTTTTAAATAATCATCAAATATCGCAGTTAATAAATCATGTAAATCCCTATAATGCGAATAAAAAGTGACGCGGTTACATTTAGCATATTGTGCTACCTCCGTAATCGAAAGATCGTTTAACTCCTTTTCCTTCAATAATTCCAATAACGCATGCTTTAATTTTTTTTGCGTCCTCTTGGTGCGGCGATCGTCGTTTTTGGACATAGGTTTATGGTTTCCCCCCCTCTATAAATTTTTAAAATAGACATAATAATTATGACATCAATTTTTTTGTTAGACAAATCTCATATAATCTGTTAATTTACAAATGTAGTTTATTTTTAAAATACCATAATATTTATAGGAGGAATAAAACATGGCACGTTTAGACGGAAAAATTGCGATTATTACTGGTGCTGCTCAAGGGATGGGAGCATCACATGCACGGAAATTTATCGAAGAGGGTGCGAAAGTTGTTTTAACAGACTTAAATGAAGAAAAAGGAAATGCCCTTGTAGCAGAACTTGGTGAGAACGCTTTATTTGTCAAACACAATGTCACAAGTGCTGATGATTGGGCAACTGTCTTAGCTCAAACAGAAAAAGCCTTTGGTTCAGTAAATGTTTTAGTCAACAATGCTGGAATTACGATGGCAAAATCAATCTTAGCAGTAACAGAAGAAGAATACCGCCGCATCGTCGACATTAACCAAGTTTCCGTATTTCTAGGAATGAAGGCTGTTATCCCGTTCATGCAAAAGTATGGAAGCGGTTCCATTATCAATATTTCTTCAATGAATGGAATTGTTGCCGGAGCCATCGGGTATACAGATACAAAATTCGCCGTTCGTGGTATGACAAAAGCAGCTGCAATCGAATGTGCTCATTACGGAATTCGGGTAAACTCTGTGCACCCAGGGGTTATTGCAACCCCAATGATTATTCAAGAAGATACTAAATCAGCAGTAGAAGAATTCGCTAAACATATTCCTTTAAAACGTGTTGCACAATCAGAAGAGGTTTCAAGCTTAGTGCTTTACTTAGCCTCTGATGAGTCAAGCTATTCAACAGGAGCTGAATTCATCGTTGATGGCGGCTTAACAGCCATGTAATGCAAGATAACCTTAAAATCCCCCTACTGTTTCAAACTGGAAGAGGGTTCTATATTTAACTTCTAACGAATCCAGATTTGTTACTTGGATTGAATTAATCATAGACGTCGGCTCTATTACCTTAATTATTTATTATTGAACATGAAGACAGTCTTAGTGAACAATCATTAGGTTCGGATCCAAAACTGCATTTATTATTAACTTAGGAGGATCTATAGAATGGGAAAATTACATGATAAAGTAGTTATTATTACTGGTGGTGCTGGTGGGATCGGCAGTGGGATGGCGAAAGCGATGGTTAAAGAAGGGGCAATCGTGACTATTGTAGACGTTAATGAAGAAACCGGTAAAGAAATGGAAAAAGAATTGAGAGTCTTTTCTCCACAATCCATGTTCCTTCAAGCTAATTTAATGGACCGAGAAAATCTTGGCCAAATTATTAAAACAGTTGTTGATAAATACGGTAGATTAGATGTTTTAGTAAATAATGCCCATGCTTCGAGACAAAAAACAATAGAAGAAACAACACAAGCAGATTTAGATTTATCATTTGGTACTGGATTTTATCCGACATTTTATTTAATGCAAGCTGCACTACCTTACTTGAAGGAGTCCAAAGGCAATATTATTAACTTTGCATCTGGTGCTGGCCTTGAGGGACATGAAACACAATCAGCTTATGCTGCTGCTAAAGAAGCAATTCGTGGGTTATCACGTGTAGCAGCAAACGAATGGGGCAGATTCGGGATTAATGTAAACATAATCAGTCCACTCGCTAACTCTCCAGGTGTACAAGCATGGGCTAAAGCACAGCCTGAATATTACGAAAGCGTTAAAAGCAAAATTCCAATGGGGCGTTTTGGTGATGTAGAAAATGATATCGGCCGTGTTGCCGTATTCTTAGCCTCTGAGGATTCTCAATATATTACTGGTCAAACAATCATGGTTGACGGAGGCTCAATAATGCTTCATTAATATTGCAGGAAACTTTTCTGCCAAAGAAGGTTTTTTAACACAAAGATGCTATAATCTAAAAGCGAGGGAAATTAGATACACCCAATTCCCTTTTCAAATTTTTATGATGTTTATGCTATTTCACCTAGATTTGAAACCTCACTTACTTACTGACAGTTGAAGAGAATTTATTAGTTAAACAAAAACATGCCTTTTATGCAACCAATGTTCATCTATTAACTAGCACCTTCCATAAGTAATGGAAGGGCTTGTACAGTCTTTGAGGAAAAACCTCATTTACTTATGGTACGGTTCACGGTATCCAATTAACCAGCAGTTTTTTACCTTACTTATAATATGAAAAGTTTTAATAAGAGTATTTTGACGATGCTAAATCCACCTATTCTGTCAATTACATCTCCACTCATGAATCAACTTGAGAATATTCAAGAACGACTCCATCCATTGTTCCCTTAACATTTCCAATTAAGGTTCACCCTCCATAGTAGTCGGTAGTCCCTCAATTGACTACAAATAAAATATGCGAGAAAATATAAACCATAAGATGATAGCAGAGAGGGGGATATCAATGGAAGAACGCTCGCTTATTTTACTTGGATTGCTCATGAGTCAAAGTCAACATGGATACCAAATCAATGAATTTATAGAGAGAAATCTAAGTGCAGTTACCGACATGAAAAAACCTACTGCTTACGCCACTTTAGATAAACTCAGTCATAACGGATATATTGACATTCAGTTGGAGCAAGAAGGAAATAGACCGACCCGAAAGGTGTACTCCATTAATGATAATGGCAAAAAATATTTTTATGAATTATTATTGCAAAATTTATCTTCAGCCGAAAGTGTAAATTATCAGGGAGATATTGGGTTAATGTTTATTGATTTTCTCCCTATAGAAAAAACAAAACCTGCGTTGGAAGAACGATTAAACAATAATAAGAAAATATTAGAACTCATCAAACAAACCCCATCCCACGGAGAAAGATCGGGAGTCAATCTTGCGGTAGAACACAAAATAGCAATGTTAGAAGCAGAGGTTGCCTTTCTTGAAAAGTCGATAGGAAAGCTTGCCCTCCATTTGGAATAATTCTCCCACTATAAGTAATGCTAAATCCAAGGAAACCTTGTTATGGGGTTTCCTTTTCCTATTTATGCATGATCAATCCCCCCCTTGGTTCCTTTCTGCTCAATTAGTCAAAGTTGACTAATCAAACATATAATAATATAATGCTATTAAATTAATCATCTATGACTAATCATATATATCTAAAGGAGGACTTACATTGTTTCTAGCTTTAAAAGAATTAAAACATGGAAAATATCGTTTTCTAATGATTGGAGTTATAACCGTCCTTATCGCTTGGCTAGTCTTTATTCTATCAGGTTTGGGAAACGGCCTTTCCACACTGAGTGCTGCCACATTTAAAAATATGAAAGCAGATTATGTTACTTTTGAAGAAGGATCCAGAGCTTCTATGAGCCGTTCACTATTACCTGAATCCTTAGTGGCCGAACTGGAGGAGCAAGATCAGGTTTCTTCAGCAGCACCGATGGGGGCCACAATGGCTACCGTTTTAAAATCCACTCCTTCCAAAGAAAGTGAAAAAGTAGATATTGCGATATTAGGTATCACTCCGGGGAGTTTTTTAGAACCAAGTGTAATGGAAGGAAATCCTCTTAATCATGATAAATCACTAGAAGTTATCGCTAATGACACCTTAAAGGACAAGGGCTTTGAAATTGGGGACACACTCACCATAGAGGGGTCATTAGAGGAAATGAAAATTATCGGATTCGTAGAAAACGAAACGTACAATCACTTACCTGCCATTTTTACCACATTAGATAAATGGCGCTCGATACAATTTGCCGCACCTGGTTCTGATAATGGTATTAAAAATCCAGTAAATGGGATTATGCTTCAAGGAGAAAATATTGATTCGCAGAAATTAAATAATCTTTTCCATAACACGGAGATTGTAACAAAGGCTGACGCAATCCAAGGAATGCCCGGATACAAGGAAGAAAACGGTACAATTATGATGATGCTTGCCTTCCTTTTAGCCATCTCTGCCTTTGTACTAGCTGTTTTCTTTTATGTACTTACCTTGCAAAAATCCAACCAATTTGGCATTTTAAAAGCGATTGGCGCAAGTAATGGATTCTTAGGTAAGACCATAGTATCACAAGTATTTCTACTTTCACTTAGCAGTATTGTTGTTGGAGTACTCTTAGCCTATGGAACAGCACTCATTCTCCCAGAGGGAATGCCATTTACACTAGATCTAAAGCTTGTTGTCATTTATGCTATAATATTGCTCTTAATATCCATATTAAGTTCATTGATTTCCATTCGTAAAATTACAAAAATAGACCCACTTCAAGCCATTGGGAGGATAGAGTAATGTCAGGAATAACGTTTAATCATGTATCCAAGATCTATCAGCAGGGGGAAAATCAAGTGGCTGCGCTTAGTGATGTTTCCCTTTCCATCGGTCAAGGAGAATTTATTGCCGTCGTTGGTCCCTCAGGCTCTGGTAAAAGTACGTTTCTCTCTATTGCAGGAGCCTTACTGCAAGCCTCAGAAGGGGAGGTAACCATTAATGGAAATGTAATAGGAGATTTAAAAGCGAAGGACTTATCAAAAGTACGTCTTGAAGAAATAGGTTTTATATTACAATCTAGCAATCTTGTGCCGTACTTAAATGTCCTCGACCAATTACTTGTTGTGAAAAAAATGACGGGTAAAGTGACAAAAAGAGATAAAGAAAATGCCAAAGAGTTACTTCAACAGCTTGGGTTAGAATCAAAAATAAAGAAATTCCCGGAACATTTATCCGGAGGAGAACGTCAGCGAACAGCTATTGCTCGTGCATTGATGAATGATCCTTCGATTATTTTGGCAGATGAACCTACAGCAAGTCTTGACACTCAAAGAGCTCACGAAGTCGTCCAGCTTATTGCAAAAGAGGTCAAATATAGAAATAAGGCAGCCATTATGGTAACTCATGACGAACGAATGTTAGATTACTGTGACAAAGTATATCGAATGGAAGATGGGAAATTAATGCTGGCCGATATTCATATAAAAGTTGCAAATGACTAATAGGAGGAATAAACAATGGTTATCGTAACAAACAGAATTAAAACAAAATTAGGCTTTGCTGCAAAAATGGCTCCAATGTTCACAAGACCAGGAGTCTTACAGGAAATGGAGGGATTTGTAAAAGTCGAAGTACTAATTACTAAAAATCTTTCAGAATATGATGAACTAAATGTTAATATGTATTGGAACACGATGGAAGACTTTACCCAATGGAAAAATAGCGATGCCTTTAAAGAAGTGCATACAGGACCAACTAACTCCGGGCAGGATTCACCTATCTTGGGAAGTGAAATCATTATTTCTGAGGTGGCTTCGACATTAGAGTCAAATATATAATTACCTTTTGGGTAAGCTTGTAGTCAATTATCTGGCATACTAGACAAAAGGAAGGCTAAACAAGTATGTAAGAAATGATACATCTTGTTTAGCCTATACTTTTATACAAATTTTGTGGCCTTCTAAAGTAATTGAGGAAAAAAACTGCCTCTATTTATGGTAAGGTTCACCCCGATTAATCCGAAACGCCCGATATATCTGTTCGACTAAAATCAGCCGCATCAGCTGATGTGGAAAAGTCATTTTCGAAAACGACAGCTGCTCATTGGAGCGTTTCAGCACCTCGTCACTTAACCCCAGTGATCCGCCAATCACAAAAGCAATTTTGCTCTTGCCATATGTAGCTAACTTATCTAACGTATCCGCTAATTCCTCCGATGATTGCATTTTCCCCTGAATTGCCAATACAATCACATATGTATCCTGGCTGATTTTTGCTAAAATCCGTTCTCCCTCTTTATGCTTTACCTGTACCATTTCCAGCGCACTTAATTCCTCTGGTGCTTTTTCATCGGCCACTTCAACCACTTCCACCTTGGCATAAGCAGATAATCTTTTTAAATATTCATCTATGCCCAGCTTCAGATACTTTTCCTTCAGTTTTCCAACCGTAATAATTGAGATATTCACAATCCACAGCCCTTTACAACTTAATTACAAACAGCTTACAAACAAGATATCCACAGAAGTTATCCACATATTCACATTTTTTATCCACATTTGGTATGGAATCATTTGTTCGCCACCATATATACAGCCTGATTTTGACAAAATTCACAGGTTGTTGATAAGTTATCCACATCTAGTTTTGTTAATACTGGAAATGTTTCGTATTCATTCACAACCACATCTAATGCAAGTTCTACATGTTCTTCACAGCAATTAATCATCTGTCATCCTCCTTAACCTTTTCTTCCTATCTTTATTCTTTACGATTATTTATTTGCCATTCCTGGCATGCTGACAGCCTTCATAATAATAACATAATAAAAAACAGGAAGGTTACTGGTTTCACCTTCCTGCCGAAAAGTCTATTGCATACCCTCAGAAGCAAGCTTCACGCTTGTCTCCTGTTTTTTGCCACCTCGATAGAAGGTAACTTTCATCTGCTCGCCGACCTTCTTCTCCTGATATAAATGTTTACGAAGCTCAATTACATCGTTAATTTTGTTATCATCCAGTTCGATTATAACGTCCAATGCCTTTAATCCTGCCACATCTGCCGGTGATCCTGGAACCACCTGGCGAATCGCAACCCCGTAATTAATATCATGAGGCAAGTGTAAGGCCTGTTGCTGATAATAAGCCGGTATTTCTTCCACAGACTGTAAATCCACACCCAGATATGGCCGTTTGACCGATCCATAGCTTTCCAAATCGTTAATAATGGGCTTGGCAGAATTAATCGGTATGGAAAGACCGATGCCTTCTACAGCCTCTTGGGAGATTTTCATTGAGTTAATTCCTACTACCTGTCCCGCCATATTAATTAACGCACCGCCGCTGTTTCCTGGATTAATCGCGGCGTCCGTTTGCAGGACGTCCGACTGCCAATCCACCACACCATCCTGATTGATATCCATTGGAATAGTCCGTTTTAGTCCAGAAATGATGCCCTGTGTAACTGACCCAGAGAAAGTTGGGCCAAGCGGATTTCCTATTGCAATGACTGGTTCACCCAGTTTCAGACTGTCTGAGTCGCCGAACTCTGCCGTTTTTTTCACATTTGCATCGTCAATGGATAGTACCGCCAAGTCCGTCCACATATCGCTGCCGAGTAGTTTTGCTGGAACCTTCGTCCCATCTGCTAAGCTAACCTCCAGTTTCGATGCCCCTTCAACTACATGATGATTAGTCACTACAAAAGCAGTTCCACCTTCTTTTTTATAAATAACACCCGAGCCTGTTCCCGCCTCTTGTTCAGATCCTGCACCACTTGACCAAAATCCCGCCGACTGGGTCTGGATATTGGTAATTCCCACAACAGCATCTGCCGCCTTTTCCACAGCAGCTGTTGTATCAGTTTGTACATCATAGGAGATCTGACGTTGAACGGCATTTTTTTGAGAATCATCACTTTTATTGCCCACAGCCGGTTGTTGACCTGTCTCTATGTTATAGGGCAGAATACCATGATTTGATAGGGTGGGAATTGATAGAATCACTAGCATGGCACCAAGGATAGCACCAACTAAGCTGGCAATAAAGATTCCGCTTCTGCCTCTCTGCTCCCGATACCGGTTCTGTGAATGATCATCATAATAGCCCATATTCACATTCCTTTCTTTCGAAATGATTCATAACTGTATTTGGCTTTTCTATTACCATTATACTCCAGAGACAATATTTTAAAATAATTAGCCTTGTTTTACTTGTTGATTTGCAAAAATCTCATTGACAGCTTTAACACAGCAAATACTTAAACTGTTGTTCAACAACACTAAATTTGTGATGGATATAAAAACCGCAAGGCTAGTAAAACGGCCTCACGGTTTTTATACTGCTGTTAATACGGTTGGGATTTTTGGATCTGTATCATAAAGTTCAAATTGTTCACCGACAATCAAACCTTTTGTTTGCAGCGTCTGAGCGACAGACATTCTTGCTAAATCCTTCATATTATTATCCATACTTAGATGGGCTAAATACACGCGCTTGGTTCGATCGCCGATGACATCACCAATTGCCAGTGCCGCATCTTCATTGGAAACATGGCCAACATCACTTAGAATGCGCCGTTTGATATTCCAGGGATACCGTCCCATCCGCAGCATCTGCACATCATGGTTTGACTCAAAGATGTACGTATCGGCGTTGGAAATAATTCCTTTCATCCGATCGCTAACATAGCCTGTATCCGTAATGAGCACTAACTTTTTGTCAGAGTGATGAAAAACATAAAACATCGGTTCAGCCGCATCGTGTGAAACACCAAAGGATTCTATATCGACCGCTCCAAAGCTTTTAACAGTCTCCATATCAAAAACAAATTTTTGCTCAGTTGGAATGACCCCAACGTTACTTTCCATGGCCCTCCAGGTTTTCTCATTAGCATAAACCGGAAGCTTGTACTTACGGGCGAGAACGCCAATGCCCTTTATATGATCACTGTGTTCATGGGTAACAAAAACCGCCGAAAGCTTGCTAATATCGCGGTCAATCTGCTGAAACAATGCTTCCATTTGCTTGCCGCTGAAACCGGCATCCACAAGGAAGGAATGTTCGTCTGATTCCACGTAGAGGGCGTTACCCGTACTGCCACTTGCTAGAATACTATAACGTAATGACATTCATACTCACTCCACACTCGTTTTTTCATCGCTGTTAAAATCTATAATTTTCCCTTCAAATGCATTGACGTACAAGCTCTCCTTATCATTAACGACCACGCGCCAGGTCGGTGCCAACACCTGAGAGGCAGCCAATTGAACCAAGGTAGAATAGCCAAGTTCAACTTTTGTTATTTTGCTTTTTGGCTTAAGATCACCCTTTTGATGCAGCGTTTCGATTGCTTTTAAGGCTGTCAGGATCTCTTCTTCTTTTGATGACATTTTTAAAATATCCCCAAGGTAGGTCTGCTGATAGGAAATGATTTGATGATCTGCATTAAATTCCAGGGTGATCATTCCGTTAATATTTTGATATAAAGGCGCATTTTCGTATTGCTGATAACAGGTAATGGTGTTCTTTTTCTCATTGGTTTTCCAAAACAAATACTTTTCTCCGTTAAGTACATTCTCTCTTAAAAAGTCTTGTACTTCCGATGGTTCAACTTTCTCACTTAATTGATAGGGCTTGTCCAATATTGCCTGCAAAGTGGTGCCTGAGTCACTTAGAGTTACCATTTGGCTTTTTAACTTGCCAAGGTCATTTTTAGTGAATTCCTTCGGTTTGGCACTAAGATATTGCGCCTTAATTTGGACGGTTGGCAGCTCCCCATAGCTGATTTGGTCATCTTTTAACTGTTGCTCCACTGTTGCCTCTGTATAAATTTCATAGTTATTGACATCCCGACTTTTCATGAATTGAAAGAGCAGATAAACATCCAAAATCAAAAACGTGATAATAAAGATCGTTTTAATTCTACTCCAATCCATGCTCGGGACCTCCCAACTCTTCCATTGTTATGTGGCCCCAGCTGCCATTATAGCGGTAAAACCACGCTGGTTCTAACAGAATTAACCGATTTTCTTCCGTTTCCCGTTCCATCTTATAGCCTAATACCAACTGTTCTAAAAGCTCCGACTTGAAGTTTTTCTTATTTTGTAAATAAGATAAAACCTCATGACCAGATGGTTGTGTGACCATTTGCATTTCTGTTGTTAAAGGCAACTCCAGAGCAATATTCGGACGAGTGTAACTAGTAATTTCATTTCTGCCCCAGACTTCAGTAATTTCCGAGAGGCCGCGGCCATTAAAAACAGGATACCCATCTGACGTATATAGCCTGAAGGTGACAGAACGGTTAAATTCATCTTTTGAAACAAACCGATAAGGGTCCGTCCAGCCACCATGCTCATTTACAAAACCAATGCTCCGGTTAACCAAATCATAAGAGTTTTCTACATACTTCTCCTCGGTAGTCGGATTAATGTAGGTAACAATATTCGTATCAAGATTAATACTCAATTTGCTTGAGTTGTTCGTATATTCTTCATAGGGAGGAACTGTACTTTTTTGCACATAATTTGGGTCGCTAAAAAGAGCTTCCTTTAATTCTTCAGAATCCAGGATTTTAGGGAAATACTTAAATGTGTTCATTTTGGTTTCGCCATCCGGCAAGTAAATGGTCCGGCTGGCTGATGGCTCATAGGCAAAATAACGCGGCTGACTAGCTGCCTCTTTGTAAAAGTCCTTTTTAAACTCCGCCAAATTAGCAGGAGATATATGGCTGATGTACACTTGTTGGGCTTCTGTTGAGACAAAATAGACCTCACCGTTATCCGAATCGGAATCCTTTGCGTCAATGACAATCCTGTCAAAGTTAAACGAGGGCACCTTTTTCCCCTCCAACTTCAGCACATTTCTGTAAATCTCAATCGGCACATCATCAGGGAAGACAATTTCTGCCTTGCCATCTCCATTGATCAACTCTTTTATATTACCTGCTTCTTCCGTATAATTTTCCACTTCAAAAAATGACCACTTACTCATTTCCTTAATCATTGTATCCAGGTCCTTGGCATTATTGGTGCCAAAATAACCCCCGTTTGTATGGTAGATTACCATATCAGGTTTAATAATGGTTTGTACCTCTTGTTTTTGACTCAAGGTGACTCCTGGGACAACATTGCTATTTTCTAGTTTTTCGTAATTAGGATGGTAGGTCCAAAGATTCCAAGTTAAAAAAACACTTATTAATACCAAAATCGTTAATATAATCGATTTGCTATTTTCATAACTCATGACCAATCATCCTCTTCAGTCCACTCATATGGCAGCGTAAAGGAAATCGTTGTTCCTTTTCCTTCCTGACTTTTTGCTTCAATCGTTCCTCCATGCGCTTTGACAATTTCTTTGGCAATGGCAAGACCTAAACCAGTTCCGCCCATTTTGCGAGTCCTTGCTTTATCCACCCGATAGAAACGGTCAAATATTTTTCCGATACTCTCTTTTGGAATGCCCATCCCCTGGTCAGATACACCGACAATAATTTGTTCTTTTCCTTCTTCTATCGAGAACGTAACCTGGCCGCCTTCTGGGGAGTACTTTAAAGCATTGGAAATAATATTATATAAAACCTGGGTCATTTTATCTTCATCTACTTCAACCCAGATAGCATGTGCAGGAAGCAATCGTTTAAAAGTGACATTCTGCTCTTTTGCCATTTCAAACCGGTCAATGATTCGATTATAGAAGTCGACAAAATTCAGCCACTCCACTTTCAAACGATAATCGGTGCTATCCATTTTTGATAATGTTAATAGGTCGTTAACCAAACGAATCATTCTTTCCGTTTCCGTTCTGGTTACTTCCAAGAAATTAGGAGCAATTTCTTCATCACGCCATGCTCCGTCTGCCAATGCTTCCAGATAACTCCGCATCGTCGTTAATGGCGTCCTTAATTCGTGTGATACATTGGCAACAAATTCCCGGCGATCCGCGTCAATTTTTTCCTGTTCGGTAATATCATGAAGAACACAAATCAACCCGTTGACAAACCCTGTCTCCTTTTGAATCACGGAAAAGTGAGCTCTTAGGATATAAGTTTCAGATTTCGTACTATAATCCAAAATGATTGATTCCTTTTCTTCTAATAAATCCTCAAAGGTATTGGTATCATCCAAATCTAATAAAGAAATAATCGATTGCGACATCACTGTTTCACGTGAAACATCCAACATTTCTGCTGCCGGTTCATTGATGAGCATGACCCGGCCCTTTCTGTCCGTGGCGATCACGCCATCGGTCATATTCGACAGCACGGACGATAACTTTCTTCGTTCCCCTTCCGTCATGGCTTGGGCTTCTTGAAGTTTTTTGGTTAGGTTATTGAAAGTCAAAGCCAGTGTCCCAATTTCATCATGGCCATATACTTTAACCTTTCGGGAAAAGTTCCCCTTTGCCATGGCTAAAGCTTGCTTTCTCATATCGGTAATTGGCTTTGTAATCGTTTGGGCAAGCAAAACTCCTAGGACAGCGGTGATTGACAAAGCAATCGCGGTCCCTGTAGCAAAAATCCTGTTTATGGTGTTCATTTGTTCAAACACGCTCTCAATTTTTGCCTCTAGATAGATCGCACCAATTACCTTTTTCCCAGATTTAATCGGGGTGGAGAGCACCCATGTCCGTTTACCCGTATTTTGATCCAATCGAATCTTACTTTGATCTTCCTCTAATACCATCGATTGTTTTACCAAAAGTTCCGTTTGCTTTTTCCCGACCATATCCTGATTCCCCGGAAGGGAGGTGCCTAGAATGATTAAGGATCTATTTTCAATTACCCTTACTTCGGTAATATCACCCGTATCAAAGTCTTTCAACAATTTATTAATGTCTGCCTCTAATGAGGGATCTTCAGGTGTCCTTTGCTTTTCCATTTCTTCACGGATATTAAACCGCAGCAAATCTACCCGCTGTTTAATGGAAGTCTGGAAGTTGGTTCTTAACGTGTCCTCCAGCTGTCTGACAAAATAAACCCCGATGATCTGCATAGCTACCAAGATCAGAAGGACATAGATGAGAACAAATTTTACTTTTATCGAACGAAAGAAACCAACTTTGTTCATTTAAGATTACTCCTGTTCAGGATTGCGCAAATAATAACCTACACCACGGCGAGTTACAATCCATGCTGGATGACTTGGGCTGTCTTCAATTTTTTCCCTTAACCTTCTTACCGTTACGTCAACAGTTCTTACATCACCGTAATAGTCATAGCCCCAAACAGTTTGTAGTAAATGTTCTCTCGTCATTACCTGTCCGATGTGTTTGGCCAAATAATGCAGCAGTTCAAATTCCCTATGTGTCAATTCAATTGTCTCACCACGTTTTGAAACAATATAGGCATCTGGATGGATCACTAGTGAACCAATCATCAACTCATTAGTTTCATTCTCTGCTTCATTCTGGACAGCAATTTGTTGATGTCTGCGCAGGTTTGCTTTAACCCGGGCAATCAATTCTCTCGTACTGAATGGCTTCGTTACATAATCATCCGCACCGAGTTCTAGTCCCAGGACTTTATCAATTTCCGAATCTTTTGCTGTCAACATAATGATTGGCATCTCATATTTTTTTCGAACTTCCCGGCAGACTTCCATTCCATCCCGCATCGGAAGCATTATATCTAAAAGAATTAAATCTGGCTGAACTTCATCTACAAGGCGGAGTGCCTCATTACCATCATAAGCACAATAAACGTCATAGCCCTCTTTTTTAAGGTTAAACTGTAAAATATCTGCAATTGGTTTTTCATCATCGACAACAAGAATTTTCTTTTCCATAACATTGCTCCTTTTCGCTTTTATCCTATTTTGCTCAAGTAAGGCACCATCAGTGGGATAACTTGCTGTCCTAATCGGATTTGAAGTCATAACTATACTATTTTACTTTACCACTGTTTTTGCTTATTTTCACCTATTAGTAGGATTTGTCAGTATCATCTTCAAAAAAAAAATCTCTAGATAGACTAGAGATTGATTATTATCTTAGATAAGATAATGGGTTTTCTAAACTGCCATTTTTGGTTACTTCAAAATGTAGATGGATGCCGGTAGCATCGCCGGTAGCACCCATTACCCCTATGGCTGAACCTTTTGAAACCGTCTGGCCTGGTTTAACATTGATTGATTCCATATGTCCATAGAGCGTGCGCATTCCATTTTGATGGTCGATAATGACTTTGTTGCCATAGCCGCCATTATCCCATCCAGCAGATACAACAACGCCATTATCAGCTGCTTTAATGGTTCTGTTGCTTGGTCTTGCTATATCAATACCTTTATGTTTTCTGCCCCAACGATATCCCATTTCACTGGATACATATCCGCCGACTGTTGGCCAAGCTAAGCTTCCGTCCCCTCGGGATGGAACGACTTTCGTTCCTTTGACAACAATTTCATCAACTGGCTGCTGAAGAACTTGCTCATCGGTTTGTTCTTTTTTCACTGTTTCTCCATTTTGCTCTGAAATTGCGTAAGTAACAGTTCTTGCACCATTTTGACCTGCTTGCTTTACTTTTGTATCCCCTTTATCCATCGAAGCATCTTCTTCCGTTTTCTGGGTAAAAGGAATTTCTTCTCTTTGATTCACTTCTTTATCAACCACTACTTCAACATAGGGTTTTAGAGCCGTAATATTGACTTCTTGGCCGATATGTAAAAGTGTATCTACTGTTAAGCCTGGATTTAACGCTAATAGTTCATCCGTCTTCAGCCCATTCTGATGGGCAATCGTTTCAATAGCATCACCGGGTTGAACCGCATATTTCTTTTCCTCTAGCGTCCCCTTTTGAAGATAGGTGAGTGCTGCATCAGGTGTCATGATGCTTTCAGGTGCAATTTTTCTTTCATCTACTGAAACATTTTTTGATAAGCGAACGTCTACTATACGAGTCTCGTTTTCACCAAGTGGCGGGATTGGATCAATTGATGCTTTTCTAGCTTCTAATTCGCTTAATTGATCTGCCGGAACGTATTGCAGCTTAAGGTTTTTAAGCACCTCTTCAGCGGTTACTTTATTATCAAGGTAGACAATAGGCTGACCGTCAATCACAATAGCTGCAGCCTCCGCTTGAATTTGAAACGAGCTGTTCAAGTTTTGGATCGTCTCTGAATCGTTCACAGCAGAAGACGTACGAAATACTTGCTCAGGTATGTATTGAATTTGGGAATCAAGGTTAAAGTTTATGTTTTGAAAGTTTTGCTTCGCTGAATCGACCTTTTCAGCTACAAGATGATCTAGTACTTCTTTATTAGTGACATTGCCCATGTAGGTACCATTTACGTAGACATGATAAATGGTTGTTAATTTTGATGAAGTAGCAAATGCAACTGGTCCACTGCTGAATGCAATGACGGATGCTGCCATAGCAGAGGCAATCGCTGTTTTTAAAATTATTCTCTTAGACTTAAATCTATTATTGAAAGAAAACATTCTTTTCCTCCTAAATCACGGTAAAACCCTATGAATCTTACAAAATTATTATTCAGAGTTATCCAGAATTTTAACTGTTTTAAATTTACCATAATTTATTTTAAAAAGTTTAAGAATCTCTATAATGTAACAAAAATGTATAACAGCTGACATTTTTCTACTTTTCCCTGAAATATGCTAGTAATAATTACCTGATTTACTTATGGGTACTTTTCAGGAAAACCCTTTCATATCAAGGGTCTGACTAGTTATTTTGAATGATAATTGGCATTTTATAAAATAGTGCAAAATTGATGTCAAAATAGAAAAAATTAGTTCTTTTATTACAGTAATGTTACAATTCAGTTTTAATGGTAAGGATCTGTTATACCTGGCAGTTGATTTCCGCTTCAATCAACGAGTAATAAAATAAAAAAAACAGAAGCCTGCACGATTGCAAGCTTCTGTTTTTATGGCTCAGGACGGAATCGAACCGCCGACACAAGGATTTTCAGTCCTTTGCTCTACCGACTGAGCTACTGAGCCGTATTAAGTTTGTCCCCTACAAAAAGATAATCCTAAGTCCTTCGTCCCCATCTCAGAAAGCTTATTCAAGCAGCAGCTCGATGGATACGCTTGATGCTATTTCTCAGAAGCTTATTCAATCGTGCTCTACCGACTGAGCTACTGAGCCGTATTATGTATAAATGGCGGTCTGGACGGGACTCGAACCCGCGACCTCCTGCGTGACAGGCAGGCATTCTAACCAGCTGAACTACCAGACCATATAAATTGATCGTCAGCAAGGAAACCGTCCTTGCCAGTCACTCACTGACAATCAAATGCCGATGACCCCTACGAGATTCGAACTCGTGTTACCTCCGTGAAAGGGAGGTGTCTTAACCGCTTGACCAAGGGGCCATTGTATTTTTTTAAATGGTGAGCCATGAAGGACTCGAACCTTCGACCCTCTGATTAAAAGTCAGATGCTCTACCAACTGAGCTAATGGCTCGTTGCTGAATACTTGTCTCAGCGACGTTTTTTATATTATCATGAATTTGTCATATTGTGCAATACTTTTTTAAAAAAACTTTAAAAATATTTCATGCCCTCTAAAAAAGAGGGCATGTATATTGTTAGATTTGTCTCCATGGGCTGCGGACCACATTGGTTTGATTACGATCTGGGCCAACGGAAAATGTTGTTAACGGAACTCCAGTAAGCTGGGTGACACGTTCCACATAATGGCGGGCATTGGCAGGCAACTCATCTAGAGACTTGCAGCCAGTAATATCCTCAGTCCAGCCAGGAAGCTCCTCATAAATCGGTTCACACTGTGATAAAATCTTTAAGCTTGCAGGATACTCCGTAATAATTTCATCCTTATAACGGTAAGCTGTACAAATTTTCACCGTTTCAATCCCTGTCAACACGTCAATTGAATTGAGCGAAAGGTCCGTTAAACCACTGACACGGCGTGCATGACGAACAACCACACTGTCAAACCAGCCGATCCGGCGCGGACGACCAGTTGTTGTGCCGTACTCACGGCCCACCTCACGAATTTGACTGCCAATTTCATCATGAAGTTCAGTCGGGAACGGACCGTCGCCGACACGGGAAGTATAGGCCTTACAAACCCCAACAACGTGAGTGATTTTGGATGGCCCTACGCCTGACCCAATTGTCACACCACCGGCAACCGGATTGGAGGAAGTAACAAATGGATAGGTACCTTGGTCAATATCGAGCATAACACCCTGGGCACCTTCAAAAAGGACCCGTTTGCCTTCATCCAAAGCATCATTTAATACAACTGAAGTATCACAAACATACTGTTTAAACTGCTGCCCATATTCATAATACTCGTCCAGTATATCTTCTTTCTTGAAGCCCTCTGTTTCATAAATCCGTTCGAACAGACGATTTTTTTCAGCCAGGTTTTGTTCCAGCTTTTCTTCAAAGACTTCACGGTCAAGCAAGTCTGCGATCCTGATACCGACGCGCGCAGCCTTGTCCATATAGGCAGGGCCGATTCCTTTTTTCGTCGTTCCAATTTTATTAGCGCCTTTACGTGTTTCTTCCACCTCATCCAGTTTTAAATGGTAGGGAAGAATGACATGGGCCCGGTTGCTGATACGAAGATTATCTGTTGAAATTCCTCTTTCATGCAAATAGGCAAGTTCCTCAACTAGTGCCTTGGGATCCACAACCATACCATTGCCAATCACACTAATTTTCTCTTTATTAAAAATCCCTGAAGGAATCAAATGCAATTTGTACGTTTCCCCATTAAACTTAATGGTATGTCCAGCATTGTTTCCTCCTTGATAACGAGCAATTACTTCTGCATTTTCAGAAAGAAAATCTGTTATTTTACCTTTTCCTTCGTCTCCCCATTGCGTACCGACCACGACAACTGATGACATAAAGGCACCTCCGAAATTTTATAATGGACCAATAGGAAAGTCTCCCTTTTCTATCGGTGATAAACACTATCTCCGCCTCATATCAGGCATTTTCTCAATATTTTTTTATTAACACCACCATAGTTTATCAATTTTATCCAAAAAAATCAATTAAACACGAACATTTTATATTAAACTAGTACTTTTGTTCGTAAAAATAGTAAGCTATGAAACACAAAAAAGGAGCCAGATACACTGACTCCCTTAAGCCCCTGGAGCATCATAACGAGTCTCCAGGTTAACGAATTTATTATATTCTTTGACAAATGCCAATTGTACAGTACCGGTCGGACCATTACGCTGCTTGGCAATAATAATTTCAATAATATTTTTGTTGTCTGATTCTTTATCATAATAATCATCACGATAAAGGAAGGCAACGATATCGGCATCCTGCTCAATACTACCTGATTCACGAATATCGGACATCATCGGACGTTTATCCTGACGCTGCTCGACACCACGAGAAAGCTGAGATAAGGCAATAACCGGAACTTGAAGCTCACGGGCAATCTGCTTTAATGAACGGGAAATTTCGGAAACCTCTTGCTGGCGGTTTTCTCCAGACCGGCCACTTCCTAAGATAAGCTGCAAATAATCAATCATAATCATTCCTAGGCCATGCTCCTGCTTCAGACGGCGGCATTTAGCCCGAATCTCATTTACCCGTACACCAGGGGTATCATCAATGTAAATACCAGAACTTGCGAGGCTACCCATAGCCATGGTCAGCTTGCCCCAGTCCTCATCAGTCAGAGACCCTGTACGCAGGCGCTGGGCGTCAATATTCCCCTCTGCACAAAGCATACGCATAACCAGCTGTTCCGCGCCCATCTCAAGACTGAAGATAGCCACTGTTTCTTGGGCTTTAATCGCTACATTTTGGGCAATGTTTAGTGCGAAGGCGGTTTTCCCCATTGATGGACGGGCACCAACGATAATCAAGTCATTGCGCTGGAAGCCTGCTGTAATCTTGTCAAGCTCCGCAAACCCTGTAGGAATACCGGTAATATCTCCAACACGGTTGTTCATTAACTCAATATTATCGTAGGTATTAACCAAAACATCCTTGATATTTTTAAATGCACCGGCGTTTTTTCGCTGGGCGACTTCTAAAATACTTTTTTCAGCATCACTTAACAGAGTTTCAACTTCATCTTCTCTGGTATATCCATCTGTTGCAATAGTGGTAGCTGTCCGAATCAGCCTGCGCAACAGGGACTTTTCTTCGACAATTCTAGCATAATACTGCAGATTGGCAGCGGTCGGTACAGATCCTGCCAGTTCACTTAAATAACTGACACCGCCAACATCCTCCAGCAATTTAGCCGCGGCAAGTTCCTCAGTAACGGTAACAAGGTCAATCGCCTTTCCCTCATCATTTAACTTCAGCATCACATGGAAAATTCTTTGATGTGATGCCCGATAAAAGTCTTCAGGTATTAAAATTTCTGAAGCAACTATCATAGAAGATGGTTCTAGAAATATTGCTCCGAGTACAGCCTGTTCTGCCTCAATATTTTGTGGAGGCATGCGGTCTGCAAATAAATCATCCATGTATCAAAACCTCCTATTAAAGGGAAAAAGTCATTTTGCAATGAAAACTGCTTTTTAGTAAATTTATTTTTATGATATAGCCTAAAAGAGGCGCTTGTCCAAAATGGAATCAAAGAAAAAAGTGACCAGTTTATACCGATCACATTTCTATACTGCTTCTATTTCATTTTATCATGATTAGTTAAAATTTGAACTGGCAATTTTTTTGTATTTCCAAAGTACGATTTAAAGTGTTATTTTACTTCCTTGACAGAAACTGTTAACGTAGCAGTTACCTCATGATGCAATTTAACAGGAACCTTTGTATGCCCAAGCGTGCGAATGGCGTCGTCTAGCTCCATTTTTCGTTTATCGATTTTTATGCCATGTTTCTTTTGCAGCTCTTCTGCGACTTGTTTCGTTGTAATCGAACCAAACAACCTGCCGCCTTCTCCAGCTTTAGCTGTTAACTCAATGGTGATGGCATCCAATACTTCCTTTAGTTTTTTTGCATCTTCCAATTCCTCAGCAGCAGCTTTTTCTTGCTTTTTCTTTTGCCCCTCTAAACTGCTAACATTTGCATTGGTTGCCTCAACTGCTAATCCTTGCTTTATTAAGAAGTTATGTGCATAGCCATCTGCAACATTCTTTACTTCGCCTTTTTTCCCTTTTCCTTTAACATCTTTTAAAAATATGACTTTCATTCTTGTTTACTCCCTTCAAAATAATCATCAATCGCCCGTTTTAACCTTGCTTCTGCTTCATCAATCGTCATACCAGTCAGCTGTGTAGCTGCATTAGTCAAATGGCCGCCTCCCTTAAGACTTTCCATAATGATTTGCACATTGACGTTGCCTAAGGACCGGGCACTAATCCCAATCAGTTCATCATTGCGTTTGGAGATTACAAATGAGGCAGTGATTTTATCCATTGCTAGTAACGTATCTGCAGCCTGTGCAATAATGACTTGGTTATAGTGTTCTGTTTCATTGCCCCTGGCAATGGCGATTCCATCACGATAGAATTTAACAGACTCAATCAGCTTGGAACGTTTGATAAACGTGTTCACGTCTTGTTTTAGGAACTTTTGAACGAGGATTGTGTCTGCACCATGTGCCTTCAAATAGGAGGCAGCATCAAATGTCCTCGACCCTGTCCGTAATGTAAAACTTTTGGTATCCACGATAATACCAGCTAATAGAGCAGTTGCCTCGATTACTTCAATTTTACCCCGTTTTGGCTGATATTCAAGAAATTCGGTCACCAATTCAGAAGTAGAGGAGGCATAAGGCTCCATATAGACTAGCAAAGGATTAGCGATAAAGTCTTCGCCACGGCGGTGATGGTCAATAACCACGACATTATCAATTTTCTTTAGCAGCCGTTCATCCATCACCAGAGACGTTTTATGGGTATCCACTATGACAAGCAATGTTTTATCACTGGCTATTTCCAACGCACTTTCCGCATTAATGAATCTTGAATACAGTTTATCTTGGCTGCGAATCTCTTCCATTAGCCTTGAAACACCTGTATCCATCTCATTCGCATTAATAACAATGTAGGCATCTTTTTGATTCATCTGGGCTACTTTGTAGACACCAATACTGGAGCCAACTGAATCCATATCCGGGTTTTTATGGCCCATGATAATTACTTTATCACTCGCTATAATTAAATCTCTTAACGCATGAGAAATGACCCTAGCCCGGACTCTCGTGCGTTTCTCTACAGGGTTTGTTTTTCCACCATAGAATTTCACCTTGCCGCTTGGATGTTTAACAGCGACCTGGTCACCGCCTCTTCCTAAAGCTAAATCCAAGCTTGATTGAGCAAGTAATCCCAATTCAGGGAGTGAAGATGCTCCTGAACCGACTCCGATACTTAAGGTAAAGGAAACATTTTGCTGGGAAGTTTGTTCCCTTACATCATCCAAGATGGTAAATTTGTTTTTTTCAAGTTGGCCAAGAATTTGCTCATTAAAGACCGCAATAAATCGCTCTGAATTAATTCTTTTTAAAAACATCCCATTTTCATTCGCCCATTTATTCAATATAGATGTTACTAAATTATTGATGCTGCCACGCATTTGGTCATCCATACCCTGAGTTAAATCATCATAATTATCCAGAAAAATGATGGCAATCACAGTGCGGTCTTCTTGGTATTTCCGCTCGATTTCCGCCTGCTCCGTTACATCAAAGAAGTAAAGGAGCTTCTCTTCACGCTTATGGACTACACGGAATTTCCTGTTATTTAATGTAATAATATGAGTTTCTGCTTCCTGTTTGAGCAGCTGGGCTAAATTATCTGCAAGATCATAGAGGGACTTGCCAACCAGCGTATCTTCATCAAAATAGGAAGATAAAAATGGGTTCGTCCATTCTATAGCATAGTCATCATTTATGAGCATAATCCCAATGGGCATTTCCAGCAGTGCTTCCTCGCCCACCTTTTTAACCCGATAGGAAAGTGTGGAGATATACTCCTCCACCTCTTTTCGCTGCCGCTGTTCAGTAACAAACATAAAATAGAGCGGAAAAAACATTAATAGTAGACCAGCGAGACTTAAGATCCAATTGTATAAAGACAGGACGATCAGTAGTACTACTGTAACGCCTATTAACCCGTAGAATGGGTAACGAATGGATCGTTTTTCTAAAAATGCAGGCAAAGTTTTTCAGCTCCTAAATCCAGTAGTCGTTAAACGTTCGAAAAAGTTTCTATATCCTATTTCAACTCACCATTTAATCAGTATATGTACGTCAAAATAGACCTCCTATAGACTATTTTTCCCTAGCTTCTTCCTCATATCAAATCCTAAATCAATTATACCTAATATCCCTATAATATAAAGAAAAATCGGAATAATGAAGGAGGCAATTACCAAAACTACCGAAACTGATTTCGATATTCCTTTTAAATCGAAAAAGTAAAACAGAAACGTATACCCTTGAAACATCATTAAGAATTGCAAAATATAAGTTAAATTGAGTAGGGTTGCATGAAGATAAGTGCCTTGCTCTGGGTGCAGCAGGAGACTTGCTGTCAATGTTATGAGCAGATACCATAATATACTCTTTGGCAAACTAAGATCTTTAAAGGGCTTCCACTTTTGAACTTCAATACCAAATCGTTTGACAATCGGAAAAGACACTAATTGTGTAATATAGGATATAACCACTGATGAAATAACAAATAAAGTGGGAATTAATGTACTGATCATGGATAATGCTTTTTTATATTGCGCTACTGTTTTATCCGCTTCGGCTCCCTGACCAAGGTTCTTTAATAAGTCAGCCGATGTCGTTAATGATTCTTCCATCATGTCCATCATTTGCTTAATAATGTCCACTTTAAAAAAGGCAACACTGACGGCATAGACACCTATAATATTCACAAGAAATACGAGGGATGCAACCAGAAGAATCATTACCCTGTCTTTTTTCTTTTGGATTAAATAGCCGATAACTGCACCAGTTGTTCCATACGCTAAAGCCAATGGCAATGAGGTAAGTGATCCTACAATCATAGAAATAAATAGTGAAGCAATCACAAATACGATTGTTATTTTCCAATCATTCTTTGCAGCAAAGATGATGAACGGAACGGCTAAAAATAAATTTACAATCATTCCAATCAGAGGTACATAAATCGTTATTAATAATAGTACAGCAAAGACTGCTAAGAGCATCGCTCCTTCAGTCAGTAAACGGGCATTCTTCACTTTTCCACCTCTTATCACTCTCAATACCTATCTCTTTATTTTATCTAGATAACTGTATGTATTCAACTAACAAAAATGTGGACAATTCTCATGTCCTAAACAAATTCCCCCATATTACAAAAAAAAGCAGCTGGGCGGAAGCCCAAACTGCCTTCTTTATCTATTACTCGCCCGCAACGAATGGCAATAAAGCCATTTGACGTGCACGTTTGATAGCAACAGTTAATTTACGCTGATATTTAGCGCTTGTACCTGTTACACGACGTGGTAAAATTTTACCGCGTTCAGAGATGAATTTTTTTAGTAAATCAACATCTTTATAATCGATACGAGTGATGCCATTTGCAGTGAAATAGCAAACTTTGCGGCGTTTCGCGCGACCGCCTTTACGTCCACCTGCCATGGAATTTCCCTCCTTTATAGTTTATATCCGAACCTTTCAGGCTTACATTAGAATGGAAGATCATCATCGGAAATGTCAATTTGACCGGCTCCGCCGAATGGATCATCATTAACCTTTGTATAGCCTGGATTGTTAGAAGGACGTTGATTCTGATTACCGCCACCAAACGGATTCCCTTGAGGCTCCATTGGTGGAGCTCCGTAAACATCATTGTTCCTGTTGCCGCCGCCTGAAGCATTCCTTGGTTCAAGGAATTGAACACTATCTGCTACGATTTCAGTGAAATATTGACGACGTCCCTCTTGCTCGTAAGTACGAACTTGAATTCGTCCATCAACACCAGCCAAACTGCCTTTTTTCAGGAAGTTAGCCACATTCTCAGCTGCTTTTCGCCAAACGACACAGTTGAGAAAGTCGGCTTCCCTTTCACCGTTCTGATTAGGAAATTGGCGGTTTACAGCAAGAGTAAACGTAGCAACAGCCACACCATTTGGTGTGTATTTCAGTTCTGGATCTTTGGTTAAACGGCCAACAAGCACGACGCGATTTATCATCAGAATCAACTCCTTTTTCCAGAATATGTTTCACGTGAAACACATTCAAAATTTAATATATCTTTAAACTTAAGCTTCTTCTTTAATTACGATATGACGAATGATATCTTCGCTGA
This sequence comes from Neobacillus dielmonensis, assembly GCF_000612665.1. GTDB lineage: Bacteria > Bacillota > Bacilli > Bacillales > Cytobacillaceae > Neobacillus > Neobacillus dielmonensis. Next base: position 111,515 of record NZ_HG942085.1, read on the forward strand.
TTTTGGCAAGACGGCCAAACTCTTGTACTGCTGCAGCAGAAGAAGTAGTCTTCACGATTTGGTAGTATCCGTCACGGAAATCATTGATTTCATATGCAAGACGGCGTTTGCCCCAATCTTTGCTTTCAGCAGCTTCCGCGCCATTTTCAAGAAGAATGTTGTTAAAGCGCTCTACAAGAGCTTTTTTAGCTTCATCTTCAATATTTGGACGGATGATGTACATGATTTCGTACTTATTCATCACAGTCACCTCCTTTTGGTCTAGGCGGCCCACATGTGTGGGCAAGGAGCAATTATTCATTACTCACAAGTTGAAAGTATAGCACAAAGAAACAGGAAAAGCAATGTTACCTTCCTGTTTTTCGTTTTATCGCCTTATTTTATTAGTTTCTGATAACCTTGATTGTTGATTTTCAAACACAGATATTAAAAAATTAAACATTAAATCGGAAATGCATGACGTCTCCGTCTTGAACTACATAATCTTTTCCTTCTAAGCGGACTTTACCTGCTTCTTTTGCAGCCTGATGACTTCCGGCAGCAACTAAGTCATCATACGATACGGTCTCTGCTCGAATAAATCCCCGTTCAAAATCAGAGTGGATAATACCGGCACATTGCGGAGCTTTCATCCCTTTTTTGAAGGTCCAAGCTCGGACTTCCTGCACACCAGCAGTAAAGTAAGTAGCAAGACCCAGCAGATGATAGGCAGCACGGATTAATTGGTCAAGTCCTGATTCCTCAATTCCTAACTCTTGAAGGAACATTTCCTTTTCTTCCCCTTCAAGCTCGGCAATTTCCTCTTCAATTTTGGCACAGATCACGATTACCTCGGCATTTTCATTAGCCGCATATTCACGGACTTGCTTCACATACTCATTTTCAGATGGATTTGCTACATCATCTTCGCTGACATTCGCTACATAAAGAACTGGTTTAATCGTTAAAAGATGTAAATGTTTAGCAATTTTTAATTGGTCTTCGGTGAATTCAACAGAACGCGCGGGTTTTTCTGCTTCAAATGCATCACGGAGTATAGACAGCACTTCAAACTCCGCCATTGATTCCTTATCCTTTTGCTTTGCCATCTTCTCGACACGGCCAATCCGCTTTTCTACCGTTTCCATATCAGCCAGAATTAACTCTAAATTGATGGTTTCAATATCAGAAATCGGATCTACCTTTCCAGATACATGGGTAATATTTTCATCTGCAAAGCAGCGAACTACCTGACAGATTGCATCTACTTCACGGATATGGGATAGAAATTTGTTTCCTAACCCTTCGCCTTTACTTGCACCCTTCACAATACCGGCAATATCGGTAAATTCAAATGCAGTTGGGACGGTTTTTTTCGGTTGGACCAACTCGGTTAATTTTTGCAAACGTGCATCTGGTACCTCTACAATCCCTACATTGGGATCAATTGTACAGAAAGGGTAATTCGCTGATTCCGCTCCTGCTTGCGTAATTGCATTAAATAATGTTGATTTGCCCACGTTTGGCAAACCTACAATACCTGCTGTTAATGCCATTGTCGTTCACTCCTTATAAAAAAGTATCTATTTTAACTGGTAAGTTGCCGATATATAAATAAACAAGCCTTTCACAATTATAGGCATTTACAAAGGAAATGACAAGAATGACCCATTATATTTAACACCTCAGATAAACACCAGGTGTATATTTAAAATCTTATAATCATACAAAACAACCTATTATTTTAGCAATTTTCTACAATGTTTCCCAACTTTTCTAGTAAATATGGTAAAATTTATTATAAAAACTACTACTTTTGTCATTATTTAAGGAAAAACCATACATATTTGTAGAAAGAATCACTTATTGGAGGAGAGTAATGAGAAGGACAAATGAACTGCAACAGAGCAGAAGAACAACCCATCCCCATGGATCAAAAGGGGTTATTAAAAAAGCGATAATTCCAACATTTTGTTTTGCTGTACTATCTACAATTGCTTATGAAGAGGCTGTATTTGCTGAAGCAAATCCAACTGCTGGAGTAAACAGCCAGGTTTCTAATACGGTGAAGTATGTAAAGCTAGCCAGCGGCTCATTAAATTTACGGAAAACCGCTTCAACAAGTTCGCCCATTCTCGCCTCGCTTACGAATGGAACAGCTTTAACCGTCCATTCGGAGGCAAATGGCTGGGCCCATGTTCAGGTCAATGGCATTGACGGCTATGTCAACACCGCTTTTATCACTGCAAAGAGCAATACATCTGCACCTGTTACTACAGTAAAATACGTCAACATAGAAAGTGGCTCGCTAAATCTTCGGGATCAGCCGGCAGCAAGCGGTTCTATCCTTGCCAAACTTGTGAAAGGAGCTGCCGTTACTGTCTACTCTGAAGCGAATGGCTGGGCAAAGGTTCAAGTAAACGGGAAACAAGGATATGTAAGCACTGAATTTTTATCAGCGCAAAGTCCAGGCTCTACACCGGCACCACCCCCAGCTCCAACTGTCGTAAAGGATAAGTATGTTAATGTTAGCAGCGGTTCTTTAAATATGCGCAATGGCAGCTCACCAAATGCATCGATCATTGTCAAGCTGGCAAAAGGGACTGCTGTAAAAGTGTACTCTGAAGTAAATGGCTGGGCGAAAGTAGAAGCATATGGAAAGACCGGTTATGTGAGTACTGACTTTTTATCGGATACACCACCGAATTCTAACAGCACATCAGCTTCCCCTAAACCGGCACCGCAGTTGACAACAAAGTATGTTAATGTCAACTCAGGGTCAAGTCTGAATGTCCGTTTGACTCCTTCAACCAGTTCAGCAGTCATTGGAAAACTTGACGCTCAATCCGAAGTCCAGGTAATCTCCGAAACGAATGGCTGGGCAAAAGTACAACTGAACGGGAAAGAAGGTTTTGTTAGCTCTAGTTTTCTCGCAGCCGTCAAGCCAGGTTCAGCTGTCCAACAACCGGTACCGCCAGCAGCCATTACTAAGTACGTTAATGTCAATGTTGGCTCATCATTAAATATGCGCAAAAGTACGGCAGCAAATGCATCCATATTAGTGAAACTAGCCAGAGGACTGGAGGTCAAAGTGCTCTCTGAAGCGAATGGCTGGGCAAAAATTGAGGCATATGGACAAACGGGCTATGTAAGCACTGAATTCCTTTCAGCAGATAAGAGTCTTGGAAAACCGGCTAACAACACAACGGAGCCTAGTACACAGCCTGCTCCAAATGGAGAACAAAGTCCAAATCCAAGCACAGAAACCGGATCACCTGCTGAGCCTCAGCCAAGTCCAGGAACGGGAGATTCCCCTGCAACAGGGCCCATTTCTTCACCAGACCAAGACCAAGAGCAGCAAAATCCAGCTCAGATAACTAAATATGTCAATGTCATTTATGGTTCCAGCTTAAATATGCGCTCTAACCCTTCCACTAGCGCTGCCTTAGTGACAAAGCTAGCACGTGGAACCATTGTCAACGTTGAGTCTGAAGAAAACAATTGGGTCAAGATTACGGCAAACGGAAAAACTGGCTACGTCAGTGCCCTATACTTATCGGATCTTCCACCATTTAATCCTAATACAACTAACAGCAGCGTTGAAAAAGTCATGGAAAGTTATAATATCAGTCTAAACGATATGGTGAAGCTGCAAATGGCAGTTGACCCGCAAACAGATAAGTCCTATAACACCTTTATCAGGGCTGATGCTTTAACGCCAATTACACCTGCAACAGGTATTGTGAATGGGACAGGCTGGAACTTGCGGGGAGGAGCAGGCACAGAGTATTGGACAGTCGGTCAAGTTAAAAACCAGGACACACTTCAAATACTGGGCGAAGCCACTGATGCCAATGGGATTAAGTGGTATCAGGTGGCATACAATAAAACCTGGGTTAATGCCAGTCCGGATGATGTTACCTATTATGTAAATCCCAATAACTTCACAAACAGTGCCGTTGATTCATTGCAATTCCTTAAATTGTCGGTAACTGCTAATTTAGATGCAAAGGAAGTAAATGAACGAGTCTTAGCTGGCAAAGGAATTTTACAAGGCACTGCCGCCACTTTTATCACAGCTGGAATGACCTATGGAGTTAATGAAATGTATTTGATTTCCCATGCCTTATTGGAGACTTCTAATGGGACATCGGAGCTTGCTAAAGGAGTCTTATACAATGGCAAGGTGGTTTACAATATGTATGGAATTGGTGCTTACGATAACAGTGCCGTAGCCAGCGGTGCCCAATTTGCCTATAATGCTGGATGGTTCACACCCGAAGAGGCTATTATTGGCGGAGCACAATTTATTGCCAACGGCTATATAAATGCAGGGCAGGATACCCTTTATAAAATGAGATGGAATCCAGCTTCAACTGCACAAAAAGGTTATGCATCCCACCAATATGCATCCGATATCGGCTGGGCGGCTAAACAAGTGTCACAAATATATAATCTTTATAGTTTATTAGATTCATATAAACTTGTATTAGAGATTCCAAAATACAAGTAAAAAAAACGGGGCGATCCATGGAGGAGGCCCCGTTTCTTTTATTCTATTTTTTCTAGATTAACCAAACAATCGTATAATGTGCTGCCAAGCCCATTATCGGATTCAGTGCTGGAGGTTAGCTGGTTTACCGAGCCCCCAAATTTTCTCCAAATTCCTTCATCGATATTAATGGTATTAGGATGGGCTTGAGGGAGAACAGAGATAACCCCTTGAACTTCACCCCTGTCATTCCATACCCTCACAACGTCGCCGGTTTTTAAGTTGCGGTCATTTGCAATATTTACAGCAATTTCCACTTTCAATTTTACACGATTGCCTAACAAATGATAGTTTTGCGAGTGGTTAGAACGCATGGGATGAATGGTCAGCAAACTGTATGGATATTTCTTTGCCAAAGCAGAATTCCGCCATTTTGATTCTTTTGGGACAGCTAATGTTAACTTTCCATTCCCGGTTTTGAGCTCGCCGAGATAGGAGGTGAATTCAAACTTTCCCGATTTAGTTATAAATTTTTTATCTTCCCATGGAATTTTCTTTACTGGTAATTCCATGAAATGTCGCTCTTTTAAATTTTCTAGTGTATACCCTTTTTCCTCTAAAGGTTTTAGTGTCATCTTTAACCATTCTTGTCTAGTAAACTGAAAATCAGCACCAAAGCCAAGCCTGTCCGCCAGCTGGGACCAAATCCATAAATCAGACTTCACTTCACCCGGTGATGGAACCAGCTTGGGGCCATAATTCACATAGTGATGGTACATGGAGGAATAATAAATATCTTCTTCCTCGAAGGCTGTGGCTGTCGGCAGAACATAGTCTGCCAGTCTAGCGGTATCTGTCATAAATTGATCAATGACCACCAAAGTATCAACCGAGGAAAATGCCTTTTCTGCCACATTGGTATCAGGTAATTGGTTCATCGGGTTTCCACAGGTCACGATAATCATTTTAATTTCGGGACTTTTTGCTTCCAAAATTCCTTCTGCCTGCTTCATAATCGAAAACTGCCGGTGGCTTTGCTTGCGGTTTGTCAATGTCAGCTCATCAAACGCAAAGCTTTGGCCAACTTGAAGATTGGCATAATTCGCTCCGCCGCCAGCTATTCCAATATTTCCGCTAACGGCGCATAGTGCGTCAATTAACCGAATGGTGTTTCCGCCATTTTCATATCTTTGCATGCCAAGGCCCATAAAGGTGGACACCGGCCTGTCAGCATAGACATTTGCCAGCTCCGTTATTACTTCCCGTGGTACCTCTGTCATGTCCACAATTTCGTCAAGCGACACGCAGTTTATCAAAGAAACCAGATCCTTAAACCCATGAGTAAACTTGTCAATGAATTCCTTGTCTTCCAGCCCTAATCGCAACAGTTCTTTGATAATACCTGCAGCAAGAATTCCGTCCATTCCCGGCCTTATTGTAATATGGCGATTTGCTAGTTTAGCTGTCGCATTGAACAGCGGATCAATGACATAAAGACGGGCGCCATGTTTCTTTGCCTCGAGAAGTTTTTCGTAAAAATGCATATTGGTCCTGGCGACGTTTCGCCCCCAGATTATGATTGTTTTACTATTTAGCACATCTTCCGGTTCATGACTTAAAGCATTACCAAAATCCCATTTTTGTGCTTCAATCCCAGAACCCCAGCACAGCGAACCATAAATTTCTGTTACCCCGCCAAAACAATTAAAAAACCGCTGATCCAGGTTCTTTAGGATTCCGTTATTCGCATAATCATGACTATGCAGAATAGCAGTCGAGCCGTACATTTCCTTTATTTGTACCATTTCAGCTGCAATCTCATCAAGAGCCTGTTCCCAAGAAATGGGTTCAAACCGGCCATTTATTTTTTTTAAAGGAAAAGTCAGCCGCTCAGGCGAGTTGGTTCTCGCTTCGAGCATCCGGCCGCGGGCGCAAATTTTCCCTTGTGTAATCGGATGATCTGGGTCGCCCTCTACTTTGGTTACCCGGTCATTTTCTATCGTTACATGAAAACCACAGCTGTCCCAGCAATTTAATGGACATGCCGCCTTACGGACTATGGCCAACTCCTCACCCCCAAATAATTACTATTATTATTTAATAAGAATACTATCATCCTAAAAAAAAATGAAGCATGAACTACTCCTCATGCTTCACCAATATTTTCTTCATTTTCCGGGCAAACTCTTTTCTAGGGATTAAAACACTATGACCGCAGCCTTCACATTTAATCCGGATATCCATTCCTAGCCTAATGATTTTCCAACGGTTAGTGCCGCATGGATGCTGTTTCTTCATCTCGACTACATCATTGATTCCAAACTGTTTTTCCTCCATTCGCTAACATCCCCCTTTATATACCAGATTCTTTTAATTGTTCCTCTCTTGACAGCATAACCATTCTTGGATAAGGAATTTCAATTCCTTGCTCATCTAAATAAAGTTTTACATCTCTTCTAATCTTTCTAGCAACGGCGCCATGCATCATTGGCCGGGTCTCAGCCACAATCCGAAATACCACTTCTGATGGGCTCAAGTTTTGAATTCCCAAAAGGTCAGGCTGCTTTACCAGTTCTTCGTATTTATCCGGCAAAGTATCCAGTAATTCACTTAAAATCCTTTCAGCCTTTTCAATATCCTCCTCATAGGCAATTCCAACATCGACAATTGCTAAACTATTATGAAGTGAAAAGTTGGTAACCTCTGTAATACTGCCATTTGGCAAAATATGAACCTCACCTGTCCAGTTTTTTATTTTTGTTGTACGGAGGCCAATTGCTTCAACGTCCCCTTCAAACTGGTTAATTCGGATGTGGTCTCCTACAGAAAACTGATCTTCAAATATAATAAAGAATCCTGAAATAATATCTTTCACTAAACTTTGTGCACCAAAGCCAACTGCCAAGCCAACGATTCCAGCACCAGCAAGCAATGCCTTTACATCAATATTCATGACAGACAGAATCATCATAATTGCGATGAAATAAACTACATAAACAACCACATTATCAAGCAATCTTGCCAATGTTTCTTCCCGCCGGACATTTGTGCTGAGCGGCGATAAATTTCTAATCCTAAAAACGTTGCGTATGGCCACCTTAATAATTCGAATCAAGACATTTGCAACAAGGAGAATAATTAAAATTTTTAGCAGACCTTCGCCCAAATGGAGCCAAGTATCTTCGTTTTGAAACTTATTAAGAACTTTCTGCATGCTTTTTTCTGTAAAACTCATGTAAGCACCTTCCTTCATTTTAAAAAATGACCAATTTTAAGAATTGTTCAGCTCAGGTGCCCAAGCACTTCGCTTTTTCTTTTACTATTTTAGCAATTTTTCTCGGTAGAGAATAGCATTGTGTATTTACTTTTTCTTCCAAGGTAATGTATAGAATTCTATTATTTTCCGTATACTGTTAAAGCATATTATCGGATTTATAATGTTAGGGAGTGGACTTAATGAATCTCAAATCCAAGTTATTTGATCGGAGTGGCAAGGTGCAATTCATGCATGATGATTTCCACGCTGCTGAAAACCTTGCTGTTGAATTACTAGAGCACCTGCCAACTGTGACAAGCCGTCCCATTGTTTTCATTTGCATTGGCACGGACCGCTCCACAGGCGATTCATTAGGACCACTTGTTGGAACATTATTAGAAGAAAAAGGGCTTAAGCAATTTTCCGTATATGGAACTTTAGATGACCCAATTCATGCGGTAAATCTAGCTGAAAAATTAACCGAGATTCAAACCAAGCATATTGACCCTTATATTATTGGCATCGATGCCTGCCTAGGACGCATCAAAAATGTCGGAATGATCCAGTTAGGAGCCGGCCCCGTTAAGCCTGGTGCAGGAGTAAATAAGGAGCTTCCTGCCGTCGGCGAATTGCACATTACCGGCATCGTTAATGTTAGTGGATTCATGGAGTTTTTTGTGTTGCAAAACACCAGATTAAATCTGGTCATGCGCATGGCCAAAACCATTGCAAATGGCATTTACGAAGCCAGTTTAATGCATCAACGGCAAAGCTGGGCAGAATTGAAATGGGCTGAAGAAGAGAGAACAAACTAATTCAGGTTTAGATAATAAAATGGGAGCATCATAGGTGAATGCTCCTTTTTTCGTTCAGATTACTGTTTGGTAAAGATATACAATTGTTACACAAATACCAACTACTAGGATGCCCGGCAACAGATTTGCTACCTTAATCTTTGTCAAACCGATCATATTTAACCCGATGGCAAAAATCATGATGCCACCAGCAGAAGTCATCTCCACAATGAATTGATCCATTAGTACCTTAGGCACTAACCTGTCTATTTGAGTGGCGAATAAGGCAATTAAGCCTTCATAAAGCATAACTGGAATAGCGGAGAAGATGACTCCAATTCCTAATGTGGTAGTTAGAATTAACGCCGTAAACCCGTCAATAACAGATTTAGTATAAAGGACATCATGGTCGCCGCGAATCCCACTGTCAAGAGCACCAATAATTGCCATAGCGCCAATGACAAATATGAGTGTGGCCGTGACGAACCCTTCTGAAATACTGCCTTTGTCACTTGAACCAACTTTTCGTTCTAACCATTGTCCCAATTGATTTAATTTTTCCTCTAAATGAATCCATTCCCCAATAACAGCCCCTGCTACTAAGCTAATAATCACAATCAGGAAGTTCTCTGATTTCAGCCCCATTTGCAATCCTAAAACCATAACAGACAAGCCAATTCCATACATGACAGTTGTTTTCATGCTTTCCGGAATCCGATTTAACAGCTTGCCAAGCATAGTCCCGATGATAATCAACAATCCATTTACCAGTGTACCTAATAAAAACATGCTGTTTTAACCCCTCTTAGAATTGTCTAGCTCTAGCGCCCTAGCGCTTCCGCTTTTCTCATAAAAAAATAAACCACCCTTAAGATGGCCTACTCTGATTCCTCTTGTCCCAGCATTTCTAATATCCGCTCCAAGTCTTCCTGGGAGAAGAATTCAATTTCAATCTTACCTTTATTTTTACTTTTATTTTGTTTAATATTAACAGTTGTTCCAAACCGCTCCCTTAAGGAATGCTCTCGCTCTAGTAGAAAAACATCCTTTTTCTTTTCCGGCTTTTTTGTTTCACGTGGAACACTTTCATTTAATTCCTGAATCAATTTTTCAAGCTGTCGTACATTTAGTGATTCCTTAATGACTTTTTCCACTAGACTTGGCAGCTTGCCTTTCTGCCTTAGACCTAATAGGGCACGGCCATGGCCCATGGTAATTTTCCCTTCGGCAATGAGCACTTGAATTTTTGGCGGAAGAGAGAGGAGCCGAATATGATTAGCAACATGGGGCCGGCTTTTGCCTAATCGTTTTGCTACTTCTTCCTGGGTCAGTTTCAAATTCTCCATTAAAGTTTGATAAGCTTGTCCTTCTTCAATCGGATTTAGGTCTTCCCGCTGCAGATTTTCCAGCACAGCCAGTTCCATCATCTGTTGCTCGGAAAGTTCCCGGACCACTGCAGGAACAGTTCCCAGCTTGGCCTCCTTAGCAGCGCGATAACGGCGTTCCCCAACCACAATTTCATAGCCTTTAATACTTTTTCTAACCACAAGCGGCTGTAAAATTCCATGCTCGAGAATCGAAGCTTTTAGTTCGTCAATTGCCTCTTGGTGAAAGGTTTTTCGAGGCTGATAGGGATTAGGACGGAGATCCTGTACTTTAATCTCCTGGACTGTTTCCTCTTTACCAGGTTCCATGCTAAAGAAAGCATTCAAGCCTTTTCCTAAACCTTTAGCCATTTGCGACCACTTCCTTTGCTAAGTCTAAATATACTTCAGCACCGCGGGACCTGGAATCATATGTAATAATTGGTTCCCCATGGCTTGGAGCCTCACTTAGACGCACATTTCTTGGAATGATGGTTTTATAGACTTTATCCTGAAAGTACTTTTTCACTTCTTCAATGACTTGGATACCTAAATTAGTTCGGGCATCCAACATCGTTAACAATACGCCTTCAATTTTTAAATCCTGGTTAAGGTGCTTTTGAACGAGTCTTACCGTGTTCAATAACTGGCTAAGGCCCTCCAAAGCGTAGTATTCACACTGAACTGGAATTATAACCGAGTCGGAAGCAGTAAGGGCATTCAGCGTTAATAGTCCTAATGACGGTGGACAATCAATAATAATATAATCAAACTGATCTTTTACTTCCTCCAGTGCCCGCTTTAAACGAACTTCTCTGGAAATAGTTGGAACAAGTTCGATTTCTGCCCCTGCTAACTGTATAGTAGCCGGTATAGCAGATAAATTTTCAATCGCTGTTGGCCGAATTACATCCTTCGCTTCCACATCATCTACTAATACATCATATATACATTGGTCAACTTCTGCCTTTTCAATGCCAACACCGCTCGTAGCATTTCCTTGTGGGTCTACGTCGACTATTAAGACTTTTTTGCCTATAAAAGCTAAGCAGGCGCCTAGGTTGACAGCCGTAGTCGTTTTACCGACTCCGCCTTTTTGATTCGCGATAGAAAGGATCTTACCCACGATGTCACCTACCCTTTTAATTCTCCAAAAATTTTAATCTTGAATCCTAGTAATTTTTAAAAATGACGAGAATTTTGTCACTTTTTGTCCAACAGAATAATATTTAAACACCATTCCTTTATTTTATCATGAAATGATAAGCTTGGAATTTTTTTTCGAAAAAATATTCATCCAGTCAAGCAATTATTTGTCATTCATTAGCATTTCCCGAGGAATAGTGAGAGCGGTGAAGGCAATAAAGAAGAGGACAGCAAAAAAAGCCATCCTCTGAAATGAACTGTTTACTTTTTCTTAGGAATTCGAATTGTAAATTGGTAAAATTCGTCGAATTCTTGTTCTTCTGAATCTAAATTTATTCCGCTGTCGCTGACCATGTTTAACGACTGGCGAATCGTATTAACGGCGATTCTCATATCCTTGCTGAAAGCTTTCCGCTTTGGCTTTGGCTTGTCGGTTTTTTGTTCCAAGAACTTAACTACCCGTTCTTCAGTCTGTTTCACGTTCAAGTTTTTCTCGATTACTTCTCCGAGCAAAGCAACCTGCTTTTCCGGGTCCTTCAGCGGTATCAACGCACGGGCATGCCGCTCAGTTATGACTTTATTCAATAACGCATCTTGAACTGGCTGCGGCAATTTAAGCAAGCGCAGTTTATTGGCAACAGTAGACTGACCCTTTCCGAGCCGCTGGGCTAATGCTTCTTGGGTTAAGTTATGCAATTCCAGCAGCTTGCCATAGGCAATTGCTTCCTCAATTGGAGATAATTCTTCCCGCTGCAGGTTCTCGATTAGCGCGACGGATGCTGTCTGAGTATCGGTAAAATTTTTAATAATAGCTGGTGCTTCCGTCCACCCAAGCTTTTTCATAGCCCGCCAGCGGCGTTCCCCGGCAATAATTTCATATTGATTCGTATCAAATTGCCTGATGACAATAGGTTGGATAATTCCGTGTATGTGAATCGTTCTGGATAATTCTTCAATTTTGTCTTCATCAAAAACAGTTCTAGGCTGGAACCGGTTAGGAACGATTCGATCAATGGGAATCTTCTGGATTTCCTCGTTCTTTTCGAGATTTAATTCTTCTTCAAATTCGACCGTTTGTTGTTCTTTATCACCAAGACCAAAAAAGCGTGTAAACGAATTCTTCATCCCCAACACCACCTTTACGAAAACTCCCTATTACTTATTCTCTATATACAAATGTTCTTCCTGCCTAAGGATATCATTTTTCCTTTATAAAAGTCATCCCCTTCCACAGGGGATAGGCTGGCAGGTTCCCCAAATATCTTCATTGATTGCTTATTCAATTGGTGTTTTATTTGGCGTTCCAGGCTTACGCGGATATTTTTTTGGGGTAGGCTTTTCCTTTTCAATCACTATGACAGTTCGTTCAAAATTTTCAATTGGCAGGGTAAAGGTAAACTTTTGTTCCAGTTTTCCCCCGAGAACATAAATGGCCTTTTTAGCAGCTGCCAATTCTTCATCAGCATTTACTGCCTTTAGGGCTACAAAATGCCCACCTTGCTTTGCTAGTGGCAGACATAATTCACTAAGCACTGACATTCTTGCTACAGCTCTTGCAGTCACCACATCAAAACTTTCACGGTATTGCGAATTGGACCCAAACGTTTCCGCCCGGTCATGAACAAAATAAACATTGTCTAGCTTCAGGACATCAGCAAGATGGTTTAAAAACTGAATTCGTTTATTCAATGAATCTACAATGGTTATTTTAAGATGGGGAAAAACAATTTTTAATGGAATACTCGGAAAACCAGCACCGGCACCGACATCACAAATATGAATGGGTCTTGAAAAATCAAAATAAAAAGCAGCCGAAATGGAGTCATAAAAGTGTTTTAAATAAACTTCCCCTTTTTCAGTAATCGCGGTTAAGTTTATTTTTTCATTCCATTCCACCAACGTCTGATAATATGTTTCGAACTGGTCCAGCTGCTGTTCTGTAAGGTTGATTCCTTTTTCTCGAAGACTTGCGGCAAATTGGTCGCTATTCATTCTTATTCCTCGCTAACCTAACCATGCTTGGCGCCCGGCTGCACAGACTGGGCGCTTCACATTAGTTAATTTATTCTATACAAGCTGGTTTTCCAGCATATATTTAATTACTTGCCACTCTTGCAATTTTGCCCTGTTCTAAATAAACCAACAGGATGGAAATGTCCGCGGGATTGACTCCGGAGATTCTCGACGCTTGTGCAAGGGTTAATGGCTGGATTTTCTTTAGCTTTTGTTTTGCTTCATTGGCGAGCCCAGAGATAGCATCATAATCAATATTTTCTGGAATTCGCTTATCTTCCATTTTCTTTAATCGTTCAACCTGCTGTAATGATTTTTCAATGTAACCCTCATATTTGACTTGTATTTCCACTTGTTCCTTAATTTCATCATCTAATGGGGCTTCTGATGGTGTAATGGACTCAAGCATGGCATAAGTCATTTCCGGCCTCTTCAGTAAATCAGAGGCACGAATACCATCCTTTAATTCACTGCCGCCGATTGATTTAATCAAATCCTGAAGCCTTTTATCGGATGGCTTGAGGATGGTTTCCTGCAGTCTTTGTCTTTCTGCCTCAACCGCTGCTTTTTTAGCTAAAAATTTCGAGTAACGTTCATCTTTGATTAAGCCAATCTTATAACCAACTTCAGTCAGTCTCAGGTCAGCATTATCGTGGCGCAGCAGCAGCCTATATTCAGCTCTCGAGGTGAGCAATCTGTAGGGCTCATTGGTCCCCTTGGTAACCAAGTCATCAATTAATACACCTATATAGGCATCTGATCGGCTTAGTACCAGTTCCTCGCGGTCAAGTGCACGTAATCCCGCATTAATACCTGCCATAATTCCCTGCCCTGCGGCCTCCTCATAACCCGAGGTACCATTAATTTGACCTGCTGTATAGAGATTTTTGACTACCTTTGTTTCTAAGGTTGGCCAAAGCTGAGTCGGCTTGATAGCATCATATTCAATGGCATAGCCGGCACGCATCATTTCTGCTTGTTCCAAACCAGGGACCGTTTTTAAGATCTCTTTTTGAACATCTTCAGGGAGGCTAGTTGATAAACCTTGAACATAAACTTCTCTTGTGTTTCGGCCTTCTGGCTCTAAGAAAATTTGATGCCGCGGTTTATCACTAAACCGGACCACTTTATCCTCAATAGATGGACAATAGCGAGGACCCGTTCCTTTAATCATTCCAGAATACATCGGTGAACGATGCAGGTTGTCATTAATGATTTGATGTGTTTGCTCACTGGTATAGGTTAACCAGCAGGGGAGCTGGTCGGTAATAAATTTTGTTGTCTCATAAGAAAATGCCCTCTGCTCTTCATCACCAGGCTGAATTTCCGTCTTGCTGTAATCAATCGTATTACTGTTTACCCGTGGCGGCGTACCTGTTTTAAATCGAACTAGCTCAAACCCAAGCTGTTCTAAGTGTTCTGACAACCGAATGGATGGCTGCTGATTATTAGGACCACTTGAATATTTTAATTCTCCGATAATAATTTCGCCGCGTAGGAAAGTACCGGTCGTAATCACCACTGTTTTGGCATGGTAGATTGCACCAGTTTTTGTTATGACGCCCGTGCATATTCCATCCTCGACAATTAGTTCTTCAACCATCCCTTGCAGCAAAGTTAAATTCGGTTCTTCCTCGAGTGTTTTCTTCATTTCATGCTGATAAGCAAATTTATCGGCCTGTGCTCTTAATGCACGCACTGCAGGGCCCTTTCCAGTATTAAGCATGCGCATTTGGATATACGTTTTATCGATATTTTTGCCCATTTCTCCACCGAGCGCATCAATTTCCCGGACAACTATCCCTTTAGCCGGGCCGCCTACGGAAGGGTTACATGGCATAAAGGCCACCATATCCAAATTAATTGTGATCATTAACGTTTTGGCACCCAGTCTTGCCGCCGCGAGGCCCGCCTCACAGCCAGCATGGCCGGCACCGACGACAATAACGTCAAAGTTTCCTGCTTCGTATTGCATGGTTTGTTCCTCCTTTTTCCGCAGCCTCGCGGAAAAACTCTTTCTATTCTATTTTCCTAAACAGAATTGAGAAAATAATTGATTAATCAGGCTTTCATGGACCGTGTCACCAATGATTTCTCCTAGCAGCTCCCAGGTTCTGGTCATGTCAATTTGAATAATATCTATCGGTGTTCCCAATTCTACGCCTTCCAATACATCCTCAATTGCTTGGAGGCTTTGATGCAGCAACGCAATATGTCGGCTATTCGATACATACGTAACATCCTTGGCCTCGATTTGGCCGCCAAAGAAAATGGCTGCAATAGCTTCTTCAAGCTGATCGACACCTTGGTCTTCCAACAGTGAAGTAGTGACCACCTTGCGGCCTTGCGCAAGCTGTTGGACTCTTTCCAGATCAATTTTCTGAGGCAAGTCCGTTTTATTAACAATGATAATGACATCCATTCCTTCAATGGCTTCAAATAGGTTTTCGTCCTCTTTGGTCAGTTCATCGGAATAGTTCAATACGAGTAAAATTAAATCCGCTTCTTTAAGGACCTGACGCGAGCGCTCTACGCCAATCCGTTCCACAATATCTTCTGTTTCCCTGATTCCGGCCGTATCCAGCAGTCTAAGCGGCACGCCGCGTACGTTGACATATTCCTCAATGACATCCCGCGTTGTTCCCGGAATATCTGTTACAATAGCCTTATTTTCTTGAACAAGGCTATTTAGTAGGGATGATTTGCCCACATTAGGCCTTCCTACGATAACAGTTGAAAGTCCCTCTCTCAGGATTTTCCCTTGCTGTGAGGTCTGCAGCAGTTTGCTAATTTCAACTCGTACATACTGTGCCTTTTCCTTCATCATTTTATGGGTCATTTCTTCGACATCATCGTACTCAGGATAATCAATATTCACTTCTACCTGTGCGAGGACCTCTAAGATTTCTTGACGCAATCTCTGAATCAGTCTCGATAAACGTCCTTCCATTTGCCCAAGTGCCATATTCATCGCTTTATCTGTTTTGGCACGAATTAAATCCATTACTGCTTCGGCCTGCGATAAGTCAATTCTTCCGTTCAAAAACGCCCGCTTCGTAAATTCACCAGGTTCAGCAAGCCGTGCACCTGACCTTAGTACCAACTGGAGGACTCGATTTACAGAAACAATCCCACCATGGCAATTGATTTCTACTACATCCTCTTTCGTAAATGTTTTTGGTCCTTTCATAACCGAGACCATAACCTCTTCAACCACTTGCCCTGTCTTAGGGTCATTCAAGTGACCATAATGAATCGTATGCGATGCCACTTCAATCAACCTTTTACCACCGACACCGTTAAATAGTCTGTCCGCAATCGGTATCGCATCAACACCACTTAACCTAACTATCGCAATGGCTCCTTCTCCCATCGGAGTCGAGATTGCAGCAATCGTATCCATCTCCATTTTTTTCACCTCACTAAAAAAACATCTTATTTATATACACACACATAATTTTTTTGCAAAGTATAAAGATATCATAAAAAAGCCAGCTTTTGGAGCAAACTGACTTATCCACAACAAAATAAAAGTCAAATTCTATTTTAACTTATCCACATGTGAATAACAACAACATGAATTTTTTCCGACAGTGGATATCCCCGAAAAAATGAAACAAGAGAAATAAAATCGACAAAAAAAGACACCCTATTTTTAGATAGGATGTCTTTCCTTGTGACTTTGTATTTTATTTATTTTTTATTGGTGAAATTACCACAAAACGATGAGGTTCCGTTCCATCCGAGAGGGTTTTTACCCGATTGTTTTCAGATAAGGCGCTATGAATGATTTTTCGTTCATAAGATGGCATCGGCTCTAAAGCAACATCTTTGCCTGTTTTGACCGCCTTTAGGGCTAGGCGGTTTGCCAACTGAATCAGAGTATCACTTCTTCTGTTGCGATAATTCTCTGCATCCAAAACCACCGTTAAAAACTGTTCTGAATTGCGATTAATTACTAATTGAGTCAAATATTGAAGCGAATTTAACGTTTGTCCCCGCTTCCCAATCAATAAAGCAATTTTCTCACCAGAAAGGACTAAATTAACCTGTTTTCCTTCCCGCTTAACATCAATCTCCACGGGTGCCCCCATCGACCTGCTGACTTCTTGGATAAACTTCTTTGCCTCATCAATTGGGTCAATTTTTAATGTCACTTTCACAACTGCTGGCCGTGACCCAAAAATGCCGAAGATCCCTTTTTTACCTTCATCAATGACATTAACTTCTGCGCGGTCTTTGGTGGTATTCAATTGAGCTAAAGCTGATACTACTGCCTCTTCGACTGTTTGTCCTGTAGCAGTTACCTGTTTCACTTTTTTGCTCCTCCCGCTTTACCGGTGGCTGGTGCCCTCAATTCCGGTCCTTTTATGAAATATGTTTGCACAATTGTGAAAATATTCCCTACAACCCAGTACAGGGACAGAGCTGCTGGAAAGTTTAACGCAAAAATAACAATCATAATCGGCATCATCCAAAGCATCATAGCCATTTGCGGGTTTTGGTTCGTCTGACCGGCCATCATCATCTTTTGCTGGATGAAGGTTGTGATGCCCGCTACTATTGGTAAAATGTAATAGGGGTCCTTATCGCCTAAATCAAACCAAAGAAAATTATCTTGGGCAATTGCCCTTGTTCTGCTGATCGCATGATAAAAACCAATAAGTATTGGCATTTGGACTATTAGCGGGAAACATCCTGCCATCGGATTGACGCCATGCTTTTGGAATAGCGCCATCGTCTCCTGCTGCAGCAATTGCTGTGTTTTTTGATCTTTGGAGCTATATTTCTTTTTGAGCGCTTCCATTTCTGGCTGAAGAGCCTGCATCGCTTTAGAACTTTTCGTTTGCTTAATCATTAGTGGCAAAATAATCGTCCGAATAATAATTGTAACCACAATAAGCGATAATCCAAAGCTGCCGCCAAGCCAATCTGCCATGTGAACAATCAGCCATGATAATGGATAGACAATATATTCATTCCAAAAGCCCGTACTTTCTGCGGTTATTGGCTTATTAACTTCTGTACAGCCAGCCAGCAGCAAAAATACCGAAATAATCCCGAATAATAATAATATTCGTTTTTTCAACCAAGATTTCCTCCTCTATCTTCATGTATTATCAAGTGGGTTTTCAGCTTTATGTATAGTTTCATTTGCTATTTTACCATGTTCACCTCGAGCTTGTCTTCAACCTCTTGAGGTCGCGGGTAAGAAAATTCCTTCACTAGCGATTGGCACGCTTTAGCACCTTTCCTACCTTCAATACGTGCGTTAAACTGCTTTTCACCTCAAAGAAATCCATATCCGCAGCAGGTTTTCTAGCAATAATGACGTAATCATTACCTGTGGTGATTTGATCTCTTAACTCCAAAATTGATTGCCGGATAAATCGTTTAATTCGGTTTCTGGTTACCGCATTGCCGAGTTTCTTACTGACCGACAAACCGATCCGAAAGTAAGCCTGGTTTTCTTTTGGCAAGGAGTAAACCACGAATTGCCGATTGGCAAATGACCGTCCGTTTTGGAATACCGCTTGAAAGTCATTATTCTTCTTGATCCTGAATTCTTTTTTCAACAGTTTCACCTTCAGTCTGGTCACCGTTTTTATGTATAAATAGTTTTCTTCCTCTTGTAGTTTAGGCAAAGCGCCCAGTGTGATAAACATAACCGAGCGCTTGTCCAACTGTTTTATCCGCCTAAAGCGCAAAAGCGCTCCTGCGTCTTATTAGAAAAAAGACCACTGAGACGTTTCAGTGGTCTAAGCTGATAATACTTTTCTTCCTTTACGACGACGACGAGCAAGAACCTTACGTCCGTTTGCTGAACTCATGCGGCTGCGGAATCCGTGAACTTTGCTGTGTTTACGCTTATTTGGTTGATATGTTCTTTTCATTATATGACACCTCCCTGAGGAATTGCTGCTGAAATTGTTATAGACAGTCTTATACATTATAAGGATGATAACTAGAAATTGTCAACCATTGTCCCAATATTGTTCTCTTCCAATTTTTCCTCAAAAGGAACTTATCGATCTTCTGACCTTCAGAAAAAAATACCAAGTGCATCCGTTTTTCTGGGCTGTGGATAAGAAAATCGACATTTTTTTCGTTATCCACACAAGATATTGACAGGTTTTTCACAAACCATCAACCTGTGGACAATTTTTATTCACAGCTGGATTACTTGTGGATAAACTTTGAAAAACCATTGCATACCTTAGTATTATTTGATATTATATTTGTGTTTTCACTCTGAATATCTAGAAGTCATATCTTTATTATCCACAGATTGTGGATAACATGTGGACAGTTTATTCAGAGGCTCTGTAAAAAGTTGTCCACAAGAGGTGGATATTGTCGAAACTCCACATTTTTTCCTTATTATATGTTTTCCACAACCACTGTTTCGTATAATGATAAATTCATAGCCTTTATTATATGCACAAAGCACTTATTTTATTGTTTTTTGACATGCGCAGCAGGGACAAAAACTTTTTATCGGAAATGTTTTGGGAGTATCAACTAAAACCACTGTCATATTATGCAATTTTAAAAAAGGAGGGATACTAGTTGGAAAACATTGCGGATCTTTGGCATGCAGCCCTGGCCAATATTGAGAAGAAAATCAGCAAACCCAGCTTTGATACCTGGCTTAAATCCACAAAAGCTCATTCCCTTCAAGGAGATCTGCTTGTCATAACAGCTCCAAATGAGTTTGCCCGGGATTGGCTGGAGGAGCGTTATTCTCAATTAATTTCTGGAATCCTCTATGAAATTACCGGAGAAGAGTTAGCCGTAAAATTTATTATTCCGCAAAATCCTAAAGAGGAAGAATTTGAAATTCCAGCGCCGGCGAAAAAAAGTAAAAAAGACGAGGATCATACCGAGTTTCCACCCAGTGTCTTAATCCCAAAATATACTTTTGATACATTTGTAATTGGTTCCGGCAACCGTTTCGCCCACGCAGCTTCCCTTGCCGTTGCAGAAGCACCGGCCAAAGCCTATAATCCGCTTTTTATCTACGGGGGTGTAGGATTAGGAAAAACCCACTTGATGCATGCCATTGGACACTATGTACTTGAGCATAATCCAGCTGCTAAAGTGGTTTATTTATCGTCTGAGAAATTTACAAACGAATTTATTAATTCCATCCGTGACAATAAAGCTGAGAATTTCCGCAATAAATATCGAAATGTGGATGTTCTTTTGATAGATGATATTCAATTTTTGGCGGGAAAAGAATCAACCCAGGAAGAATTTTTCCATACCTTTAATGCACTGCATGAAGACAGTAAACAAATTGTTATTTCTAGTGACCGGCCGCCAAGGGAAATACCAACATTAGAGGACAGACTTCGTTCGCGGTTTGAATGGGGACTGATTACCGATATCACTCCTCCTGATTTAGAAACGAGGATTGCGATCTTAAGGAAAAAAGCAAAGGCAGACGGACTGGATATACCAAATGAAGTCATGCTATATATTGCTAATCAAATTGACTCAAACATTCGTGAATTAGAGGGCGCCTTAATTCGCGTTGTTGCCTATTCATCCTTAATCAACAAAGACATAAACGCTGATCTTGCGGCGGAAGCTTTAAAGGATATCATTCCAAGTTCAAAGCCAAAAGTGATTACAATACTTGAAATTCAAAGAGTTGTCGGCGAGCATTACAATATTAAGCTGGAGGATTTTAAAGCCAAAAAGCGGACAAAGTCCATTGCCTTTCCTAGACAAATCGCTATGTATTTGTCCCGGGAACTGACCGATTATTCACTTCCGAAAATCGGCGAAGAATTCGGCGGCAGGGACCATACGACCGTAATCCATGCTCATGAAAAGATTTCTAAGCTGCTCCAAACCGATCCACAATTACAAAAACAGATGAAAGAACTAAATGAGTTGTTGAAAGTTTAGGGTTTATGTGAATAACTTGGCCACTGTCGTGCACAGTCTGTCCACATGTGGATAGGCTGTGTTTCCGTGTTAAAATAATAGTTATCCACATATCAACAAGGCCTACTAGTACTTCTACTGTTTTTTTTTAAAAAATAAATAATAATATATGCCTATGGCGATAAAAAAATTACTTTTAAAATCGGAGGATATAAAAAATGAAATTTATCATCCAACGGGACCGTCTAGTACAAAGTGTTCAAGATGTTATGAAAGCAGTCACTTCACGGACAACGATTCCTATTTTGACTGGTATTAAAATTACAGCTACAGATGAGGGAGTCACACTAACCGGAAGTGATTCAGATATTTCGATTGAATCGTTTATTCCTAAAGAAGAAGCTGGCGATGAAATTGTTGAAATCAAACAGGCTGGTGCCATTGTTTTGCAGGCTAAATTTTTTAGTGAAATTGTTAAGAAACTGCCAACAGACTCAGTAGAAATTGAGGTACTGAATCATCTGCAGACGGTCATCCGATCTGGTAAATCTGAATTTAACCTTATTGGTCTAGATGCCGAGGAATATCCTCACCTACCGCAAATTGAAGAAAATAATAAATTCCATATTGCGGCTGATTTATTAAAAGCGATGGTTCGGCAAACCCATTTTGCAGTGTCCACCTCAGAAACACGCCCCATCTTGACAGGTGTAAACTGGAAGATAGAAAATGGCGAGTTAACCTGTATTGCAACAGATAGCCACCGCCTAGCCTTAAGAAAAGCAAAAATTGATACTGAGAATGATGAAAACTATAATGTCGTCATACCAGGCAAGAGTTTAAATGAACTAAGCAAAATTATCGATGACTCCAGTGATCTAATTGATATTGTCATTACCGAGAATCAAATTTTATTTAAAGCGAAACATTTATTGTTCTTCTCTCGTTTGTTGGAAGGAAATTATCCGGATACCTCCCGATTAATTCCTACAGACAGCAAAACCGATATAACCGTGAATACGAAGGAATTTCTTCAAGCCATTGACCGGGCATCACTTCTTGCACGTGAAGGAAGAAATAATGTGGTCAAGCTATCGACCATTGACAGCAGCATTATCGAGATTTCTTCAAACACCCCGGAGATCGGTAAAGTAGTGGAAGAAATACAAAGCGAATCCATTCAAGGAGAAGACTTAAAAATCTCCTTTAGTGCGAAATTTATGATGGATGCATTAAAAGCACTTGAAGGTCAGGATATTCACATTAACTTTACAGGGGCGATGCGTCCATTTGTGATTCGTCCACTTCATGATGAAACCATTCTGCAATTGATTTTGCCTGTAAGAACTTATTAATCTAAATCCAACAAATGATAAGCCACCCCCGCTGGTGGCTTTATTTTTAGATGACCTTTGTACTCGACGAGATTTTTTAGTAAAATAAAGTATTGAGACCATTTAGGAATGAGGGTGATTATTTTGCCTGAACAAATAAAGATCGATACAGAATTTATTACTTTAGGGCAGTTTTTAAAGCTCGCAGATGTCATTTCAACAGGCGGAATGGCAAAATGGTTTTTAAGTGAACATGATGTATTTATCAACGGAGAACAGGATCAAAGACGAGGCAGAAAACTTCGCACTGATGACAAGATTAACATTCCCGGATTTGGAGAGTTCGTGATTACCGAGTAACTAAAGGATGACGTCGGAGCATGCATATTGAAAGCTTAGGATTAAAAAATTATCGAAATTATGATGAATTATCCATTGAATTTGAAAATAAGGTAAATGTCATCTTAGGTGAAAATGCCCAAGGGAAAACAAATGTGATGGAATCCATATATGTTTTAGCCATGGCTAAATCACATCGAACCTCAAATGATAAAGATCTTATTCGTTGGGATCAGGATTATGCTAAAATAGAAGGTAGGGTACAAAAACAGCACAGTTCCCTGCCACTGCAATTAGTCATATCTAAAAAAGGGAAAAAAGCAAAATTGAACCATATTGAGCAGCAAAAACTGAGTCAATATGTCGGGAATATGAACGTAGTCATGTTTGCTCCCGAAGACCTCAATCTGGTTAAAGGAAGTCCACAGATTCGCAGACGATTTATTGATATGGAGATTGGCCAAATATCACCTATTTATTTACATGATATGAGCCAATATCAAAAAATACTCCAGCAAAGAAATCATTTCCTGAAAATGATGCAAATTAAAAAACAGACCGATGAAACAATGCTCGAAATATTAACTGAACAATTCATCCAAATGGCCGTGAAGATTGTTCGGAAACGTTTTGAGTTTCTTCACATGCTCGAAAATTGGGCGAAACCAATTCACCAAGGGATCTCAAGAGGGCTCGAAACACTTGAAATCAGTTATAAACCTTCGGTAGAGGTATTAGAAGACCAAGATTTGTCGAAAATGGTAGCAAGCTTTGAAGAAAAGTTTTCCAAGGTGAAATCAAGGGAAATTGACAGAGGAACCACTTTGTTCGGTCCTCATCGGGATGATTTGCTGTTTTTTGTAAACAATCGGGATGTTCAGACGTTTGGCTCTCAAGGGCAGCAACGGACAACCGCCCTTTCTGTTAAATTGGCGGAAATCGAACTAATTTTTTCCGAAATGGGAGAATATCCAATTTTATTGTTAGATGATGTTTTATCAGAATTGGATGACTATCGTCAATCTCATTTGCTAAATACCATTCAGGGAAAGGTTCAAACCTTTGTGACAACCACAAGTGTGGACGGTATTGACCATCAAACATTAAAAGAAGCTGCCACTTTTGAAGTGGCTGCAGGGGTAATTAAGAAAGTTCATTGAGGTGGAACGAACATGTATCTTCATATCGGGGAAGATCTCAATATTAGAGCAAAAGAAATTATTACTATCTTGGATAAAGAAAGTGCTTTGAACTCCGAATTGGTAGAGGAATTTCTGAATCATCACCAAAAACAGGTAGTTAATCTTTCTAAAAATCCGTATAAATCAATTGTTATTACTTCTGAAAAAGTTTACTTATCCCCGATCGCTTCCAGTACGCTGAAGAAGCGTTCCAGCCAAATTTATATAAATGAATTTTAAGCATTATTTTGTAGTAATGAAATAGAGAGTAATTTCGGCAGAAAGCGCAGGTGATTCAAGTGACAATGGATCAAAAAGCAGTTCAGGAGCATGAGTATGATGCAAGCCAGATACAAGTGCTTGAAGGCCTGGAGGCAGTTCGAAAACGGCCGGGTATGTATATCGGTTCCACAAGCTCAAGGGGTCTGCATCACCTAGTATGGGAGATTGTAGATAACAGTATTGACGAAGCACTCGCTGGCTACTGTACTGAAATCAATGTCATAATTGAAGAAGACAATAGCATAACAGTAAAGGATAATGGCCGCGGTATCCCTGTTGACATTCAGGAAAAAATGGGCCGTCCGGCTGTTGAGGTTATTATGACCGTGCTCCACGCTGGAGGAAAATTCGGCGGCGGTGGCTATAAGGTTTCCGGAGGACTCCATGGTGTTGGTGCTTCCGTAGTTAACGCCCTATCCACCTATCTGGAGGTATTTGTCCACCGTGATGGAAAAATTCACTACCAAAAATACGAGCGCGGCGTGCCGGCTGCTGATTTAAAAGTGATTGGTGAAACGGACAAAACGGGAACAATCACTCATTTTAAACCAGATGGTGAAATTTTTACAGAAACATTGGAATATGAATATGACATTTTAGCAACTCGGATCCGTGAATTAGCTTTCTTAAACCGCGGTCTTAGAATTACAATTGAAGACAAGCGTGGAGAAGGTAAACGTACTGAATACCACTACGAGGGCGGAATTAAGTCGTATGTAGAACATTTGAATCGCACAAAAGAAGTTATTCACGAAGAGCCGATTGATGTAAGCGGAGAACGCGATGGAATCAGTGTGGAGGTAGCCCTTCAATACAACGAGGGTTATACAGAAAGCATCTACTCCTTCGCCAATAATATTCATACGTATGAAGGCGGAACACATGAATCCGGCTTTAAGACGGCATTAACCAGAGTTATTAATGATTACGCCAGAAAAAATGGCTTAATTAAAGAAAGTGACTCCAATCTGACCGGTGAGGACGTACGTGAAGGTTTGACAGCCATTATCTCGGTGAAGCACCCAGACCCGCAATTTGAGGGCCAAACGAAAACAAAGCTTGGAAACTCTGAGGTAAGGACGATAACTGACACGGTTTTCTCCAGTACCTTTGAGAAATTCTTATTAGAAAATCCGGCTGTGGCTAGGAAAATTATCGAAAAAGGATTAATGGCATCTAGAGCTAGAATGGCAGCCAAAAAGGCGAGAGAATTGACTCGCCGCAAAAGTGCTTTGGAGGTTTCTAGTTTGCCTGGTAAATTGGCAGACTGTTCATCTAGAGACCCATCTGAAAGCGAATTGTACATTGTAGAAGGTGATTCCGCAGGTGGTTCGGCAAAACAAGGCCGTGACCGTCACTTCCAGGCCATTTTGCCGCTGCGCGGAAAAATCTTAAACGTAGAAAAGGCACGGCTTGATCGGATCCTTTCCAATAATGAGGTTAGAGCGATGATTACCGCCATTGGAACAGGTATTGGGGAAGATTTTGATATTGCCAAAGCCAGATACCATAAAGTTGTAATTATGACAGATGCGGACGTAGACGGTGCTCATATCAGAACGCTGCTCTTAACCTTCTTTTATCGGTATATGCGTAAAATTTTGGAAGCAGGCTATGTCTATATTGCCCAGCCGCCATTATATAAAGTGCAGCAAGGTAAACGCATTGAGTATGCTTACAATGATAAAGAGCTGGACCGGATTTTTGCTGAGCTGCCAAGCCAGCCAAAGCCGAATATTCAGCGATATAAAGGTTTAGGAGAAATGAATCCTGAGCAATTATGGGAAACAACTATGGACCCTGCGTCAAGAACGATGCTTCAGGTAAGTCTTGAGGATGCCATTGAGGCAGATGAAACGTTTGAAATGCTGATGGGAGAAAAAGTTGAACCGCGCCGTAACTTCATTGAAGAAAATGCGCAATATGTCAAGAATTTAGATATATAAGAAAAGGAAAAGCACCGTTGTGCAATTTCAGCAAGGTGCCCAAGCTTGAAGTGTATAAACAGTTAAGGGTAGCGGGTGACCACTATCCTCATTTTCTTTTTTTAGTTAACAAGGGAATCCAATTAGGAGGTACCAAAGATGGCAGAAACACCAAGTTCTCAAATAAAAGAAATTAATATTAGTCAGGAAATGAGAACTTCTTTTCTTGACTATGCAATGAGTGTTATTGTTTCTCGTGCCCTTCCGGATGTCCGGGATGGATTAAAGCCGGTTCACCGCCGTATTCTTTATGCTATGCATGATCTTGGAATTCATGCGGACAAACCTTATAAAAAATCAGCCCGTATCGTCGGGGACGTTATCGGTAAATATCACCCGCATGGTGACTCAGCAGTTTATGAAACCATGGTCAGAATGGCACAGGACTTTAACCAACGCTATATGTTAGTTGATGGCCATGGAAACTTCGGCTCTGTGGACGGTGACTCAGCAGCAGCCATGCGTTACACTGAATCTAGAATGTCCAAGATTGCCATGGAATTATTAAGAGATCTTAACAAAGATACCATTGATTATCAAGACAACTATGATGGTGAGGAAAGAGAACCGGTTGTTTTGCCGGCACGTTTCCCTAACCTTTTGGTGAACGGGACAACAGGTATTGCCGTCGGGATGGCAACCAATATCCCACCTCACCAACTTGGAGAAGTGATCGATGGCGTTTTAGCCTTGAGCCATAATCCGGACATTACCACTCAAGAGTTGATGGATATCATTCCAGGCCCCGACTTCCCTACTGGAGGAATTATTCTGGGTCGAAGCGGTATCCGCAAGGCATACGAAACAGGCCGTGGCTCGATTACTTTACGGGCTAAAGTGGAAATTGAACAAAAATCCAATGGCAAGGAAACAATTCTTGTTCATGAAATTCCATATCAAGTGAATAAGGCGAAACTAATTGAAAAAATTGCAGAATTAGCCCGTGATAAAAAAATTGAAGGCATTACAGACCTTAGAGATGAATCAGACCGAAGAGGAATGCGGATTGTAATAGAAGTGCGTAAAGATGCCAATGCCAATGTTATATTAAACAATTTATATAAACTGACTGCAATGCAAACTAGCTTTGGCATAAATATGCTGGCACTCGTGAATGGCCATCCGAAGGTTTTGAGTCTAAAGCAATGCATTAGCCATTACTTGGACCACCAAATGGTTGTTATCCGCAGAAGAACTGAATTCGAATTGCGTAAAGCAGAGGCACGGGCTCATATCTTAGAAGGTCTGCGTGTTGCATTGGATAACCTGGATGCAGTTATTAACCTGATTCGCAATTCCCAGACAACTGATATTGCCAGAGAAGGATTAATGACTCAGTTCAACCTGTCTGAAAAGCAGGCTCAAGCTATTCTGGATATGCGTCTGCAGCGTTTAACCGGTTTAGAAAGAGAAAAGATTGAGGAAGAATACCAAGGACTTGTTAAGCTGATTGCTGAATTAAAAGCGATTTTAGCCGACGAAGAAAAAGTGCTTGAAATTATCCGTGAGGAATTATTAGAAATAAAAGATCGCTTTAATGATGAACGCCGCACTGAGATTGCAGCAGGCGGTATTGAAAATATTGAGGATGAAGACTTAATTCCAAGGGAAAATGTGGTTATTACCCTGACTCATAATGGCTATATTAAGCGTCTCCCTGTTTCCACCTACCGTGCACAAAAACGCGGTGGCAGAGGAATCCAAGGAATGGGCACACATGAGGATGATTTTGTCGAACATTTATTGACAACATCGACTCATGATACGATTTTATTCTTTACTAACAAGGGTAAAGTGTACCGTTCCAAAGGGTACGAAATACCGGAATTCAGCCGTACGGCTAAGGGAATTCCAATTGTTAACTTGTTGGAGATTGATAAAGGAGAATGGGTAAACGCCATTATTCCTGTTTCGGAATTCGTTGATGATTGGTACTTATTCTTTACCACAAAAGAAGGAATTTCTAAGCGTTCACCATTATCTTCTTTTGCCCATATCCGTAATAACGGATTAATTGCTCTAAGTCTGCGTGAAGGTGATGAATTAATTTCCGTGCGTCTAACAGATGGAAGCAAGGAAATCATTATTGGTACGAAAAAGGGTATGTTAATCCGCTTCCCAGAAACAGATGTAAGATCGATGGGACGTACTGCCACAGGGGTTAAAGGAATTACTCTTGACTCAGATGATGAAGTAGTCGGCATGGAAGTTTTAGAAGAAAACAATGATGTATTAATTGTCACGAAAAAAGGATATGGAAAACGAACTCCTGCTGCAGAATACCGAATTCAAGGCAGAGGTGGTAAAGGAATTAAAACCTGTCATATTACAGAGAAGAATGGTGACCTCGTTTCCATGAGAGCTGTAACTGGTGAAGAAGATCTGATGCTGATCACGACTGGCGGTGTCTTGATTCGTATTGATGTTGCAGGCATATCTCAATTAGGTCGTAACACCCAGGGTGTAAAGTTGATTAGCTTAAAAGAAAGTGAAAATGAACATGTTGCTACAGTCGCTCAAGTAGAAAAAGAGGAACCAGAAGAACCAGAAGAACAAGATGATCAAGAGGTACAAGAAGTACAAGAAGTCAGTTCTGAAACGGTTGCAGAAGAAAGTGAACAAGTAGACTCATCAGAGGAATCTGAAGAATAATAATGTTAAGGGGCATCTTTAAGATGTTCCTCAGATTGTCGAGAACGGGTATTTTTCTCGACAATTTTTTACTTTTGGGATATATATCGCTTTGACAAAAAAAGCATCTATGCTATGGAGGGCACTGAAGAAGTCTCTGAATTCAGTTTTCGTGAATAAAATCGTCTGTTGATTTCCACTCCAGGCGGCTTCGCTTTCCGCGGGCGTGCCGGGGAGCCTCCTCGGCGATGAAAGCGCCTGCGGGGTCTCCCCTGCCCCGTACTCCCGCAGGAGTCTTCGCCGCCTTCCGTTCCAATCAACAGGTTCTATTACCCAGCTAAATTTAAAAAAGGTATAATTCCTTATTTTTAAAAGGATTATACCTTTTTTGTTGTATAATTATAGTATCAATTTCAATCGGGTGGATACTATGATTCAAAATCAACAGTCAATGTTTTCAGTCCCTATATGGCTATTTATGATTTAGTTGTTCCAAAAGAAAATTTGCTACGTAAAATTAACGACTTGGTCAATTTCTCTTTTGTTTATGATGAACTTAAAGATAAGTATTGCTTTGATAATGGTCGAAACGCAATCGATCCTATTCGCATGTTCAAATACTTATTGTTGAAGTCTATTTACGACCTGTCTGATGTCGATGTTGTTGAACGCTCTAAATACGATATGTCTTTCAAATATTTTCTAAATATGGCTCTGGAGCAGCTTGTAATCGAACCCAGCTCTTTAACTAAATTCCGAAAACTCCGTTTAAAAGATGTAAACCTCTTGGACATGCTAATCAATAAAACTGTTGAGATTGCTATTGAAAAGGAAATCATTAAAAGTAAATCAATTATCGTGGATGCCACCCATACAAAGGCTCGCTACAATCAAAAGTCCCCTAGAGAGATCTTGATGGATCGCTCTAAAAAGCTTAGAAAAGCAATTTATAAAATAGATAAAAACTTTTAAAGTCGTCTTTTTTGATTTTCTTTAAAGATTCTTGAAATACCGAAGGTTTTTCAGTGCCCTCATGCTATGGGGCCTGTTGATTTCCGTTCCAGGAGCTTCGCGGACCTTAGGGCGTGCCTGGAGCCCCCTCGGAGAAGAAAACACCTGCGGGGTTTCCCCAGCTGAGTCTTTGCACCCTCCGCTCCAATCAACAGAAATAAATCAACCTAATGAGATGCAACACACCTACAATGCCTAATACAATCAAAAATATACAAAAAGGATGTTGACTTTTACTATATGGGGTGGTATATTAATAAAGTCGCTTATGAGCGATAGTAAATTTTGGTCTTTGAAAACTAAACAAACAAATATGTCAACAGTAAAACATTCGTTTCTAACGAAACGAAGCCAACGTAAATTTTATGAGCTATATCAACTTTCTTGGAGAGTTTGATCCTGGCTCAGGACGAACGCTGGCGGCGTGCCTAATACATGCAAGTCGAGCGAATCATTAGGAGCTTGCTCCTGATGATTAGCGGCGGACGGGTGAGTAACACGTGGGCAACCTGCCTGTAAGACTGGGATAACATCGGGAAACCGATGCTAATACCGGATAATTC